>NZ_CDDB01000067.1 GCF_000820105.1 Aeromonas schubertii | reverse complement strand
AAGGGTATTCGAGTACATAGAGGTCGATTACAATCGACATCGCCTGCACAGCACTTTGGGTTACCAAACCCCAGAGGAGTTTGAGAAGGTAGCTGCTTAACCCGGTGTCCACGATTGCTGGGTCAGATCAAATCACCCCAGGGTCGGCCGGCACCTCTGGCCCCTCACCCCGGGCATAAGGCAGCATTTCGCTCTGCTCGTAACAGATCCGAATCGGCGTTGCGTCAAGCGGAAGGGCAAAGGCCAGACACAGCAGGCAGAAGTAAAAGCGCATAGTGCAGTGCTATCCACGGGCGATTTTCCCGAAGTATAGCCACTCCCCCCCACCAAACGTCGCGGCCATGCCGGCTCGACAGAGAGGGGGAACGAGCGGTGGCGCAACCAAGATCGCCACAGCCAACGCAGAGGACCCAGCATCGTCGTAGCGCACCACTACGGAGCTATCACAACGGGGGGGCCTCAACTTCCCCAACTTCCCCCTCCAGAATCTCGCCCCATGGACGTTGCGCTTATTATCTGAATTCACGAAACACGTTAGAATAGCGTTTCGGATTTTGGAGGACCACAACCTATGCATATCACCCAGCTCTACCTAGACGGTGTCGGGCCACTAACGCGTTCACACCTCGATCTGCGAGATGATTGGCTGGGGGGCGCACATTATCAAGTTTTGCTTACCGGCCCCAATGGTTGTGGTAAATCAACCGTGTTACGGGCGATTGCCATGTTGTGGGACGCCGTAGGCTGGTGGCTTGATCAACAAAAGCCATTGCCACAGAGTCATGTATCAAGGACTTGGCTACAACGTTGGGGAGGTGTTGTCGTTGTTTTTGACCATTTAGAGCCGTTTAGTCAAAGACAGGTTGGTGTGTTATTTGGAGATGCCGAATGGATTAGTACAATACAGGCCAAGCATCTTAATGTAGCGTGGATAGGTGAGACGGTTGCCAGAAGTGGAAAACCAGGAAAACCCAAGCGTGATTTATTACTGCCAACTGAAGAGTGGATGAGTAAGTTAGCAGAACAGCGCCGACGAATGTTGCTTAGCTACGATAAGGTTGACGTACCCAATCTTATATATCTCGATGCAGAAGAGCGGCGTTGGGTTAATCCAAGACGCAATGTAGGCTCACCGGAACCAGACCTGTTGAGCCAGCGCTGGCTCACTCGTTATCAAGTCAGCGAGGATTGGAAAGGGCAGTTAGAGCCCTCTCTGATTGCCCTTAAAACCACCCAATTACATAAATTCCATGAGGTGCTGCGTAATCTGAACCTGTTCTTGCTGGGCAAGGAGATCGAATCGGATATGGTCCCCGGTGAAAATCGTCTGAGCGTCAAGATCAAGGGGCAGCGCGGGATGCGTCATTCGCTCGATGAGCTGAGTGCTGGTGAGCATCAGGTATTGATCCTCGTATATCTCATCAGTCGCTGGTTACAACCAGGTGGTATCGTGCTCATCGATGAACCGGATCTCTATCTGCACCCTTCCCTAGTCAGCGGATTGCTGGCCAATCTTGAGAAGCTGGTAGCAGACAAGCAGGGACAGCTCATCCTGACTTCCCACAGTGTCGATATCTGGCAGCGTTATGAACAGCAAGGACTGCGGATTGAGCTGCAGGGGGAACACGCATGAGTTGGCTGGATGACCTGCAGACCAATATTAAACAGCAATATGTCGGTGCAACCGGCAAGAGGGTCCTGTTGGTTGAAGGACTCGATGACAATCATGCTTTCCGTGCCTGGTTGGGAAAAGTGGATGTAACCTGGGAAAACAGCTGGGTCGTTGCCCACGCGCAAAAGAAGGCCAACGTACTAGAACTGCTGGCACGTGAGCCCAATTGGATTGGTGTAGTTGACCGAGATGAATGGACTGCACATTTGATTGCTGAAAAGCAACGAGAACTCCCGAATCTCTGGGTTCTTCCACGCTTTTGTTTGGAAAATTATCTGTGTGATCCAGAGGAGCTCTGGGCAATGTTACCACCTGGACAGCAGCAGAAAATCGAGGGTGGCTATCAGGCATTATATGCGGCCATTACAGATAATTTGCCTATATGGCGCCAGCACGGTGCACTATGGCAGGTGATCAACCCATTGTGGGAAGGACTGCGTGCGCTGGGCTTTAAGGAGCGGTTACTCGATATTCAACAGGCGGGAGATGAGCAAGCCATCCGGCAAACACTGAATGAATGGCATCAGTATTTATCGCCTGAGTCAATATGGGCTGACTACCAGGCCCGCTTAGCGGAGGTGATGGCTTGGCCAGTATCACAGCAATTTCAATGCGGGGTTCATGGTAAGCAGTTCTTCCCGAGCGTAGTGCATGAATCCTTAACTCGATTGCTCGGTGAGCAAGCCAAGGCCAATGATCGTCAAAATCGTCTCTTGCAGAGCGCTCAGCCCCCAGCAGATCTTCGCCATCTTTGGCAGAAAATGGGCCTGCTTTATTAAATTGTTGAGATGTATCAGATTCTGGGACACCCACCATTCTGAGCGCCGCGTAGCGGCCAATAGATCGGTGCCCAGCCCCCTCAGTCGCAGGCGGGCACGGTATTGGAGCCCCCTCCAACCCGCCGAGGGGAAGGAGCAGGGTCAGGAGTGCCATCAGGGATGATGGCGCAGCCGCAGGCGGCACAAGGATGTGCCGTGTGCGGCGGTCCGTCCGACCTGGCGACCGACCCGAGGGAAACCGCGCAGCGGTCGGGTTGGCGGGGGGTGGCCTTTCTTTTGGTGACTTTTCTTTGGCCACGCAAAGAAAAGTCACTCGCCCCGCCCCGAAGGGCAGGCGAAACCCGTCGAGGCCAACGGCCTCGCATCCCATACTGAAAATGGGACACCCACCATTCTGAGCGCCGCGTAGCGGCCAGTAGATCGATGCCATGCCCCTCATTCGCAGGCGGGCACGGTATTGGAGCCCCCTCCAACCCGCCGAGGGGAAGGAGCAGGGTCAGGAGCGCCATCAGGGATGATGGCGCAGCCGCAGGCGGCACAAGGATGTGCCGTGTGCGGCGGTCCGTCCGACCTGGCGACCGACCCGAGGGAAACCGCGCAGCGGTCGGGTTGGCGGGGGAGAAGACCTTTGGTGACTTTGGGTCTTTCCAAAGTCACTCGCCCCGGCCCGAAGGGCAGGCGAAACCCGTCGAGGCCAGCGGCCTCGCGTCCCATGCGGCGCAGCCGCATCAAAAAGTCCCAGGCCAAGAGGCCTGGCATCCCCATGCCAATCGCCCCTCGGCACCGAGGCAACCGATAGCAAAACGCCCCCAGGTGGGGGCGCTTGGCGCAAAAGGGCAGGGCGACCAACCGCTTGCCACAGGCGACGGAGTTTGGCTGAACTCCCGCTCCAGCTCGGCTGATCGCCACCTTATTCGGCTGGCTTGTGCTTCTTCGACGCCTTCTTCTCGAGAAACTCGATGATCTTGCCGGCCACGTCCTTGCCCGAGGCACTCTCGACCCCTTGCAGGCCGGGGGAGGAATTCACCTCCAGCACCAGGGGGCCGCGCGCAGAGCGCAGGATATCCACCCCGGCGACGTCGAGCCCCATGATCTTGGCGGCCTGCACCGCGGTGGCCCGCTCTTCGGGGGTGATGGTGATGGCCGAGGCGCTGCCGCCCCGGTGCAGGTTGGAGCGAAACTCCCCCTCCTGGGCCTGGCGACGCATGGCGGCGACCACCTTGCCCCCCACTACCAGACAGCGGATATCCGCTCCCTGGGCCTCGTGAATGTACTCCTGCACCAGTATGTTGTTATCGGTCTGGATAAAGGCCTCGATCACGCTCTCGGCGGCCTTGTTGGTCTCGCACAGCACCACGCCGATCCCCTGGGTGCCCTCGAGCAGCTTCACCACCAGGGGGGCGCCTCCCACCATCTTGATGAGATCCGGCACGTCGCGGGTGCTGTGGGCATAACCGGTGACGGGCAGGCCGATGCCGTGGCGCGAGAGCAGCTGCATGGCACGCAGCTTGTCGCGGGAGCGGGAGATGCCGAGCGAGCTGTTGAGGGCCATGGTGCCCATCATCTCGAACTGGCGCAGCACGGCGGTGCCGTAGAAGGTGATGCTGGCGCCGATGCGCGGGATGATGGCGTCATAGCCGGCCAGCTCGAGCCCCTCGTAGTGAATGGAGGGGCTGTGGGAGGCGATGTTCATGTAGCAGCGCAGGGTATCGAGCACCTCGACCCTGTGGCCGCGGCTCTCCGCGGTTTCCACCAGGCGGCAGGTGGAGTAGTTGTTGGGTTCGCGGGAGAGAATGGCAATCTTCATGGACGTGAGAGACCTGGGAATCGGGCGGGAGAGTATAAGGTGCCACGGCGCCAAGGCAACGCCAATTGTTTATCCTGACAACAAGCACGAGCGCACAAAATGGGGCGCCCCTCGGGGCGCCGTCATACACAGGTCACACTGGCAGGTTAGCCCAGGTTTGGCGCCAGCCAGCGCTCGGCCTCCTCCAGGCTCATCCCCTTGCGGGCCGCGTAATCCTCGAGCTGGTCGCGCTGGATCTGGGCCACCGCGAAGTAGCGGCTCTCGGGGTGAGAGAAGTACCAACCCGACACCGCCGCCCCCGGCCACATGGCATAGGACTCGGTGAGCACCATGCCGATGCGCTCTTCCACCCCCAGCAGCCGCCAGATGGCCCCCTTCTCGGTGTGCTCGGGGCAGGCCGGGTAACCGGGCGCCGGGCGGGTGCCACGGTAGTTCTCGCGGATCAGCTCCTCATTGCTGAGCGCCTCATCGGGCGCATAGCCCCAGTGCACCTTTCGCACCTGCTCGTGCAGGTACTCGGCGAAGGCCTCGGCCAGGCGATCGCACACCGCCTGGATGAGAATCGCATTGTAGTCGTCGTGGTCCGCCTTGAAGGCACGGGCGATCGCCTCCTCACCGATGCCGCCGGTCACCGCGAAGGCGCCCACCCAGTCGGCCACACCGCTCTCCCTGGGCGCCACATAGTCGGCCAGGCAGTAGTTGGGGAAGCCCTTCTTCTCGGTCTGCTGGCGCAGGTGGTGCAGGGTTTCGATGACCTGCTCGCGGGACTCGTCGGCATAGACCTCTATGCTGTCCCCCACGGCGTTGGCCGGGAACAGGCCAAACACGCCGGCGCAGCGCACCGATCCCTCGGCCTCGAGCCGATCCAGCATGGCGTTGGCGTCGGCAAAGAGGCGCGTCGCCTCCTCCCCCACCACCTCGTCGTCGAGGATGCGCGGGAACTTGCCCGCCAGCTCCCAGCTCAGGAAGAACGGCGTCCAGTCGATGTAGCGGCGCAGGGTGGCGATGGGCATGGACTCGATGACCTGGACTCCGAGGGCATGCGGGCGCGGCGGCTGATAGCCGGCCCAGTCGAGCTGATGCCGGTTGGCGCGGGCCGCTGCCAGCGACACCGGCGGCGTGCGCGGCTGCTTGCGGGCGTGCTGGTCGCGCACCACCTCGTACTCCTTGGCGAGCCGCTCGACAAAGGCCGGCTTGAGCTCGGGGCTGAGCAGGCTCTGGGCCACCCCCACGGCGCGCGAGGCGTTGGAGACATAGACCACCGGCTCGCTGTAGTTCTGCTCTATCTTCACCGCCGTGTGGGCCTTGGAGGTGGTAGCCCCGCCGATGAGCAGCGGCAGCGTGAAACCCTGGCGCTCCATCTCTTTGGCCACGTGCACCATCTCGTCCAGGGACGGGGTGATGAGACCCGACAGGCCGATGATGTCGGCGTTCACCTCGCGGGCGGTCTTCAATATGGTCTCGGCAGGCACCATGACCCCGAGATCGACGATCTCGAAGTTGTTGCAGGCCAGCACCACCCCGACGATGTTCTTGCCGATGTCGTGCACGTCCCCTTTCACGGTGGCCAGCACGATCTTGCCGTTGCTGGTGCCGCCGGACTTCTCCGCCTCGATATAGGGTTGCAGGTAGGCGACCGCCCGCTTCATCACCCGGGCCGACTTCACCACCTGGGGCAGGAACATCTTGCCGGCGCCAAACAGGTCGCCGACCACGTTCATGCCGTCCATCAGCGGCCCCTCGATGACGTGCAGGGGGCGCTCGGCCCCGGCGCGCGCCTCTTCGGTGTCTTCCTCGATAAAGTCGGTGATGCCCTTGACCAGGGCGTGCTCGAGCCGCTTGCCCACCGGCCAGCTGCGCCACTCCTGCTCGCGCGGGTCGGCCGCCTCGGCGCCGCCGCCCCGGTACTGCTCGGCGATGGCCAGCAGCGCCTCGGTGGCCCCCGGGTGGGTGTTGAGCACCACCGCCTCGACCTTCTCTTTGAGATCTTTGGGGATCTCCTCATAGATGGCGAGCTGGCCGGCGTTGACGATTCCCATGTCCATGCCGTTCTTGATGGCGTGATAGAGGAAGACGGCGTGAATGGCCTCGCGCACCGGCTCGTTACCCCTAAACGAGAAGGAGACGTTGGAGACACCGCCGGAGATCATGGCGTGGGGCAGGGTCTCCTTGATGTCCTTGACCGCCTCGATGAAGTCCACCGCGTAGTTGTTGTGTTCGTCGATGCCGGTGGCAACCGCAAAGATGTTGGGGTCGAAGATGATGTCTTCGGGCGGGAAGCCCACCTGCTCCACCAGGATGCGGTAGGCGCGCTGGCAGATCTCGGTCTTGCGCGCCCGGGTGTCGGCCTGGCCGGTCTCGTCGAAGGCCATGACGATGACGGCGGCGCCGTAGCGGCGGATCAGCCTGGCCTGCTCGATAAACTTGGCCTCCCCCTCCTTCATGGAGATGGAGTTGACGATCCCCTTGCCCTGCACGCACTTGAGGCCGGCTTCCAGCACCTCCCACTTGGAGGAGTCGATCATCACAGGCACCCTGGCGATGTCCGGCTCGGCGGCGATGAGGTTCAAGAAGCGCACCATGGCCTTCTCGGCGTCAAGCATCCCCTCGTCCATGTTGATGTCGATGATCTGGGCGCCGCTCTCGACCTGTTGCTTGGCCACCTCCAGCGCCTCGTCGTAGAGCTCCTCCTTGATCAGGCGCTTGAAGCGGGCCGAGCCGGTGACGTTGGTGCGCTCGCCCACGTTGACGAACATGGAGTCGGCGTCGATGGTGAGCGGCTCCAGGCCCGACAACCGGCAGGCCACTGGCAGATCCGGCAGGGTGCGAGGCGTGATGCCGGCCACGGCGCCTGCCATGGCGCGGATATGCTCGGGGGTGGTGCCGCAGCAGCCCCCCACCAGGTTGAGAAAGCCGCTCGACGCCCACTCGCGGATGTGGGTCGCCATCTCGGCCGCGCCGAGGTCGTACTCACCGAAGGCGTTGGGCAGACCGGCGTTGGGGTGGGCGCTGACGTGGCACTCGCAGATACGCGAGAGCTCCTCCACGTACTGGCGCAGCTCGTCCGGCCCAAGGGCGCAGTTGAGGCCAAACGAGATCGGCCGCACGTGGCGCAGGGCGTTGTAGAAGGCCTCTGTGGTCTGGCCCGACAGGGTGCGGCCGGAGGCGTCTGTGATGGTGCCCGAGATCATCACCGGCAGCCTGACCCCGAGGGCCTCGAACACCTGGTCCACGGCGAAGGCCGCCGCCTTGGCGTTGAGGGTGTCGAAGATGGTCTCGATGAGGATGAGATCGGCCCCCCCTTCGATGAGGGCACGGGTCGACTCGTCATAGGCGGCCACCAGCTGGTCGAAGGTGACGTTGCGCTTGCCCGGATCGTTGACGTCCGGTGAGATGGAGGCGGTGCGGTTGGTGGGCCCCAGGACCCCGGCCACGAAGCGCGGCTTGTGGGGCTCTCTGGCCGTCCACTCGTCGGCCACGGCGCGCGCCAGGCGGGCCGCCTCCCGGTTGATCTCGGCCGAGAGGGACTCCATGCGGTAGTCCGCCATGGCAATGGTGGTGGCGTTGAAGGTGTTGGTCTCGAGGATGTCGGCACCGGCCGCGCAGTAGACGTCGTGGATCTCGCGGATCACCGCCGGCTTGGTCAGCACCAGCAGATCGTTGTTGCCCTTGAGATCCGACGGCCAGTCGGCGAAGCGCACGCCCCGGTAGTCCGCCTCCTTGAGCCGGTAGCCCTGGATCATGGTCCCCATGCCACCGTCTATGATGAGGATCCGCTCCCTGAGCTGGGCTTCCAGTTTCTGCTTGGCTTGCGACACGACGACTCCTTGTATCCTGTGACGACTCTGCCCCATCCTATCAGCAAAAAACAGAATTAGAAATCCAGCCGTCTATCTATCCAAATTATCGCAACACTACTCAATAGGGGGTAGTGAGCCCATCCCCGCCAGAGAGTACCCTATGGCAGCCCGACCCTGTCGGGCTGAGCGTGCTTGCTGTTCTACCAATGAGAAAATAACAACATGAGTGTCTACTACACCCTCTGCTTCCTGGCGGCACTGGCGATCTTCATTGCGTTCGCCAACCAGTACGTCATCAGGATCCAGACCACCATCGCTATCACCGCCGGCTCCATGCTGATCTCGGCCCTGATGGTCCTGTTCGGTAAGCTGGACTGGTTCAACATGGGCCCCCTGGCCGTCGAGACCATGGAGAGCATCGACTTCCAGAACTTCCTGCTCAAGGGGATCCTGGGCTTCCTGCTGTTCGCCGGGGGCATCGGCATCAAACTGCCCGCCCTGAAGGACCAGAAGTGGGAGATCGCCATCATGGCCATCTTCTCCACCCTGCTCTCCACCTTCCTGATCGGCTACGGCTTCTGGTTTATCGCCGGCCTGCTGGGCTGGGAGATCCCCCTGGTCTACTGCATGCTGTTCGGTGCCCTGATCTCCCCCACCGACCCTATCGCCGTGCTGGCCATCGTCAAGAAGCTCCAGGCCCCGCCCCAGATCGCCATCCAGATCGAGGGGGAGTCCCTGTTTAACGACGGCGTCGGCCTGGTCATCTTCGCCACCGTGTTCGCCGTGGCGTTTGGCGGCGTCGAGCCCTCCTTCGGTGGCGTGGCCAGCCTGTTCCTGCACGAGGCCCTCGGTGGCATCCTGTTCGGGGTGGTGCTGGGCCTGGTGGCCCACATCATGATCAGTGCCACCGATGACGGCTCGCTCGAGCTGCTGCTGACCCTGTGCATCCCGACCGCCGGCTTCGCCCTGGCCAACATGCTCGGCGTCTCCGGCGCCCTGGCCATGGTGGTCACCGGCATCATGATCGGCAACTGGACCCGTCACTCGGGCTTCTCCGAGCAGAGCCAGCATCACCTGGATCACTTCTGGGAGCTGATGGACCAGTTCCTCAACGCCCTGCTGTTCCTGCTGATCGGCCTGGCCCTGGTGCTGCTGGATCTGGCCTGGCGTGACTGGATCCTGCTGGTCATCTCGGTGCCCCTGTGTCTGGCGGCCCGCTTCATCAGCGTCTCGCTGCCCTATGTGGCGTTTCGCAAGTTCCGCAGCTACAACAAGTTCTCGGTGCGGATCCTCACCTGGGGCGGCCTGCGCGGCGGTCTGGCCATGGCCATGGCCCTGGCGCTCCCCTCCGGCCAGATGATGCTGCCCGAGTACGGCGTCGATCTGCGCGAGGTGATCCTCATCATGACCTACGCCGTGGTGATGTTCTCCATCGTGGTGCAGGGGATGACCATCACCCCCATGATAGAGCGCGCCAAACGGGCGGCCGGGGACTATTGATCCCCCCACAACGACAAGAGGCGGCCCGATGGCCGCCTCTTCGTTTTGTGCCTCCCCTCAGGGGCGCAGTATCTCGCTCCAGGGAAGTCCCTCATCTCCCAGGGTGATGAAGTCGGGATTTTCGAGGGAGTCGCGCCGGTTGTAGCTTAAGGGGAGCAGGCCGAGGCTTAAGATGGCGCCCCCCGCCTCGCTGACGATGCACTGGGCGGCAGCGGTGTCCCACTCCCCGGTGGGGCCGAGGCGCACATAACAGTCGGCCACCCCTTCGGCCACCAGGCAGGACTTGAGGGCGCTCGACCCCAGCGGTAACCGCTCGTAGTCAAACTCGGGGCTGAGGCGGCGAGTCAGGGACTCGGGGGCCTGGCGCCGGCTCACCGCCACCGTCAGGGTCGCCGGGGGCACCAGATGATGGCGGGCATGGATGGGACGACTCAACCCCTGCGCCTCCTTGAAGGCCCCCTCCCCCTGGGCCGCCCAGTAGAGGGTGTCCGACTCGGGCGCGTAGACGATGCCAAGCACTGGCTGGTGATGGCGCACCAACGCGATCAGGGTGGCAAAGTCACCGCTGCCGGCGATGAACTCGCCGGTGCCGTCGAGGGGATCCACCAGCCAGTACTCGGGCCACTCGGCACGCTCGGCCAGCGGGATATCGGCCGCCTCTTCGGTCAGCACCGGCACCCCGGGGGTGAGGGCCGAGAGCGCCTGCTTGAGGTAGGCATCGGCCGCCAGATCGGCGCTGGTGACCGGGGTATCGTCCTCCTTGAGGTGGCGCTCGAACTGACCACCGCGGTAGATCTCGCTCAAGATCCGCCCGGCCTCGCGAGCGATGCGGCACGCCTCGGGGGCCACCGCCAGCAGATCGATCATGACTCCTCCTTCAACCATTTCTGCGCCAGCAGCAGGGCGCTGATACTGCGCGACTCGGTGAAGTCGGAGCGCGCCAACAGGGTATCGATATCGTGCAAGGGCCAGGGGATCACCTCGAGGGGCTCGGGTTCGTCCCCCTCCCGCTGCTCCGGGTAGAGCTCCCGGGCCAGCAGAATGTCCATCCGGCTCGAGAAGTATCCGGGGGCGAGCGACACCTGCTTGAGGGGGATGAGCTCGCGGGCGCCGAAGCCCGCCTCTTCCATCAGCTCGCGGTTGCCCGCCTCGAAGATGTCTTCACCGGGATCGATCAGCCCCTTGGGAAAGCCCAGCTCATAGCTGTGGGTACCGGCGGCGTACTCGCGCACCAGCAGCAGGGTCTGGTCGTCCAGCATGGGTACCACCATGACGGCGCCACGGCCGCCGCCGCGCATCCGCTCGTAGACGCGCTCCTCCCCGTTGGAGAACTTGAGGTGCAAGGATTCGACCTTGAACAGGCGGCTTTCGGCCACCAGCTCGGCCTTGAGGATCTCGGGTTTCTCTTTTGCGTGGTCCATGGTGATCACTGGGCTGGGCTCATGCCTCAAGAGTAAACGACTCCCCGCCTCGCGGCTATCCACAAAAGGGGGAGCGCCACCGAAGCTCCCTGCTATACTGCCCGCCCACTCAAGGAGAGCACCATGCCCATCACCCTGCCCTGGCGCGATATCGACACCGTCCTGCTCGACATGGACGGCACCCTCATCGATCTCCATTTCGACAGCCACCTGTGGCAGACCCTGGTGCCGGAGCGCTACGCCGCCCGCCACGCCCTGGCGCAGGATGAGGCCAAGCGCCGCATCGATGCCCACTATGAGGCGGTGGCCGGCACCCTCAAGTGGTACTGCGTGGACTACTGGAGCGACACCCTGGAGCTCGACATCCGGGCCCTCAAGCAGGAGATCCTCGACAAGATCCGGTGGCGCCCCAACGTCATCCCCTTCCTCGATGCCCTCAAGGCCGCCGGCAAACAGCGGATCCTGTTCACCAACGCCCACCCGGCCAGCCTGGAGGTGAAGCTGCTCAGGCTCGAACTCGACGCCCATCTGGACAGTATCGTCACCACCCATCACCTGGGCTGGTCCAAGGAGAGCCAGCGCTGCTGGCAGGCGCTCACTCGCTGCATCCCCTTCGATCCGGCGCGCACCCTCTTCATCGACGACAGCGAGCGGATCCTCGATGCCTCGGCCGAGTTCGGCATCGCCCATCAGCTGGGGATAGCCCGCCCGGACAGCCAGCAGCCCCCCCTCTGCTTCAGCCGCTTCCCGGCGCTCGATGACTACGCCGATCTCTTGCCCCTCGGCGTCTGACACGCTCAAGGCCCTCCTCGCGAGGGCCTTGTCATATCAGGTCAGCAGCCAGTAGCCGGCGACGCCCATCATCAGCAGGGAGGAGACCCGCCCCAGCAGATCCCCGCGCCCCTGCCCTTGCAGCAGCTGGTTTGCCCGCTGCCCGCCGTAGGCATAGAGCAGCAAGTTGACGCACTCGATCAGGATGACCAGGGCGACGAACAGCAGGGTCTGCAACTCGGTCGAGAGGGCCGGGCTGATGAAGGGCGGCAGCAGGGTCATCATGAAGAGCCAGGACTTGGGGTTGGAGATGGCGACGGTAAAGCCGCGCAGCACCAGTCCAGGGCGGCCGCTGTCCTCCTGACGGGTCGCCCCCGCCTGCCCGCCGCCGCGCCAGCTCGCCACCCCCATCCAGAGCAGATAGAGGGCGCCGAGGTATTTGAACCCCTGCATCAGGGCCGGCTGCTCGGCCAGAACCCGGGTGTAGCCGAGCAAGGCGGTGAGGGCAATCAGCCCCACCCCGACCAGCTCGCCAGCGATGACCCACAAGGTGCGGCGCAGCCCCAGGCTGGCGCCAAAGCTCATGGCCAGCATCATGCAAAGGCCGGGTGAGACCGAGATGAGAAAGAAGGTCGGGATAAACATCAAAAGCAGGGTCCACTCGCTCATCATGTCCCCCTCAGGCCGCATCGCACGGGGCAAGCACCCCCATGCCGGCCAGGTAGTCGAGGGCGCTTGGGGTGAAGCCAAGCGCTGCGAGGTGCGCCGCCGTGAAGGGGGCGCGCCGCAGGGGCAGGCCGCGGCTCACCCGTTCCATCCAGTCCGGATTGCCGATGGCCGCCGTGCCCACCGCCACCAGATCGGCGCCGCCAGCCAGGGCCAGCTCGGCCGAGGCGGCGTCATGGATCTTGCCCGCCACCATGAGGGGCACCCGTCCGGCCAGCCCGACCCGCACCGCCTCCAGCAGGGCGCCGCCATCGGGATCCCCCGCCACCGCCTTGAAGCTGTCCCCCATGGAGAAGTGCAGGTAGTCGATCCCCTCGTCCGCCAGCAGGCGCGCCACCGCCAGCTGATGGGGCAGCGCTATGCCCTGGATATGGGCATAGCTCTCGGGGGAGAGACGCACCCCGATCAGAAAGCTCCGGGGCAGGCGGGCGCGAATGCCGCGCACTATCTCCACCAGGATCCGCGCCCGGTTGGCGATGCTGCCGCCCCAGCGGTCGGTGCGCCGGTTGTGCAGGGGGTTGAGGAAGTTGCAGAGCAGGAAGTGGTGGGCTGCGTGCAGCTCGACCCCGTGCAGGCCGGCGCCATGGGCCCGCTCGGCGGCGCCCACGAAGGCCTCGATCAGCGTAAGAATCCCCTCCTCGCTCAGCCCCTTGACCCCGAGGGGGTAGCGCCCGCCCGGTGCCAGCGCGCACGGGCCGACCGGCGCCCCGTCGTTCAGTTCGGGCAGGGCCCGCATCCCGCCGTGATGCAGTTGCACCACCGCCAGTGCCCCGGCCTGCCGCGCACTGTCGGCCAGGGCCGTGAAGGCCTGCTGCTGAGTGTCGGTCATCAGGGCCGGCTGTCCGGCCCAGCAGCGTCCACCAGGCTGCACCTGGGTGGCGGCGGCGATGAGCAGACCGAAGCCGCCCCGGGCGCAGCGCGCCAACCAGTCGAGCTCGGCCTGAGCGGGATCGCCGCCTGCACCGCTCATGTTGTGGGTCAAAGGGGCCAGCACGGCCCGGTTCTTGAGCCGTAATCCGGCCCGCTCGAAGTGGAAGCTGTCGCCAAGTGACTTGTTCATCGCCCTCTCCCGGGATCGCAATGGAATGGCCGCCACTATAAACCGGGACAATCAGGATATAATCAGGCACACAAGCAAGGCATTCATTCCCAGTAAGACACAATAGGTCACCCCTCATGCGTCACCACAAGCTCGACACCCTCTACCTGATGCGCCTGCTGGTCGCCATCGTCCGCTGCGGATCCTTCGCCGCCGCCGCGGCCCAGCTCGGCATCACACCGAGCAAGGCCTCCAAGGATCTGCGCCACCTGGAGCAGAGCCTCGGCAACACGCTCCTGAGCCGCACCACCCGCCGGGTGCAGCTGACCGACGCGGGGGAGCTCACCTACCGCCAGGCCGACCAGATGATCGCCCTGCACGAGCAACTGCTGGACGGCCTGCAGCGCCGCCGCTCGGCCCTGTGCGGGGAGCTGCGCATCACGGCGCCGGATCTGTGGGGCGAGGTGGTGCTGACCCCGGTGCTGCTGCGCTTTCGCGCCAACCACCCCGAGGTGCGGATCATCGCCGACTTCAGCAATACCCCGGCCGACCTGCTGCGCGACAACCTGCACGTGGCGTTTCGCAGCACCGAGCTTGGCAGCCAGCCCTATCTGGCGCGCCCCATCGGGGTGGACGATCTGGTGCTCTGCGCCAGCGCCGACTACCTGGACCGCCACCCGCCCTTGAGCGAGCCGCAGGATCTGCAGCAGCACTCCCTCATCACCCGCAGCCGGGATTACGGCCGCCACGAGCGCTGGACCCTGCTTGCCCAGGGGCGCGAGATCCCGCTGGAAGTGGCGGGCGAGCTGGCCTTCAGCAGCAAGAAGGCAATCCACCAGGCGATGCGCCAGGGGCTGGGAATCGCCCGCTTGCCGCGCTACCTGGTGGCGGCCGAGCTGGCCGAGGGGGTGGTGCGCGAGGTGCTGCCCGACTACCGTCCCAAGGGGGCCCATTTCTGCGCCCTCTACACCCAGCGCCGGGCCGAGTCGGCCCTGGTCGGCCACTTCCTCGACTACGTCATCGAGGCGCTCACCCCCTCATGAGCGGATCACCAGGTGGTACTGCTTCTTGCCCCGGCGCAGCAGCAGGTAGCGGCCAAACAGCCAGTCGCCGTCGGCCATTGGCCCATCCTGGCGGATAACGCCGTTGAGACTGACCGCCCCCGCCGCCAGCAGCTCGCGGGCGATGCGCCTGGAGTTCGCCAGCCCGCACGCCACCAACAGGGTCACCAGATCCGTTTCCCCCTCGATGGGGCTGCTCGGCAGACCATCCTGGGCCAGCTGGGCCAAATCGCTCTCACCAAGGCGCGCCACGTCGCCGCTGAACAAGAGCTCGCTGATACGCCGCGCCGCCGCCAGCGCCCCCTTGCCGTGGACCAGTTCGGTCAGCTCGTCGGCCAGCACCTGCTGGGCCTGCTTGCGCCCCTGCCGCTTGGCATCCTCCGCCTCCAGCTCTGCAATGGCGGAGAGCGGCATAAAGCTGTAGTAGCGCAGGAAGCGGTAGACATCCTCGTCCGCAGTGCCGAGCCAGAACTGGTAGAAGGCGTAAGGGGAGGTGAGCGCCGGATCGAGCCAGATTGCGCCCCCCTCGGTCTTGCCGAACTTGGTGCCGTCGGCCTTGGTGATGAGCGGCAGCGTCATGCCGTACACCTGGGCCTGATGGAGGCGCCGGGTGAGATCCATGCCGCTGGTGATGTTGCCCCACTGGTCGTTGCCGCCGATCTGCAGGGTGCAGCCGAGGCGCTGGTTGAGCACGGCGAAGTCCTGGGATTGCAGCAGGGCGTAGGAGAACTCGGTGAACGAGATGCCCTGATCCGGGCGGGCGAGGCGCTGGCGCACCGATTCCCGCGCCAGCATGGCATTGACCGAGAAGTGCTTGCCGATGCCCCGCAGAAAATCGAGGGCCGACATCTGCCCTATCCAGTCGGCGTTGTTGACCAGCAGCGGGGCGGTAAGCCCGTCGCTCGCCGGCAGCAGGGCGCTTATCTGGGCCGACAGGCTGGCCACCCAACCCTGCACGGTGTCGGCACTGTTGAGGGTTCGTTCGGTTGCCTTGAAGCTGGGATCGCCGATAAGGCCGGTGGCCCCGCCCACCAGGGCCACCGGGGTGTGGCCGGCGAGCTGGAAGCGGCGCAGCATCAGGAGCGGCACCAGATGGCCGATGTGCAGGCTGCCGGCGGTGGGATCGAAGCCGCAATAGACGGTGCGCTGGGTAGTGAGGTGTGAGGCGAGGGCCTCGGGATCGCTCTGCTGGGCAATGAGCCCGCGCGCCATCAGATCGTCGAGCAGGGAAGAAGCGGTCATGGGGTCTCCAGATAGCGGGGAAAAGGCCACATCCTCACCGCTTTGGCCCGCGCCGAATATGTCCCCCAGGGGACAGTTTGGGGATCCGGTGCTAGCATGGGGCCACCTATCCGAACCCACTGCTCGCCATGTCTACCCCCCTCAGCGATGCCCTGACCCACGCCGTCGCGGCGCTGCACCAGCCCGGCTTTCCCGCCGCCCTGGTGGCCCTGCTGCGCCAGTGGGCCGCCTTCGACTGCGCCCTGGTGCTGGGTCACGACCGCCGCCCCCTCTACCTCTACGACACCCTGCCCGATCGCCGTGAGCTGCTGTTCGAGCGCTACCTCACCGGGGCCCACCGCCAGGATCCCTTCCTGCTCGCCCTGCAACAGGGGCTGGAGGCGGGAGTCTGGACCCTGGCCGAGGTGTCGCGCCGCGCCGGGCTCGAGCCCGACTATGTGCGCGCCTTCTACCGGGCCACCGGCTGGCGCGAGGAGCTGGGGCTGCACCTGCCCCTGCGGCCCGGCTTCGCCCTGGTGATCTTCCTCGGTCGCCTCGGCAAGGGGCGGCCGGTGAGCGCGGCCGAGCTGGCCCGGCTGCGCCAGCACTTCCCCCTGGTGCACGCCCTCTGTCGCCAGCACTGGGGCCAGATGAGCGATCCCCTGCCCGCCGCCCCGCCGGGGCGCGAGGATCTGGCGCGGATCCGGGAGATCATCACCACCACGCTGCCTCGTCTGGGTGGCCCCCACCTGACCCGTCGCGAGCGGGAGGTGGCCACCCTGATCCTGCACGGCCTCGACACCGAGACCATAGCCCTGCGCCTCGCCATCGCCCCGGGCACGGTCAAGAACCACCGCAAGCACCTCTACGCCAAGCTGGGGCTCGCCTCCCGCGCCGATCTCTTCACCCTGTTTCTCGGCCAGCTGGTCGCCCAATGAGAAGACCCGCCGGATGGCGGGTCTCTCGTCTTGGCTCAGGCGCCTAGAAGTAGCCCTGCTCGCGCAGGGGGTAGCGCCCCTGACTGTCGGGCTGGCCGAGGAAGGGGAGTCCCTGGCGCATCTGCTCGGGCAGCTCGGATCCCGGCTTGAGGAAGCCCTGGAACAGGAACTGGCGCCCCGCCATCAGCTCCACCTTGCCGGTGAGCGACACCTGTTCGGAGGATTGGCGCAGCTCGGCCACCAGCTTGCCCTGCTGGCACAGCAGCTTGGCGGAGGGATCCGCCAGATCCAGCTTGCCGGCCGGGGTGTCGGCGCGGGCGCCGACCCAATCCAGGGTCCCGTAGAGGCTCTCGCACCAGGGCTGGCCCTGGGCGAACTCGTCCACCTTGAGCTGCAGCTGACCCGCCACCTCGAGGGGGAAGGGCAGGCGCAGGGGCAAGCGGGAGAGGAGCCAGGGGGCCGGCATGTTGAGCACCAGATCCCGGGCCGTGATGCGGCTCTGCTGCCACCCCACCAGCGCCTCGCCGTTGAGACCACCGCGCTGGCCGAAGCGCAAAGCCACCCGGGGAGAGAGGGTCAGCAACGAGCCGACCTCGAGATCCCAGCTCAGGTTGCTAAACGACTCGGAGGCGACCTGCAGCCGGGCGGCCTGCCCCTGCCAGAGGGTGCCGCTCACCCCCTCCAGGCTCACCATGGGTGGCAGGGGGGCGTAGCGCACCACCAGATCCGCCGGCAGACGGGCGATGAGGAAGCCAAGGTAGGCGACGAGGAAGAGCAAGGCGATCAGGATGCGCTGTTTCATACGGGACGGCTCAACTGCAGACGACGAATCTTCACCATGCCGGGGGGCAGGTTCTCACGGGCGATCTCGATCACCTTGATCTGCACCCCGTAACGGTCGGTGAGATCGGCCATCCAGAGCATCAGGGTGTCGAAGGGAATGGTGTCGATCCACACCTGCAACTCCTGACCCTGGGGCTGCAGCCGGGCGATGGTGATCTTGTGATTGAAGGCGGTGCGGTTGACCACCCCCTCCAGGGTGCCTGAGGTGTCGATCTGGCCGCCGCTGTTGCCCCGCATGGCCAGCACCAGCTCCCCCTTCTCCTTGAGCCAGGCCAGGGTCCGCTGCTGGGCGGCCACCTGGCGCTCCCGCTCGGCGACCCGATCCGCCAGGGGCTGCCACAGTCCCCAATAGAAGAGACCCACCACCAGCATGGCGCCGGCCGCTCCCACCATCTTCTGTTCGCGGGGGGTGATGCCCCCCCACCAGGCGCGCAGTGGCTCCATCATCCCTTGCTCCTCAGAATCAGCATGCCTTCAACCTTGCCCTCTTCGCTACGCAGCTCCCCCTGTTGCACGGCAAACCCCTTGCCCGCCAGCTCGCGGAAGCGCTCAACCTCGGCAAAGCCGGGAGCCGTCACCTGCAGACGCAGCTCACGGCGATCCGCGTCGAAGCGGATCACCTGGGGCTTGAGCCCCTGCACCTGGGCGAAGACGGGAGCCAACTCGGTCATCCAGAGCAGCAAGCCACCCCGGTTATCCTGCCCCAGCACCCGCAGGTGCTGCTCCATCTGGCCACGCACGTTCACGATGCGGGTCTCGCCCGGGAAGATGCGGGTATAGACCTGACGGATCTCGGCCTTGAGGGCCTTGTCGCTGGCGTCGAGACGATAGAGGTCGAGGCCCCGGTTCCCCAGCACCATCAGCAGCAGCACGGCGGCGGCGATGGCCACCTTGCGCCAGGGGCGCCAGTGCTTGAACAGATCACTCCGGGGCTTGAAGTCGCCCTGCAGCAGGTTGACCCGGCTGGTCAGGGCGCCGCGCGCCAGCAACAACATGGGGAGCTCGGGATCGGCAGCCTGCCACTGGCCGCTCACCCCGGCCGGCAGGGCGGTGTGGGCATGGATGGGGGGATGTTCCCCGTCCAGTAGCAGGGGCAGCAGGGCTGCCTCCGCCACCATTCCCTGACACTCACCCTGACGCAGCAGCCACTCGTCGCCGAGCTGCAGGGCGGCCCACCCCTCGGCGGGGAGCGGCAGGGCCAGCACATCCGGCAACAGCTTGCGGCTGGTGAGATCTGCCTCGCCGAGCCAGGCGAGCCAGCTCTGCATCTGCTCCCGATCGAGCGCCGCCAGATCCACCTGGTTGCCGTCGTGACCCAGCACGGCGATGTGCAGCGACTCCACATCCGAGGCGACCTGCTCCTCGAGCAGGTAGGGCAGCGCCTTGTGGGATTGCCGCCCATAACGGCCGGGCAGGGTCACCCGGCGCAGGATCAGGCTGCTACCCGGTACCAGCACCACCACGGGGCGGCCACCGGCACGCTCCTTCAATTCGCCGAGGGCTTGGGCCGAGGGGAGGATGCCAGAGGCGATGATCTCCCCCTGCTCCACCGACCAGACCAGCCAATGCACCGGCTGCTCCCGACTCGTCCCGAGTCGGACGACCAGACTCTCGCTCACCTTATCATCCTCACTTGAGCGTCTCGCCGCTCTCCTGGAGCCGGCGGACCACCTTGAATTTGTTGTCTTTTTCTCGCTGGAACTCGCTGACGAGGAAGGCGCGGTTCTCCCCCACCTCCGCCACCAGACGGGCCGAGAAGCGTTCACTCTTCACCACCACAGAGCCACGAGCCTTCTGATCCCAGGTCGGCACCAGCTTGAGAAATTCCTCGCTGCTCTTCCAGCCGTTGCGGGGGCGCTCGGCCAGGATCCGCTTCGCCTCATCGGCGGGGACCTTGTTCAGACTCAGGGCCGTCAGCAGTGCCCCCTGATCGGCCGGTATGGTGTTGACGTTGACCTTGAGATCCCCGTCCGGCCGCACACAGAGATAAGGGGCCAGCTTGCGGTAGAGCTCGGGGGTGACATCGCGTACCGCTCGCAGCTCACTCAAGGAAGCCATCCTCTGGTTGGCCGGCAGATAGGGGGGATTGAGCCCCTCGTAGTAGGCATCCTCGGCCCCGTAACTGGAGACCAGCACGGTATCCTTGTCGATCCAGTCGCGCAGGGCATCGCTCAACTGGGCCGCGTCGTACTCCTCCATGCCCAGCTCGGCCAACAGGATCCGCAATGTGCGGACAGCCAGCGGCTGGTTCAGGGGATCGTCCGGATTGCCCGCCGGCTTGTCGTCGGGCTTGCTGCCATCCGGGTTGTTTCCCCCCGGATTGGTGCCACCGGTCGTGCTATCCAGGCTGTTGAGATTGAAACAACCGTAGAGATCGCGCACCTCGCCCTTGAGCTTGCCGTCCGGCACCGGGAAGACGGTCTCCTTGCGGGCCCAATACTGGCCCAGGTGGGTGACGTTGGCACTGTCCTTGGCATCCTGTGCCAGGGCCTTGGCCACCAGGGCCTCGGCCGAGAGGGCGTACCACCAGGCCTGCTTGCCGGCGACCTGATTGGCGGTGCGGCGCAGCTCTATCTGCAGCCGGCCACTCATGTTGGCCGCCACTATCACCATGACCGCCAGGATCAGCAGTACCACCAGCAGGGCCATGCCCCGCTCGCCCTTACGGGGTCCCATTTTCTATCCTCTGGCCGCCGGCCCCGATCAGGAACTGACGACGGATGAGGCCGTAGTCTTCCAGCTCCAGCTCCACGGCGATACCTTCGGGCAGGGTGTCGCGCCGGCTCCACTCGTCACCCCAGCGCCCCTGGTTGAAAAACTGCAGGCGAAACGCCGTCACCCCGCCCAGCATCTCGCGAACCTTGGGCTCGGCGCCGATCACCGGATCCGGGTAGAGGAAGGTGAGGCGCTCGAGCTTGCCCCCCTTGAGACGCCAGCCGACCCGCTGCAACTCGGAGCGGGGGAACATGGCATCGGGGTTGAGCCAGCCGCCGCGAATGAAGGCGATGCCCCAATCCTCGCTCTCCTGCCCGAAGCGGGAGGCGGCGATGGCCACCTTGTTGGCCTCCCCCTCGATGCGGCCGCTGCGCGGCAGCATCTGGGTGAGATCCCGCTCCATCGCGCCCATGGCCAGTTGCAGCTCGGCCAGCCTCGCCTCCTTGCCCTTGGCGGTCTCGTCGCTCGCCAACACCCCCTGCAGCACCTGATAGGCGCCGAGGCTCAGGGTGGCGAAGATGGCGATGGCCACCAGCATCTCGAGCAGGGTAAAGCCCCTCTGGGTCTCTGTGCTCATCGGTTGATATAGGTCCGCAGCAGGGTGATGGGGTTTTCCCCCTTGGGGGTGTCGCGCACCTCCACCTCGACCAGGCGCAGGCTGGCGTCCTGGGTCGCCTGACCCCGGTAGCGCCAATACCACTTCTGGCCGGCCAGCTCACTCTCCCCCTCGACCCAGCTGTCGCCGGGCCACTTCTTCTCGAGTCGGAGCTGCACCAGCTGGTTGTCGGCCACCCAGGTCGCCAGGGTCTTCTCCTGCAGCCAGGAGAGGCCGGAGAGGTGCTCGCTGGCGCTCTTCATCACAGAGAGTCCCGCCACGGCGAAGACCGCCAACGCCACCATCACCTCGAGCAGGGTCATGCCACGGGCCTTCACTCCTCCTCCTCCTGCCGGGTGATGCGACCAAACTCATCCCCCTGATAACGGCGCAGGAAGCGCTCCCCATCCTGATCCAGGGTCAGGGTCAGGGTGAAGGGGGTCAGCTCGCTGCCGGGAAAGAGCAGCACTTGGGGGGTACGCGCCTTCTCCTCACGGCTCTGCTCGGCCTTCTCGTCGCGCCCGCTCTGCCAGGAGAAGCCCTCCACCTCGAGGGCGAGGCTCATCCCTTCGGGCAATTCATGACGGGAGAGCAGCTTGTCTCCCTCGATGGCCTGCCACTTGCGATCCTGACCGCTGCGCACCATGAACTGCCACGCCCGATCCTCGACCCGCAAGCCCAGCAGACGCCCCTCCATGATGGCCTGCTCCTGGGCCTGCTGCAGGGCGGCCCGCAGGCGGGCACTCTGGTTCTCCAGCTCACGATCCCCCTTGACGCTGCCCATGCTGAGGGTCACCGCCATGGCCACCAGCCCCATCAGCATGGCGACCAGCAGCACCTCGAGCAGGGTGAAACCCGCCTGCCGATCTCCCCTCACGGGAGGAGTGCCATCGGCGGGAAGAGGCAGGGCAAGATCACGGGCGGGAGGCAGCACTTACTGGAAGTCCTTCAGGTTCCAGTTGCCGATGTCATCTTCGGTGCCGGCTTCTCCATCCAGTCCCATGGAGAAGATGTCGATCTTGCCGTTCTGGCCCGGGCTCAGCAGCTGGTAGGGGTTGCCCCAGGGGTCTTGCGGCAGGCGCTTGATGTAACCCCCGTCACGGTAGCTGCGCGGCTCCGGCTCGATGGTCGGCTTGGTGACCAGGGCTTCCAGGCCCTGCTCCGTGGTCGGGTAGCGGTTGTTGTCGAGCTTGTACATGTCGAGGGCATTTTCCAGCGCGACTATGTCGGAGACCGCCTTCTGCTGATCCGCCTTCTCCTTGTTACCCATCAGGTTGGGCACCACCAGGCTGGCGAGGATCCCGAGGATCACGATGACCACCATGACTTCCAGCAGGGTGAAACCCCGTTGACGACGTTTTTGCATGACTGACTCCCTAACGAAATGAGATGGCATGAACCATCAACGATGAATTGTTAAACCGCGATCGCTCGATGACGCCTGTCGGCGAATCGGACCTACGGGCTCGATTAAGTCTGCAGGTTCGAATAGCGAAGCGTATTTGGACACCCTCACCTACAGATTCACCATGTTGTTGAGCTCGAGGATCGGCTGCAGGATCGACATGACGATAAAGAGCACCACCCCCGCCATGGAGACCACCAGCATGGGCTCGAACACCCCGAGGGCGATGTTGACCTGGGTTTCGAACTCCCGATCCTGGTTGTCGGCGGCCCGCTCGAGCATGCTGTCGAGCTCGCCGCTGCGCTCCCCCGAGGCGATCATGTGCAGCATCATGGGGGGGAAGATCCGGGTCTCTTCGAGGGAGGCCCGCAGGCTGGTCCCCTCGCGCACCCGCTCGGTCGCCTCCAGGATGCGGGTCCGGGCGAAGTCGTTGGAGAGCACCTCACCGGCGATGCGCATCCCCTCCAGCAGCGGCACGGCGCTGGCGTTGAGGATGCTCAGGGTGCGGGCGAAGCGCGCCGTGTTGAGACCGCGGCTGACCCGGCCTATCACCGGCAGGCGCAGCAGCACGCCGTGCCAGCGGCGACGCCGGGCGGCATCCTTGAGCCACCAGCGCCACCCCATGCCACCGAGCATGATGGCGAGCAGAAACCAGAGGCCATAGTGCTGCAGCAGCTCGCTGGCCCCGATGAGAAAGCGGGTGGTGCCGGGCAGTTGCTGGCCCATGTGTTCAAATTGGGCCACCACCTTGGGCACCACGGCGGTGAGCAGAATGGAGATGACGCCGATGGCCACACAGGTGAGGACGATGGGATAGATCATCGCCTGCAGCAGCTTGGTGCGCATGTGCTGGCGCTGCTCCGTGTAGTCGGCCAGACGGTTGAGCACCTTCTCCAGATGACCGGAGCGCTCCCCCGCCGCCACCATGGAGCGAAACAGCTGATCGAAGACGTGGGGGAAGGTGGCGAGCGAGTCGGCCAGCGAGTAACCCTCGACCACCCGACTGCGCACCGTCGCCACCATGCTGCGCAGGTGGGCCTTCTCGCACTGCTGGGCCACGGCCTTGAGCGCCTCTTCGATGGGCATGGCCGCCGCCACCAGGGTCGCCAGCTGGCGGGTGATGAGGGCCAGCTCGGAGGTCGAGGCACCGCGGCGAAACAGCACGAAGCGGGTCGCCTCACGCTTGGCCTTCTCGGTGGTCTCGCTCACCTCGAGGGGAGTGAGCCCCTGCTCACGCAGCTGCTGGCGCACCTGGCGGGCGGAGTCTCCCTCCAGCACGCCGCTCTTGTTACGTCCCCTGGCATCGAGGGCCTTGTACTCGAACGCTGCCATCTTAATCTTCCCGGGTCACGCGCAGCACCTCTTCCAGGCTGGTCTGCCCGGTCAGCACCTTGTCGATGCCATCCCGGCGGATGCTGGGAGTGTGGTGACGAATGAGGCGCTCGATGGCCAGCTCACCGCTGGCGTTGTGGATCGCCTCGCGCACCGGCTCGTCGATCACCACCAGTTCGTGGATGCCGGTCCGGCCGCGATAACCGGTGTGGTTGCACAGCTCGCAGCCGACGGCGCGCCAGACGGTCTCCCCCTCGTCGTCGCGCAGCCCCATCAGCTCCCGCTCGTGGGCTGTGATGGGGTGGGACTCCCGACAGTCGGGGCAGAGGGTACGCACCAGGCGCTGGGCCAGCACCGCCAACAAGGATGAGGAGAGCAGGAAGGGCTCGATCCCCATGTCGCGCATCCGGGTGATGGCGCCGATGGCGGTGTTGGTGTGCAGAGTCGACATCACCAGGTGACCGGTCAGGGAGGCCTGCACGGCGATCTGGGCAGTCTCAAGGTCACGGATTTCCCCCACCATCACCACGTCCGGATCCTGACGCAGGATGGCGCGCAGGCCGCGGGCGAAGGTCATGTCGACCTTGGTGTTGACCTGGGTCTGACCGACCCCCTCGAGGTCATATTCGATAGGGTCTTCCACGGTCAGGATGTTGCGATCCCGGGAGTTGATCTCCGAGAGCGCCGCATAGAGGGTGGTCGACTTGCCCGAGCCGGTCGGACCGGTCACCAGTATGATGCCGTGGGGCTTTCTGATGAGCTCGCTGATGATGTTGCGGTTGCGCAGGGTCATGCCGAGCTGGGCCAGCTCGAGGCGGATGGTGTTCTTGTCGAGCAGACGCAACACCACCCGCTCGCCATAGCTCGACGGCATGGTGGAGACCCGCACGTCGACGGCGCGACCGCCGATGCGCAATGAGATGCGGCCATCCTGGGGGACCCGCTTCTCGGCGATGTCCATGCGCGACATTACCTTGATACGCGACACCAGCAAGGAGGCCAGCTTGCGATGGGGGCGCAGGATCTCCCGCAGCACCCCATCGATGCGAAAACGGATCACCAGGGAGCGCTCGAAGGTCTCGATGTGAATGTCCGATGCCTCTTCCTTGATCGCCTCGCTCAGCATGGCGTTGATGAGGCGGATGATGGGGGCATCGTCGTCGGCATCGAGCAGGTCTTCGCTCTGGGGCAGCTCTTCGGCCAGGGCGAAGAAGTCCATCTCGTTACCGATATCCTCCATCAGCTGACGCGCCTCGGAGGAGTCGCGCTGATAGTGGGCCATCAGCTGCTCCTCAAACGCCTCGGCATCGAGCTGCTCCACCTGGAAGGGGCGGCCGGCCACCCGGCGCACCTCAAGCAGGCTCAGGGGGGAGATGCCGGCACGACACACCAGCCAGGGCGCCCCCTCCCGCTCGGTCAGGATGGCGCCATTCTGGCGGGCGAAGGCGAAGGGAAGCTCCGGCAGCGGGGCCGGTGCCTCGGCGTCGTCGAGCTGATACGCCATCACTGGTTACCCTGCAGGAAGGTACGCGCCCCACTGGCGGTGTTCTGCTGTTGGCGCTGCATCTGCTCTATCTGCTGACGCATCTCGGGGGAGACGGTCACATCCTGGCCATACTCGGGCAGCACCTGACGGGCCGGCGAGGTGAGGTAGCCCTCCTGGGCCGCATTCTCCAGCTGCTGGGCGCGGAACAGGGTGTACTTGTTGCTGGAGATGCCGGAGTAGACGTTGGCATCGCGCAAAATGGTCGGGCGGATAAAGACCATCAGGTTACGCTTGCTCACCGTGTTGGAGGTGGAGCGGAACAGGTAGCCCAGCACGGGAATATCGCCGAGGATGGGGACCTTGGAGACCTGCTCCTTGGTCTGGTCATCCATCAGGCCCCCCAGCACCACGGTCTCGCCGCTCTTGACCAGCACCGCGTTCTTCACGGTACGGGTGTCGAAGGTGGGGCCCAGATTGGCGGTGCCCGAGGCCTGGGCCTGCGCCACGCTGGAGACCTCCTGCTCGATGTTGAGCAGCACCGAGTCCCCCTCGTTGATCTGGGGGGTCACCACCAGCTTGGTACCCACCGTCTTGCGCTCTATGGTGTTGAAGATGTTGTCACCCGAGGTAGAGCTCTGGGAGCCGGTCTGCACCGGCACCTCCTGACCCACGTTGAACGACGCCTCCTTGTTGTCCATAGTGACGATACTCGGAGTCGAGAGGATGTCGTTCTTGGTGTTGGAGGAGAGGGCCGTCACCAGCATGGCCCAGTCCCCGTGATAGAAGCCGGCGGCCAT
This sequence comes from Aeromonas schubertii, assembly GCF_000820105.1. GTDB lineage: Bacteria > Pseudomonadota > Gammaproteobacteria > Enterobacterales > Aeromonadaceae > Aeromonas > Aeromonas schubertii. Next base: position 24,337 of record NZ_CDDB01000067.1, on the reverse strand, counting down.
GCCGTTGAACTCTTTCATCAAGCCGCTGAGCCCGGTGGTGGTGCCATTCTTGTCGTAATCCTTGCCGGCGGCGATCACCTGGCCGAGAGGCAAGCCAGTGTTGGTGAACTGGGTGCCACCACCGTTGGCATTACCCCACTGCACCCCGAGGTTGAGGCCGTCCCCATCCTGCATCTCGACGATAATGGCCTCGACCAGCACCTGGGCACGGCGGATGTCGAGCTTGGTGATCACCTGCTCGAGCTCGGCCATGACGTCCGGCTGAGCCGTGATGACCAGGGAGTTGGAGGCCTCGTCGGCGGAGATGGCCAGCTTGCCACCGCCTATGCTGGCCCCGCCACCGGTCGCGGCGGCGCCCCCTCCCTTCTTCTCGGCCTCGATGCTGGAGCTGACGCCCTTGAGCACGTCCACCATCTCCTTGGCCTTGGCATACTTGAGGTAGAAGACCCGGGTATTACCCTGGGTTTGCAGATCCTGATCCAGCTGACGCACCATGCGGATGATCCGCTCCCGGGCCTGGGGCTCGCCGGTCACCACCACGGAGTTGGTGCGCTCGTCTGCCACCACCTTGGGGGTGAGCAGGGCAGAGGCACCGGCCCCTCCCTGGGCACTGGCATCCTTGTTGAGGGTGGTGACCAGACGCACCATCTCACCGGCCGAGGCGTACTTCAGTTTGATGATGTCCACCTCCTGGTTGCCCGCCTTGTCGACCCGGCGCACCACCTCCACCAGGCGGTTCACCACGGCGGCACGGCCGGTGATGAGCAGCACATTGGAGGGATCGTAATGGACCACGTTGCCGCCGCCTGCGTTGTCGTTGAGCTGGCGCAGCAGAGGGGCCAGTTCACGCACCGAGACGTTGCGCACCGGCACCACCCGGGTCACCATCTCGTCACCCATCCCCGGATTGGTGCCATCCACCACAGGAATGGCCGAGGTCTTGGCATCGCGAGAACGCACCACCTTGAGCACACCGTTATCCATGGGCACCACGGCGAAGCCATAGACATCGAGCACACTCAGGAAGAACTGGTAGTACTGCTGTTCATTGAGCAGGTCATAGCTGCGGACGTTGATCTTGCCGCGCACCGAGGGCTCTATGATGATGGTCTTGTTGAGATTTCTGCCGACCGTGTTGATGAACTCTTCAATATCCGCATTCTTGAAGCTGGCGGAGAACTCTGCCGCCCATGCCTGACCGGCCATCAGCAGCGCAGCGGCCACAGAGGCAATTCGTAGCGCCTTGTTTTTAATAATCATTTATTGGTGTAACTCCAGATCATCATTCCGACAGTCCGACGAAAACGTCGTAGAGCTGACCTTCCCGCTCCACGGTGACCGTCATCTCGGTGGCTCCTGCCAACTGCTGCATGGCCTGCATGGCCTGCGCCGTGTCCTTCAAGTCCAGTCCATTGATACTCACCGCCATGTCGTTGGCCTGCAGCCCGAGCCGGTTGAACAGCTCGGGATCACGGCCCGGATTGAGGCGGTAACCGGCCATGCGACCATCCACCCGCACCGGCTCTATGGTGACGTAATCGGTCAATTTACCGGGATTCTGTAACAGCTCTTCGCGCACCCCACCCAGGGTGTTGTCCGCATGGGCGGTGGGCAGCGGCTTGCCATACTCTTCGCCATCGAGCATCAGGGTCTCGTCCCGCCCCTGGTGCTCTATGATGACGCGATCAGGATAGACCTGGCGGATCTTGGCCTGGGTACCGTCGATGATATCGCCGACCCCGTAACTATTCTGTACCCCGCCATTGGCGATGATGGCAATCGATTTGGCGGGATCGCTGCTGGCCAGCACACCGGTGAGCTGGACGTTGAGGCGGGTCTGGGGGGCGTCGGCGGCGATGGCACGATCCTGACCAGCCTCCTCGGTGGGAGCGGCCTTGCCAAAGAGGGCGAGACGGGTGATGGCACCGAGATCGCTCTCCCCCTGACGGGATGAGCCCGAGAGCCCCTGGCCGGCAGGTTGCCAGACGGCCGCCTGGTACGGCTGTATCATGCCGGTAAGGCGCCAGGTGAGGATGGCCAGTTGCTGGGCGATCAGCAGCAGCAACAGCAGAAACAGGGGCTGGCAACTGCGGCGCCAGGGCAGGCGCGACAACCACTCCCATCCCTTCTGGAGCCAGTCTTCCCTGAGCAGGTCATTCATGGTTTTATCAATAATATCTAGGATGTACCGGGCTGGTCATTGTGTACGGCCTTGGTCGGCGATACAACCGCCAGACCGGGGTCTCGTTCGAAAAAAGGGGGAGGATCACACTCGCCGCCTCTCTCCCTTGCGTTCAACCCGGCCGCCCCACTCTGGTATAATAAGGCATCATTTTTCACCGTCAGGACATCCCATGTCGTTGCAACAGGAGAAATCCGAAGCCGTCCGGCTCGACAAGTGGCTCTGGGCCGCTCGTTTCTACAAGGCGCGCAGCACGGCCCGGGAGATGATCGAAGGTGGCAAGGTGCATTACAACGGGCAGCGCAGCAAGCCGGGCAAGGTGGTCGAAGTCGGCGCCCTGATCCGCTTCTGGCAGGGGCAGGACGAGCGGGAAGTCGAAGTGATCGCCATCTCGGCCCAACGCCGTGGCGCCCCCGAGGCCCAGCTCCTCTACCGGGAGACAGAGGCGAGCGTGAAACGCCGCCACGATAACGCCGAGGCGCGCAAGCTCGGCAGCCAGTTTGCCCCCAGCCCCGAGCGTCGCCCCGACAAGCAGGAGCGTCGCCTGCTGATCCGGGCCAAGCAGTTCTGATCCCTTTTTATTGTCGCAGGCCCATGGCTTGCGCCCATCACTGGAAACCAAGATGACTCAAGACCAACTCCATCGTTACCTGTTTGAAGAGTATGAAGTGCGCGGCGAGCTGGTACAGCTCGACCAGACCTACCGCCATATCGTCGATGCCCAGGCCTATCCCCTCCAGGTGCAACGCCTGCTGGGGGAGCTGCTGGTCGCCACCAGCCTGCTCACCGCCACCCTCAAGTTCGAAGGCTCCATCACGGTGCAACTGCAGGGAGACGGCCCGGTCAAGCTGGCCGTCATCAACGGGGATCACAACCAGCAGCTGCGGGGTGTGGCCCGCTTCGAAGGGGATCTGCCGGCCAGCGACGCCCTCAAGGATCTGATCGGTCATGGCCAGATGGTCATCACCATCACTCCGGAGCAGGGTGAGCGTTACCAGGGGATCATCGCCCTCTCGGCCGATACCCTGGCCGGTTGCCTGGAGGCCTATTTTGCCCAGTCCGAACAGCTGCCGACCCGCCTCTGGATCCGCACCGGCATGGTGGAGGGTCAGCCCAAGGCCGCCGGCATCATGGTGCAGGCCCTGCCGGCCCAGAGCGAGGATCACGAGGCCGACTTCGACCATCTGGTGCAGTTGACCGGGACCATCAAGGATGAGGAGCTGTTTACCCTGCCGGCCGAGGAGATCCTCTATCGCCTCTACAACCAGGACCGGGTTCGCCTGTTCGACCCGCAGTCGGTCGAGTTCCGTTGCACCTGCTCGCGCGAGCGCTGCCAGAGTGCCCTGCTGCAGGTCGGCAAGGAGGAGGCTGTGGCGATTATTCAGGATCAGGGGCAGATCGACATGCACTGTGACTACTGTGGCAATCACTACATTTTTGACGGCATCGACGTGGAAACCCTGTTCAATGTGGTTCCAGTGAATGATGCAAACAAGTTACACTAATTAAAGGCGGGGTAACCCGCCTTTAACTTAATAACTAAAAAAATACCCTATTTTATAAAGTTTGATGGCCGTCGCTTATTTCTACCACCTAGGTGGTAGCATGGAGGCCAGATAGAACCCTACAAACCTCTGAACCCAGGAGATCACAATGACAATCGTGGCTGAACCCACCCTGGCCGAGCAACTGGGCCTGGAACGTTACGGCATCCATGGTGTGACGGATGTAGTGCGCAACCCTTCTTACGAGCAGCTCTTCATCGAGGAGACCCGCTCCGATCTGCAGGGTTACGAGCGCGGTGTAGTGACCGAGCTGGGCGCCGTCAATGTCAACACCGGCATCTTCACCGGTCGCTCCCCGAAAGATAAATATATCGTCAAGGACGCAACTACCCAGGATACTGTGTGGTGGTCTGACCAGGGCAAGAACGATAACAAAGCCATCAGCCCGGAAGTATGGTCGCATCTGAAAGCCCTGGTGACCAAGCAGCTCTCCGGCAAGCGCCTGTTTGTCATCGACGGCTACTGCGGTGCCAACCCTGACACCCGTCTGGCCGTGCGCATCATCACCGAGGTGGCCTGGCAGGCACACTTCGTGAAGAACATGTTCATCCGTCCGAGTGAGGAAGAGCTGAAGAGCTTCAAGCCTGACTTCGTGGTGATGAACGGTGCCAAGTGCACCAACCCGGAATGGAAGGAGCAGGGTCTCAACTCCGAGAACTTCGTCGCCTTCAACATGACAGAGCGTATGCAGCTCATCGGCGGCACCTGGTACGGTGGCGAGATGAAGAAGGGCATGTTCTCCATGATGAACTACTTCCTGCCCCTGCGCGGCATCGCCTCCATGCACTGCTCCGCCAACGTGGGTCAGGAGGGCGATGTGGCCATCTTCTTCGGCCTCTCCGGCACCGGCAAGACCACCCTCTCCACCGATCCCAAGCGCGAGCTGATTGGTGACGACGAGCACGGCTGGGATGATGACGGCGTCTTCAACTTCGAAGGGGGCTGCTACGCCAAGACCATCAAGCTCTCCAAAGAAGCCGAACCGGATATCTACAACGCCATCCGTCGCGACGCCCTGCTGGAGAACGTGACCGTGGCCGCCGACGGCACCATCGACTTCGATGATGGCTCCAAGACCGAGAACACCCGCGTCTCCTACCCCATCTATCACATCGACAACATCGTCAAGCCGGTCTCCAAGGCGGGTCACGCCAACAAGGTGATCTTCCTGACCGCCGACGCCTTCGGTGTGCTGCCCCCGGTCGCCAAGCTGACCAAGGAACAGACCAAGTACCACTTCCTCTCCGGTTTCACCGCCAAACTGGCCGGTACCGAGCGCGGCATCACAGAGCCGACCCCGACCTTCTCCTCCTGCTTCGGGGCCGCCTTCCTGACCCTGCACCCCACCAAGTATGGTGAGGAGCTGGTGAAACGGATGGAAGCCGCCGGCGCCGAGGCCTATCTGGTCAACACCGGCTGGAACGGCACCGGCAAGCGTATCTCCATCAAGGACACCCGCGCCATCATCGACGCCATCCTGGATGGATCTATCGAGAAGGCGCCGACCAAGGTGCTGCCGATCTTCAATCTGGAAGTGCCGACCGAGCTCCACGATGTGAATCCGGCGATCCTCGATCCGCGCGACACTTACGCCAACCAGGCGGAGTGGGATGCCAAGGCGCAGGATCTGGCAGAGCGCTTCATCAAGAACTTCGAGCGCTTCACCGACAACGACGAAGGCAAACGCCTGGTGGCCGCCGGCCCCCGGCTGTAAGTCGATAGCGAGATGAAAAAGCGGGCCGATTGGCCCGCTTTGTTTTGGCTCGACGCCTCAGTCATCCCACTCCAGAGGCTGCTTGCATGGGAGCCTCAACTCCACCATCAACCCTCCCTGCTCGGCCCGGCCGAGGCGCACAGAGCCATGGTGATGGGCCAGGATCTTGGCCACGATGGCCAGCCCCAGCCCGCTGCCGCTCTGGGTACGGGCCGTCGTCCCCTGGGTAAAGGGACGCAGCAGGCGCTGGTAGTCCTGCTCCGGGATACCGGGGCCGTTATCACACAGGCGCAAAGAGGCCCAGTGCTGGTCACCGCGCAGCTCGACCCAGAGCCGGGTCGCACCGTAGCGCAAGGCATTGTTGGTCAGGTTGTTAATGACCCGGCGCAGCCCCACCGGATTGCAATCGACCGGGACGGCGCAGCTCGGCAGGTCGAGATCCATCTCCAGCCCCTGATCCGCCTGCAGCAGGATGGCGTCGTGTACCAGGGCCGCCAGATCGACACGCTCCATGGTCACGCCGGTGTCGGGACGGATGTAGTCGATAAACTGATCGATGATCTCGTTGGACTCGTCGATGTCGGCGTTGATGCTCTCCTTGAGGAACTCATCCTCGGAGGAGATCATCTCGGTAGCGAGCCGGATCCGGGTGAGCGGAGTGCGCAGATCGTGGGAGACCCCCGCCATCATCAGGTTACGCTCCTCGATCAGGCTCTTGATGGAGAAGGACATGTTGTTGAAGGTGCGGGTGAGACGGCGCAACTCGCGAGACCCCTTCTCGGGCAAGGGATCGGGGAAATGGCCACGCCCCACCGAGACGGCCCCCTCTTCCAGACTCTCCAAGGGGCGCACCAGCTGACGCGCAAACCACCAGGCCCCGAACAGCACGACCACCAGCATGATGGAGAGGTAGAACATCAGCGGCTTGATATCGTCGTCGTCGATCTCGGTGAGGGGAATGCGCACCCAGACTCCGTTGGCCTGGGGCGGCTGGATCCAGATGATGTAGTAGTCCTGGATCTCCACCATGACCCGGGTCTTGCCCCCCAGCTCGTGAGCGATCAGATCCTCCATGAAGGCATTGGGCCTGGCCTGCTTCAGGCCGTAGCGCTCCGCCTCGCGCTGGGTGTAGATATCGGCGCCGGTCGCCACATAGACCAGCGCCTCGGCATCTTCGCTCAGGGGCTGCTGGTTGCGGTCCATGGGGAAGATGAGCTTGACCTGGTTGGCCAGCAGGTGGCTGATCTGCTTGACCGTGGGCTCCAGCAGATAGTTGTAGGAGATGGCGTAGGAGGCCACCTGATAGACCACCAGCACCGCCGCCAGAAACAGCAGCAGGCGGGAGAACATACCCGAGGCTCGCCTCATGGTGTCGCGCCGTCAGGCACGAAGACATAACCGATACCCCAGACGGTCTGGATATAGCGGGGATGGGCCGGATCGGCCTCGAGCATACGGCGCAGGCGCGACACCTGCACGTCGATGCTGCGCTCGGTGGCGGTGTACTCGCGACCACGAGCCAGATTCATCAGCTTGTCGCGCGACAGGGCCTCGCGCGGATGGCTGACCAGCACCTTGAGCACGGCGAACTCGCCGCTGGTCAGGGTGACCGGCTCGCCATCCGTGGTCATCTCACGGGTCGCCAGGTTAAGCACGTGGGCACCGAACTCCACCACCTTCTCGGTGGCGGAGGGGGCGCCCGGCAGCTCCACCGAGTGACGGCGCATCACGGCACGGATCCGGGCCAGCAGCTCGCGGGGGTTGAAGGGCTTGGGCAGGTAGTCGTCGGCCCCCATCTCGAGGCCGACGATGCGATCCACCTCGTCCCCCTTGGCGGTCAGCATCAGGATCGGGATCTGGTTCCCCCCCTCACGCAGGCGGCGGCAGATGGAGAGGCCATCCTCCCCGGGCAGCATCAGGTCCAGCACGATCAGATGAAAGTTCTCCCGGGTCAGCAGCCTATCCGCCTGCTCCCCGTTCGCCACCCCGCGCACCCAGAACCCCTGCTCGCTCAGATAGCGTTCCAGCAGGGCTCTCAGCTTGGGATCATCATCGACAACCAGCACCTTTTGCTGTTGGGTCATTTCGTTACTCCTCACCACAATTGGCGGCCATGGTAGAAGGGAGATGACCGCCCGCCAAGGGAAAAGATGTTACCGTTTATTATCCTCTGCCGGCGCCGGTGCCGCGTACCACTGCGCCTTCGGAACCACCAGATTTTGGGGCGGCTGGGCGACAAAGTTGGGGGACATGATCTGCACCCCGAACTCGTTGAAGACATCCTGGATGGCCCCGTGTAAACGGCTGCGGATCAGGGCCGGCTTCTCCCCCTCGTTGACCCACACCTGCAGCTCGTACTCCACATACCAGTCGAGCAGGCCGAGCTGACGTACCAGGGGGGTCTCATCACCATTGAGCCCCGGAGTGCGCCGTGCCGCCAGCTCCAGCATGGCCTGCACCTGACGCCAGGGCGTGTCATAACCTATGGTCACCCTGGTCAGCAGGGGCAGCCCCCGTCCCGCCGCCAGCCGGCTCAGGTTGGTGATGCGCCCCCCCACCACCACGGCGTTGGGCAGGGTCACCTCGTGCTCCTCCCGGGTCACTATCTTGGTGGAGAGGGCGTTGAGCTCGCTCACCTGCCCCTCGACCTCGCCGATACGCACCCAGTCACCCTTGCGCAGAGCCCGGGAATAGATGAGCACCAGGCCGCTCATGGCGTGGTTCATCACCCCTGCCGAGCCCAGGGTCACCATCAGGCCGAAGAAGACGCTCACCCCCTTGAAGGCATCGGAGTCGGCACCGGGCAGATAGGGGTAGGCCACCGTCAGGGCAAACAGCCAGATCACCGCGTTCATCAGGCGGCGGGTGGCCCCCACCGTTTCGGCATGCAGCCCCTGGATCTGCACCTGCCCCCGCTGCACCCGATCGAACAGCAACCCCAGCAGACGAATGAAGAAGCGGGTCACCACCACTATGATGAGGACGGTCGCCAGCCCCGGCAGGGCGGCCAGCCCCCCCTCCAGCAGGCGGGCGCAGAGGGCCAGCAGCGATTGGCCCAGCTGTTGGCTCCAGACCCGGGTGTGGGGGAAGAGGCCGAGCACATAGGTGAGCCAGAGATAGAGGGCGATCACCACCACCACCAGGGCCATGGCCCCCAACAGCCGCAACTCGATGGGACCGATCAGGGGACGCCAGCTCTCCGGTAACCAGGATCGTTTCATCAGCAGGCGATTGCCCAGCCACTGGCGTGTACGGCGATAACCGCGATGCAGCACCAGCAGGAAGGCACCGAGCAGCAAGGCCGAGCCGAGGGCCAGGGCCGCCGCCTTGGCCAGATAGGCGGGGGAACGCAACTCGATAAACTGCAACCGCATCTTCTCGAGCCGCTCGCGCACCCGGTCGGCCGCCTGATCCAGGGTCAATTCGTCAGACTCGTCGAGATCCTTTTCGACCAGCATCACCAGCCGCTTGCCATTGAGGCTAATAAAGCGCACCGACTGGCCGAACCGTTGCAGGCTCTCCACCTCGACGGGCACCTGGAGATCGGACTCTTCCAGGGTCGCGATACGCCCCTTGGCCCGCCGCACCCGGGCCTCCGGGGTCAGGCTGCCGAGGCTGGCCTGAAACATCACCACAGGCTCGTTGAGCAGGATCAGGGTGCGCTCCCGCTCCTGCCCCGTCATCTCCCCTCTCGGCTCGGCCGCCCCCAGCAGAGACGACACCAGCAACAGCCACAACCCGACCATCAGACGCATGACACTCTCTCCCTGTTGTCCTCGTACGAGCATCGCACAGTCGCCCGACGAGCAACAGGGGGCAAGCCACTCATCCCAGGTGCCCTCACCGCGCCCCGGGGGTAGAATGCCCGGACCAAGTGACAAGGAGAGGCCATTTCCATGCGAAGCCAACTCATCACCCGCGAGGGATACAATGCCCTCAAGCAGGAGCTGGACCAGCTGTGGCGGGTCGAGCGCCCCGAGACCACCCGCAAGGTGGCTTGGGCGGCCAGCCTGGGTGATCGCAGCGAGAACGCCGACTACCAGTACAACAAGAAACGCCTGCGCGAGATCGACCGGCGCGTGCGCTACCTGCGCAAGTGCCTGGAAAATCTCAAGATCGTCGATTACTCCCCGACCCAGGAGGGGAAGGTCTTCTTCGGTGCCTGGGTCGAGATCGAGAACGATGCGGGCGACACCCTGAACTTTCGCATCGTCGGCTATGACGAGATCTTCGGGCGCAAGGACTACATCTCCATCGACTCCCCCATGGCCCGCGCCCTCCTGAAGAAGGAGGTGGACGACGAGGCCGTGGTGCAGACCCCGGCCGGTGAGGCCGTCTGGTACATCAACGCCATCACCTACTCCCGGCCCTGATCAAGACGAGAACCCCATGAGCACCATAGAGAAACAGATCGCCACCGAGCTGGCCGCCCACCCCGAACAGGTCGAGGCCGCCATCCGCCTGCTCGACGAGGGCGCCACCGTCCCCTTCATCGCCCGTTACCGTAAAGAGGTGACCGGTGGCCTCGATGACACCCAGCTGCGCAACCTCGAGAGCCGCCTCGGCTACCTGCGCGAGCTGGAGGATCGCCGCCAGACCATACTTCGCTCCATCGAGGAGCAGGGCAAGCTGACCCCAGAGCTGGCCCGCGACATCAAGGAGGCCGACAGCAAGACCCGCCTCGAGGATCTCTATCTCCCCTACAAGCCCAAGCACCGCACCAAGGGACAGATGGCCATCGAGGCCGGCATCGAGCCCCTGGCCGAGGCCCTGCTGGGCGATCCCATGCGGGATCCCGAGACGGAGGCCAACGCCTACCTCAACCCCGAGGCGGGCTTCGCCGACACCAAGGCGGTGCTCGACGGCGCCCGCTACATCCTGATGGAGCGCTTCGCCGAGCGGGCGGACTTGCTCGAGAAGCTGCGCGACTTCCTGTGGCAACACGCCAACCTGCGCGCCCGCCTGGTGGCCGGCAAGGAGCAGGAGGGGGCCAAGTTCAAGGACTACTTCGAGCACGACGAACCGCTGGCCAAGGCGCCGTCGCACCGGGTGCTGGCCATGCTGCGCGGACGCAACGAGGGGGTGCTGTCGCTCACCCTGCACACCGGCGAAGAGGAAGGGGCCAGCCCCTGCGAAGGGATCATCGCCCGCCAGTTGGGGCTGACCTTCGGCGGCCGGCCGGCCGACAAGTGGCTGCAGGGGGTGGTGAGCTGGACCTGGCGCATCAAGCTCTCCTTGCAGATGGAGACCGAGCTCGTCGGCCGGGTGCGCGAGAGCGCCGAGGAGGAGGCGATCAAGGTGTTTGCCATGAACCTCAAGGACCTGCTGATGGCCGCCCCGGCCGGCATGCGCGCCACCATGGGGCTGGATCCGGGGATCCGCACCGGGGTCAAGGTGGCCGTGGTGGACGCCACCGGCAAGCTGGTCGACACCGCCACCATCTACCCGTTCGAGCCCAAGCGCCAGGTGGAGCAGAGCCTCAAGACCCTGCGCGATCTCTGTGTGAAGCACGGGGTCGAGCTCATCAGCATCGGCAACGGCACCGCCTCGCGCGAGACCGACAAGCTGGCCGCCGAGCTCTTCACCCGCTACCCGGAGGCGCGCGCCCAGAAAATCGTGGTGAGCGAGGCCGGCGCCTCTGTCTACTCCGCCTCCGAGCTGGCGGCCAATGAATTCCCCGGGCTCGACGTCTCATTGCGCGGCGCCGTCTCCATCGCCCGCCGCCTGCAAGACCCCCTGGCCGAGCTGGTGAAGATCGATCCCAAGAGCATAGGTGTCGGCCAGTACCAGCACGACGTGAGCCAGACCCAGCTGGCCCGCAAGCTGGAGGCGGTGGTGGAGGATTGCGTAAACGCGGTCGGGGTGGATGTGAACACCGCCTCCGCCCCCCTGCTGGCGCGGGTCTCGGGCCTGACCCAGACGCTGGCCCAGAATATCGTCCAGTACCGGGACGACAACGGTGCCTTCGCCAGCCGCCAGCAGCTGCTCAAGGTGAGCCGCCTCGGGCCCAAGGCGTTCGAACAGTGCGCGGGTTTTCTGCGTATCCGCGGCGGGGCCAACCCGCTGGATGCCTCTGCGGTGCACCCGGAGTCCTACCCCGTGGTGGAGCGGATCCTGGCCAAACTGCAGCAGTCGGTGGAGAGCCTGCTCGGCAACAGCAGCCTGCTCAAGGGGCTCACACCCGCCGAGTACACCGACGAGCGCTTCGGCGTGCCGACCGTGACCGACATCATCGGTGAGCTCGACAAGCCGGGCCGCGATCCGCGCCCCGAGTTCAAGACCGCCACCTTCCGCGAAGGGGTGGAGAAGGTGTCGGATCTCGAGCCCGAGATGGTGCTCGAGGGGGTGGTCACCAACGTCACCAACTTCGGTGCCTTCGTCGATATCGGCGTCCATCAGGATGGACTGGTGCACATCTCGTCCCTGACCGATCGCTTCGTCAAGGATCCCCGCGAGGTGGTCAAGGCTGGCGACATCGTGAAGGTGAAGGTGCTGGAGGTGGACGTGCAGCGTGGCCGCATCTCGCTCACCATGCGCCTCGACGAGAAGGGCGGCGAGCGCAAGCCGCGCGCAGAGGAGCGCCGTGGTGGCGAGGCCCGCTCAGGCCAGGGAGCCCGGCCCCAGGGGCGGCGCGAGGAGAAGCCCCGGAACGGGGCCCTCGGCAACGCCTTCGCGGCGGCCTTCGCCAACGCCCGCAAGAAGTAAGCGGGCATGAAAAAGCCCGGCCGATCGGCCGGGCTTTTTGCTATTCGACATCAGCCCTTCAGGCCGACCAGGTAGCTCACCAGACGGTTGAACTGATCCTGGGAAGTGATGGACTCGATCTTCACCAGATACTTGCCGTTCACCACGAAGGCGGGCACGCCACGGATCTGGTACTCCTCGGTGTTGCGATCAAACTGGGAGACCATGCCGGAGACGGCGAAGCTGTCGACGGCACCGTCGAACTCCTCTCCCTTGACGCCGTTGTCGACGAAGATCTGCTTCAGATCGCCGCGGCTCTGGGGATACTGCTTCTGGTTGTGGATCTTGTCGAAGATGGCCGGGGTCACCTTGCCTTCCACTTCCAGCAGGCTGGAGACGGCATAGGCACGCTGGGTCTCGGGACCCATCTCGCGACCGAGGAAACCGACCGGGTTCTTCTTGAAGGCAACCCCTTCCGGCAGGCTCTTCTTGAGCTCTTCGGCGATGGGCTCGAACTTGTAGCAGTGGGGGCAGTAGTAGGAGAAGAACTCCAGCACTTCCGGCTGCGCACTGCCGGTCTGCTTGATCACGTCATAGTTGACGCCTTCCCTGAACTCCGGGGCAGCGTGCACCATCGGCATCATCAGCATGGCAGCAATGAAAAACAGTATTTTTCTCATGATCTTTCCTGTTAATAAGATCGGTGTGAGGCACGCCCGGCGAACCGGAGCAGAGCAAGCCTATTGTGTCACCAGCCCTGAGTCAATGAGAGGGGCGGCTCACGCAGCAGCTGCAACTGATCGTGCAGGGCCTTGTGCTGTTGCTCCCAGTAGGCCGGGGTGTTGAACCAGGGGAAGTGGCGCGGGAAGGCCGGATCGTCCCAGCGACGGGCCAGCCAGGCCATGTAGTGCACCATACGCATGGCCCGCAGGGGTTCGATGAGCGACAGCTCCCGCCGGTCCAGATCCATAAACTCCTCATAGCCGCACAGCAGGGTGTCGAGCTGCAACAGCCGCTCCTGGCGATCCCCCGAGAGCAGCATCCAGAGATCCTGGATGGCGGGACCGGTGCGGCAGTCATCCAGATCCACCAGCAGGGGGCCGTCGCGCCAGAGGATATTGCCCGGGTGACAATCCCCGTGCAGGGAGATCTGCTCCACCTCCAGGGTCATGGCTTCACGCACATGGGCGATCAGCTCGTCGAGCAGGCCGAAGAAGGACCTGGCGATCCCCCGTGGCACCCACTCCCCTGTCGCCAGCAGGTGGCGCGGCTCTTCGAGCATGGAGGCCACATCCAGATGGGGGCGGTGGTGGAACGCAAAGGTGCGGGAGAGGCGATGAATTCGCCCCAGCCAGCGGCCGACCCACTCCAGCTGATCCAGATTATCCACCTCGAAGGCGCGCCCCCCCAGGCTCGGCCACACCGCATAGTGAAAGCCTCCCTGCTCGAGCAGGGTCTCGCCGCCGAAGGCGAGCGGGGCCGCCACCGGGATCTCCTCGGCCGCCAGCAGGGCGGAGAAGCCGTGCTCCTCCAGGATCTGTTCACGGCTCCAGCGCCCGGGACGGTAGAACTTCACCACATAGCGGCGGCGATCCTCGTCGTGAAACTGATAGACCCGGTTCTCGTAGCTGTTGAGCTCGGTCAGCCCGGAGTCCACGGCCAGCCCGGTATTGGCGAGGGCATCGAGGATGAGATCCGGGGTGAGATCGTGAAAGTGAAAGCCCATGACATCTCCGAAAATAAAGGGGGCACTGGGCCCCCATTCTATCCATAAAGCACTCAGAGCCGGCTGATAAACTTGCTCTCCTGCTTGATGACCCCCTTGGGATCCGAGCCTGCCCCCTTGCGGATCAGCACGAAGCGGATATCCAGGGAGCCCTGGCGCAGGTTGTCCGGGTTGACCCCCAGGCTGACCGGCTGGTTGAGGATCTCGCCACTCTTGAGGGTCACCTCACGCGGTCCGTACCACTGGTAGTCGGGCAGCCCCTCGACCGCCAGTCGGTAGACCTGGGGTTGCAGGGTCTTGTTGAGGATCTTGAGGTTATAGGTGTTCTCGATGAGGCCGTCGCTGTTCTCGCGGAACAGCTGGTTACGGTCACGCAGCACATCCAGCCCCATGGGCATGATGGACATGGCGTTGTAGGCAAACACCGAGAGCATGGCCGCCATCACCAGGCCGTAGCCGATGAGTTTGGGGCGAGCCACCTGGGTATCGTTACCGGCCAGCTTGTGCTCGGTGGTGTAACTGATGAGCCCCTTGGCGTAGCCCATGCGATCCATGGTCTGATCGCAGGCATCGACACAGGCGCCGCAGTTGATGCACTCGTACTGGAGGCCGTCACGGATGTCGATACCGGTCGGGCAGACCTGCACACAGAGGTCGCAGTCGATGCAGTCCCCCAGCCCCATCGCCTTGGGGTCGGCCTTGCGGGAACGGGCTCCGCGCTGCTCACCGCGCTTGGCATCATAGCCGACGATGAAGGTGTCTTTATCGAACATGGCCGACTGGAAGCGGGCATAGGGGCACATGTGAACACACATGATGGCGCGCATGAAGCCGGCGTTGCCATAGGTACAGGCGGCGAAGAAGAGCACCCAGAAGAGGGGCCAGAAGTCGATGGAGAGGGTCACCAGCCCCGGCACCAGGGTCATCATGTCCTGAAAGTAGCCGACGAAGGTGAGGCCGGTGATGAGGGAGATGACCATCCAGGCCAGGTGCTTGCTCCCCTTGCGCACTATCTTTTCCCGGCCCCAGGGCGCGGCATCGAGCTTGCGTCGCTTGTTGGCCGGCCCCTCCAGCTTCTCTTCGAACCAGATGAAGAGGAAGGTCCAGACCGTCTGGGGGCAGAGGTAGCCACACCAGACCCGGCCGAGGAAGGTAGTGAGGAAGAAGAGCCCGAAGGCGGCGATCATGAAGATCCAGGCGAGCAGGGTGAGATCCTGGGGCCAGATGGTGGCGGCGAAGATATGGAACTGCTGGTTGCCGATATCAAACAGGATCGCCTGGCGGCCATCGTAGCGCAGCCAGGGAAGCGCCAGGAAGAAGAGCATGAAGAACCAGCCCATCCCCTTGCGCAGCCGTTGCCACTGGCCCAGCTGTGCCCGTACATAGATCCGGTTTCCCGGGTTGAATCTGTCGTCACTGGCCTTGAACGTGTTGGGGTTATACACCCCGGTCACGTCCTTGACCTCGATCTTTTCGTGGTCACCCATTGCAGCACGTTGCTCCGTTTTGATTGTTATAGGCGGATTATATCTTAAACAGCTTGCTGCGAGATGGCGTCAGATGTGACAAGAATGGAACGATGATCGCAATTTTGTAGCGAAGAAGTGGCGCGTCACCATTGACAACGCACCACAAAAAGGAGGGATTTATTTGATGCCGCGCGCCTTGAGCAGGGCTTCCTTGAAATCGGGCACGTGATCCTTGGCCAGACCCGGGATCATCTGCGCCTTGGCGGCATCGCGCATCTTGAGGTGATAGATGAGCACGTCATCGGTCAGCTCGCTCAGGGGTCCCTGGTAACCGGCCTCCTGGGCCAGCTTCTCGATAAACTGGATCAGGCTCAGATCCTGCTCGCGGATCCAGGCGGGCTGCAGCAGTTCGAGCAGCTCCTCAATACGATGACATTGCATCTGATTCCTCGCTTCTGGTGTCGGATTTCAGGCGGCGCGCCCCTTGAGGGCCACCTCCACTCGGTCACGCCCATTATGCTTGGCCTGATAGAGGGCTGCATCCGCTTTTTGGATAAGATCGCTCACCCTGAGGGAGGGATCCGGCACCAGGGTCACGACCCCCAGACTGCAGGTCACCACCCCGGAGACCCGGGAGCGACCGTGGGGGATCGCCAGCTGACGCATGGCGCGGCGTACCTGCTCGGCAACCTGGCGGGCCCCCTCATGACCGGTGGCCGGCAGCAGCAGGGCAAACTCCTCTCCCCCGTAGCGAGCGGCCAGATCGTCTTCCCGACGCAGGGCCTCGGCCAGGACACCGGCTACCTGCTGCAGGCAGGCATCCCCCTCCTGATGGCCATAGAGGTCATTGAATTGCTTGAAGTAATCCACGTCGAGCAGGATCAGGGAGAGCGGAGCCCGGGCGCGGCGACAACGGCGCCAGGCCAGATCCAGGCAGTGATCGAGGTGGGCCCGGTTGGCGATGCCGGTGAGGCCATCGAGGCGCGAGGCGAGCTGCAGATGCTCGGAGACCGCCTTCAGCTCGGCCGCCAGATCGGCGTTGGCGAAGCGGTGATAGAGGGAAGCCAGCATATCCCGCCGCAACCTGCGTACCAGGGTGGTGAGAAAGACGAAGAGGTAGCCTGCCACCATGCAGCCGAGGATCCGCTCCTGCTCGCTGCCAAACGCCAGCTCCAGCAGCAGGGTCACCCCGAGGGGGAGCAGAAACCCGAGGAAACAGCGGCGACTGCCGATGAGCAATATGCTGCCGCCGGTGAGGATCAGGCTGATCAGGATCAACATGCTGGCCCGATAGGCATCCGGCAGCAGGTCGAAGTAGATGAGAATCCCCATGGCCCAGAGGATGGAGCTGGAGGTGACGCCGATAAAAAGCTCATGCTCGAGCCGCTCGTGATCGACTCGCTCCAGCATGCCCTGGCGCCACAGCAGATGAACCCAGCGCAGCCCCAGCAACAGCAGGTTGCTGCCCAGCCAGACGAGGGTCTGGCGTGGCTCGACATAGGCGTAAAACATCAGGGCCCAGCTGATGGCCACCAGCAGGAGACAGGGCAGGCTGAAGGCCACGTGTTCACAGAGCTGGGTCACGACTGCCTGCCGGACCTGCTTGGTTACACTCGCTGTCACTCTGCCACTCCCTTCCCTAGAAGGGCGACAGTCTAGCACCGGCTCATCGGACCAACAATAAAGGTCAATTATTAGCCTTTTACTCAGATCGCTCTCGCCGGCTTGCGGTCAGCATCGACCCGCTATCCGACTCACCCCTTCTCGAACTCTTCCAGGATCGGGCACTCGGGACGCTCGTCCCCATGGCAGCAGCAGGTCAGCTTCTCCAGGCTGGCCAACATGGCCTGCAGACCACTGATGCGCTCGCGCAGATCGACGATCTTCTCCTGGGCCAGCTTCTTGACCTGGGCGCTGGTGCGGTGCTCGTCCCGATAGAGGGCCAGCAGCTCCTGACACTCCTCCAGATTAAAACCGGTCTCGCGCGCCCGCTTCACGAAGCGCAGCTCGCGCACCGCGGCATCGCCGTAGCTGCGATAGCCGTTGGCACTGCGTACCGGCGGCGTGATGAGGCCGATGCTCTCGTAGTAACGGATGGTCTTGGCGGTGAGCCCGCTGGCCTTGGCCACCTTGCTGATATTCATTGCACTCTCCTTATTCAGGCGGCGGCGCGCGGGCGCCACCGTTTCAGTAACAGGGAATTGGTCAGGACGGTCACGCTGCTCAAGGCCATGGCGGCGCCTGCCAGGGCCGGGCTGAGCAGGCCAAAGGCGGCGAGCGGAATGCCGACCGTGTTGAAAATAAAAGCCCAGAACAGGTTCTGGCGTATGGTGCGCCAGGTCGAGGCCGAGATGTCGATGGCATCGACCACCAGGCGTGGATCCGGCCGCATCAGGGTAATCGAGGCCGTCTCCATGGCTACCTCGGCCCCCGACCCCATGGCGATGCCCACGTCGGCGGCGGCCAGGGCCGGCGCATCGTTGACGCCGTCCCCTATCATGGCCACCAGCCCGTCGCTCTTGGCTTGCAGCTCGCGCACCCGCTCCACCTTGCCCTCGGGTTTCACCTGGGCGAAGGCGCCATCCAGGCCGAGCCGCTGCGCCGCATGATCGACGGCGGGACGGGCATCACCGCTGACCAGCCAGGCGGCGATGTGGCGCCCCTGCAGGGCATGTACCGCGGCCTCGCTCTCCGGGCGCAGGGGATCGGCCAGATCGGCCCACCCCGCCAGCTCGCCATCGCGGGCGACCCAGACCCGGGTCACCCCGGCCTCTGGCGCCGCAAGCGGCTTCTGATCGATGCCTGCCACCCCCATCAGACCCAGGTTACCGATGAAGAGATGATGTCCCTCGACCCGCCCCTCGATGCCACTGCCCACGTGCACCAGCACCGATTCCGGTTGGGGCAGAGGGCCGCTGGCGGCGCTCAGCATGGCGTGGGCAAGCGGATGTTCACTCCCCTGTTGCAGGGCGGCGGCCAGGCGCAGGTCCGCCTCACTCCCCTGCCACTGCTCCAGGGTCGGCCGCCCCAGGGTCAGGGTCCCGGTCTTGTCGAAGATGACGGCGCGAATGCCATGGGCCCGCTGCAGGGTCTCGATATCGCGGATCAGGATGCCGTGGCGCGCCGCCACCCCGGTACCGGTCACCACGGCCGCCGGAGTGGCCAGCCCCAGGGCGCAGGGGCAGGCGATCACCAGCACGGCGACCGCGGCCATCAGCGCCTGCTCGACCCCACCACCAAGCTGCCACCAGAGCAGGCCAGTGAGCAGGGCGATGATCATCACCACGGGCACAAACAGGGCACTGATGCGATCCACCAGTTGCTGGAACGGGGCCTTGCCCATCTGGGCCTGCTCCACCAGGGCGATGATGCGGCCGAGGTTGGACTCCTCCCCGACGGCGCGGGCCTCTATCTCGAGCAGGCCGGAGCCGTTGATGGTCCCCTCCAGCACCTTGTCCCCCACCTGGCGCAGCACCGGCACGCTCTCGCCGGTGACCACCGCCTCGTCGAGCTCGCTCTCACCACTCAGGATCACACCGTCTACCGGGATGCGCTCGCCCACCAGCACCTGGATGCGATCCCCCTTGAGCACCTCATTGATGGCGCACTGCTGCCACTGGTCGCCGCGCCACACCCTGGCCTGCTGGGGGCGCAGGGCCATCAGCTCGACGATGGCGGTTCGGGTGCTGCGCTTGGCGCGCCCCTCCAGCCACTTGCCGAGGGAGACCAGGGTAATGACCACGGCGCTCGCCTCGAAATAGAGATGCCCCATGGCCCCCGACCCCAGCTTGAGCCAGATCCAGACGCTGTAGCCATAGGCGGCGCTGGTGCCGGTGGCGACCAGCACGTCCATGTTGGCTGCGCCGGCACGCAAGGCCCGCCAGGCACCGCGATAGAAACGGGCGCCAACCCAGAACTGAACCGGAGTGGCGAGCAGAAACTCGACCAGGGGCGGCAGGTGCCAGGGGAGCCAGCCGGCCATGGATGCCATGCCGACCACCAGAGGCAGGGTAAGCAGGGCGGCGGCTATCAGGCGGCGGCGTTCACCCCGCTCCTCACTGCGCTCCCGTTCGGCCTGCTCGGTGAGTTGGCGCGCCTTGTCTTCACCACCGGCGAAGTGGGCGCCAAAGCCGGCCCCCTGCACCGCATCACGCAAAGAGGCCGGCGTCACCGCTCCCTGCACCCCGCGTACCCGAGCCTGGGACAGAGAGAAGTTCACCTCGGCCCCCAGCACGCCGGGTTGCGCGCCCATCACCCGCTCGAGACGGGCGGCGCAGGCGGCGCAGCTCATCCCCTCGATGGCAAACTGATGGGTCTCTTCGACGGTCTGGTAACCGAGCTCACCGATACGAGCCAGGGCGGCGCGCTCGGCCTCGGGGGTGGTCGCCGTGATGGAGCACTGCTCCAGGGCAAAATTGACCGAGGCCGTGACACCTTCCAGCTCGCTCAGGCCACGCTCGATACGCTCACCGCAGTTGGCGCAGCTCATGCCTTTGACGGGCACCTGAATGGAAATGGTCATGAGTGATACTCCCTCGATGGAATATCCCGAACCTTAACCTTTACCTTAACTGTAATGTAAAGGGCAAAAATAACGAGGCAGACGCCTCGTTAACGGGATCAGGCCAGGCGACTCGCCAACCGGTTGACGATGGGTTGCATCATCAGATAACCGGCCAGCAGCGCACCTATGACCGAGAGCACTCTCACCTCCAGGCTCGGCGCCAGGGTTGCGGCAGACAGGGTCAGAAACCCGACCACACCGGTGGCCACCAGGCAGAGCACCAGCAGGGAAAACATCTTCTTCATATCCGATCTCCTCTCTTTGTGAACCATCCCTGGGAGATCTGAATCCTTGCGCGCGCAGCATAGAAGGCGCCGCCTGAACCTGAGTTGACGGCGGTCAACTTCTGCACAAAACCCGTTTTTGTCGCGACGAAGGGGGCAAGGGCAGTGCTTTACGCTGGTACTGGCCGGGGAAAATATGAGCAGGCTCAATGTCACCGTCATCTCGGGGGGCCATAATCCGGGCGTTTGGTTGTAAACTTACCACCTCTCTGAGCGAGACAGTCTGCAATCTTCTGTTACCCCGGAACGGCTGCCGGACTGGCTATAATCCCTCGAATAATAAGGTTTGGCGGGAGCCTTGCCTGCAAGGTTCAAACAACAATTGGAATCTCAGGATGACTATGAAAAACATCAATCCAACCCATACCCAGGCCTGGCAGGCACTGGCAGCCCACTTCGCCGCCCAGGGCGACATGCAACTGAAGGATCTTTTCGCCAAGGATCCCCAGCGCTTTGAGAAGTTTTCCCTCACCTTCGGTGGCGATCTGCTGGTGGATTACTCCAAGAACCTGATCACCGAAGAGACGCTGCAACTGCTGATCAAGCTGGCCGACGAGACCGACCTGCGCGGCGCCATCGACGCCATGTTCAACGGCGAGAAGATCAACCGCACCGAGGATCGCGCCGTGCTGCACGTGGCCCTGCGCAACCGCTCCGACCGTCCGGTCGAGGTGGACGGCAAGGATGTGATGCCGGAAGTGAACGCCGTGCTGGCCAAGATGAAAGGCTTCTGCGAGAAGGTCATCGGCGGTGAATGGAAGGGTTACACCGGCAAATCGATCAAGCACGTGGTCAACATCGGCATCGGCGGCTCGGATCTCGGCCCCGTCATGATCACCGAAGCCCTGCGCGCCTATAAAAACCACCTGGAGATGCACTTCGTCTCCAACGTCGACGGCACCCATATCGCCGAGACCCTCAAAAAGATCGATCCGGAGACCACCCTGTTCCTGGTCGCCTCCAAGACCTTCACCACCCAGGAGACCATGACCAACGCCCTGAGTGCCCGTGACTGGTTCCTGAGCCATGCCGGTGACAAGGCCCACGTGGCCAAGCACTTCGCCGCCCTGTCGACCAACGGCAAGGCCGTGGCCGAGTTCGGCATCGACACCGCCAACATGTTCGAGTTCTGGGACTGGGTGGGCGGTCGTTACTCCTCCTGGTCTGCCATCGGCATGCCCATCGCCCTGTCGGTCGGTTTCGAGCACTTCGAAGCCCTGCTGCAAGGCGCCTTCGAGATGGACATGCACTTCGCCACCGCCGCCTATGAGCAGAACGTGCCGGTGCTGCTGGCGCTGATTGGCCTCTGGTACAACAACTTCCACGGCGCCGAGTCCGAGGCCATCCTGCCGTACGATCAGTACATGCACCGTTTCCCCGCCTACTTCCAGCAGGGCAACATGGAGTCCAACGGCAAGTACGTGGATCGCGCCGGCAACCCGGTCGACTACCAGACCGGCCCCATCATCTGGGGTGAGCCGGGCACCAACGGCCAGCACGCCTTCTATCAGCTGATCCACCAGGGCACCAAGCTGATCCCCTGTGACTTCCTGGCCCCGGCCATCAGCCACAACCCCATCGGCGATCACCATCCGAAACTGCTGGCCAACTTCTTCGCCCAGACCGAGGCCCTGGCCTTCGGCAAGAGCCAGGAGCAGGTTGAGGCCGAATTCCTGGCCGCCGGCAAGACGCTGGAGCAGGTCAAGGATCTGGTGCCGTTCAAGGTGTTCGAGGGCAATCGCCCGACCAACTCCCTGCTGTTCAAGCAGCTGACCCCCAAGATGCTGGGCTCCCTGATCGCCATGTACGAACACAAGATCTTCGTGCAAGGCGCTATCTGGAACATCTTCAGCTTCGACCAGTGGGGCGTTGAGCTAGGCAAGCAGCTGGCCAACAAGATCCTGCCGGAGCTCGGCACCGCTGAGGCCATCAGCAGCCACGACAGCTCCACCAATGGCCTGATCAACACCTGGAAAGCCTGGCGCGCCTGAGCCGCCCGCTAACCGATAGCCCGCTTCCCGAAGCGGGCTTTTTTATCTCTCCATGGCTGGGCAGAGCGGAGGTGCCAATGGAATCCTTTTTTTCGCTTTTTTGATCTGTGACATGCCTCACCCTTTTTGAGGGGCGTAGGCTGAACGGGTTTTCGACACCTATCAGGAGGAAACCATGAAGATCTATGACCGTAATCGAAACCGATTGACCCAGGGTCAACGAGTGATGATCGCCGCTACCGGCGCCGTAGACGTGCTCAAGGAGGCCCACACCGACAACCTGACCCCCTATCAGGCGGAGCACGAAAAGTGCGTGCTGCTGGCCCACTCCCGAGAGCGCTTCGCGCCCATCGAGTTGATTAGACTAGGCTGATACCCGCTGTCACCCTACTCTTGACAATTCACCTGGCGGCCTTATGCCGCCAGGTTTTTCTCATGACCATCATAGCGCCCCCCTCAACCCTGTCGGTTATCCGGTGGCGTGGTTAGCTCGGGCTGATGCAACAGGCGCCCGAAGAGAGCAATCACACCGTAACGACGCCGAACCCATTCGGTGATAACGACAGCCACCGGCAGAGAGACCGCCAGACTCGACACCAGCACCAGTGGCCAGTTTGTGAGGGTCACCTCACCGCCCAGGGTGAGCAGCGAGGTCACAAAAGAGAGCGCCAGCATAAGCAGCAGGGGGGAGAGCAGCAAAAGTAGCCAGAAGAGGGACCCAACCAACAGAGAAACGATACACATAGGGACTTCTTACCCGAGTGAGCCGAGGCTCCTTATTCCAAGGTGAGCCGAATCGAGGCTCCGACTCACCTGACGCACAAACCAGCCCGAGGCCGAATCCAGCTGCAACCCTTACTGCAGGTTGAGGCTGCCCAGGTAGTCGCGCTTGCCGAGATCAACCCCCGCCTTGCGCAGCAGGGCATAGGTCATGGTGAGGTGGAAGTAGAAGTTGGGGATGGCGTACTCGAACACGCAGGTATGGCCATCCATCCCCTTGCCGCCGGCCCAGTGGGGCACATAATGACCACGCTCGAAGTGGCTGAAGTCGGCCTCCAGCATCCCCTCCAGGTAGCCGAGGGTCTTGCCCACGTGGGCGCGCAGATCGGCCATGGTCTTGGGATCGTCACCCAGTACCGGCGGCTCGGTCAGGCTGGCGGTGGCGACGCAGGCGCGGGCCGCATCGCAGCAGATCAGTACCTGCTTGGCGAGCGGCAGCATGTCGACGATCAGGCGCTCGCCGAAGAAGTTCTCCACGTTGAAGTGTTTCGCCTCGGCATGAGCCTCGGCCTTGGCCAGGCAGTGATCGAGGTTGGTCAGCATCTTGATAAACTGGGCGGCAATATCACGGTTCATGGTGCACTCTCGGTGAGTTGACAATCGACGCCCACTATAACCCGTTCACACGT
This sequence comes from Aeromonas schubertii, assembly GCF_000820105.1. Taxonomy (GTDB): domain Bacteria; phylum Pseudomonadota; class Gammaproteobacteria; order Enterobacterales; family Aeromonadaceae; genus Aeromonas; species Aeromonas schubertii. The sequence goes on along the minus strand of NZ_CDDB01000067.1, from coordinate 749 downwards.
GGACTCGTCGAGCACAAGATCACCCAAGGGGGGTGATACAGCTTTGCGGAATCCAGCCGCACTCCCCCGTTTCATTGCTCACCCAGAGCCAGCCGGCCAACTCGTGCTCCACCGTCACCCGCTCCCCCACCTCCACATTCAACTCCCGGGCCGTGTAATCCTGCCGCGCCAACGCCTCCCCCTGCCCGGCCGGGGTCAGCAGCGACAGGGGCGCCCACCCCTCGTTGCCGTCGGCCGTGTAGGTGCGCACCCAGCCCGGAAATTCGTCATCCTCATGGCCGATACGCACCCGCTCCCCGGCCACAACGCCGATGGGATTGGGGTAACAGGTTTGGTGAGCTGTGGTGATCAGCGCCAGCATGGTCTCTTCTCCGAATGGGTCATCTTGCCACTATCGCAACAAGCAGGGCGCCTTGGGAGGGGGCTCGCCCACCGGTGCCGACCAATTAGTGAAAAAGAGAGCCCGGTCACTTCTTTTATCTGGGACACTCATCGTTTTACTGAAGGCGTTAGCTCAATCATTACCGAGATGATTTGGCCCCTTGAGACCTCAGACGCCAAACATCAAACGTTGGGGAGAGTGAATTCCTAAAAACAGACCACCGAGCGGCCACACGACCGCACTGATGTCATGAGATGCGCCAGAAGGGAAAGTCGACTTAAAGCAAGATTAGTGGGTTGGCTGGTGACACCGTCGCTGGCCGCAGTGCTGGGCGTAACGCTCTCGCGCCACGCCGTGACCGATGGCC
>NZ_CDDB01000066.1 GCF_000820105.1 Aeromonas schubertii | reverse complement strand
AGGGGGCCTGTGCCCCCTCTTGCCGGCTTCCCCATGGGCCTCCCCCACTGACCCATGGGAAAGCCGAAGCCAATAAAAACAGGCTATCCTGATTCGTAAACTCAGATCCAGAGGCAGACAATGACCAAACAGATCAAGCGTATTGGTGTACTGACCAGCGGTGGCGACGCCCCGGGTATGAACGCAGCCATCCGCGCCGTGGTGCGCGCCGCCCTGCATCACGGGCTCGAGGTCTATGGTATCCAGGACGGATATCTGGGCCTGCACCAGGACCGCATCGTCAAGCTCGAGCGCCACAGCGTCTCCGACGTGGTGAACCGTGGCGGTACCTTCCTCGGCTCCGCCCGCTTCCCCGCCTTCAAGGAGGAGAAAGTGCGCGCCGAGGCGATCGAAAACCTGAAAAAGCACGGTATCGACGCCCTGGTGGTGATCGGCGGTGACGGCTCCTACATGGGTGCCAAGAAGCTGACCGAGATGGGTTACCCCTGCATCGGTCTGCCCGGCACCATCGACAACGACATCGCCGGTACCGACTTCACCATCGGCTTTGACACCGCCCTGAACGTGGTGGTGGATGCCATCGACCGTCTGCGTGACACCTGCAGCTCCCACCATCGCATCTCCGTGGTCGAGATCATGGGTCGCCACTGCGGCGATCTGGCCATGTCTGCCGCCGTCGCCGGTGGCGCCGAGTATGTGATCGTGCCGGAAGTGGCCTTCGACAAGGAGCAGCTGCTCGAGCAGATCCGCGCCGGTGAAGCCAAAGGTAAAAAGCACGCCATCATCACCATCTGCGAGCACGTCACCGATGTGAACGCCCTGGCCAAGGATATCGAGGCCATGACCGGCCGCGAGACCCGCGCTACCATCCTGGGCCACATCCAGCGTGGTGGAGCCCCGACTGCCCGCGATCGCATCATGTCCAGCCGTATGGGCGCCTATGCCGTCGAGCTGCTGATAGAGGGCCAGGGTGGCCGCTGCATCGGGATCCAGAAAAACGAGCTGGTGCACCACGACATCATCGACTGCATCGAGAACATGAAGCGCCCCTTCGATCAGGAGCTCTACAACCTCTCCACCACCCTGTTCTAAGCAAGGTGATGTGAACCCTCATAAACCACCGCTTCGGCGGTGGTTTTCTTTTTGGCCGGAGCGCAATTTTGTGCAAGCCCGGCCCCCTCTGTGCTGATAGAGTGGTGATTTTCGAATCAGCCACGACCCCCATGCACCATCAGGATCTCTCGCCCATCGAGCACGCCCACTATCGGGTTACCGACGAACTCGGTGGCCTGCCCCTGCTCGACGCCAGTTTTGCGACCCAGTGCTTCTCGCGCCATGTGCATGAGGAGTACACCATCAGCGTGGTGGAGCGAGGCACCCAGCGCTTCTTTCGCAGCGGCGCCGATCACCTGGCACCGACAGNNGTCAACGCCGACGATGTGCACACCGGGGATGCGGCGAGCGAAGGGGGCTGGTCATACCGTGCCATGTACCCCCTGCCCGAGCAATTTGCCGCCATCGGCCGGGATCTGGGACTCGGCAATGGCATGCCCCCCTACTTTCGTGAACCCGTGGTGCACGATCCGGCCCTGGCCGCCCAACTGACCCTGGTGTTTGACACCCTGGCCGGTGAGGGCCAGCCCCTGCTGCTGCGCGAGAGCCTTGTCTATGGCTTTCTGGTCAATCTGGTGTGTCGCCACGGCCGGGCCCGACCCTCCCCCCAGAACGAGGCCCAGCGCCAGATCCGTCTGGTGCGCGACTATCTGGATGCCCACCCGGCCGAGGAGATCGCCCTGCAGCGCCTCGCCGAGCTGGCGGGGCTCAGCCCCTACCACCTGGTGCGCAGCTTTGGCAAGCAGGTGGGGTTGCCGCCTCACGCCTATCAGACCCAGGTGCGATTGCGCCGAGCCCGCGGCTTGCTGCGCGCCGGTCTGCCCATCGCCGATACCGCTCAGGCGTGCGGTTTTCACGACCAGAGCCACCTGCACCGGCATTTCAAGAAAGCCATGGGGATCACCCCGGGCCAATATGTGGCCCAGCACGGGCTGCGGGGGGCGCCGATCCACACCAGCAATAAGGTACAAGGCAGGGGACTCAGCGGTTGAGAGGATGGTGAGGTTATCAAGGAGATCCATCATGACCCACCCCACCATTCGCTTTCGCCAGGGCACCCTGGCCATGCTCCCCCTCTCGGTCGCCGTGCTCCCCTGGGGGATCCTCGCCGGCTCGTTTGCCATCGAGTGTGGCCTCACCCCCTGGGAGGGCCAGGCCATGTCGGCCATCCTGTTTGCCGGCGCCGCCCAGCTCGCCGCCATGGGCCTTATCAAGGGAGGGGCCGGGATCGCCACCCTGCTGCTCACCACCCTCTTTATTACCTCACGCCACCTGCTCTACAGCCTGGCCATGCGCGAGGCCATAAGCCCCCTGCCCCTGCGCTGGCGCCTGCCGCTCGGCTTTCTGCTCACCGATGAGCTGTTCGCCCTGTGTGGTCACCATGGGCCCGAGCGTTTCGATCGCTGGTATGCCCTCGGTGCCGGCCTCTCTTTCTACCTCATCTGGAACCTGGCGACCCTGCTCGGCATGGTGGCGGGCAGCCAGCTGCCCTGGATGAAGGATCTCGGTCTGGAATTTGTGGTCGCCGCCACCTTTATTGCCATCACGGTCCCCGCCATCAGGCATCGGGGAGTGCTGCTGTGTATGCTCACCGCCCTGGTACTCTCGGTGCTGCTCAGCGTCTGGCAAGTGGAGGGGGCCATGATGCTGGCGAGCGCCGCCGCCATGGTAGTGGGTTATCTCACCGAGCCCGGGGAGGCACGTCCATGATCCTGCTGGCCATCCTCGCCATGACCGCCCTGGTGTTTGCCAGCCGCTACCTGTTTCTCTCCCCAACCCTGCCGGTGCGCCTCGGAGCCCGCTCACGTCGGTTGCTCGGCTACGCCATGCCGGCGGTACTCACCGCCCTGTGGGGCCCGATCGTGTTTGTGCCCGAGGGAGAGCTGGCCATAAGCCCGGCCAGTCCCTATCTCCTGGGCGCCCTGTGTGCGGCACTGCTCGCCTGGCGAACCCGCCATGTGCTACTGGCGACCCTGGCGAGCCTCTCTCTATTCCTGCTGCTGCGCGTTGCCCTCTAGCGGCCCGGAAAAAAACCGGCCAAGGCCGCAACGTTGTTCAGTTAAGGGAAGTTGAGTGCCAGCCCACGTTGCATCAGGGCTAAAAAACGAGG
>NZ_CDDB01000065.1 GCF_000820105.1 Aeromonas schubertii | reverse complement strand
CGCGATGGACGACGGTCTGCGCTTCGCAATCCGTGAAGGTGGCCGTACTGTTGGCGCCGGCGTTGTAGCCAAGGTTATCGAGTAATCAAGGCTTACAATGAATAGTGAAAGCCCCTATAATAGGGGCTTTCTTATGCAGGGGCGTAGTTCGAATTGGTAGAACAGCGGTCTCCAAAACCGATGGTTGGGGGTTCGAGTCCCTCCGCCCCTGCCAGCATACCTCGCCAAGTGCGGGGCTTTTGTGTCTTTGGTAACGTCAGATACAGGTAGGTTGTATGAGTGTGAATTCTGAGAGCCAGGGCGGAAGCAAGGATACCCTGCTTTGGGGCCTGGTTTTCATCATCCTGGCGGCCGCTGTAGTGGGTAACTACCTGCTGAGTAGCGGTGTCTCTGCCGTCGTCCGCGCTGTGGGTGTGGTCGTTGTCATCGCTGTGGCCGGCGCTCTGGCCCTGCAAACCACCAAGGGTAAGGCTACCCTGGCCTTTGCTCGCGAGTCCCGCCTCGAAGTGCGCAAGGTCGTATGGCCGACCCGTCAGGAAGCCATTCAGACAACCCTGATTGTGCTGGCGGTGACCGCTGTGATGGGTCTGCTGCTGTTCGTGCTGGACGGCGCCCTGGTATGGCTGGTCAACCTCATTACCGGTGTGTAAGGAATAACCATGACTGAGCAACGTGAACAACGTATGAGATGGTATGTAGTGCAGGCATTTTCCGGCTACGAAGGCCGTGTTGCCAAATCCCTGCGCGAGCATATCAAGATGCACGGCATGGAAGAGAAGTTTGGCGAAGTACTGGTCCCGACCGAAGAAGTGGTCGAGATGCGTGCCGGCCAGAAGCGCAAGAGCGAGCGCAAGTTTTTCCCGGGCTATGTCCTGGTGCAGATGGTGATGGATGAGACCTCCTGGCACCTGGTGCGCAATGTCCCGCGCGTCATGGGCTTCATCGGTGGTACCTCCGACCGCCCGGCGCCAATCTCCGACAAAGAGGCCGATGCCATCCTGAATCGCCTGCAGGATGCCCACGACAAGCCGAAGCCGAAGACCCTGTTCGAGCCGGGTGAGATGGTTCGTGTGGCCGATGGTCCGTTCGCCGACTTCAATGGTGTGGTCGAAGAGGTGGATTACGAGAAGAGCCGCCTTAAGGTCTCTGTGCTCATCTTCGGTCGTTCCACCCCGGTGGAGCTGGACTTCAGCCAGGTCGAGAAAGGCTGATTAAGTTCTGCACATAATGTGTTGTCAGGGGCAGCGAATATCACTATAATTCGCTGCCCCTTTTTAGTTGGGGAGCCGTTTGCAGGAGCATGTCTCCGAGGCGCTAGAACCCATTTTTGAGGTATTTTGTAATGGCTAAGAAAGTCACAGCTTATATCAAGCTGCAGGTTGCTGCTGGTGCAGCCAACCCGTCCCCCCCTGTTGGTCCGGCCCTGGGTCAGCACGGTGTGAACATCATGGAATTCTGTAAGGCGTTCAACGCTCGTACAGAGAAGCTGGAAAAAGGCGCTCCGACTCCGGTCGTGATCACCGTGTACAGCGATCGTTCCTTCACCTTCGAAACCAAGACTCCGCCCGCTTCCTTCCTGCTGAAGAAAGCCGCTGGCATCAAGTCTGGTTCTTCCAAGCCCAACAAGGACAAGGTCGGTAAAGTGACCGTTGCCCAGCTGGAAGAGATCGCCAAGACCAAAGAGCCGGACATGACTGGTGCCGACCTGGCCGCCAAAGTTCGTTGCATCGCCGGTTCCGCCCGTTCCATGGGCCTGGTAGTGGAGGAATAAGACGATGGCTAAACTGTCCAAGCGCATGCGCGTAATTCGCGAGAAAGTTGACGGTACCAAAGAGTACGGCATCAACGAAGCCATTGCCCTGCTGAAAGAACTGGCCACCGCCAAGTTCGTTGAGAGCGTAGACGTTGCCGTTAACCTCGGCATCGACGCTCGTAAATCCGACCAGAACGTCCGTGGCGCCACTGTGCTGCCGCACGGTACCGGTCGTGACGTCCGCGTCGCCGTGTTCACCCAGGGTGCCAACGCCGAAGCCGCCAAGGCTGCCGGTGCTGAGCTGGTTGGCATGGATGACCTGGCTGAGCAGGTCAAGAAGGGCGAAATGAACTTCGACGTCGTCATCGCCTCTCCGGATGCCATGCGCGTTGTTGGTCAACTGGGTCAGATCCTGGGCCCGCGTGGCCTGATGCCGAACCCGAAAGTTGGTACTGTAACCCCGAACGTTGCCGAAGCTGTCAAGAACGCCAAGGCCGGTCAGGTTCGTTACCGTAACGACAAGAACGGTATCATCCACACCACTCTGGGTAAGGTCTCCTTCAACGAAGCTCAGCTGAAAGAGAACCTCGAAGCCCTGCTGGTTGCCCTGAAGAAGGCCAAGCCCTCTTCCGCCAAAGGCCAGTACATCAAGAAGGTAAGCATCTCCACCACTATGGGTGCCGGTGTTGCCGTTGACCAGGCCTCCCTGGACGCGCAAGCCTAATTGATTTGATTTACAAGGCGCAAAATTTGAACTAAAATTTTGCGCCTTGAGTTTGGTTGGGGGCTTCGCCTCCGTCCAAGACCGCAGGTGGTTGAAAAACCTTAATTTTCCTGCGTAGACGGTGCCGGAAACCCAGCGAGAGAGAATTTTTCTCTTCTGGAATCCTGCCACCGATATCGTTCCCCGCGAGGGGTGTTCAATTTCTGGGTCACGGTGGCCCAGGTTATATCCAGGAGTTAAGCCAATGGCATTGGGACTCGAAGACAAAAAGCAGATCGTTGCTGAAGTCGCCGAAGCTGCCAAAGGCGCCCTGTCCGCAGTGGTTGCCGATTCTCGTGGCGTTACTGTAGACAAGATGACCGCCCTGCGTAAGAGCGCTCGTGAAGCTGGTGTGTATATGCGCGTTGTGCGTAACACCCTGCTGCGTCGCGCTGTTGAAGGTACCGAATTCGAGTGCCTGAACGACGCATTCAGCGGTCCGACCCTGATCGCATTCTCTAACGAGCACCCGGGCGCTGCTGCCCGCCTGTTCAAAGAGTTTGCCAAGGCGAACCAAAAGTTCGAGATCAAGGCCGGCGCTTTTAACGGTGAGTTTATCGCCGCTGCACAAATCGATCGTCTGGCCACGCTGCCGACTTACGAAGAAGCAATTGCAAAGCTGATGGCTACCATGAAGGAAGCCGCCGCTGGCAAGCTGGTTCGTACTATCGCTGCTGTCCGCGATCAGAAAGAAGCTGCTTGATTCTCGCCTCTATAGGCAGTTTAAGTCATTTCAATATCAGGAATTTTTGTCATGTCTATCACTAAAGACCAAATCATCGAAGCCGTTGCTTCCATGTCCGTAATGGAAGTTGTTGAGCTGATCTCCGCCATGGAAGAGAAGTTCGGTGTTTCCGCTGCTGCTGCCGTAATGGCTGGCCCGGCTGCTGTTGAAGCCGTAGAAGAGAAGACCGAGTTCGACGTAGTTCTGACCAGCGCCGGTGCCAACAAAGTAGCCGTTATCAAGGCTGTTCGTGGCGCCACCGGTCTGGGCCTGAAGGAAGCCAAGGATCTGGTTGAATCCGCTCCGGCTAACCTGAAGGAAGGCGTGTCCAAGGACGAAGCTGAAGCTCTGAAGAAAGAGCTGGAAGCTGCCGGTGCCTCCGTTGAGGTCAAATAATCTGCATTTATGTAGATTAGCCTGAGACTAATCAGGCTAGGGCTGGTGAATTTTTGTTCACCGGCCCTTTTGCGCTGTAGACTGAGAGCATTTCACACCGTTTTCGTCTCTCAGAATCGCAGCCCTGGACGGCCTTGCCGTCCGGTCTACAAAAACGGTGTTGACAGAGCTGCCCCCTTGGGCAGAGTGGGTCACTTATCAGCGAGCTGAGGAACCCTATGGTTTACTCTTATACCGAAAAAAAACGCATTCGTAAGGACTTCGGTAAGCGAGACCAGGTACTGGACACGCCTTATCTGTTGTCCATTCAGCTGGACTCCTTCAAGCAGTTCATCGAGGCTGACCCGGAGGGTGCGTACGGCCTTGAGGCCGCCTTCCGTAGCGTTTTCCCGATCACCAGTTACTCCGGTAGTGCTGAGCTTCAGTATGTCAGCTATCGCCTGGGTGAGCCGGTATTTGACGTAAAAGAATGCCAAATCCGTGGAGTGACCTACTCCGCGCCGCTGCGCGTCAAACTTCGCATGGTCCTGTACGATCGTGAAGCAGCAGCCGGCACCGTCAAAGACATCAAGGAACAAGAAGTGTACATGGGCGAGATCCCGCTCATGACCGATAACGGCACCTTTGTAATCAACGGTACCGAGCGTGTTATCGTCTCCCAGCTGCACCGCAGCCCGGGTGTCTTCTTCGACCACGACAAGGGCAAGACCCACTCCTCCGGTAAGGTGCTGTATAACGCATGCGTTATTCCCTACCGTGGTTCCTGGCTGGACTTCGAGTTCGATGCCAAGGACAACCTGTTCGTGCGTATCGACCGTCGTCGCAAGCTGCCGGCTTCTATCATCCTGCGTGCCCTGGACTTCACCACTGAAGAGATCCTGGCCACCTTCTTCGAAACCATTCGTTTCGAGATCAAGGATGGTAAGTTGATGATGGATCTGGTGCCCGAGCGCCTGCGTGGCGAAACCGCCACCTTCGACATCGTTGCCAATGGCAGCGTGGTCGTGGAGAAGGGTCGCCGTATCACCGCCCGTCACATCCGCCAGCTGGAAAAAGACGCTGTCACCCAGATCGAGGTGCCGGTGGAGTACGTCGTGGGCAAGGTTTCCGCCAAGGAATACCTGAACCCGCAGACCAGCGAGCTGGTCGTCACCGCCAACCAGGAATTGAGCCTGGAGGCGATCGCCAACCTGTCTCAGGCTGGCTTCAAGCACTTCGAGGTTCTGTTCACCAACGAACTGGACCACGGTGCTTACATGTCCGAGACCCTGCGCATCGACTCCAGCAGCAACCGCCTGGAAGCGCTGGTAGAAATCTACCGCATGATGCGTCCGGGCGAGCCGCCCACCCGCGAGGCCGCCGAGCAGCTGTTTGAGAACCTGTTCTTCTCTTCCGAGCGCTACGATCTGTCTACCGTGGGTCGCATGAAGTTCAACCGCCGTCTGGGTCGTGAAGACGAGACTGGCGTGGGCGTGCTGACCAAGGATGACATCGTCGATGTCATGAAGCGCCTCATCGACATCCGTAACGGCAACGACGAAGTGGACGATATCGACCACCTGGGTAACCGTCGTATCCGTTCCGTCGGTGAAATGGCCGAAAACCAGTTCCGCGTCGGTCTGGTCCGTGTCGAGCGTGCGGTCAAGGAACGCCTCTCTCTGGGCGACCTGGATGCGCTGATGCCGCAGGATCTGATCAACGCCAAGCCGATCTCCGCCGCGGTCAAAGAGTTCTTTGGTTCCAGCCAGCTGTCTCAGTTCATGGACCAAAACAACCCGCAGTCCGAAGTGACCCACAAGCGCCGTATCTCTGCGCTGGGCCCGGGCGGTCTGACCCGTGAGCGTGCCGGCTTCGAAGTGCGAGACGTGCACCCGACCCACTACGGTCGTCTGTGCCCGATCGAGACTCCGGAAGGTCCGAACATCGGTCTGATCAACTCCCTGTCCGTCTACTCCCGTACCAACGAGTACGGCTTCCTCGAGACTCCGTACCGCAAGGTGATCGACGGCGTCATCACCGATGAGGTCGAGTACCTCTCCGCCATCGAGGAAGGCAAGTACGTGATCGCTCAGGCTAACGCCGCGACCACCGAAGACGGCCGCCTGAAAGACGAGCTGATCCCCTGCCGTCACAAGGGCGAATCCACCTTCATGAACGCCGATCAGATCCAGTACATGGATGTGAGCCCGCAACAGATCGTTTCCGTTGCTGCGGCCCTGATCCCGTTCCTCGAACACGATGACGCGAACCGTGCACTGATGGGTTCGAACATGCAACGTCAGGCCGTGCCGACCCTGCGCTCCGACAAGCCGCTGGTTGGTACCGGTATGGAACGTGCTGTGGCCGTTGACTCCGGTGTAACCGTCGTCGCCAAGCGTGGCGGTATGGTTGACCAGGTCGACTCTTCCCGCATCGTGATCAAGGTGAACGAAGATGAGCTGATGCCTGGCGAAGCCGGTATCGACATCTATAACCTGACCAAGTACACCCGTTCCAACCAGAACACCTGTATCAACCAGCGCCCCTGCGTAATGCTGGGTGAGCCGGTGATGGCCGGTGACGTGCTGGCTGACGGCCCGTCCACCGATCTTGGCGAACTGGCGCTGGGCCAAAACCTGCGCGTCGCGTTCATGCCGTGGAATGGTTACAACTTCGAAGACTCCATCCTGCTTAACGAGCGAATCGTTCAGGAAGACCGTCTGACCACCATCCACATCCAGGAACTGGCCTGTATCTCCCGTGATACCAAGCTGGGCCCGGAGGAGATCACCGCCGATATCCCGAACGTGGGTGAAGCTGCTCTGTCCAAGCTGGACGAGTCCGGTATCGTCTACGTGGGTGCCGAGGTGAAGGGTGGCGATATCCTGGTCGGTAAGGTGACCCCGAAGGGTGAAACCCAACTGACTCCGGAAGAGAAGCTGCTGCGCGCCATCTTTGGTGAGAAGGCCTCCGATGTGAAGGACTCTTCCCTGCGCGTGCCGAACGGCGTCTACGGTACCGTGGTCGACGTGCAAGTCTTTACCCGCGATGGCGTGGAGAAGGACAAGCGTGCCAAAGAAATCGAAGAGATGCAGCTCAAGCAGGCCAAGAAGGACCTGACCGAGGAGTTCAAGATCCTCGAGAACGGTATCTTCGGTCGTGCCCGCAACCTGCTGATCGCTTCTGGCTACAGCGAAGAGAAGCTCTCCAAGCTGGATCGCGCCAAGTGGTTCGAGCTGGCCATCGAAGATGAAGGCAAGCAGACCGAGCTGGAGCAGATCGCCGAGCAGCACGTCGAGCTGAAAGCCGACTTCGACAAGAAGTTCGAGAACAAGCGTCGCAAGATCATCCAGGGTGATGACCTGGCGCCGGGCGTGCTGAAGATCGTCAAGGTCTATCTGGCCGTTAAGCGTCGCATCCAGCCGGGTGACAAGATGGCGGGCCGTCACGGTAACAAGGGTGTGGTTTCCAAGATCAACCCGGTCGAAGACATGCCCCATGACGAGTTCGGCCGTCCGGTCGACATCGTACTGAACCCGCTGGGCGTACCGTCTCGTATGAACATCGGTCAGATCCTCGAAGTTCACCTGGGCCTGGCGGCCAAGGGGATCGGCGAGAAGATCGATCGCATGGTCAAGGAGCAACGCGAGCTGCACGAGATGCGCAACTTCCTGCAACAGGTCTATGACCTGGGCGAGAAGGACAGCCAGCAGGTCGACATCGCCGAGCTCTCCGACGACGAAGTGCGTACCCTGGTCAGCAATCTGCGTAAGGGTCTGCCGGTCGCCACTCCGGTGTTTGACGGTGCCAAGGAGCGCGAAATCAAGGCGCTGCTGAAGCTGGCCGATCTGCCGGAATCCGGTCAGATCACCCTGATCGACGGCCGCACCGGCAAGCCGTTCGAGCGCAAGGTTACCGTTGGCTACATGTACATGCTGAAGCTGAACCACCTGGTAGACGACAAGATGCACGCGCGTTCTACCGGCTCCTACAGCCTGGTTACCCAGCAGCCGCTGGGTGGTAAGGCTCAATTCGGTGGTCAGCGTTTCGGTGAGATGGAAGTGTGGGCCCTGGAGGCTTACGGTGCGGCATACACCCTGCAGGAGATGCTGACCGTCAAGTCTGACGATGTGAACGGCCGTACCAAGATGTACAAGAACATCGTGGACGGTGACCACCGTATGGAGCCGGGCATGCCCGAGTCCTTCAACGTACTGCTGAAGGAAATCCGCTCCCTGGGTATCAACATCGAGCTGGAAGAAGAGTAAGAGCACGCTCTTATTGTTCGCAAATTGACGTGGGCGCCCCGCTGTTTAGGCAGTTGGGGCGCCGAGGTTAGACTCCTGACAGGGGAAACACGTGAAAGACTTACTCAAGTTTTTGAAGGCTCAGACCAAGACCGAAGAGTTTGATAGCATCAAAATCGGTCTGGCCTCTCCCGACATGATCCGTTCGTGGTCATTCGGTGAGGTCAAGAAGCCTGAGACCATCAACTACCGTACCTTCAAGCCGGAGCGCGATGGTCTGTTCTGTGCCCGTATCTTCGGGCCGGTGAAGGACTACGAGTGTCTGTGCGGCAAGTACAAGCGCCTCAAGCACCGCGGTGTGATCTGCGAGAAGTGCGGCGTTGAAGTGACTCAGACCAAGGTGCGTCGTGAGCGCATGGGTCACATCGAGCTGGCCAGCCCGACCGCCCACATCTGGTTCCTGAAGTCCCTGCCGTCCCGTATCGGTCTGCTGCTGGACATGACGCTGCGCGACATCGAGCGCGTGCTCTACTTCGAATCCTACGTGGTGATCGAAGCAGGCATGACCAACCTCGAGCGCAGCCAGATGCTGACCGAAGAGCAGTATCTGGACGCCCTGGAAGAGTGGGGTGACGAGTTCGACGCCAAGATGGGTGCCGAAGCCATCCTCGAGCTGCTGCGCGGCATCGATCTGGAAGGCGAAGTGCGTACCATGCGCGAAGAGCTGGATCAGACCAACTCCGAGACCAAGCGCAAGAAGACCACCAAGCGTCTGAAGCTGATGGAGGCCTTCCTGCAATCCGGCAACAAGCCGGAGTGGATGATCATGACCGTGCTGCCGGTGCTGCCGCCGGATCTGCGCCCGCTGGTGCCGCTCGACGGTGGCCGCTTCGCGACCTCCGATCTGAACGATCTGTACCGCCGCGTGATCAACCGTAACAACCGTCTGAAGCGCCTGCTCGACCTGGCTGCCCCGGACATCATCGTGCGCAACGAAAAGCGTATGCTGCAGGAATCTGTGGATGCGCTGCTGGACAACGGCCGTCGTGGCCGCGCCATCACTGGCTCCAACAAGCGCCCGCTGAAGTCCCTGGCCGACATGATCAAGGGTAAGCAAGGTCGTTTCCGTCAGAACCTGCTCGGTAAGCGTGTCGACTACTCCGGTCGTTCCGTTATCACCGTAGGTCCGACCCTGCGCCTGCATCAGTGCGGTCTGCCCAAGAAGATGGCCCTGGAGCTGTTCAAGCCCTTCATCTACGGCAAGCTGGAGACCCGTGGTCTGGCGACCACCATCAAGGCTGCCAAGAAGATGGTGGAGCGCGAAGAAGCGGTCGTTTGGGACATCCTGGACGAAGTGATTCGCGAGCACCCGGTCATGCTGAACCGTGCGCCGACCCTGCACCGTCTGGGTATCCAGGCGTTCGAACCGACCCTGGTCGAAGGCAAGGCGATTCAGCTGCACCCGCTGGTGTGTGCCGCGTTTAACGCGGACTTCGACGGTGACCAGATGGCGGTACACGTACCCCTGACCCTGGAAGCCCAGCTCGAAGCGCGCGCCCTGATGATGTCTACCAACAACATCCTGTCGCCCGCCTCCGGTGAGCCGATCATCGTACCGTCCCAGGACGTGGTACTGGGTCTGTACTACATGACCCGCGCCCGTATCGCCGCCAAGGGCGAAGGTATGGTGCTGTCCAGCGCCAAGGAAGCCGAGAAGGTGTATCGCGCCGGTCTGGCCGATCTGCACGCTCGCGTCAAGGTCCGTATCACCGAGTACGTGAAGAACGAAGCCGGTGAGCTGGTTGCCAAGACCGAGATGAAGAACACCACCGTTGGTCGTGCGATCCTGAGCCTGATCCTGCCCAAAGGCATGGAGTACGCGCTGATCGACCCGCCGATGGTGTTGAACGATGCCGCCAAGGCCGATCTGGCTGCCAATCCGCAAAACTGGATCAAGTACGTCTCCAACCAGGCCATGGGCAAGAAGCAGATCTCCCGTCTGCTGAACACCTGCTATCGCAAGCAGGGCCTGAAGGACACCGTCATCTTCGCTGACCAGCTGATGTATACCGGTTTCCACTATGCGGCCCTGTCCGGTGCCTCCGTAGGCATCGACGACATGCTGATCCCGGATGCCAAGAAAGAGATCATCGCGGCAGCCGAAGCCGAAGTTGCCGAGATCCAGGACCAGTTCCTGTCTGGTCTGGTGACCGCGGGCGAGCGTTACAACAAGGTTATCGATATCTGGGCCAGCGCCAACGAGCGCGTCTCCAAGGCCATGATGGAGAACCTGTCCAAGGAGCGTGCAGTTAACTCCCTGGGCGAAGAGGAAGAGCAAGCCTCTTTCAACAGCATCTTTATGATGGCCGACTCCGGTGCGCGGGGTTCTGCCGCCCAGATCCGTCAGCTGGCCGGTATGCGTGGCCTGATGGCGAAGCCGGACGGCTCCATCATCGAGACCCCGATCGTGGCAAACTTCCGTGAAGGTCTGAACGTACTGCAGTACTTCATCTCCACTCACGGTGCCCGTAAGGGTCTGGCGGATACCGCACTGAAGACCGCTAACTCCGGTTACCTGACCCGCCGTCTGGTTGACGTGGCTCAGGACATGGTCGTTACCGAGAAAGACTGTGGCACCGTCGAAGGTCTGTGGATGGCCCCCCTCATCGAGGGTGGCGACGTGGTCGAGCCGCTGCGCGAGCGCGTGCTGGGTCGTGTGGTGGCCGAGGATGTGATCAAGCCGGGCACCGAGGACGAAGTTCTGGTTGCGCGCAACACCCTGCTGGACGAGCGCCTGTGTGACCTGCTGGAGCGCAACTCCGTGGATCGCGTCAAGGTTCGTTCTGCCATCACCTGTGAGACCGACTTCGGTATCTGTGCTCACTGCTACGGCCGTGATCTGGCCCGTGGTCACCTGGTCAACGGTGGTGAAGCGGTCGGTGTTATCGCCGCCCAGTCCATCGGTGAGCCGGGTACCCAGCTGACGATGCGTACCTTCCACATCGGTGGTGCCGCATCTCGTGCCGCTGCCGAGAGCAGCATCCAGGTCAAGAACACCGGTACCATCAAGCTGCAGAACGCCAAGTTCGTTCACAACAGCGAAGACAAGCTGGTTATCACCTCTCGTTCTACCGAACTGACCATCATGGACGAGATGGGCCGTACCAAAGAGAGCCACAAGCTCCCGTACGGTTCCGTGCTCGAGGTGAAAGATGGCCAGGCGGTGACCGCCGGTGAGACAGTCGCGAACTGGGATCCGCACACCCACCCGATCATCACCGAAGTGGCCGGTCGTATCCACTTCGAAGACATGATCGATGGTGTGACCATCACCCGTCAGACCGACGAACTGACCGGCCTCTCCTCTATCGTCGTGCTGGATGTCAACGAGCGTCCGAGCATGGGTAAAGAGAAGCGTCCGACCGTTAAACTGGTCGATGCCGCCGGCAACGATGTGATGATCCCGGGCACCGACGTCGCCGCCCAGTACTTCCTGCCGGGCAAGGCGATCGTCAACCTGGAAGATGGTGCCAACGTGGGTGTGGGTGACGCGGTTGCGCGTATCCCGCAGGAATCCGGCGGTACCAAGGACATCACCGGTGGTCTGCCGCGTGTTGCCGACCTGTTCGAAGCGCGTCAGCCGAAAGAGCCGGCCATCCTGGCCGAGATCTCCGGTACCATCTCCTTCGGCAAGGAGACCAAGGGCAAGCGTCGTCTGGTGATCACTCCGACCGAAGGTGGCGACATCTACGAAGAGATGATTCCGAAGTGGCGTAACCTGAACGTCTTTGAAGGTGAAAAGGTCACCAAGGGTGAAGTCCTGGCCGACGGTCCCGAGTCTGCTCACGACATCCTGCGTCTGCGTGGTATCAGCCCGGTTGCCAACTACATCGTTAACGAAGTGCAGGACGTTTACCGTCTGCAGGGCGTTAAGATCAACGACAAGCACATCGAAGTCATCGTACGTCAGATGCTGCGTAAGTGTGAGATCATGAACTCCGGTGATTCCGAGTTCATCGATGGCGAGCAGGTTGAAGTGGCTCGTGTCAACATCGCCAACCGTCGCCTGGTTGCCGAAGGCAAGACACCGGCTAGCTTCCGCCACGTGCTGATGGGTATCACCAAGGCCTCTCTGAGCACCGAGTCCTTCATCTCCGCGGCCTCCTTCCAGGAGACCACCCGCGTACTGACCGAAGCCGCCGTTGGTGGCAAGCGCGATGAACTGCGCGGTCTGAAGGAGAACGTGATCGTGGGCCGTCTGATCCCGGCCGGTACCGGCTTTGCGTACCACCAGGGTCGTATCAACAAGCGTGCCGCTGCGGCCCGCGATGTGGGTATCCCCCAGGTGACCGCCGATGAAGCGCAGCAGAACCTCGCGGATCTGCTCAATGCAGCCGGCAGCTTCGACGAAGAGTAAGCTGTGATGAAGAGGGCTCCCGTTGGGAGCCCTTTTTTTATTTGTGTTCATCGCGCAATGAGCGGAGCAGGATGATCTGACTCAAGCTTATGACGTAAAAAATCAAAAAAAGTTGACAAGCCCTTGTCGGCTCTGAAAACTCGACGAAGTTATACGGTTTTTACAGGGAGATACCATGACAGTCGGTATTGAAGAGGCGCTGCTACCGGAAGAGACTCCGATCAGCCGCACGTTCACCGCTGAGGACAAGGAGCTGTTGCGCTCATACGAGGGCGTGGTGATGGGGATGGCCGAACTGTTCGGCAAGCATTGTGAAGTGGTGCTGCACTCCCTGGAAAACCTCCATGAGTCGGTCATCATGATCGCCAACGGATTCAATACCGGGCGAACCCTGGGAGCGCCGATCACCGATCTCGCGTTGCGCATGCTCAAGGATATCGAGACCACGGGGCAAGACTACACCCACAGCTACTTCACCCGTAGCCGTACCGGTGCCCTGATGAAGTCGATCACCATTGCGATACGCAACAAAGAGCGTAAGGTCATCGGTCTCATTTGTATTAATCTGCATATCAACGCGCCGTTCCACGAGTTTGTGGCCGAGTTTTTCCCCACCCCGCAGCAGGTGGAGAAGCACACGCCGGAGACCTTCGCCAACAGCGTGGAGGAGCTGGTCGCCCAGACGGTGGACAACACCATTGACGAGATCAATCGCGACCCGACCGTGGCCAACAACGCCAAGAATCGCTTCATCGTCACCCAGCTGTTCGAGAAGGGGATCTTTGACATCAAGGATTCCATCAATCTGGTGGCGGACAAGCTCAACATTTCCAAACACACCGTCTATCTCTACATCCGACAGCGCAAGCAGGGTGAAGAAGAGAGCGAATAACTGCCAAACAGGGGGATAGCTTCATGGCAAAACAGATCGTTGCAACCGACAAGGCGCCGGCCGCCATCGGGCCCTATGTTCAGGGGACCCGTCTGGGTGAGCTGGTCTTCACCTCTGGCCAGATCCCGCTTGACCCGGCCACCATGGAGATCGTGGCGGGGGGTATCGAGGCCCAGGCCGAGCAGGTCATGAAGAACCTGCTGGCCGTGCTGGACGCGGCGGGTTCCGGGGCTGACAAGGTACTCAAGACCACCTGCTTCCTGAGCGACATGAATAACTTTGTGGCCTTCAATCAGGTCTACGCCAAGTACTTTGGTGAGGCCGCGCCGGCCCGCTCCTGTGTCGAGGTCGCCCGTCTGCCCAAAGATGTGCTGGTCGAGGTCGAAGCGATCGCCTACAGCTGAGGCTAATCCTGTTTCGATGAAAGCCCCTTCGGGGGCTTTTTTGATCGGCGGTGCCTCACCTAGAATTGAGGCCAAATCCCGGAGGAAAAGTTTTATGAGCCTTACGTTTGCCATTCTGGTGACAGCGCCTGCCTATGGCAGCGAGCGCTCCCATACGGCCTATCGCTTTGCCCGCTCCGTGCTGGCCCAGGGCCATCGTATCAGCCATCTCTTTTTCTATCAGGATGGGGTCGGCAATGGCAACTGCCTGTTGGCACCGGCCAGCGATGAGGTGGATGCGCATCGCCTCTGGAGTGAGTTGGCATTGGAGCAGGGACTTCGCCTCGATGTATGCGTGGCGGCCGCGTTGCGACGGGGTGTGGTGGACGGACAGGAGGCAACAAGCCTGGGTATGGAGCACTCGAATCTACAGGCGCCCTTCGTGATGAGCGGATTGGGACAGCTTGCCGAGGCCGCCCTGGAAGCCGACCGTTTCGTGCAGTTTTAAGGAGAGCCCAGTGAACCAGGTTGCGTTTATCACTCGCCATGCCCCTCATGGCACCGCCCACGGCCGCGAAGGGCTCGATGCCGTGCTGGCCACCTCGGCGCTGACCGAGGAGCTGGCACTCTTCTTCATTGAGGATGGCGTCTATCAACTGCTGGACAACCAGCAGCCGGATGGCATAGGGCAGCGCCACTATGCCCCTACCTTCCGTCTGCTCGAGCTCTATGACATCGAGCAGGTCTATGTGTGCGCCGAAGCATTACGGGAGCGAGGGCTGACACAGGAGCGGCTGCTCATCCCGGTCACTGTGCTGGAGCGTGACCGGCTGACGGCCCGTTGGCTCGACTTTCCTACCCGAATCATGTTCTGAGGTCTTCATGTTGCATTTGGTCATGAGCTCTCCATTTGCCAGCCGTTCATTGGAGCAATGTCTGGCGCATCGCACCGCCGGGGATCCTGTTGTGCTGTTGCAAGACGGCGTGATTGCCGCTTGTACCCAGGCCTGGCTGAGCCGGCTGCAGGGCGTCCCCCTCTATGTGTTACAAGAGGATCTGCAGGCGCGTGGGCTCAGCGCGCTTGAGGGGCAGTCGATCTCCATGGGCGGCTTGGTTGATCTGATTGCCGAGTACGGTTCACCCCTGAGCTGGGGAGAATGATCTGGCGAGCCGATCAGCATGCGCTCTGCAATTGTATAAATCTTGACTCACAGCCCATGTGGACCTAGAATTTCGCGTCCCCGTGTCTGCGGGGAGGATTTTTCACATGTTTATGAAGTCATAACCAGGAGCCTTTTGATGGCAACTATTAACCAGCTGGTTCGCAAGCCGCGTGTCAAGAACGTGTATAAAAGCAACGTTCCGGCACTGGAAGCGTGCCCTCAGAAGCGTGGCGTGTGCACCCGTGTATACACCACCACCCCGAAGAAGCCGAACTCCGCTCTGCGTAAAGTTTGCCGTGTGCGTCTGACCAACGGTTTCGAAGTCACCTCCTACATCGGTGGTGAAGGTCACAACCTGCAAGAGCACTCTGTTGTTCTGATCCGCGGCGGTCGTGTTAAGGACCTGCCGGGTGTGCGTTATCACACCGTTCGTGGTGCTCTGGACTGTGCTGGCGTGAAAGACCGTAAGCAAGCTCGTTCCAAGTACGGCGTGAAGCGCCCGAAAGCTTAATGGTTCTCCGTTAAGTAAGGCCAAACGTTAATACGTTATCTAGTTAAAAACTTTCTAGTTTTGGGTAACCCCTGAAGTTCACGGAGAATTTGAAATGCCAAGACGTCGTGTTGTTGGTCAGCGTAAAATCCTGCCGGATCCCAAGTTCGGATCTGAGCTGCTGGCTAAATTCGTCAACGTAGTAATGGTTGACGGTAAGAAATCTGTTTCCGAAGCCATCGTTTACGGTGCCCTGGATATCATTGCCACCAAGACTGGCAAAGAGCACCTGGCCGTATTCGAAGAGGCTCTGGACAACATCCGTCCGGCCGTCGAGGTTAAGTCTCGTCGTGTCGGTGGTGCAACCTATCAGGTACCGGTAGAAGTTCGTCCGGTACGTCGCAATGCCCTGGCAATGCGCTGGCTGGTTGATGCCGCTCGTAAACGTGGTGAAAAATCTATGGCTCAGCGCCTGGCCGGCGAACTGCTGGACGCGGCTGAGAACAAAGGCGCCTCCGTCAAGAAGCGTGAAGACGTGCACCGCATGGCCGAAGCCAACAAGGCTTTCGCTCACTTCCGCTGGTAATTGCCTGCGCAGGGCCCTTTGGGCTCTGCGCATCTTATGCATGTCTAAGGACAACTCCTTAGTAAGAGGATGACTAATGGCTCGTACAACCCCCATTGAGCGCTACCGTAATATCGGTATCTCCGCTCACATCGACGCAGGTAAGACCACTACCACCGAACGCGTCCTGTTTTACACCGGTGTAAACCACAAGATCGGTGAAGTTCACGATGGCGCCGCCACCATGGACTGGATGGAGCAGGAGCAAGAGCGTGGTATCACCATCACCTCCGCTGCTACCACCGCCTTCTGGTCTGGTATGGGTAAGCAGTTCCAGCCGCACCGCATCAACATCATCGACACCCCGGGTCACGTGGACTTCACCATCGAGGTAGAGCGTTCCATGCGTGTTCTGGACGGTGCCGTGATGGTTTACTGTGCCGTAGGTGGTGTTCAGCCGCAGTCTGAGACCGTATGGCGTCAGGCTAACAAGTACAAGGTTCCCCGTATCGCGTTCGTCAACAAGATGGACCGTACCGGTGCCAACTTCCTGCGTTGCGTTGAGCAGATCAAGACCCGTCTGAAGGGCACCCCGGTTCCCCTGCAGCTTAACATCGGCGCAGAAGAGAACTTCAAGGGCGTCATCGACCTGGTCAAGATGAAGGCCATCAACTGGAACGAAGCCGACCAAGGCGTCACCTTCACCTATGAAGACGTTCCGGCCGAGCTGGAAGAGAAAGCACAAGAGCTGCGTCAGAACCTGATCGAAGCTGCTGCTGAAGCCTCTGAAGAGCTGATGGAGAAGTACCTGGGCGGTGACGAGCTGACCGAGGAAGAGATCAAGGGTGCTCTGCGTCAGCGCGTGCTGAACAACGAGATCATCCTGGTTACCTGTGGTTCTGCGTTCAAGAACAAGGGCGTACAGGCCATGCTGGACGCCGTGATCGAGTACCTGCCTGCTCCGACCGACGTAGCTGCTATCGACGGCCTGAAGATGGACGGCGAGACCAAGGACGAGCGTCACGCCTCTGATGACGAGCCGTTCTCTGCGCTGGCGTTCAAGATTGCCACCGATCCGTTCGTGGGCAACCTGACCTTCTTCCGCGTCTACTCCGGTATCGTTAACTCCGGTGACTCCGTGCTGAACTCCGTTAAGGATCGTCGTGAGCGCTTTGGTCGTATCGTTCAGATGCACGCCAACAAGCGTGAAGAGATCAAAGAAGTTCGCGCGGGTGACATCGCTGCTGCCATCGGTCTGAAGGACGTCACCACCGGTGACACCCTGTGTGACGAAAAAGCGCCGATCATCCTCGAGCGTATGGAGTTCCCGGAGCCGGTAATCTCCATCGCGGTTGAGCCGAAAACCAAGGCTGACCAAGAGAAGATGGGCCTGGCACTGGGCCGTCTGGCTCAGGAAGATCCGTCCTTCCGCGTATGGACCGACGAAGAATCTGGTCAAACCATCATCGCCGGCATGGGCGAACTTCACCTGGACATCATCGTTGACCGTATGCGTCGCGAGTTCAAGGTAGAAGCCAACGTTGGTAAGCCGCAGGTTGCCTATCGTGAGACCATCCGCTCCAAGGCGGTTGACATCACCGGTAAGCACGCCAAGCAGTCCGGTGGTCGCGGTCAGTTCGGTCACGTTGTGATCGACATGTACCCGCTGGAAGAAGGCAAGGGCTACGAGTTCGTCAACGACATCAAGGGTGGCGTGATTCCGGGCGAATTCATCCCGGGCGTCGACAAGGGTATCCAGGAGCAGCTGAAGACTGGTCCGCTGGCCGGCTATCCGGTAGTAGACCTGGGTGTTCGTCTGCACTTCGGTTCCTACCACGATGTTGACTCTTCCGAACTGGCGTTCAAGATCGCCGCTTCTCTGGCGTTCAAGGAAGGCTTCATGAAGGCCAGCCCGGTTCTGCTCGAGCCGATCATGAAGGTCGAAGTCGAGACTCCGGAAGACTACATGGGCGACGTTATCGGTGACCTGAACCGTCGTCGTGGCATCATCGAAGGCATGGAAGATGGTCCGTCCGGCAAGATCGTACGCGCCATGGTTCCGCTTGCCGAGATGTTCGGCTACGCTACCGATCTGCGTTCCGCAACCCAGGGTCGTGCCTCCTACTCCATGGAGTTCGGCAAGTACTCTGAAGCTCCGAACAACATTGCCCAAGCAGTGATTGACGAGCGCAAATCCAAGTAATTTAAGAATCCCCGCCTACGACGGTAGGCGGGTTTAACCTAGAAGGACTACGTCGTGTCTAAAGAAAAATTTGAGCGTTCCAAACCTCACGTAAACGTGGGTACCATCGGCCACGTTGACCACGGTAAAACCACCCTGACCGCCGCTATCACCAACGTGCTGGCCAAGCACTTCGGTGGTAAGGCCTTCGCCTTCGACCAG
>NZ_CDDB01000064.1:69434-70713 GCF_000820105.1 Aeromonas schubertii | reverse complement strand
GATGGCCACCGAGTACATCAGCAGGATCGGGTAGATGGCGAAGAAGTAGAGCAGGGTGATGAGCTTGCCGGCCGCCTTGCCGAAGTGCTCTTCCACCACCTCGGTGATGTCGCCGTCACGGGTGGAGCCGGAGAGGACGAAACGGGTCAGACCACGGTGAGCGAAGAAGGTGAGCGGCAGGGCCAGCACCAGCATGGCCACCAGGGGCCAGAGGCCACCCACACCGGCGTTGATCGGCAGAAACAGCACGCCGGCCCCGATGGCGGTGCCATAGAGCCCCAGCATCCAGACCAGATCTACCTTCTGCCAGCCACTGGCCTTGGCGGCCTGCTGGGTTACGACGCCTTCGGCGGCAATATTCATCTCGGACATCTGTCATTCCTGTTGAAGTTTATTGTTCGGTCACCATGGTGCCCTGCGGGTGGGCGGCTCCTGTGCGACGAGCCTGTACCATGTGGGTCTTGGGGTGGATTAACACTTTCTTAATCACCTCTACCTCATAGGGGTGACTCTAGGGGAACGGCCCTACCATTCACAGTGTTTTTTTGATGTTTTCAACCAAAGTTTGATTAAAGTCGGTTTTTGACGGAGCGAGATCACAGAGAAATCTCCACTTATCTACAAAACATAAACATTTTTTGAATTGCTCCTGCCTCCCCGCTCGCCACCTGTTACCGGCTTGTTGCCGGGCAACCATAAAAAAGGGGGCTTCCAGCGAAGCCCCCTTCCAATTGTTGAGGTGATGTATCAGCCGACTCGCTCGGCACGCGCCCCGAGGGGCGGCGTGGCGATAGCCTCCTGGGCGGCCACCAGTTGCAGCTCGTAGGCCCCCCGCTCCCAGGTGGCCCTTAGCACCGCATCGACCGAGGCATTGGTGCGCTCGAACGCCACCACGGGGTCGTGACCGGCCAGCAGGTTGGCCAGCATCAGGGCACTGAGCAAGTCCCCCACCCCCACCGGCTGCCGGGGGAAGTCGTAGAGGGGACGCTCGATATGAAAGCACCCCAGCTCGCAGGCCAGCAGCATCTCGAAGCGTCCCGCCCTGATGCCGGCGCGCCCCAGGTGCTTGACCAGCACAGCCTTCACCCCTTGGGCCATCAGGGCACGACAGGCGGCCATCGCCTGCTCCAGGCTCTCGATCCGTCGCTCGGTCAGGGTCTCGAGCTCAAGCAGGTTGGGGGCCAGGATGTCGGCCACCGGCAGGGCCTGGCGGGTCAGAAACTCGCTCACCCCGGGGGCCACGATGCACCCCTTCTCCGGGTGGCCCATCACGGGATCG
>NZ_CDDB01000064.1:0-69428 GCF_000820105.1 Aeromonas schubertii | reverse complement strand
CGGCATGGCCATGCCGCGCCACCCCTGGCGGTACTGGGTGTGGTTGGAAAATTGCACCGTGTTAACCGGCCACACCTCCATCCCCATGCGGCGCATGGGGAAGACGGCGGCGCTGTTGCCGGCGCAGCCAAACACCACGTGGGACTGGACCGAGAGAATACGTTTCATGGGTTCACCTCTGAAGACGACAAAACGGGCCTCCCTGCCCGTTGTTATCGCAATGCTTAGCGCAGCACCTTCACCGTGTAGCTGCCATCGGCCTGACGGTAGAGACCGTGGATATCGGTCTCGAAACCGGGGTAGTGGGCGCCAATCTCGCAGAGCATCTCGAGGAAGTCCAGCACGGGGCGGGATTGGTCGGTCACCATCTCACCCGGCAGCACCAGGGGCACTCCCGGCGGGTAGGGCAGGATCATGTTGGCGCTGACGCGGCCCACCATCTCCTGCAGGGGCACCTCCACCACGTTACCGGCCAGCTCCTGTTGCCAGGCCGCGTGCGGGGTCATGGTCATCTCGGGCAGCACGTCGAAGGCCTTGAACATCAGCTCCGGCAGGCGGTACTTGATGGTCAGCTCGTGGATCGCCTGGGCCAGCTCCTGGATGCGCATCCCCTCGTAGAAGTGGGGCGCCTCGTTGTAGAGGGCCGGCAGCATCTTCTTGATGGTGAGGTTGAGATCATAGGCACGCTTGAACTCGGTCAGGGCACGCAGCAGCTGCATCGCCTTGGACTGATCGATACCGATGGAGAAGAGGAACAGCAGGTTGTAGGGGCCGGTCTTCTCCACCACTATGCCGCGCTCGTCGAGGAACTTGGAGACCAGGGAGGCCGGGATACCACTCTCCAGCAGCTGGCCATCACGTCCCATGCCCGGGGTGAGCAGGGTCACCTTGATGGGATCCAGGTACATGTGGTCGTCGTCGATGTTCTTAAAGCCGTGCCACTCATCCTTGGGATCGAGCTTCCAGCACTCGGTGCTGTCGATATCCCGGGGCTGCCACACGTCGAAGAACCAGCCTTCGCTCTGCTCGCGCAGACGCTTGATCTCCTTGCGAAAGGCAATGGCGCGATCGATGGAGTCCTTGATCAGGCGCTTGCCGGTGTTGCCACGCATCATGGCCGCCGCGATCTCGGTAGAGGCGACGATGCCGTATTGCGGCGAGGTGGAGGTGTGCATCATGAAGGCCTCGTTAAAGGTCTCCTCTTCCACCTCTCCCTTGATGTGGATCATCGAGGCCTGGGAGAAGGCCGCCAGCAGCTTGTGGGTAGACTGGGTCTCATAGACCACCTTGCCCGGGATGGCGTCGCCGCTCATGCCGCACTTGCCCTCGTAGATGGGGCTGAAGTTGGTGTAGGGCACCCAGGCACTGTCGAAGTGGATGAAGGGGGTCTCCAGGGTCTGCTTGATGAAGCCGGTGTTATAGAGCAGGCCATCATAGGTGGAGTTGGTCACCACGGCGTAGCGCGGGGCCTTGGCCCCCGGGGTTGCGGCCACCTTGGCGGCAATGGTCTCGGGCAGGAACTCGCTTTGCGGGATGCCACCGAGGATGCCGTAGGCGTTGCGGGTCGGGCGGAAATAGATGGGGGTCACGTCGTTCATCATCATCAGATGGGTGAGCGACTTGTGGCAGTTGCGATCCACCAGCACGGTACTGCCGGCCGGTGCCGAGAACATGCCGACGATCTTGTTGGCGGTGGAGGTACCGTTGGTGACGATGTAGGAGCGATCGGCATTGAAGGTGCGGGCGATGTACTCCTCGGCCTCCTTGTGCGGGCCCGAGTGATCGAGCAGGGAGCCCAGCTCCGGCATGGAGATGGAAACGTCCGCCTTGAAGGTGTTGGGGCCGTAGAAGTCATAGAAGATGCTGCCGGCCGGGCTCATCTGGAAGGCGGTCCCCCCCATGTGACCCGGGGTACAGAAGGTGTACTTGCCCTCTTCCACATACTTGAACAGCGCCTTGGTGAAGGGGGGCAGCAGGGTATCGATGTACTCCTGGGTCGCCTGGCCAATCTTGAGGGCGATGTCATCGGCCATGCCGAGACGGTACTCGAAGAAGTGCACGTTCAGGCGCAGATCGGTCAGGTGAATGTCGAGGGTGGACTGATCGTTGGCGAAGGCGTAGATGGGCAGCTTTTCGTTGCGATCGTGGATCTCTTTGCAAAGACCCAGGGAGTACTTGTCCCAGTCGAAGATGGCGCCGGCGACGCGGGGGTTCTTCTCGATCAGCTTCAGCAGATCCTGGGCATCGACCGGGTAGACGACCTGAAAACCTTTGGCCTCGAGGGAAGCCTGCAGCTGATGGATAGGCTCCTCTTTGAAGAAGACACCCAGGTGGTTAAGGATAGCGATGATGTTCATAGGAAAACTCCAGGTGTAAGGGGGCGCTCCCCTGCGTATCGAGGATGAGAGAGCGCCGGCCGTGAACGGGAATAATCGGGTTAGAGGGAAGCCTCGGCGGCGGCATGCTGACGCAGGCCGAGCTTCTTGGCGTAGAACATGAGGATGACCAGGGAGACCACGAAGGTGGCGGTCAGGTTGGCCCCTTTGGCGCCCACCAGGGCGATGAGACAGAAGACGCACGCCACACCGGAGAAGATCATGGCGCCGGCACTGCGGGAGGTCATCCCCTCGAAGCGGATCAGGTTAATGCTGGAGTAGAAGTAGGGCAGCATGGTCAGCAGCACCGCGTCCGTGGTCAGCACGTTGAAGAGATCGGCCGCGTGGGCGGACTGGGAGGTAAAGGCGGTCAGCACCACCATCAGGGCGGTCATCTTGAGGGAAGCCAGCACCAGACCCTTCTTGGCCACGCCGTTTTTATCCACCTCTCCATAGATGGTCGGGAAGTTGCCATCGGCGGCGGCGCGCTTGCCCGCCTCGCCCACCAGCATCATCCAGGATCCGAGCGAGGTGAAGCAGGCCAGGGCGGTGAAGGCAGAGACGAAGGGGGCGGCCCAGTCACCGAAGATGGCGTTGGCGGCCATGGCAAACGGGGCGCCGGAGGCGGCCACGTCGGCAGCCGGGAACATGCCGCTGATCACCTGGGTGGAGAGGATGTAGACGATACCGGCCAGGGCGGTGCCGAGCATGGTGGCCAGGGGCACGGTGCGCTTGGGATCTTTCACCATGCCGGAGGAGACGGCGGCCGACTCGACCCCGACAAAGGACCAGAGGCAGATCAGCACGGCACTCACCACGGCCTGAAGATCGCCGCTGCCGGAGGTGTTCCAGTTCTGGTTATAGAGGCTCATGTCGAAATGGGTCCAGCCGATCAGGGCGGTTCCCACCACCGGCAGCAGGATCAGCACCAGCCCCAGGGTACAGAGCCGGCTCACCCAGCTGCCGCCGAGCAGGTTGACGAAGGTGAAGATCCAGACCGCGGCTATGGTGGCGATGGCCGCCGGGATCGGGCTGTTGAGCACGGGGAAGAAGACCGACAGGTAAGAGACGCCGGTGATGGCGATGGCCAGGTTGCCGATCCAGTTGGCGTGGTAGTAGAGCACACCGGTCTGGAAGCCGAACACCGGGGAGATCTCGCCGGCGTAAGCGATGGGGCCGCCCTCCTGCGGGTTCTTGGTGGCCAGGCGGGCAAACACAAAGGCCAGCCCCATGGCACCGAACAGGCAGATGATCCAGCTAAAGACAGAGATAGAGCCGATGGTGGCCAGGGCGCTGGGCAGCAGGGCAATGCCGCTACCCATCATGTTACCGGCCACCACGCCGGTACAGGCGATAAGACCGATCTTCTTCGTATCTGACATGGAAATGTCTCCAAAAGCCTCAGGGAAGCAGGACGGGGTAAGCGTCCGGCGATGGGGCCAGAGTAAGGAGACAGAGGTCTAAAAACATCAGGATGGGGTAAGGGATAAAAACATTAGCCTCACCCTTTTATCAAGGCGGGACCGCGGCCATTCATTATCTAATAATCCCTTTTAAAACAATGACATTACCTAACAAACCCGGCTCATCTTGATAAAACCCTGATGGGAAACCGGCTGCTCATCCGCTCCCTTTATCACCCCGCGAGGCGGGGTTATCGGGAGCTTGGCCCCGGGCTGGCGCCCGGCGGGAGCAGGGCTTGATGCAAGGCGCACAGGCGAAGAGCGAAGGCCGCGGCGGCCTGTTTGAACAACGGGGAAGGGCTGGCGCACGGCATGAGCGCAAGGGGGAAGCGCAGGCACAGAGATGACGCCCGGGCCGGGCGTCACAGGGAAGAGAAGAGGGTCACTTCACTCGGGGTCATGGAGCGGTAGAGGTAGGGGGCGAGCAGCTCGAGATTGCTGGTAAAGCCCAGATGCTGGCAGAGCAGGTAGGTCTGCTCGCTCGCCTCCATCAGGAAGGCCTGGGCATAGGCATCCCCCGCCGCCTCGGCTTCCCCCCTGAGCTCGGCCAGCTTGCCCGAGAGGATATAGAAGAGGGCGCTGCGACCCAGGCTCGACACCCGCGCCAGGTCATCGACCGCGGCCTGCTGATCCCCGATCAGGACGGCATGCAGGGCCAGCGCCTCCCAGACCCGGGCCGGTTGTTCACTGGTCCGGGAGGGGGAGACCACCCGCTGCAGGCGGCGGGCCAGCTCATCGAGCTCGGCCCCCTCCTCCTCGCCGGCCTCGTGCCCCACCAGTGCCAGGCGCACCTCTCCGGCCAGATAGCGCTCCGCCAGCAGCAGGGGTTGATCGGGCTCGGCGACCAGGGCCTTGTCCAGCAGGGCGATCCCTGTGGAGACCCGTGCCGGCGCATCGCTGTTGAGGTAGTGGCTCGCCTCGAGCAGCGCCAGCATGCTCTCCTGTTGGCTCGGCCACCCCACTCCGACCGGATGCGCCCCCTGCCCGAGGGCATCGAGCAGATCCCGACCACTGGTCTGCAGGGTCTGGGCGATGTGGTGATCGGCCAGCTGATACTGGCGGCTCATCACCACCCGACCGGCCCCCCGGTTACGGTACTCGATATCGAGGTAGGAGCCCCCGTGTTGACGGGTGATGCGCAGGCTCACCTCCCGCCCGGGCAGTATGCCCCCGGCGAGACCCGCCTGATCGAGCTGCACCCTCAGGTTGGTGGCCGCCGCCACCTCTCGCATCAGACCCCGGGTGATCCCCTCTGCCAGCCGGTCATCCCGACTGTCACCGCCGGCCCCGTGCAGGCGAAAGATCACCAGTCCGGGATCCAGCACCGCCTGTACATGGGGCTTGGATTGCTGCCAGGTGAGGGTGCTCACCAGGGCGATCAGCACCACCACGGCGAAGAGATCGAAGCTGAGCAGGCGCCAGCGCCCCCGTTGATCGTGAGCCTGACGGGCCCGGGTGGTGAGGGCCCGGGTCAGGGGGCCCGCCGGGAAGGGGGGTGGGGTCTGTGGCTCGGGCTCTTCCGGCTCCGGCAGGCTCACTTCGGGGGACTCCTGCTCGATCCGCGCTACCGGGGCCACCAGCTTATAGCCCCGCTTGGGGACTGTGGCGATAAAGTCAGGCGCCCCGCCATCCCCGTCTTTGAGGATCTTGCGCAGCTCGAAGATGGATTGAGTGACCACCTGATCGGTCACCACGGCGCCCTCCCACACGGTCTCGATCAACTCGTCGCGGCCGAAGACGGTACCGGGATGGTCCGCCAGGAAGCGCAGCAAGTTGACCAGACGCGGCTCGAGGTTCATCTCGCGCCCCTGGCGATAGAGCTTGTTTTCAGCGACGGTGAGGACCCAGTCGTGGATCCGGTAAACCGGTTCAACCATGGCGACTCGACTCAATGGAACCTGATTATGACAGGGAAATAAACTGATATTGCGGCGACAAACTGGAGTTTTAATCCAATGACACCATGAATGGCAGAGCTTCCGTGCAGGATTGCCGACGATTGGGCAACGGAAAAACTTTATTCAAAAAATTGAGAAATACACAGCATTTTTTAATAAATCAGCAGTTGGTTTGATCTGAAACGGTTTCCCTGGCCCTCTGCGGGCCTGCTGACACCGGGGCCAGGCTGTCGTACCCTGAGCCCTCACCCCCATTCGGAATCCCCATGACCATCACACGCCAGGATCTCGCCGAGCTGGCAGTCTTTGCCGCCGTCGCCCGCCACCGCAGCTTCAGCCGCGCCGCCATCGAGCTCGGGGTCTCTCCCTCCGCCATCAGCCACAGCCTCAAGGGGCTGGAGCAGCGACTCGGGGTGCGCCTGCTGCAGCGCAGCACCCGGGCCGTGGTACCGACCGAAACCGGCGCCCAGTTGCTCGGCCAGTTGCTGCCGACGCTGGATACCCTCTCCTCGGCCCTCGAGAGCCTGCTGCAAGGCGCGGACGAGCCGGTCGGGCGCCTCAAGATCAGCGCCCCACGCGCCGCCATCGACGAGCTGCTCACCCCTGTGCTCGCCGATTACCTGATCCGCTATCCGCGCATGCGAGTCGAGGTGGTCGAGCAGGAGCTGATGCCCCGCCTTATCGAGGACGGTTTCGACGCCGCCCTCTTCTACGGAGACATGATGCCCCAGGAGCTGGTCGCGGTCTCACTGGACAGTCGCCCGCAACGCTATCTGGTGGTGGGATCCCCCGACTATCTGGCCCGCTGCGGCACACCGCAGCACCCGCGCGAGCTGGCTCGACATGCCTGCATTGGCTACCGGTTGAGCGCCACCCATCACTATCGCTGGGCCTTCGAGGAGGGGGGCACCTTGCTGGAGCTGGAGGTCGATGGCCCTCTCACCACCAGCACGCCGACCCTCTATATCCAGGCGGCTCTGGCCGGATTGGGGCTGGCCTACTGCCCCGAGGAAGAGGTGAAAAACGAGCTGGCCGCCGGCCGGCTGGTGAGCGTGCTCGCGCCCTGGAGCCCCACCTTCGAGGGCTTCTCGCTCTACTACCCCAGCCGTCACCAGCTGGGACGCGGGCTCAGATGCCTCATCGATATGCTCAAGGCGCGCCACAATAAGTGAGCAAGTTTCACAAATGCATCAAGGAAAAGCGGGATTATCATAAAAAATTGATGAATTAGAGTAGTGGCCTTCCCTGTTATCGAGAGAGGCCCTTCGTGTCTACCCTGCGTCATCGCGCCCTGAGCCGCCGTTTCTGGCACTACGCCCTCCCCTCTATCCTCGCCATGATAGTGCCGGCCTCCTACTACCTGGTGGACGGCATCTTCGTCGGCCACTTCGTCGGTGCCGAGGGGCTGGCCGCCATCAATCTGGTCTACCCCGTCATCATGGCCCTCATCGGCCTCGCCGCCATGGTGGCCATGGGCGCCGCCACCCGCATCTCGCTGCACCTGGGTGCCCGCCGCGAGGGTGAGGCGCGCCAGAGCCTGGTCAACAGCCTCTGGCTGCTGCTCCTGCTCGGCCTGCTCGCACCCCTGGCCATCCTCCCCTTCCTCGATCGGTGGCTGACGCTGCTCGACCTCACCCCCCAGAGCCCGGCCTGGTCGCACGCCCGTGACTACCTGGCCTGGATCGGCGGCGGCGCCCTGTTGCTGGGTACCAACCTGGCGGTGCCCTATCTGCTGCGCAACGACGGGCGACCGCGGCTGGCCATGGGCCTGACCATGCTCGGCGGCCTGCTCAATATCGGCTTCAATACCCTGCTGGTCGCCTGGCTGGATCTGGGACTGGTGGGAGCGGCCCAGGCCATCCTGCTGACCGAGGCGATCATCACCCTGCTCGGCCTCGGCTACTTCTTCAGCCGCCACGCCAGATTGAGGCTGCGCCTGCGCGATCTGCGGCCCGGCAGGGGCGCGACCGGCCCCCTGCTGCTGGCCGGTGCCCCGACCCTGGTGGCCGATCTCAACGTGGGGATGCTGCTCTACCTGCACAACAGCCAGCTGCTCGCCTACGGCGGGGTGCGCGATGTGGCCGGTTACACGGTAGCCGGTTACATGGAGGCGGTGTTCGTGGTGATCCTGCAGGGGCTCGCCTTCGGCATCCAGCCGCTTATCGGCCGGGCGGTCGGCGCCGGACGCCACCACGAGGTGCGCTTCCTGATGAAGCTGGCCCTGCGCATCACCCTCGCCTATGGCCTGGTGATGTGGGGCCTCATCCACCTCTTCCCGCAGCAGGTAGCCCTCGCCTTCCTCGGTGACGGGGACCCTCTGGTGCTCGCGGCGGCGGTGAGCAGCCTCAGGCTCAACCTGATGGGGATGCCCCTCGAGGGGCTCGAGCTGATGGGCATAGTACTGCTGCAGGCGATGGACCGACCCCGACCTGCCCTGGCCCTGACGGTGACCAAGACGCTGCTGCTCATCCCCCTCATCCTCGGCCTGCCCCTGCTGTTTGGCATCGAAGGGGTGCTGCTGGCCCAGCCGACGACCGTGGCCCTGCTGGCGGCGCCGCTCCTGTTCCTGCTGTGGCGGGAGTGGCAGCGCCTGGGTGAGGCCAGGCCCGCCCTTCGCACACTCCATCCCGCCGGCCCGTAAAAAAAGAAGCCCCCGCAGTGCGGGGGCTTCTTTCATATGAGCGATCAGCAGTAACCGTAGCTCATCAGGCGCTGGTAGCGCTGCTCGAGCAGTTGCTCGTCGTCGAGGGGACGCAGGGCATCGAGGTCTTGCTTGATGCGGGCCTTGAGGTTGGCCGCCATCTTCTCCACGTCGCGGTGGGCGCCGCCCAGGGGCTCGTCGACGATGTTGTCGACCAGCTTGAGCTCCTTCAGACGCTGGGCGGTGATCCCCATCACCTCGGCCGCTACCGAGGCCTTGTCGGCGCTCTTCCACAGGATCGAGGCACACCCTTCCGGCGAGATGACCGAATAGGTGGAGTACTGCAGCATGTTGACCCTGTCGCCCACGCCGATGGCCAGGGCGCCGCCCGAGCCACCTTCACCGATCACGGTGCAGACCACGGGGACGGTCAGACCGGCCATCTCCTTGAGGTTGCGGGCGATCGCCTCGGACTGGCCGCGCTCCTCGGCACCGACCCCCGGATAGGCACCCGGGGTGTCGATAAAGGTGATGATCGGCATCTTGAAGCGCTCGGCCATCTTCATCAGGCGCAGGGCCTTGCGGTACCCCTCCGGGCGCGGCATGCCGAAGTTGCGCTTGATCTTCTCCTTGGTCTCACGACCCTTCTGGTGGCCGATCACCATGACCGGCTCGCCGTCGAGACGGGCGATGCCGCCGACGATGGCCTTGTCATCGGCAAAGGCGCGATCGCCGGCCAGCTCATCGAACTCGGTGAAGATGTGCTCGATGTAGTCGAGGGTATAGGGACGCTGGGGGTGGCGTGCCATCTGGGAGACCTGCCAGGCGCCCAGATCCGAGAAGATCTTCTTGGTCAGCTCTTCGTTTTTCTTCTCCAGCCGACGGATCTCCTCGTTCAGATCAACGGCGTTGTTGTGCTCGCTGACATGCTTGAGTTCGTCGATCTGCGCCTGCAGCTCGGCAATCGGCTGTTCAAAATCCAGAAAAAGACTCATAGGGCCTAGAACCTCTATTCAAAAACCAATTCCACCCGGTCCCGCCCCAGCAGGACTCTCAGGTCATCCATCAGTTGATCGGTGGGGGTCACCCGCCACTCGGTACCGAGCGTCAATCGTCCCCGGGCTCCGGGGCGACGGTAGTGTACCTGAACCGGACAGACTCCGGCACGGGCGGGCTCCAAAATCTCGGTAAAACGCTGGAAAAAACGTTCATCGATCCGCGTTTCGTCGATAAAGATGCGGATGGCACGGGCAAATCGCTCGCGCGCCTCATCGATGCCCAGCACTTCGCGGGCAGACATTTTAAGGCCACCGGAGAAGTCATCAAAGCTGACCTGTCCCGATACCACCAGGATCCGGTCTTTCTCCAGCAGCGCCTCGTAGCGATCCAGCGCCTCACTGAAGAGGGTCACGTCGAGACGACCGGACTTGTCATCCAGGGTCATCACCCCCATGCGGTTGCCCCGCTTGGTGATGATGGTGCGCGCGGCGATGACCAGACCCGCGGCCGTGGTCACCTTGTCCCGGTCGGTCGGGTGCAGGTCGCACAGGCGCCCCGAGGTGTAACGACGCAGCTCGCCGCTGTACTGGTTGATGGGGTGACCGGTCAGATAGAGGCCGAGGGTCTCGCGCTCCCCCTCCAGCCACACCTTGTCGGGCCACTGGGGCACGTTGGCGAACGCCTTCTTGACGTCGTCCACCTCCTCGGTGAGCACGCCAAACATGTCGACCTGCCCCACCGCCTGCGCCTTGGCGTGCTGGTCGGCGGCGCGCATCGCCTCCTCCAGGGTCGCCATCAGGGCGGCGCGGTGGGGACCGAGCCTGTCCATGGCGCCGGAGTAGATAAGCTTCTCCATCACCCGCTTGTTGAGCTTCTTGATGTCGACCCGGTTACAGAAGTCGAACAGATCCCGAAACGGGCCATCCTTGTCACGGGCCTCGAGCAGTGCCTCGATGGGGCCTTCCCCCACCCCCTTCACCGCCCCGATGCCATAGACGATGTGACCATCCTCGTTGACGCTGAAGCGGTAGCGGCCGGTGTTCACATCGGGCGGTATCACGGTGAGCCCCATGCGCTGACACTCGTCAACTAGCGTCACTATCTTGTCGGTGTTGTCCATATCGGCGGTCATCACCGCCGCCATGAACTCGGCCGGGAAGTGGGCCTTGAGCCAGAGGGTCTGATAGGAGACCAGGGCGTAGGCGGCGGAGTGGGACTTGTTAAAGCCATAGCCCGCAAACTTCTCCACCAGATCGAAGATCTTCATGGCCAGCTCACCATCGACCCCGTTCTTGACCGCCCCCTCCTCGAAGCCGGCTCGCTGCTTGGCCATCTCCTCGGGCTTTTTCTTACCCATGGCCCGGCGCAGCATGTCTGCGCCGCCGAGGGTATAGCCCGCCAGGGTCTGGGCGATCTGCATCACCTGCTCCTGGTAGAGGATGATGCCGTAGGTGGGCTCGAGGATCGGCTTGAGGCTCTCGTGCTGCCACTTCTCGTCCGGATAGGAGATGGCCTCATTGCCGTGCTTGCGGTCGATGAAGTTGTCCACCATGCCCGACTGAAGCGGGCCCGGACGGAACAGGGCCACCAGGGCGATCATGTCTTCGAAGCAGTCGGGCTGCAGCCGCTTGATGAGATCCTTCATGCCGCGCGATTCGAGCTGGAACACGGCCGTGGTCTCGAAGCGCTTGAGCATGGCGAACGACGGGGCGTCGTCGAGCGGGATCGCGGCGATGTCGACCGGTGGCTTGCCCTCTTTGGCAAGACGCGGATTTATCATGCCGAGCGCCCAGTCGATGATGGTGAGCGTGCGCAGCCCCAGGAAGTCAAACTTCACCAGGCCTGCGTACTCCACGTCGTTCTTGTCGAACTGAGTGACCGGGTGATGCCCCTCGTCGTCGCAATAGAGCGGCGCGAAGTCGGTGATCTTGGTGGGGGCGATCACCACACCACCGGCGTGCTTGCCGGCGTTACGCACCACCCCTTCCAGGCGGCGCGCCATGTCGATGAGGTCCTTGACCTCTTCGTCCTGTTCATAGAGCTCGGGCAGCTTGGGCTCGGCTTCGAACGCCTTGGCCAGCGTCATGCCAGGGTCCGGCGGAATGAGCTTGGAGATGCGATCGACAAAGCCATAGGGGTGACCCAGCACCCGACCGACGTCGCGCACCACCGCCTTGGCCGCCATGCTGCCGAAGGTGATGATCTGGGAGACCGCATCGCGGCCGTACATGTCGGCCACGTGCTCGATCACCTGATCGCGCCTGTCCATACAGAAGTCGACGTCAAAGTCGGGCATGGAGACCCGTTCGGGGTTCAGGAAACGTTCGAACAGGAGATCGAATTCGAGCGGATCCAGATCGGTGATCTTGAGGGCGTAGGCCACGAGCGAACCGGCCCCCGAGCCCCGCCCCGGCCCCACCGGGATGCCGTTATCCTTGGACCACTGGATAAACTCCATCACGATGAGGAAGTAACCCGGGAAGCCCATCTGGTTGATCACCTTGAGCTCGATGTCGAGGCGATCGTCGTATTCGGGGCGACGGCGGGCACGCTCCGCCGGGTCGGGGAAGAGGAACTCGAGACGCTCCTCGAGGCCCTCTTGGGATTTCATCACCAAAAAGTCTTCGGTGCTCATCTCCCCGGTCGGGAAGTTGGGCAAGAAGTACTCCCCCAGGCGCACGGTGACGTTGCAGCGCTTGGCGATCTCCACCGTGTTCTCGATGGCCTCGGGAATGTCGGCAAACAGCTCCAGCATCTGCGCCTGGCTCTTGAAATACTGCTGCTTGCTATAGCGGCGCGGGCGACGCTTGTCGTCCAGGGTGTAGCCGTCGTGGATGGTGACCCGAATCTCGTGGGCGTCGAAGTCCTCTTCGCTGAGAAACACCACCTCGTTGGTGGCCACCACCGGCAGGTCGAACTCGGTCGCGAGATTCACCGCCATGTGGAGGTACACCTCCTCGTCACTGCGCTCGGTGCGCATCAGCTCGAGGTAGTAGGCGTCG
This sequence comes from Aeromonas schubertii, assembly GCF_000820105.1. Lineage (GTDB taxonomy): Bacteria > Pseudomonadota > Gammaproteobacteria > Enterobacterales > Aeromonadaceae > Aeromonas > Aeromonas schubertii. The sequence continues at coordinate 57,050 of NZ_CDDB01000064.1, read as the reverse complement.
GGAAAGTGCTCCTGATAGAAGGCGAGGCAACGCTCGGTCATCAGGCGGTTGCCCTTGAGCAGGAACTTGCCCACGTCCCCCTCGCGGGCGCCGGAGAGGACGATCACCCCCTTGGCGTGCTCGCTCAGCCACGCCTTGTCGATGACCGGGCGCCCCTGCACGTGGCCGCGCAGGTAACCGCGCGAGATGAGCAGGGTGATGTTCTGGTAGCCGTCGTTGTCCATGGCCAGCAGAGTGAGACGAAACTGCTCGTCGCCAAGCTCGCTGCTCTGGACCCAGAAGTCGGCGCCGACCAGGGGCTTGAGCCCCTTGCCGTGGGCCGAGCCATAGAAGCGCACCAGACCGCACATGTTCATCTGGTCGGTCAGGGCCAGGGCGGCCATGTTGTCCGCGGCGGCGGCCGAGACGATGGGCCCAATCTTCTGCAGGCCGTCCACCATGGAGAAATCGGAGTGGACGCGCAGGTGTACGAAACGGGGTTCAGCCATGCTCTCTCCTTACTCTTCCAACCCCAGGGCCCGGCGTACCGGCTTGAAGCTCTTGCGATACTCGGGCAGGGGGCCGCGACTGGCCAATATGGCCAGATGCTCAGCGGTCGGATAGCCCTTGTGACGGGCGAAGCCATATTCCGGATGGCGGGCATCGAGCTCGCTCATCTCGGCGTCCCGGGTCACCTTGGCCAGGATAGAGGCGGCGCTGATGGCGGGCACCAGGCTATCTCCCTTGACCACGGCGCGCGCTTCCATCGGTAAGTCAGGGCAGCGGTTGCCGTCGATAAAGACCAGCTCGGGAGTGACACCGAGCCCGGCCACGGCCCGCTGCATGGCCAGCATGGTGGCGTGCAGGATATTGAGCTCATCGATCTCGTCGGGGGTGGCGCGGCCGATGGCGAAGGCGAGCGCCTTCTCCCTGATCTCGTCAAACAGGGCCAGGCGCTTCTTCTCGGAGAGCTTCTTGGAGTCGTTGAGGCCGGCGATGGGGCGGCTCGGGTCGAGGATCACCGCCGCGGTGACCACGTCCCCCACCAGGGGGCCGCGACCCACTTCGTCCACGCCGGCGACGATCAGGTTGCTCGGGATCTCGATGGTCATGGTATTACCTTGAAGAGAGGGCGCAGTCAGGCTGCGCCGAACGTTATCGGCCGATGAGCCCCAGCACCGCCTCGGCGGCCTGGTGATCGGCGTTGCAGCGGATCAGCTGGTGCAACTCGGTGAAGGTGTTGATGAGCGCGCGGTTGTCGTGCTCGAAATAGTTGCTGACCGCCTCCACCAGATTCTCGGGAGTGCACTCGTGCTGGATCAGCTCGGGCACCAGCATACGCCCCGCCAGCAGATTGGGCAGGGAGACGAACTCGGTCTTCACCAGCCGCTGTGCCAGCCAATAGCTGAAGGGCTTGAGCTTGTAGCCCACCACCATGGGTTTTTTCACCAGCATGGCCTCAAGCGAGGCGGTGCCGGAGGCGAGCATCACCACATCGGCGGCGATCATCGCCTCGCGGCCCTGGCCGTCGAGCAGCACCATGTCGAGGCTGGGTGCCAGCTCGGCCTTGATGGCCATAAACTGCTCGCGGCGCCGCTCGTTGACCAGGGGCACCAGGAAGCCGAGATCCGGGTAACGCACCGTCAGGTGCTTGCACGCCTCGAGAAACAGCGGCGACATGAAGCCCACCTCCGCCTGGCGACTGCCTGGCAGTACCGCCAGCCAGCGGCGGTTGGCATCGATACCGAGGGTGCGGCGCACCGCCGCCTGATCCGGCACCAGGGGAATATCATCGGCCATGGTGTGGCCGACGAAGCGACAGGGGGCGTCGAAGCGGTCGTAGAAGGCCTTCTCGAACGGCAGGAAGGCGAGCACCAGATCGGTGGCTGCCTTGATCTTGTGAATGCGGTTCTGGCGCCAGGCCCACACGGAGGGGCTGACGTAGTGAACCGTCTTGATACCGGCGCGGCGCAGTTTCAGCTCCACGCCGATATTGAAATCGGGGGCATCGACACCGACGAAGAGATCCGGCGGGTTGTCGATAAAGTGGCGCAGCAGTTGGCGACGCACCGAGAGGATACGCGGCAGACGACCCAGCACCTCGCTGATGCCCATCACCGCCAACTCTTCCATCTCGAACAGGGCCTTGACCCCGAGCGCCTGCATGCGCGGTCCGGCGATGCCTTCGAACACGGCATCCGGGTAACGCTCCTTGATCTCGCGCACCAGGCCGGCAGCGAGGATGTCGCCGGAGACCTCTCCGGCGACGATACCGATGCGGATGGGATCAGGCACGGATGATCCCGCGCTCGTTACCCTTGAGGAAATCCACATAGAGCTGGACGGCCGGCTCGGCCTTGGCCATCTCCTCGAGCACAGGCACTACCTCTTCGATGGTCTTGCCGGAGCGGTAGATCTCCTTGTAGGCGCGCTTGACCGCCAGGATGGCGTCGCCGCTGAAACCGCGGCGGCGCAGCCCCTCGGAGTTGACCCCGAACGGCTTGGCGTAGTTGCCGGCGGCCATCACGTAGGGGGGCACGTCCTTGTTGAGGGCGGCGCAACCACCGACGAAGGCATGGGAGCCGACGCGGCCAAACTGGTGAATGGCAGAGAGACCACCGAAGATCACGAAGTCACCGATGTGCACATGGCCCGCCAGGGTGGCGTTGTTGGCAAAGATGCAGTTGTCGCCGATGACGCAGTCATGGGCCACGTGAACGTTCACCATGAAGAGGTTACCACTGCCCACCTTGGTCAGGCTCTGGTCCTGGGAGGTGCCACGGTGGAAGGTGCAGTTCTCGCGAATGACGTTGTTATCGCCAATCTCGAGGAAGGTGCGCTCGCCGGCGTACTTCTTGTCCTGGCAATCCTCACCGATGGAGGTGTGCTGGAAGATCCTGTTGCCGGCACCAATCTTGGTCGGCCCCTTGATCACCACGTGGGAACCTACCCAGGTGTTGTCACCGATCGTTACCTCGGCACCGATGACGGAGAAGGGGCCGATCTCGACCCCTTTCCCGATGACGGCAGACTCATGGACGATGGCGGTATCGTGAATGATGGCAGTCTGGTCAGTCACTGTTAAATCTCGCGTTTGGCGCACATCAACTCGGCAGTACAGACCACTTCACCGTCGACGGTGGCGACGCCGGTGAACTTGGCAATACCGCGACGCTCCTTCAGGAACTCCACGTCCAGCACCAGTTGATCACCGGGGCCGACCGGGCGCTTGAAGCGGGCGTTGTCGATAGAGGCGAAGTAGTAGAGTTCGTTCGGAGAGGGCTTGCCCACCATGGTGAAGGCCAGGATGCCGGTGGCCTGGGCCATGGCTTCGAGGATCAACACACCCGGGAAGACCGGCTTGGCCGGAAAGTGGCCCTGGAAGATGGGTTCGTTGAACGAGATGTTCTTGATGGCGCGCAGGGTCTTGCGCTCCTCGGTGATCTCGTAATCTTCCACCCGGTCCACCATCAGAAACGGATAACGGTGCGGCAGCAGCCCCATGATCTCCTGGATATCCAGGCGTTTAGCTTCTTGTGTCAAAGGAATAACCCTATCGTTTTACTGTTCGTCGTCGCTTAGCTTCTTCTCAAGCCTGCTTAACCGCTTGTGCATCTCCTCGATGCGCATCACCCGGGCGGCGGTCTTGCGCCACTCTTTATTGGTCTGCAGGGGGATGCCGGAGGAGTAGACACCGGGCTCGGTAATGGGGCGCATCACCATGGCCATACCGGTGACGGTGGCCTGGTCGCAGATCTCCATATGCCCGTTAAAGACGGAAGCGCCGCCAATGATACAGTATTTACCGACCTTGAGACTACCGGCCATCACGGTCGAGCCCGCCACGGCGGTACCGTAGCCGATCTCCACGTTGTGGGCGATCTGGCACTGGTTGTCGATGATGACGTTGTCGGCGATGCGGGTATCTTCCAGTGCCCCCCGGTCGATGGTGGTGCAGGCGCCGATCTCGACCCGGTTGCCGATAGTCACGCCACCGAGCTGGGGGATCTTGATCCACTCGCCACGCTCGTTGGCATAGCCAAAGCCGTCGGCACCGATGACGGTGCCCGATTGGACCAGGCAGTCGCTGCCCATGGTCACATTGTGGTAGAGGGTGACGTTGGCCCACAGACGGGAGCGATCACCCAACCTGGTGTTCTTGCCGACGAAACAACCCGGGCCAATGCGCACATCGTCACCCAGCACGACGCCGGATTCGATGACCGCATTGGCACCGATGGCAACCCTCTCGCCCAACTGAGCGTCTGCGGCGATCACCGCGCTCGGATGTATGTCCGTGGCCGGCTGCGGCGTGGTGTCCAACAACTGGGCCACCCGGGCAAAGCCGACGTAGGGATCTTTGAGCACCAGCGCATTGGTCGGGCAGAACGGCACGTCGGCCTCGGTGATCAGCACCGCAGCCGCCTTGGTCTGCTCCAGGTATTGACGGTACTTCTTGTTGGAGAGGAAGGAGATCTCTCCCTCCCCCGCCTTTTCCAGGGTCGCTACCTTGCGAATCTCCAGGTCACCGTCTCCGTGGACCTGGGCACCCAGACGCTGGGCCAGTTGTGCGAGAGTGAATGCCATTAATCAGATGCTCTTACTTGCTTGCCTTGGAGATAACCTGGGAGGTGATGTCCAGCTTGCTGGAGGAGTAGGGCGTCGCGTTGTTCTCCAGGATCAGATCGTAACCGCCGTCACGGGCAACCTGGTCGATGGCCGCCTTGACGTCTTTGAGGATCTTGGCGCGCTCTTCGCCCTGGCGACGGCCGTTCTCCTGCTCGAAAGCCTGACGCTTCTGGTTGAACTCCATCTGCAGCTTGGCCAGTTTCTCCTGGTTCTGCTTCTTCTGATCCTTGCTCATGAAGGCTTCGTCCTTCTTGAACTTCTCGACCAGTTTCTGACCCTCTTCCTCAAGCTTTTGCAGCTCGCGAACACGGGGTTCGAACTCGCGCTTGAGCTGGGCAGTCACCTGCTCGCGCTGGGGAAGACGCTGGAACACCTGCTCCATGTCGACGACACCGATCTTGGTGTCGGCCATGGCGCTACCCATTCCCAGGGTCATCATGGCCAGGGTCAGACCGGCCGTCTTCAGTACTTTATTCACACTAACTCCTCATTCCCTGTGTACAGGGTGAACTGTCAAACCACGTGCTGCGACGAACCCGTCGCCTTGTTATCGAGGCGCCCGAAGGCGCCCCTGAGGCCTTCACCCGATTAGAAGGTACGGCCGATGTTGAAGGAGAAGACTTCGGTTCTGTCCCCTTCATATTTCTTGATGGGCTTGGCCAGCGAGAAGACCAGCGGGCCCATGGGCGAGAGCCACTGCAGGGAGACACCGGCCGAGACGCGTACGTTCGCCGGGTCGGAATAGTCCTGGGTGGCGTAGTTGCAGTCAAGGCCCTCACCACAGGGGTAGAGGCTGTTGTTAAAGTCGGTATCCCAGACGCTGCCCGCATCGATAAAGGCGGTGGTGCGGATCTGAGGCGCATAGGTCTCGGAGACAAACGGGGTCGGGAAGACCAGCTCGAAGGAGGCCACCGCCAGGGCGTTACCACCGACCGAGGTATCGGAGCCTTCATACTTGCCGGTGAAGGTGGGGGTACCGCCGGCCGTAGAGGGCTTGTTGTAGGTCTTGTAGATCGCCTTGGGACCGACCGAGTTGCTCTTGAAGCCACGAATGGTATCGAAGCCGCCGGCATAGTAGTGCTCGAAGAAGGGGAGCACCTGATCCTTGCCCTGATCCGTGGTGCCGTAGCCGTCACCGTAGGAGAGGCGTGCCTTGCCGATCACCACCCACTTGTGATCCGCATCGATGGGGAAGTAGTGGGCATCGTCGAAGGAGAGCTTGTAGTACTGCAGATCCATCCCCGGGACGGTCACCTTGGCGTTGAAGCGCTGACGGTTACCCGAGGTCGGGAACATCCCCTTGTTGAGGGTGGAGCGGGTCCAACCGGCGGTGAGATCCACGGTCAGGAAGTCGAGGTTCTGGCCGTCGGTGGAGTATTGATCCCAGAACTGATCCATCTGCACCGACTGGCGGTTGTCGTTGAACTCGTTCCAGCACCAGCCGTTGGGATCCCCGTCGTTATCCTTCACACACTGCTGATAGTTGGCCTCGTTGAAGCTCGGACGGCTCAGCTTGGTGCTCTCGACACCGGTACTGAAGTCCAGACGGTTCTCCTCGTTGACCGGGAAACCGCTGGAGAGACGGAAACCTATGGTCTCGTTCTCGTAGTCGACGATGTCCGCATCGGCCGCACGGAACTGGTTGTAGTAGAGACGGCCACCCAGGCTCACGCCATCGACGGTGAAGTAGGGGTCGGAGTAGCTCAGATCGACACTCTTGGAGTAGTCGTTGGTGCTGGCGTTGATCCCCACCCGCTTGCCGGTGCCGAGGAAGTTGTCCTGGGTCAGGCCCGCCTGCAGACTCAGGCCCGATTCGGTACCGTAACCGATACCCGCGTTGATGGAGCCGGCCGGCTGCTCCTTGACCTTGAAGTCGAGGTCAACCTGGTCGTCGCTGCCCGGCACCCGCTTGGTCTCCACCTCGGCGCTCTCGAAGTAGCCGAGACGGTTGAGACGGGTCTTGGACTGCTCGACGTTGTCGGACGAGAGCCAGGTGCCCTCCATCTGACGCATCTCGCGGCGCAGTACTTCGTCCTTGGTGGTCACGTTACCGGTGAAGTTGATGTTGCGCACATAGACGCGCGGGCCCGGCTCCACGTTGACGATGAGCTCGACCTCTTTGGTCTCGTCATTGATCTGGGGGAAGGTGGCCACCTTGGGATAGGCGTAACCGTAGCGACCCAGGAACTTGGAGAGTACCTCCTCGGTGTGGGTCACCTGGCTGGCGGAGTAGACGCTGCCCGCCTCGATGGGGATGAGCCCCTTCATCTCGCCACCGCGATCGATGAGGTTACCCTTGAGCTGCACGCCGGAGACCTTGTACTGGGCCCCCTCCTTGATGTTGAGGGTGACGTAGACGCCCTTCTTGTCCGGGGTCATGGAGACCTGGGTGGAGTCCTGCTGGAAGCGGATATAGCCGCGATCCATGTAGTAAGAGCGCAGGGTCTCGATATCGCCGGCCAGCTTCTGCTTCTGATAGCGCTGGTCACCGGTGAAGTTCCACCAGGGCACTTCGTCACGCAGGGAGAGCTGGGCGATCAGCTTCTCTTCCGGGAAGACCTGGTTGCCGACGATGTTGATCTGCTGGATCTTGGCGGCCTGGCCCTCCACGAAGGTGAGCTTGAGGTCGACCCGGTTGCGCGGCAGCGGGGTGACGATGGCCTTGACCTTGGCGGAGTACTTGCCGACCCCGTAGTAGAAGTCTTCCAGCCCCTTCTCGAGGGAGCTCAGCATGGTGCGGTCGAGCGGCTCGCCGACCCGGATGCCGGAGGATTCCAGCGTCTGGTTGAGCTGCTCCTCCTTGATATCTTTGTTGCCGGAGAACTCGATGCTGGCGATGGTGGGACGCTCCTTCACCTCGACCATGATGACGGCGCCATCGCGATAGAGTTTGACGTCCTCGAAGTTGCCGGTGGCATAGAGCTTCTTGATAGCCGCAGCCAGGGCCAGGCTATCGACCTGATCGCCGACCCGGATCGGCAAGTTGAGCAGGGCGGCACCCAGAGTGACACGCTGCAGACCCTCAACCTGGATATCCTGAACGGTGAAGGAGGCGGGAGCTGCATGGGCCGCCAGGGAGGCCCCCAGCAGGCAGCTCAAGACCAAAGCATTTTTCACGGCCATTTTGTTCTTATGTGTCCTTGTTGATACCCGCAGCTTAAAGGCGGGCGAAGTCGTTAAACAGCGCAATTCCCATCAGCGCCACCAGGATGGCGGCACCGATCTTGAAACCAATCTCCTGCACCCGCTCCGAGACGGGACGTCCACGCACCGCCTCGATGAGGAAGTAGAGCAGGTGTCCCCCATCGAGCACCGGCAAGGGGAACAGGTTGATGATCCCCAGGTTGACACTGATGAGGGCCAGGAAGCCCAGGAAATAGACCAGACCATAGTCGGCACTGCTACCGGCCCCCTTGGCGATGGAGATGGGGCCGCTCAGATTGTCGAGGGATACGATACCGCCGATCAACTTACCCAGCATGTTGAAGGTAAGGCCGATGAGGTCCCAGGTCTTGAGCAGGCCATGCCACAGGGACTGCAGAGGGCCATACTGTAGCAGAATACGGTACTCATCCGGTAATGGAACCACCTTGGGGGCGATCCCCACATAACCCGTGTCGACGCCGTTTACCTTGCGGGTATCGGGCACCAGGGTCAAGGAGAGCGGCTCACCATTGCGACTCACCTCAAGCGAGAGGGGGTGACCCGGGGCCTTGCGTACCGCCTCGGCAAACCCCTGCCACTCGGTCACCGGCTGACCGTCCAGGGCCAGCAGTTGATCCCCGACCCGCAGACCCGCCCGCTCGGCGGCGCCCTGGGCCACCACGGTGGCCACTTCGGGCAATACCTGGGCACCCAGCGGGACTATCCCCAGGCTGGTGACCGGTGACTCCTGGTCCGGGTCAAAGCGCCACCCCTCGAGGTTGAGCTCACGGGTCACCGCATAGTCGGTCCCCTTCTGTTGCAGCGAGAGGGTCAGCTTGGGCTCGCCGATCTGCTCGATGAGGGCATAGGTGACCGACTCCCAGTCGCGGGCATCTTCCCCATTGACCCCGACGATCTCCATGCCGGGCTCGAGACGGGCCTCGGCGGCGATGGAGGCGGGACGCACCTCCCCCACCACCGGCTTGACCGCGGGCACCCCGATCATAAACATCAGCCAGAAGGCAAACAGGGCAAACAGGAAGTTGGCGAAGGGGCCGGCGGCGACGATAGCCATGCGGGCCCACACCGGCTTGTGGTTGAAGGCGTACTGCTCGTCACCGGGCTTGAGCTCGTCGACCCGGCCGTCGAGCATCTTCACATAGCCACCGAGCGGGATCATGGCCACCACATATTCGGTGCCATCCTTGCCGAGGCGACGCCACAGGGCGCGCCCAAAGCCGATGGAGAAGCGCTCGACCCGCACACCACAGCGACGGGCCACCCAGAAGTGACCAAACTCGTGCACCGCCACCAGGATGCCCAGCGCAACCACGAAAGCCGCAATATTCCAAAGCACAGACCCCATTACACCTCCAGCCATTGCCGTGTCTGATGACGCACCTGGGTATCGAGCGCCATCAGGTCATCGAGTGATCCTACCGCCGCCCCGCCGAAGCGCTCGCAGGCCCGCTCAGCCAGGCCGGCGATGGCCATGAAGCCGAGCCGTCCCTGCAAGAAGGCCTCCACCGCCACCTCATTGGCGGCATTGAGCGCCGTGGTCGCCGCCTGCCCGGCCGCACACGCCTCGATGGCGAGCTGCAGGCAGGGGTAACGCGCCGCGTCAGGACGCAGGAAACTGAACTCTCCGACACTGAAAAAGTCCAGAGGTTCCACACCCGAGCTCACCCGGGCCGGATAGGCCAGGGCGTGGGCGATGGGGGTACACATGTCCGGGTTGCCGAGTTGGGCCAGTACGGAACCGTCTTTGTACTGCACCATGGAGTGGATCACCGACTGGGGATGGATGATCACCTGGATCTGTTCGGGGGCGGCATTGAAGAGCCAGCGCGCCTCGATATATTCGAGCCCCTTGTTCATCATGGTGGCCGAATCGACCGAGATCTTGGGCCCCATGGACCAGTTGGGGTGGGCAATCGCCTCCTCGGGAGTGACCCCGTGCAGGCTATCTACCTCGCGGTAGCGAAACGGCCCGCCGGAGCCGGTCAGCAAGATCTTGCTCACCCCGACGTCGGCGAGATCGCAAAAGCCCAGATTTTGCTGCGCCTCGAGGGGGAGGCTCTGGAAGATGGCGTTGTGTTCACTGTCGATGGGCAGCAGGGTGGCCCCATGCTGATGCACCGCCTCCATAAACAGGGCGCCCGACATCACCAGAGACTCCTTGTTGGCCAGCAGCACCCGCTTGCCGGCGCGCACCGCCGCCATGGTGGAAGGCAGGCCGGCGGCTCCGACGATGGCCGCCATCACGCTGTCGGCATCCGGGTGAGCGGCCACCTCACAGAGGGCCTGCTCACCGGCGAGCACCCGGGTCTCACAGCCGTGGGCGCGCAGACGCCCGGCCAACTCGCCGGCGGCCAGCTCATCGACCATGACCGCAAAGCGGGGAGTAAACTCCAGGCAGTCGCGCACCATGGCATCGACGCTGCGCGCCGCGGTGAGCGCCAGGATCTGCCAACGCGCTCGGTGCTGGCGGACCACCTTGAGGGTGCTCTGACCGATGGAGCCGGAGGCCCCCAGAATCACCAGGTTTTCCATGCAGGCTCCTAGGAAAGCAGCAGGTAGCTGAGCAAAAAGACCGGCAGGGCTGCGGTCAGGCTGTCGATGCGATCGAGAACGCCACCGTGCCCCGGCAGCAGGGAGCCGGAGTCTTTGAGCCCCGCCTCACGCTTGAACATGCTCTCGCTGAGATCCCCCAGCACAGAGGCGAGCACCGCCAGCAGGGCGCAGGCCAGGACCACCAGGGTGCGGTGGGCATCGGCCCCCTGCAACCAGGTGACAACGCCGGCCAGCAGGGCTGCGGCCAGCAGCCCTCCCAGCATCCCCTCGATAGTCTTGCCAGGGCTGACTGCGGGGGCCAGCTTGCGTTTGCCAAAGGCACGGCCGCAGAAGTAGGCCCCCGAGTCGGCGGCCCACACCAGGGCCATCACAAACAGCAGCAGCCAGGCGCCGGTCGTACTGTCGTGCCAGATGTTGACGCTACGCAGAGCCAATAGAGCCCAAAAGAAGGGGATCAGGGTAGCGGCGCCAAACAGGGTCTTGAGCCAGCGGGAGTGGCGCCACAGGGCGGCGGATGCGGGATAACGCAGCACCAGCAACAGGGCCAGCATCCACCAGGAGGCCGCCAGATAGAGGGTGCCGTTGGGCAGGGCCGCCAGCTCCGGCGACCAGAGCCGATCCACCGGCTGCCACATCAGGGTCAGTCCGAGCAGCACGCAGAGTACGAGGGAGACAGGGTGACGCAAACGGGCATCGACAAAGGCCCCCCACTCCTGACTGGCCAGCACGAAGACACCGGCGAGCAGCAGGGCAAACCATTTGATAGGAAGAAAGAAGAGCGCCCCGAAAACCAGGGGGATCAGCAGGAGTGCGGTAATAATTCGTTGTTTTAGCAAAAGAGTTCCTCTCTCGGGGAAACGCTCAACCGGTCTGGCGGTCGGCGATGAGGGCGCGGATCTGCTCGCCGGTACAGCCAAAACGGCGCTCACGGCTGACGAAGGAGGCGATGGCCTCGCTAAACTGTTGCTCGTCGAAATCGGGCCACAGGACGGGGGTAAAATAGAGCTCGGCGTAGGCCATCTGCCAGAGCACAAAGTTGCTGATACGGTGATCGCCCCCGGTACGGATCAGGAGATCCACCGGCGGCAGGTCGGCCATACAGACAAAATCGGCAAACGTGGCCTCGGTGATCTGGTCACACGCCAGGTGACCGGCGGCCACCTCTTCGGCCATGCGGCGGGCTGCCTGGACAATGTCCCACTGGCCGCCGTAGTTGGCCGCAATATTGAGGGTCAGCCCCCGGTTGTTGGCAGTCAGCGCCTCGGCCCTGGCTATTTTGTCGCGCAGGCGATCGCTGAAGCGGCGAGTGTCGCCGATGACCCTCAAACGGATGCCATTTTGATGCAGCGTCTCCACCTCACGCCCCAATACCAGCATGAAGAGCTCCATCAGGGCATTCACCTCCCCTTCGGGGCGGCGCCAGTTCTCACTGGAGAAAGCGAAGAGAGTGAGAGCCTGCATACCGGCTCGGGCAGCAAACGAAACAGCGTCGCGCACCGACTTGACCCCGGCCTTGTGCCCATGCACACGGATCTTGCCGCGGCTCTGGGCCCAACGACCATTACCATCCATGATGATGGCCACATGGCGGGGCAGACTCTGGTTGGCAGTCTCACCGACTGCAGCCGAAAGCGACATTCATATCTCCCACAAACAGAAAAGCGCCGTACAGGGGTACTGCACGGCGCTCGTAATATACCTTTCGGAGCCTTAGATTTCCATCAGCTCCTTCTCCTTCGCGGCCAGGGCTTCATCCACCAGCTTGACGAAGGTATCGGTCAGCTTCTGGATATCATCCTGGGCGCGACGGTCGTCGTCCTCGGAGATCTCTTTGTCCTTGAGCAGGGCCTTGAGATCGGCGTTGGCATCACGACGGATGTTACGCACGGCCACACGGGCGTTTTCGGCTTCGGCACGCACCACTTTGGTCAGGTCACGACGACGCTCTTCGGTGAGCGGCGGCAGGGGGATACGCATGGTGGTACCGGCGGTGGCCGGGTTCAGGCCCAGATCGGAGCTCATGATCGCCTTCTCGACGGCCTGGATCATGGTGCGATCGAACACGGTCAGCGCCAGGGTACGGGAGTCTTCCGCAACCACGTTGGCCAGCTGCTTGAGCGGAGTCGCGGAGCCATAGTATTCGACCTGGATGCCATCGAGCAGGCTCGGATGGGCACGACCGGTACGAACCTTGGACATCTGGGACTTGAGCGCGTCCACACTCTTCTGCATGCGCTCCTTGGCGTCGTTCTTAATCTCGTTGATCACGGTGGTTTTCCTTGTAATTCGTGGGCACTCGACCCGAACAGGCTTATTTGCCGAGGTGGTGGATCAGGGTGCCTTCCGGCTCGCCCATGACCACGCGACGCAGAGCGCCAGGCTTGTTCATGTTGAACACGCGGATCGGCAGGTCGTGATCGCGCGCCAGGGTGAAGGCGGCGAGATCCATGACCTTGAGCTCCTGATTGAGCACCTCGTCATAGCTCAGCTCATGATACATCACGGCGTCAGGATTCTTAACCGGATCATCGTTATAGACACCATCGACCTTGGTGGCCTTGAGCACGACGTCGGCTTCGATCTCGATGCCACGCAGACAGGCGGCGGAGTCGGTGGTGAAGAAGGGGTTGCCGGTACCGGCAGAGAAGATCACGACCTTGCCGGCACGCAGATGGCTGATCGCCTCGGCCCAGGTGTAGGAGTCGCAGATCCCCTGCAGGGAGATGGCAGACATGAGACGGGCATTCACATAAGCACGATGCAGGGCATCACGCATGGCCAGGCCGTTCATCACGGTCGCCAGCATACCCATGTGGTCGCCCACCACGCGGTTCATTCCCGCCTTGGCAAGACCGGCACCACGGAACAGGTTGCCGCCGCCGATGACCAGACCGACCTGCACACCCAGCTCAACCAGCTCCTTGATCTCCTGGGCCATGCGATCCAGTACGGTCGGATCGATACCGAAACCTTCTGCTCCTTGCAGGGCTTCACCGCTCAACTTGAGAAGAACACGTCTGTATGCAGGCTTGGGATTGGTACTCATGGGAGTGATTCCTGGTCATATAAAGACCGCGACAGATGTCGCGGTCCAGGGAACGGTAAAACCGGTTCGATTAGGCCTTCTGAGCGGCCGCGATCTGAGCAGCAACTTCGGCAGCGAAGTCGGTTTCCTGCTTCTCGATGCCCTCGCCCACTTCGTAGCGGGTGAAGGAGACCACGTCGGCGCCTTCTTTCTTCAGCAGCTCGGCAACGGTCATGGAAGGATCTTTCACGAACGGCTGACCAGTCAGGGAAACCTCACCGGTGAACTTCTTCATGCGGCCTTCAACCATCTTCTCGGCGATCTCTTTCGGCTTGCCAGAGTTGATGGCGATGTCGATCTGGATTTCGCGCTCTTTGGCAACGACCTCGGCAGACACATCTTCCGGCTTGACGAACTGCGGGCTGTTGGCAGCAACGTGCATGGCCAGGTCTTTGGCCAGCTCATCGGTACCGCCGGCCAGCTTGGTGATAACACCGATACGGGAACCGTGTACATAGGTACCCAGGTTGTCACCTTCAACCAGCACAACGCGGCGCAGGTTCATGTTCTCACCGATCTTGGCGATCAGGTTGGTGATGGTCAGCTCAACGGACTCACCGTTGCCGAAGTCGGCGGCTTTGAGCGCGTCAACGTCAGCGATCTTCTGGGTAGCAGCGATCTCGACGATCTTCTGGCCCATGGCCAGGAAGCCGGCATCCTTGGAAACGAAGTCGGTTTCGCAGTTCAGCTCGATCATGACGGCGACGTTGCCTTCGGTACGGGCGAAGATCACGCCTTCGGCGGCGATACGGCCAGCCTTCTTGGCGGCCTTGGCCTGACCGGATTTACGCATGTTCTCGATAGCCAGCTCGATATCACCGTTGGCCTCTTCCAGCGCTTTTTTGCAATCCATCATGCCAGCGGCGGTGCGCTCGCGCAGTTCTTTTACCAGGGCGGCAGAAATGTTTGCCATGTCCAGTATCCTCGGTCTTGAATTGACAAGAAACAGGGGCCATAAGGGCCCCTGCCAACCAATGTGTTCAGCTTGGTTAATAAGGGCTTTACAGTCCTTATCAATTACTCAGCTTCAACGAAGCCATCTTGCTCGGCTTGAACAACGATGTCCTGCTCGCGGGCTTCCAGAACGGTGTCAGCGGCAGCGTTCAGGTAGAGCTGTACGGCACGGATTGCGTCGTCGTTACCCGGGATGATGTAGTCTACGCCGTCCGGGTTGGAGTTGGTATCAACTACGGAGATAACCGGGATACCCAGGTTGTTGGCTTCCTTGATGGCGATGTGCTCGTGCTCGGCATCGATCACAAACAGAACGTCCGGCAGGCCGCCCATATCTTTGATACCACCCAGGCTCTTCTCCAGCTTTTCCATTTCACGAGTACGCATCAGCGCCTCTTTCTTGGTCAGCTTGTCGAAGGTACCGTCCTGGGACTGGGTTTCCAGATCTTTCAGACGCTTGATGGACTGACGAACGGTTTTCCAGTTGGTCAGCATACCGCCCAGCCAGCGATGGTTCACATAGAACTGGTCGCAACGGGTAGCAGCTTCTTTAACGGCTTCAGCGGCGGCACGCTTGGTACCAACGAACAGTACCTTGCCTTTCTTGGCAGCGGTGGAGCTCAGGAAGTTCATGGCATCGTCAAACATCGGAACAGTCTTCTCGAGGTTAACGATGTGAACGCCGTTACGGGCACCGAAGATGTAGGATTTCATCTTGGGGTTCCAGTAACGGGTCTGGTGACCGAAGTGAACGCCAGCCTGCAGCATGTCGCGCATGGAAACTTTAGCCATTTTATACCTCTGTATTGGGGTTAGGCCTCCACACATCCCATGTGACCGACCCGTAAGGGGCACCCCGGCACAGGTGTCGATGTGTGTGTGGTGTTTAAGTTAAGGTGAAGAACCCGGAAGAGACCCGAGTTCGGCGCGCTTTATACCATATCCCTGAGCAAAACACCACCTTGGCATGGTATGGAGGGGGTAAAAAGCCGCCACGCCAGGATGTGATGAGAATCACGCTGGAAGTCGGGGGGGGATGCGGATAAAATTTCCAACCGCTTGCAAACGCATACAATTTTCAATTGCTTCCCCTGCGGGGGCAGCCTAGAGAGAAGCCATGACAGCCAAGATCAAGACCCCCGAAGAGATTGAGAAGATGCGCATCGCCGGCCGCCTGGCCGCCGAGGTGCTCGAGATGATCGCCCCCCACGTCAAGGCGGGGGTCACCACCGACGAGCTCAACACCCTCTGCCACGACCATATCGTCAACGTGCAGCAGGCTATTGCCGCCCCCCTCAACTACCATGGCTTCCCCAAGTCCATCTGCACCTCGGTCAACGAGGTGGTATGCCACGGTATTCCCAACCACAAGAAGCTGCGTGAGGGAGACATCGTCAACCTCGACATCACCGTCATTAAAGACGGTTACCATGGTGACACCTCCGCCATGTTTGTGATTGGCCAGACCACGCCTCTGCGTCGCCAGCTCTGCAAGACGGCGCAAGAGAGCCTCTATGCGGCCATTCGTCAGGTGCGTCCTGGCATGTGCATCAGCGAGATCGGCGCCATCATCCAACCCATCGCCGAGCAGGCCGGCTTCTCGGTGGTACGCGACTACTGCGGCCACGGCATCGGCAAGGATTTCCACGAAGAGCCGCAGATCCTGCACTATCGCAACGGCGGCAAGATGGAGCTCAAGCCCGGCATGTGTTTCACCATAGAGCCGATGATCAACACCAAGAAGCACCACTGCAAGGTCAACCCCAAGGATGGCTGGACCGTCACCACCAAGGACGGTGGCGACTCCGCCCAGTGGGAGCACACCCTGCTGGTCACCGAAGATGGCTGCGAGGTGCTGACCCTGCGTGAAGGGGAAGCCCTCGACCGGGTCTTCAAACACGGATAACATCGAAAACCGGCCCTGTGGCCGGTTTTTTTATCCCAGCACCGAGTACGCAACATCATGGACGCCCTTTCTCTCCCCTCCCCGCTGGATCGCGATCACTACCGGGAGCGGCTGGCCCATTGCATGAGCCAGCAACAGACCCGCTTCGAGGCCGGTGAAGAGATCATCACCCTGGTCACCGAACGCGCCCGCTTCATGGATGGGTTGCTCATCGACCTCTGGCAGCAATTTGGTTTCGACCGGGTACAAGGGTTAACCCTGATCGCCGTCGGCGGCTATGGCCGGGGCGAGCTGCACCCCCACTCCGACATCGATCTGTTGCTGCTCTATGAAGAGGAGCCGGACGAGGTACTGGGCCTGCGCATCGGTGATTTCATCGCCTTCCTGTGGGATCTGCGCCTCGAGGTGGGGCAGGCGGTGCGCAGCGTCGCCGAGTGTGTCGAGCAGGGGCGGCGGGATATCACCATCGCCACCAACCTCATCGAGGCACGCTACATCACGGGCTCCCTCCCCGGCTTCGAGGCGCTCAAACACGCCACCGCTCCCGCCCATTTCTGGCCGAGTGAGGCCTTCTTTCGGGCCAAGCGTCAAGAGCAGCAGGAGCGCCACCAGCAGTTTCTGGGCACCGCCTACAAGCTGGAGCCCGACATCAAGAGCAACCCTGGCGGCATGCGCGACATCCAGACCCTGGCCTGGGTCGCCCGTCGCCACTTCGGGGCCACCACCCTGATGGAGATGACCAGCCACGGTTTTCTCAACCAGGCCGAGTACCGTGAGCTGCAGGATTGCCAGAACTTCCTGTGGAAGGTGCGTTTCGCCCTGCACATGGCCATCAACAAGGGGGATAACCGCCTGCTGTTCGATCGCCAGCGCACCGTGGCCCAGATGCTGGGGTTCACCGGCGAGGGTAACAGCCCGGTCGAGCAGATGATGAAGCGCTTCTACCAGACGGTGCGCCGGGTGGCCGAGCTCAACGAGATGCTGTTGCAGCTGTTTGACGAGGCGATCCTCGGCAACAGTGCCATGGATGTGCGCCGCCTCTGTGACGAGTTTCAGCTGCGCGGTCGCCTCATCGATGCGGTCGAGCCGGATCTCTTCATCCGTGAACCGGCCGCCATCTTGCGCCTCTTCTACCAGATAGCCCAGCACCCCAAGGTGACCGGCATTCACTCGGCCACCCTGCGCCAGCTGCGCGAAGCGCGCCGCCGGCTCGGCTGCTGGCTGCAGGATATCCCCGAGTGCCGGCGCCTGTTCATGCTCCTGCTGCGCCATCCGGGGGGGATCGGCCTGCCGCTGACCCTGATGCACAAGTACGGCATCCTGGCGGCCTATCTGCCCCAGTGGAACCTCATCGTCGGTCAGATGCAGTTCGACATGTTCCACGCCTACACGGTCGATGAGCACACCCACCGCCTGTTCAAGCACTTTCACTTCTTCGCCGATCCCGAGAGTCGCAAGCGCCATCCCCTCTGCCATGAGCTGTTCAACCAGCTGCGCAAGCCCGAGCTGCTCTACGTGGCGGCCCTGTTCCACGATATCGCCAAGGGGCGCAAGGGGGATCACTCGGAGCTTGGCGCCGTCGATGCCCTCGAGTTCTGTCAGCTGCACGGCTTCGATCGTTACGAGAGCCGGCTGGTCGCCTGGCTGGTGCGCCACCACCTGCTGATGTCGGTGACCGCCCAGCGCCGGGACATCTACGATCCGGATGTCATCACCGACTTTGCCCAGAAGGTGCGCGACGAGCTCCACCTTGAGCTGCTCTGCTGCCTGACGGTGGCCGACATCTGCGCCACCAACGACACCCTGTGGAATGACTGGAAGGGGACCCTGCTGCGCGAGCTCTTCTTCGCCACCCAGAAGGCCCTGCGCCTGGGGCTCGAGAACCCGCCCGACATGCGCCTCAAGATCCGCGAAAACCAGCGTCAGGCCAAGCAGCAACTGGCCCAACGCGAGATGAGCGAGGAGGCGATCAACACCCTGTGGGGGGACTTCAAGGCGGACTACTTCCTGCGCCACACCCCGGAGCAAATCGCCTGGCACACCCGCCATATTCTCGAGCAAGAGGGTGACCATCCCCTGGTGTTGGTCGGCAAACACCCGACCCGGGGGGGGAGCGAGATCTTCATCTACTGCCACGACATGCCCAATCTCTTCGCCACCGTGGCCTCGACCCTGGATCAGAAAAACCTCAACATCCACGACGCCCAGATCATGAGCTCGCGCAGTGGCTTCGTGCTCGATACCTTTATCGTGCTCGAGCCCAATGGCCAGCCCATCAGTCCAAACCGCCTCCCCACCATCAAGGGGGCACTGGAGAAGGCGCTGCAACATCCGGGCAAGCTGGTACTGCGGTGCAAGCCGCCATCGCGGCGCCATCGTCAATTCGACGTGCCGACCCGGGTCACTTTCCTGCCGCACAAGGGGGAGGTGCGCCACACCCTGGTCGAGCTCATCGCCCTCGATGCCCCTGGCCTGCTGGCGCGCATCGGCGCCGTGTTCCAGCAGTGTGGACTGGCCCTGCACGCCGCCAAGATCACCACGATCGGCGAGCGGGTCGAGGACTTCTTCAGCCTCACCACCCTGGAGGGGGAGCCGCTCGACAACGAGCAACAGCAGCTGCTGGAGGCTCGCCTGGTGCAGCAATTGGCCCAGTTGACTCAGGCGTGAGCAAACGCAGAAACCGCTCCAGCAAGATGGCTGAACTCGAGGGTAAAAGTGTGATACAACAAACAGAATTTTTTGAAAGGGAACCGTCATGACCGAGTTGCAACAGATTATCGAGGCCGCCTTCGAGCGCCGCGACACCATCACCCCCGGTACCGTCGATGTCGAGACCAAGGCCGCCATCCTGCAAGCCATCGAGCTGCTCGACAAAGGCCAGGCGCGGGTCGCCGAGAAGATCGCCGGTGAGTGGGTGGTGCACCAGTGGCTCAAAAAAGCCGTGCTGCTCTATTTTCGCATCAACGACAACGCCATCATCAAGGGCGACGATGCCCAGTACTATGACAAGGTCCCCCTCAAGTTCTCCGGCTACAGCAGCGACGACTTCAAGGCCGCCGGCGTGCGCGTCGTGCCGCCTGCCACCGCGCGCAAGGGCTCCTTCATCGCGCCCAATACCGTGCTGATGCCCTCCTACGTCAACATCGGCGCCTTCGTCGATGAGGGCACCATGGTCGACACCTGGGCCACCGTGGGCTCCTGCGCCCAGATCGGCAAGAACGTTCACCTCTCCGGTGGCGTCGGCATCGGCGGCGTGCTCGAGCCGCTGCAGGCCAACCCGACCATCATCGAGGACAACTGCTTCATCGGCGCCCGCTCCGAGGTGGTGGAAGGGGTGATCGTGGAGGAGGGCTCCGTCATCTCCATGGGTGTCTTCATCGGCCAGTCCACTCGCATCTATGACCGCGAGACCGGCGAGATCCATTACGGCCGCGTGCCGGCAGGCTCTGTGGTGGTCTCCGGCTCCCTGCCCTCCAAGTGCGGCAAATACAGCCTCTACGCCGCCGTCATCGTCAAGAAGGTCGACGCCAAGACCCGTGCCAAGGTGGGGATCAACGCCCTGCTGCGCTCCATCGACGAGTAAGACGAGCACATGAAACAAGGGCGCCTTATGGCGCCCTTTTGTTTTTCCAAGCGGGGTCACAGGCCGCCTGAAAGCCTTGGGTTAAGATAGACGGGAAAGGTCTGTTTTGATGCGAGGAGCCGTAATGCAAGAGCAGTTTGAAAACCTCAAGAGCCTGGGGATCCAGGATCCCGACAGCATAGAGAGCTACACCCTGCGCCAGGAGGCGGGGCACGACATCCTGAAGATCTACTTCAAGAAGCAGAAAGGGGAATTCTTCGCCAAGAGCGTC
This sequence comes from Aeromonas schubertii, assembly GCF_000820105.1. Lineage (GTDB taxonomy): Bacteria > Pseudomonadota > Gammaproteobacteria > Enterobacterales > Aeromonadaceae > Aeromonas > Aeromonas schubertii. Next base: position 36,925 of record NZ_CDDB01000064.1, on the reverse strand, counting down.
AAGTTCAAGTACCCCCGTCAGCGCAAGACCATACTGGTCGACTCCGGCACCCACGAGTACAAGGACATCACCGAGATCAACGCCAATCTCAAATACGTGGTGGACGAGCTCGATATCATCACCCAGGGAGCGCACGCCACCTCGGCCAACGCCGACATCAAGCAGAAGATCCTCAAGGACCTGCGCCACCTGGAGAAGGTGGTGCAAAACAAGATCCGCGAGATAGAGCAGGATCTCGAGAAGCTCTAATCCCGCCGGATGCCCCGAGTGTGCAGGGGCATCCAAAGACAAAAAAGGGGGAGGCCAATGGCCTCCCCCTTCGTGTGACTGGAGCGGGATTAGTGAGACTTCATCCACATGTCCATGTCGGTCTTCAGGTTATCGGACTTGGTGCCGAAGATGGCCTGGACACCGGAGCCAGCGACCACCACACCGGCGGCGCCCAGCTTCTTCAGGCCGGCCTGGTCAACCTTGGCCACATCCTTCACGCCGACACGCAGACGGGTGATGCAGGCATCCAGAGAGGCGATGTTCTCCTTGCCACCGAAGGCCAGCACCAGTTGCTCGGCCATGTAGTGCTCGGCCATCTCGCCCACAGACTCTTCCTCGGTAGCGTCTTCGCGACCCGGCGTCTTCAGATCCAGCGCCTTGATGGCGACGCGGAAGATGGTGTAGTACGCAGCGGCGTAGCACAGACCGATCACCGGGAACATCCAGCCCTTGGTGGACTGGGAGAAGAGCACGATGTAGTCGATAAGACCGTGGGAGAAGGTGGTACCGTGCTTCATGCCCAGCAGGATCATCACCACGAAGGCAGAGCCGGCCAGCAGGGCGTGAATGGCGTACAGTACCGGCGCCACGAACAGGAAGGCGAACTCAATCGGCTCGGTGATACCGGTCAGGAAAGAGGTCAGGGCGGCGGAGATCATGATGCCACCGACCTTGGCACGGTTTTCCGGCTTGGCGGAGTGCCACATGGCGATAGCGGCAGCAGGCAGACCGTACATCTTGAACATGTAACCACCGGCCAGGTTACCGGCAGTGGGGTCACCGGCGATGTAGCGGGCAATCTCGCCGTTGAACACCTGACCGGCTGCGTTGGTGTAGGAGCCGGCTTCGAAGAAGAAGGGCACGTTCCAGATGTGGTGCAGGCCGAAGGGGATCAGGGCGCGCTCGACGATACCGTAGATACCGAAGGCCAGCGCCGGGTTCTGATAGGCAGCCCAGTGGGAGAAGCTCTGGATCATGGCGCCGATGGGCGGCCAAATGAAGGCCATGACCACGCCAGCCACGATAACGGCCAGACCGGTGATGATGGGCACGAAGCGCTTACCGGCGAAGAAGCCCAGGTATTCGGGCAGCTGGATGCGGTAGAAGCGGTTGAACATGTAGGCGGCGATACCACCGGCTACGATACCGCCCAGCACACCCACGTTGGAGACCTTGTCGGCCATGGCGGCATAATCGGCAGCAGCCGGGTCGAGGCCGGCGACGATGGGGGCGACCACACCGATGGTCTTGGTCAGGATGGCATAGCCAACGGTGGCGGCCAGGGCGGCAACACCGTCGTTGTTGGTGAAGCCCAGGGCCACACCGATAGCGAAGATCAGCGCCATGTTGCCGAAGACGGCACCACCGGCCTGTTCCATGATTTGAGAGACAATCGCTGGCAACCAGCTGAACTTGGCTGCGCCGACACCGAGCAGAATACCTGCTACCGGCAGAACGGACACAGGCAGCATCAGCGATTTACCGACCTTTTGCAGGTTGGAAAATGCATTTTTCAACATTGTGTGTGCTCCTGATGAGGATTATTTACCATTAGGGTCAACCGAAACCGAGTCACTACCATCCATCCCTGAAACATTGCAGAGAACGAATCGACCCGAGAGTTTATTGTTAGACGGGGTAAATATAACTGCTCATCGAACAAGATGCTGTATCAATAAGCCGCAATAAAACAAATTTGGAGCAAGGATCACAAGATTGCTTAAGGAAAGAACCGAGGGGCAAATAAAAGATGATATATCGCAAATATAACCCTAGCAGAAATATATATTAATATCCGTCACCAACTGTATTCCCCTTACAACCAATAATCTCCCAACATCTCACAATGTAACCAAGTGTAACTTGGCGGCGGCAAATAAAATAAAAACTCCCGCCATTGGCGGGAGTCTTTCAGGGCTCTGTACCTATTTTTGCGACTGTTTGACCGCATCGACAAAGGCCTGTCTGGCACTGGTCGAACCGGCTCGCTCGGCCTCATCCACCAGTTTCATCGCCTTCTCGATATCACCAGCCTTGACCGCATTGCCAATCTGAGTGCGATAGAAGGCCTCGGTCTCGCTTAGCATGGCAGGCTTGGACGTCGATGCTGCCAGGGGGACCACCAGTTTGTTGGGGGCCTCATTGACCACAGGAGCATTGGCATCGATGGCCTCCTGATAAACCGGCTTGTAGTAATTGCTGTCGGTCTTGTTGCCACTCAAATCTTCAACAGAGAGGTTGACCACCCCCCAGGGGGAGTGAGGGATCACCGGATCTTTCACCCCGTAGTCGACCACACTCAAGGACTTGGCCATCAACTTGGCCTGACTCATGATGGTCGTGGTCTCATCCAACCCCTTGGGATCGGTGTAGATAACCATGTAGGTTTCGTTATTGGGGTTGCCCACATAGCTGCGATCCACGGTGAAGACGGCCTCCACCCTGTCGCCTTTAAGCAACCTGGCCGGCTCGTACTTGAAGAGGTCCTTACCCAGCTTACGGGTCACCTTGAAGCGAGAGTCCAGCATCAACACGGTCGGATTGAACATGCTCTTCTCAATCACACCCTCCACAGTGATGCGCAGGTCGCCACTGTTTGCTGGCAAGCGGAAGGCAGCAAAATAGCTCTTGCCCTCTTCAAATTGATAGGCCGTAGAAGCGCTGTCGATAGAGACAATCTGGTCGCCCACCGCCAGCACCTTGTAGGGCAGGGAGGCAAGATCACGGCAGCAAGGCTGGGTCTGGCTCAGGGCACTCATTGCCTGCTCCCGGCCATCGAGCACCGCCTTGTACTCCTTGGTGGGCGCCACTGCGCTCTCCAGCGTCGCGCAGCCCCCCAATGCCAATCCACACACCATGGCCAGAGCAATCTTGGTATAGGTCATTGCACTTCCCTTTCAATACGGTCAAAAGATACGCCCCCGACATGCGGGGGCGCGAGTTGTCAACTTGGCAACAGATTACCACCAGGCTTCGGCTTGAACACCAAAGTTCCAGGCGTCGTCTTGCTTGACTCCGTTGCTATCGGCACGGAAGGCGCCATCTTGCTGTACATAGGAGGCAAATACACGGATTTCCGGACGAGCCCAGAAGCTGGAACCCGCAGACCAGGCTTGCGCCAGGGTGTACTTGGCACCATCGGTAGACTTCTCGGCACTGCCCTTAACAGTCTCGTGCTCCTTGTAGTAGCCTACTTCGGCGATGGTCTTCATGTAGTCGTTCCACTTGTACATGGGACGCACGACAACGGAGAAGGTATCGCGATCATCATACTCGGTACCCCAGGCAGAGAAATCGCTGGACTTGCCGTAGACGATCTGGTGGCCAAATTCTACCTTGTCACCAACCGGCAGCACGCCCCAGTTGATCAAGCGGAAGCCATCACCGCTCTTGGAGGCAGCCTGCAGGCCGCTACCGGAGCCACCATCATAGCTGGTTGCTTGACCAGCCAGGCCATCGATGAAGTACTGAGCGACAGTCTTGTTGAAGCCACCCAGCATGCCCTGAGTCAGCTCGGCGGTGATCATGTGACCATCGTTGATGTTCGGGAATTGCTTGTCCTGCTGGTCAGTCGGGTTGGCCATGGCAAAGTCATAACCCAACTCCAGAGAGGCGTCGGTCCACAACGGAATGCCGGCATAGCGAATGTCAAAGACATTGGTGTCCAGAGTCTTGCTGTCCTCCTGCGCATCATACTCAGACCAAGGGTCATTACGCAGTACAGCTACGGAGAGCTTGCCAGGACCGGCCTGAATGTTCTCGATACCGGCACCGGCACCGGAGACATCCCAGTAGTAGGTATCGGAGATATGGATATCGTGACGCTGATAGTAGCGCTTACCGGCCCACAGGGTCTCGTTGCCACCGAACAGGTTTTTGGCCTGAACGTTGAACTGTCTCAAGGCGAAGTTGACGCCGGTTTGATCATCATCTTCCCAATCACGCTTTTGATGGGATTGCATAGCAAACATGGAGTCTACATAGAAGGACTTACCTTCCTTGTTGTAGACCTCTTGACCCAGTTGGACTTCGCCGTAGGTATCGTCCTCGTTACCCAGACGACCGACTCGCTTCTTATCAACTTGAGTTTGCATAGAGCCGTTATCGGAAACACCGACGCCGGAGCGGAAGTAGCCGTGGAAATCAACGGCAGAGGCGGAGGCGGAGGCCAGGGCAGCGGTCACTGCTGCAGCAATCGGGAGCCACTTTGCTTTCATGTTTTAGTTCCTTAATTTCCCGTTGTGGATGTGTGTTCCAAAATCCGGTTCACTATCGCCGCCAGCCGATGTCGAAAATGCGTGGCGTGATAACCGAGCGGATTATAGGAAGCGGTTAACGAAGGAAACCATGAAGCAATTCACAAAACGGCGACAAATTGCGCCAAACAAGATCTCATTGAAACAAAACCCAATGAAAGCGTTTTCCATTGGTTAATGAAACCAAGAAAGCAGAGACGCACATCACTTTTATTGCTCATGAAAGCGGTATCCTTGATTATTAATCCCCTGAAATTAAGCGTGAGAGAACTCATTTCACCATAAAAATATGATTGAAAGCGCTTTCCAGATTAAAAAACATCCACCAAGAGGGAATTAATAATGCTGATTATTAAGAGCCGATTCGACCAAAAAAGTTCCAGCCGGAGCATAAATAAATTGGAAAATATAGAGACTCAAATAACCCATATTTGAATCTGTTCTCCCTGTCATCTTTCCATCACGAACCCTCGTTAGGCTCTGCCCATCCGGTTTGGACTGGCCTCCACCCTGAGGAGTCGTACCATGCGCATCGGCCGCTTCACTCATCTCTTCTCCCTCTGTCTGTTGCTGCTGGCCGGCACTGTGACTCTGACGCTCTGGCAGGGAGCCCGACAGTTGAGTGCCGATCAACAGGCCCTCTTTACCCTTCAGCGACTGCAGCAGCGACTCGGTCAGCAACTCCCTGCCAGGCTGCAGGAGTATCTGGGAAGCGGTAACAGCGAGAGCCTGCAGCAGGCGATCCGCCTGCTCGACGCCGCCATCGAGCAGCTCTCCCCTGACCGACCCGAGCTGATGGATGCCTTGGGGGCCTTGCGCCAGCGCATGAAGAGTGACTACCTGGCCGCCGGCAAGCTCTCGGGTACCCCGGCCCTGTTACTGCAACACGCTGAGCAGGAGATAGCCGGGCAGATCCGCCAGCTGCTTGCCTATGCGGGACGACCGGTCGAACCGGCACTGGAGCCGGCGCGCCTGGCCTATCAGGCCCAGGCGCAGGCCCTCGCCACCACCCTGGTCGAGCTTATCCACCAGAGGGAGAGCTATCAGAGCCAGGGAGTGGTGGGGAACAAGAAGGCGCTGGAGCAGATCCTGGCGCTGATGCAGGGCCAGTACCGGCAGCTCGCGGCCCTTCCCCTGCTGGGCCATCTGGAAGAGAAAGAGGAGCCGCTGCTCCCCCTGCTCACCCCGGCCCCCCCTGCCGAGCTGGGTGAGCTGGCCAGGGATGAGCTCGCCTCCCTGCTGCGGCGCTACCCCAAGGAGCTGGATGAGACGAGCCGACAGCTGGCTCGCCAGCAACAGGCCCGCCAACAGATCCGCCAGGATGTGGCCTCGCTCTATGGGCGGCTCGATGAGCTGGCAAAGGCACAGCAAGATGCCCGCCGGCAAGGTTTGTCGCAGCTGGGCTCGACCATGGCGACCATGGCCGCGGCCCTGGTGATCTTTACCCTGCTCGGCTGGGGTTTTCAGTATCGCTGGGTATTGCGCCCGCTCAGGCGCCTGCAGCGGGCCTTCGCCGCACTGGCGCAGACCGGCCAGGCCGAGCCCCTTCCCCCCATGGGTCAAGACAACGAGCTGGCCGAGATTGGCGAAAGCTATAACCGCCTCATCGAAGAGTGGCTGCGCAGCAGTCAGACCAAGGCCGGCCAGCTCGATACCGTCTCCCTTCATCTCAACGAAATGGTGACCCATGTTGAGCAGATCTGTCACCGCACCCGGGATGCCGCGAATGTCGTCAAAGAGAGCGCAGCGATGATGAAAGAGCTCGATCAATTGACGGCCGAGGTGCGCCAGGTGGCCGACGAGATAGCACACCACGCCCATCACAATGAGCACACCATGCGTGAGAGCGAGAGCGTGGTCCAGGCGATGCTTGAGGCGAGTCGCAACACCACGGGGGCCATCGACGAGAGCCGCAGTGCCATCAAGGGGGTAACCCTCTCCCTCAACGAGGTGGAGGCCATGGTGGGGGTGATAGGTCAGATAGCCCAGCAGACCAACCTGCTGGCCCTCAACGCCGCCATCGAGGCGGCGCGGGCCGGCAAACAGGGAGAGGGATTTGCCGTGGTCGCCGACGAGGTGCGCCACCTCTCGGCCGATACCCAACATTCGCTAGAGCAGATCGTCGGTATTCTCGACCGGCTACAGGGGGCCGGAACCCGGCTCTCGGACGCCATGGAGCAGATCGATCGCCACGCCAGGGCACAGCATCACCAGGCAGGCACCCTGTTCGGGGTCACCCAGGCGATGCAAGAGAGTGCGCGCAGCACCGCCGCCATCGCCCGTCAGGGGGCCGGCAATGCCCGCTCCCAGTCAGAGTACCTGACCCGCTTTGCCGACCTGATGGAGCGGCTGCACCAGCAGTCGTCCCGGGTCACCGAAGAGGCGACCAGGGTCGCCAGCCACATGGGCGAGCAGGCCTGCCGGATCCCGGCCATCCTGCGTCAGTGATCAGGCCTCTTTGGCCTCGGGGGCGGGCTCGCTCTTCTTGTTCTCCTTAGGCTCCTTCCCCTTGCCGCCGGCCAGGGGAGTCACATTGGAGTGGGTCTCACCGAGCGCCAGGGAGTGGCCGAGGAAGACGCCGCCGGGCTGAATGGAGAGGGCGCCGCCCCGGCAGATCCCCTGCAGTCGGCCATGGGCCAGGATGGCGACCGAAGCTGCCTCGCAGGTACCCTCCAGCACCCCGTTCAGCTCTACCTCGGGGGCGTGTACCTCCCCCTCGATGCACCCGCCCTGCATCACCCTCACCCGCCCCTCGGTCATGGTCACATTGCCAACCAGACGCCCGAAGACCAGAAGTTGCCCCTGCAGCTGCAGGTTGCCGGTAAAGGTGGCCTCTGCGGCCAATACGGTCTGCGCCGGCTCACTTGTCGCAGCGACGGGGGCCTTGGGTTTGTCACGACCAAACATAATGAATCTCTCTATCACGTATCCGATGAGTGCCACCAGGGCACATCCCGTGGGGATGAGGTAGAGCCTCAACCCCAGCATGTAGCAAAGCAGTGCCAACCCCCACAGCAGACAGGTGAGGGTGAGCAGGCGCTCGCGACCCGCTGACTTCATGAGTGGATAACCTGTTGTGGTGGCGCCAATAAGGGCGCAAAGGGCGGGCGCATCACGCCCGGTGCAGCCGCCCCGTGGACGGCCTGTGAAGAGGTAACGACCGGCTTAAGAGAGAACTTGAGGGCGCCACTCCAGATAGGCTGGGTGGCCGGCAAAGCCCTGCGCCCGATAGAGGGGCTCTCCCATGGGGCTGGCGTGCAGCCACACCTTGCCCAGGGCCAGCCCTGCGGCCTCCTCCTGAATCGCACTGACCAGAGCACGGGCCACCCCACGGCGGCGCCAGGCGGGCAGCACAAACATGTTGAGCAGGTAGCCCTCACGGCCGGTCAGATTACCCGGATAAGGGGGCCGGCAAAAAAGCGCCAGGGAGCCCGCCCCCACCACCTCCCCCTGGGCATCGGCCACCCAGTGCAGACAGGCCCCATCCGCCAGGGTCTGGGCGAAGTAATCGGCCAGCACACGGGTCAGCGCCGGATCCTCGCCTGCCGACGCCAGATCCCCCTCTTCCACAAACAGGGCCAGCCGCAAGCGGGTCAAGGCCGCCTCATCCCCCTGCTGCGCCCGTCGAATTCTCATCACGCCTCCTTGCATCACACGGTTAAAAGAAAGGGCCCCGGCTATCGGGGCCCGCGGATTGTAATAATGGGCTCAGGTGAGCACAACGCGGTGCCCGTGTCACGGGATCAGCACCCGGCTCTCCCCGCCCCCCAAGGCCTCGACCCGCACCTGCACGCCGATGCGCTCGACCAGGGTCTGCACGTGGGAGATGACCCCGATCTGCCGTCCGCTCGCCTGCAGCGAGTCGAGGCAGGAGAGGGCCAGATCCAGGCTGTCAGGATCCAGGGTGCCGAACCCCTCGTCGATGAAGAGCGACTCCACCTGGGTCTGCTTCGACGACAGGCTCGAGAGGGCCAGCGCCAACGCCAGGGAGACCAGGAAGCTCTCACCACCGGAGAGGGAGTCCACCGAGCGCACCTCGTCCCCCATGTCGAGATCCACCACCTGCAGCGCCAGATCGGTACCGGGTACCCGCTCCAGCCGGTAGCGCGGTGACAGCTCGCCCAGCTGGGCGTTGGCCTCGAGCAGCAGCCGCTCCAGGGTGAGGCTCTGGGCAAAGGTGCGCAACTTGGCGCCGTTGGCCTGTCCGATGAGATCGCACAGCTGCTGCCAGTGATCGGCCACCGCCTGCTGGGTGGCCTGCTCCTGTTGCAGGCTGCCCGCCTTGAGGGCGGCCGCTTCGGCCTGGGCCAGGGCGCTCTTGCACGCAAACAGCTGCTCGTCGAGCTCGCGGCAACGGGCCTCCTGCATCGCCAGACGCTGCACCAGCGCCTCCTGCGACAGGGCCGCCAACTCCGGGTGATGCTCCCGATAACGATCTTGCTTGCTCAGCTCCAGCGCCAGGGTCCGTTGCCGCTCGGCGAGACGGGTACGGGCCTCGCCCACGGCGTCCTCCAACCCCTGCAAGGCGGCGCGGCGCGACTTGAGCTCATCGGGGGTGATGGCCAGCAGACGACGCAGATCGTATTCGGCGATGCCGAGGGTGGTGGCGTGAGCGGCCCAGCGTCCCAACACCTCGCGTTTGCGCCGACTGCTCACCTGTTTCTCCTGCTCCAGATGGGCGAGGCGAGTCTTGAGCTCGGTCTGGCGTTCGCCGAGGGCGCGCGCACTGCCTTGTATCGCCTCCAGCTCGCGGCCGATCTGTTGCAGACGCGCCTGCCAGCGACGCTCCACCAGGGCTATCGCCTCCCCCCCCAGACAGGCGGCGCGACTGGTGAGCAGCCCCTGACACTGCTGCTCGTGCTCCTTGTCATCGCGCTCTAGCCTGTGCAACCGCTCACGCTGACTCTGCAGACGCGCCTCCTGAGCACTCAGGGCCGGGGTGAGGCTGGCTATCTCGCCGGCCAGCCGCTCCCACTCGCCCTGGCCGTGCAGCCAGGCCTCACAGGATTGCTGCCACTCATGCCACTGCTGGCTGCCGAGCCACTGGCGCCAGGGCAGCCCCCCCATCTGCTCGTCGAGGCGCAGCCCCCCCTGCTCGAGACGCTGACGCAGGGTGCTCTCCTGCTCCCCCATCCCCTTGAGCTCCCCTTCCAGGGTAATGCGCTGGCGATCGGCCTCCTGCCAGTGCCGGTCGAACTGCTGGTGCTGCTCTGTCAACTGGCCCAGTTGCTGACGCACAGCCTGAAGCTGCTGCTGACCGAGCCGGGCTTCCCGCAGTTGCTGCTGGCTCTGGGCCAGCCCCTGCTCCAGGGCTTGCCCATGGCCGAGCAGACGATGGATCACTCCCTGCCACTCGGCGGGACTCTGGTATAGCGGCAACGGATGGCCCTGCAGGGCCTCTCCCCCCAACTGCTGCCAGCGCAGGATCAGCTGCTCGGCCCGCGCCTCCAGCTCGGGCAGGTGCTGCTGACGAGCCAGGCGCTGGCGCTCCAGCTCCTGACGCTCGCTCTGACACTGAATGTATTGATGGTTGAGGTGCTCCCACTCCCGTTCGAGACCCTGAGCCCGCAGTGCCAACTGACCCAGAATGCCGGCCACCTGCGGCTGGCTCTGGCGGTAGGGGTGCTCTTTCGCGCCGCACAGCGGGCAGGGCTCCCCATCGCCGAGCATATGGCGATGTTGCTCAAAACTGGCGATGGCGCGAGATTGCTCCAGGGCGTGACGCGCCTCATCCCGCTGCAAGGCGAGGCGTTCAAGGGCCGGCGCCAGCTCCTCCCCCAGGGTGGCCAGCTTGCCAAGGGCCAGCTCCAGCTCTGCCAGCTCCCGCTGTAACCGGGCGTGCTGCTCGGCGTGGCTGCGGGCATAGTCGGCCAACTCCAGCAGCTGACGCAGTTGGCCCAGCTGTTCGCTCTGCTGTTGCCACTGCTCCTGCGCCCTGGCAAGGCGACTCTCCCACTGCTGCTGCTCCAGCTCGCTCCCCTGCTGCTGTAACCGCGCCTGCTCGCGCTGCCAATACTCCCGCTCCTGCTGGCCCTGCTCCAGCTGGCGTTGCAACTGCTGCAGGGCGCTCAGCTTGTGATCCCGCAGGGTAAGCAGTTGCTGCAAGGCGCCGGCATCCCCGGCCCAATCCTGCATGGCGGTCAGCAAGGGTTGCCACTGGCGGGCGACCGGAGCCAGCGCCCTGTTCTCCTCAAGCCAGAGGCTCCACTGCCGGTGCTGCTCCTTGAGCTGCGCTACCTGCTGGCTCTGTACGCGCCACTCCTGTTCGAGGGCGAGCTGAACCTCCCGCTCCTGCGCCCCCTCCTGCCGAACCTTCTGCAACTGCTGCTGCTTTTCCAGAATACGGGTATCGAGCTCCTGCGCCCGCTTGAGCTCGGGCTGCAGGGCGCCCCATTCGCGCTCGGCGGCCACTTTCTCGGCCAGCAGTTGCTGTTCGGTCAACGCGCTCTGGCGGGCCTGCTCTTCGAGTCGGGCAAGCTCGGGGCCCAGTTCGGCAATCTGCTTCTCCTGCTGCTGCACCTCGAGGGTGAGGCGGGCCAACTCGTCGTGGTCGGCACGGGCTACCTGGGCCTGTTCGGCACGAGCGAACTCCTCACGCTCGGCGGCGGCGGCCCCGTGAGCCTGCAGGGCCTGCTCCAGCGCCACTTCCCCCTCGCTGCAACCCTGCTGCTGGTCGGCGATGCGGCGATGGAGATCGCAGAGCTCCTGCATCAGTTGCTGTTGCTGCTGCTCGTGCCTGAGGGCGGTGGTGAGGCTCACCTGCTGGCTCACCCACTGCCTGCGGCTCTCCTCATCCATCAGCACCACATCACCGAGGCGCTGGTTAATCACAGCCAGTTTCTGCTGCTCCTCCCGCGCCCGCTCGTAGGTCTGCATAGAGATGGCGGAGTAGAGCTCGGTGCCTGTCATCCGCTCGAGCAGGGCGGATCGCTCATTGGCATCGGACTTGAGGAAGGCGGCAAATTCCCCCTGGGGCAATATGACGGCGCGGCGAAACTGCTCCCAGGAGAGGCCCACCAGCTCGTCGATGCGCTCCTGCAACTCCCGCTTGCTGCCCGAGAAGACCTGACCGGACTCGACGTCGGTCAGGGAGCGCTCTTGCGCCTGAAAGCGCCCTTCGGCACGATTGCGGGCCCGGCGCACCGCCCAGCGGGCCAGCCAGGTGCGACCGTCACAGCCGCGAAAGCGCACCTCGGCAAAGCCGCTGGCATGGCCACGGCTGAGGATATTTTTGACATCATTGGCCGTTAACTTGTCTCTTTCATCTTCATGGGCGCGGCCAATTTTCTCGACATTCTTGCGATTGGCGATAAAGCGCGGCATCTCGTCGTAGAGGGCCAGACAGATGGCATCGAGCAAGGTGCTCTTGCCGGCGCCGGTATTGCCGGTAATGGCGAACAGGCCCGCAGCACCGAGGGCCCCGCGGGTAAAGTCGAGGGTGAAGGCGCCGGTCAGGCTGGCCAGATTTTCCCCTGACAGTGACAAGATTTTCATACGCCGGACTCCTTGACCTGCTCCAGGATCTCTTCGAACGAGGCGACGAGTGACGCCTCGGGTTCCCCCTCGAACTGGCGCTGATAACAGAGCCGAAACACCTCGGTAGGAGAGAGCTCATCGAGCCTGCGTCGCTGCGGGCCATCGGCCAGCCCTGCCCCCGCCCCCTGATAGCGGGTCGTGATACGGGCCAGGCGCAGCGGCTTGCCCGCCAGGGCCGAGAGAATGCGCTCGCGGATGCGGGCCTCAGGCTTTGGCAGCAGCAGGCGCACCTCGAGGTAGGGGCGGGCGCCGGCCTCCACCTCGGGCAGATCGAGGGCCATGATGGCCGCCAGGGCCCCCTCGAGATCCTGTTCCGGCAGCCGGATCATGGGGGCGGTACGCGGTACCATGAGACGCGTCACGCTCACCTCGCGCCCGTTCAGGGTCACCTCCAGCACCTGGTGGCGGTAGTCGGCCTCGGAGAGCGACAGGGGCAGTGGCGAGCCGCTGTAGTGAACTCGCTCGCCGATCTGCTGGGCCAGGTGCAGGTGGCCCAGGGCCGTGTAGTCGGCGCCATCGAACAGATCGCCTGGCAGGGCATGCTGGTTGCCGCCGAGCACCTTGCGCTCGGAGAGCTCGGAGAGCTGGCCGCGCGCCAGATAGGCGTGGCCCATGGCGATAAGGGGAAGATCGCCTGCCCGTCGGCGCCCCTCATGGAGCACCTGGCGATAGACCTCACGCACCCCCTCTATCAATCTGTCTTCCCCGTCGGCGAGATCCCGGGTGCGCAGATCGCTGCTGCGCAGAAACGGCACTGCGGCACACCAGGCCTGCACGGCCCCGTCCAGCCCGGTCAGCGGCACCAGCAGACGCTCGAGCTCGAGCTCCCCCTCGGCGTCCCGGCTGATGCTGCCGACCAGGTGCAGGTCGAAGGCGCGCAGCAGCTCGTGGGGTGCGTCCAGCTTGGAGGGGGAGTCGTGATTGCCACCGATGAGCACCAGGTTGAGGGCCGGATGGGCGGCCCGCAGCCGGGCCAGGAAGCGGTAGAGCTGCTGCCAGGCGCTGGCGGGCGGGTTGGCGGTATCAAACAGATCGCCCGCCACCAGCAGGGCGTCGGGGCGACGCTCGTCGATGGTGGCGGCGAGCCAGTCGAGAAAAGCCTGATGTTCGGCGTGGCGATCGTGGCCATGGAGCTGGTGCCCCAGATGCCAGTCCGCCGTATGGAGGATCTTCATGACAACTCTGCAAGATAGGGGAGACTCCCCCTCAGATGGGGGCTGAAAAGGGGGGAATCAAGCCTGCGGCTCCCGGCTACGCTGGGTGTGCTTGCCAACAAACTCAATGAGATAGAGATGGTGCCCGGTCAGGGGGTCCGTCTCCTCCCCCTGGATACGAAAACCGTGGTGACGATAAAACCGCAGGGCCTCGTCATTCTCGGCATAGACTTTGGCCCTCAGCTGCGGCAACAAGGCCTTGGCCCTGGCCAGCAAGGCGTGACCGACGCCGCGTCCCTGACGGTCCGGGCGCACAAACAGGGCCGCCAGATAATCATCCACCAAGGCCATAAAGCCGAGCAGATCGCCCCGCTCGTCGCAGACCCAGATCTCGGCCTTGTCGAGATAACGGATACGCAGCTCCTCCTGTACCCGCCACCAGCTGGAGGCATCGACAAAGTCGTGGGCCTGGAGCGAGGCAAGCAGCCAGATCTCCAGTACGGCGTCCATGTCCTGTGCCTGTGCGGGTCTGATCATCGGTTCGACTCCTGACGGTTCACTCAATGAGCAGTCTAGGGGGGATTGAAGTGGCTGTTCCAAACGAAAAACCTCTCCTGTGAGCTGGCTCCACCTTTTTTCTCTAAAGTTCCAGTCTGATCACATCCCGCTTTGCAGTACAATGCCGCCCTGACCAATGAGGAGACCGACGACGCCATGTGGTTCAAGAACCTGCAGATCTACCGTTTTACCCGCCCCTTCGAGCTGACCGTGGAGCAGTTGGAGACCCAGCTCGAGAGCTGCCTCTTCACCCCCTGCGGCAGTCAGGATCTCTCCCGATTCGGCTGGGTCAAACCCCTCGGTAAGTTCGGCGCCACCCTGGCCCACAGCGCCTCTGGCCAGATCCTTATCTGCGCCCGCAAGGAAGAGAAGATGCTGCCCGGGTCGGTCGTAAAAGAGATGCTGGCCGAGAAGGTAGAGGAGATAGAGCATGAGCAGGGGCGCGCCCTGAAGAAGAAAGAGAAGGAAGCGCTCAAGGAGGAGATCCTCCACACCCTGCTGCCGCGCGCCTTCAGTCGCACCAGTCAGACCTTCGCCTGGATCAACCCCGCCGACAACCTGATGGTGGTGGACGCGGGCTCGGCCAAGAAGGCCGACGATCTGCTGGCCCTGCTGCGCAAGAGCATCGGCACTCTGCCGGTCGTGCCGGTGGCCCTCAAGAACCCGCCCGAGATCACCATGACCGAGTGGCTCACCGAGGGGAACCTGCCCGCCAGCCTCGCCCTGGAGGATGAGGCAGAGCTGCGCAGCGCCATGGAGCACGGCGGCATCATCCGCTGCAAGCAGCAGGACCTGATGACCGACGAGATCAAGAACCACCTGGCCAACGACAAGCTGGTGACCAAGCTGGCCCTCAACTGGGGTGAGAGCCTGAGCTTCGTGCTGGGGGACGATCTCTCCATCAAGCGTCTCAAGTTCAGCGAAGAGCTGCGCGAGCAGAACGACGACATCACCAGCGAAGATCCGGCCGCCCGCCTCGACGCCGACTTTGCCCTGGTCACCGCCGAACTGGCCCAGTTTATCCCGGCCCTGCTGGCCGCGCTTGGGGGAGAGGAGCAATCCCTCTGACGCCGCTGACAGCGAGGCCGCCTACGGGCGGCCTCTCTTTTTCCGCTTCTGAATTAAAAATGTCACCAAACCGCACACTTTTATCAATCAACACTTAAAAATAAGCCCCTTAAGACCGAAAAGATTACTTACAATTTCATCAAAAGAATCATTGCCGGCGCCGGTTAGCACCTTTATAGTCCCGCCGAAACGATGATTGACGCATCATGCCGCGCAACCAGGCATGCCCCGCAATTTTCCTTTCGCCAACCTGCTTATTGACGGCTGCACCAGCAGCTCCTGACTGCCATTAGCGAGGTGACGATATGGACCACTCCCTTCCCCTGATCACGACCCTGGTGGGCGGCTTCGTACTGGCCTACCTGCTCGGCATGCTGGCGAGCCACCTGAAGATCTCCCCCATGGTGGGTTATCTGGCGGCCGGCGTCATCAGCGGCCCCTTCACCCCCGGCTATGTGGCCGATCTGCAACTTGCCCCCGAGCTCGCCGAGATTGGCGTGATCCTGTTGATGTTCGGGGTCGGACTCCATTTTTCCTTAAGCGACCTCCTGTCGGTCAGGCGCATCGCCATCCCGGGCGCCATGGTCCAGATGGCCCTGGCCACCCTGCTCGGACTCGGGCTTGCCCACCTGCAAGGCTGGGGCCTTATCCCGGGTCTGGTATTTGGCCTGGCCCTCTCCACCGCCAGCACAGTGGTGCTGCTGCGAGCCCTGGAGAGCCGTGGCCTTATCGACACCCACGAGGGGCGCATCGCCATCGGCTGGCTCATCGTGGAGGATCTGGTGATGGTGCTGGCCCTGGTGATGCTGCCAATCCTGGCCGACCTGCAGCGCGGAGGCGAGACGCTGCGCCTCACCAGCGTGCTGGCCGATCTGGGGCTGATCCTGGCCAAGGTGGCCGCCTTTATCGCCCTGATGATCGTCGGCGGGCGGCGCTTCATCCCCTGGCTGCTGACGCGCACCATCGCCACCGGCTCACGGGAGCTGTTCACCCTGGCGGTGCTCTCCTGCTCGCTCGGCATCGCCTTCGGTGCGGTCAAGCTGTTCGGGGTTTCGTTCGCCCTCGGCGCCTTCTTCGCCGGAGTGGTGATGAACAGCTCCAATCTCAGCCACAAGGCAGCCAGCGAGACCTTGCCGCTGCAAGATGCCTTCGCCGTGCTCTTCTTCGTCTCGGTGGGCATGCTGCTCGACCCGACCATACTGCTGCGCGAGCCGCTGGCGGTGCTGGCCACCCTCCTCATCATACTGTTTGGCAAGTCACTGGCGGCATTTTCCATCGTGCGCCTGTTTGGCCACAACCAACAGACGGCACTCACCATCTCGGCGAGTCTGGCTCAGGTAGGGGAGTTCTCCTTTATCCTGATGGGGCTCGGGGTGGCGCTGAATCTGGTGCCCGGGGAGGCGCGCGACCTGGTACTGATGGGCGCCAGCCTCTCCATCATGGTAAATCCCCTGGTGTTCACGCTTATCGATCGCTGGCAGACTCATGGACAAAAACATAACTAATTGAGTCATAAGGAAAACTTGAAGAAAGGCTTCGATTGTGACAGTGTCGGGAATTCATCCACGACCGACACGGAGCCGTCACCATGCTCTTTAAGCCCCTCGCCCTCTCCCTGACCCTCGCCCTGCTGGCCGGTTGCGCCGACTCGCAGGGCTTTCACTATGCGCCCCCTCCCCAGACCCTGATCGCCCCCGAAGCATCGAGTGGCTGGACCGACAAGCCGGGCTGGCAGGGTCACGACTTCATGGTGGCCGCCGCCAACCCCCTGGCGGTAGACGCCGGCTACCAGGTGATCCGGGCCGGCGGCTCTGCGGTGGACGCCGCCATCGCGGTGCAACTGGTACTGACCCTGGTCGAGCCCCAATCCTCCGGCATCGGCGGCGGCACCCTGCTGCTGGTGTGGGACGGCCGGCAGGTGAGTGCGGTGGACGGACGCGAGACGGCGCCGGCGGCGGCCACCGACCAGCTCTTTATGAAAGAGGGCAAGCCGATGGACTTCTACGACGGGGTGGTGGGTGGCCGCTCGGTGGGGGCGCCCGGCACGGTGCGTGCCCTGGCCCTGGCCCACCAGCGCTACGGCAAGCTGCCCTGGCGGGATCTCTTCGCCCCGGCCATCACGCTCGCCGAGCAGGGCTTTGCCATCAGCCCGCGGCTGGCCGCCCTGCTCGCCAAGGAGCCCTATCTGGCCAGGGATGCCGACGCCCGTGCCTACTTCTACCTGCCGGACGGGCGTCCCAAGGCGGTCGGCACCCGCCTGACCAACCCGGCCCTGGCCAAGGTGCTGCGCACCCTGGCCGAACAGGGAGCGGACGCCTTCTATCAGGGGCCCCTTGCCGAGGCCATGGTGGCCAAGGTGCAGAGCCACCCGAGCAACCCCGGGCTGCTGACCTTGACCGATCTCACCGATTACCGCGCCAAGGTGCGCGATGGCCTCTGCTTTGACTACCGGGCACACAGGATCTGCGGCTTCCCCACCCCTTCGTCAGGCACCCTGGCGCTCGGCCAGATCTTCGGCATGCTGGAGGGGCGCGACATGAGCGCGCTGGCGCCGGTGAAAGGCGCTGACGGGCGCCAGGCCGCCTCGGCCGAGGCCATCCACCTCTACAGCGAGGCGGCCCGTCTCGCCTTTGCCGACCGCAACCGCTACGTGGCCGACGCCGACAAGGTGGCGGTGCCGGTGGCCGGCCTGCTCGACAAGGGCTATCTGGCCGAGCGTGCCCGCCTCATCGGGCCGCGCAGCATGGGCAGCGCCGCCCCCGGCACGCCACCCCGGTCCCTGGCGCGAGGACGGGATGCCACTCCCGAGCTCCCCTCCACCAGCCACGTCTCTATCGTCGACCCAAGCGGCATGGCCATCTCCATGACCAGCTCCATCGAGGACGGCTTCGGCTCGCGCCTGATGGTCAACGGCTACCTGCTCAACAACCAGCTCACCGATTTCTCCTTCACCTCGGTCGATGCGGCCGGCCTGCCAGTTGCCAACCGGGTCGAGCCGGGCAAGCGGCCACGCTCCTCCATGTCGCCCCTGCTGGTGTTTGACAAGCAAAGTGGCGAGCTGGAGATGACCCTCGGCTCCCCGGGTGGGTCGGCCATCATCAACTACGTGGGCAAGACCCTGCTCGGCACCCTGGACTGGGGCCTGACCCTGCAACAGGCCATCGATCTGCCCAACTTCGGCAGTCGCAATGGCCCCACCGAGCTCGAGCAGGGACGCACCCCGCCCGAGGTGGTGGAGGAGCTCAAGGCCAGGGGGCACGAGGTGATACTCGGGGAGCAGACCTCGGGGCTGCAGGGGGTGCAGCGCAATGGTGCCGGTTGGTTTGGCGCCGCTGATCCGCGTCGGGAGGGGATCGCCAAAGGGGAGTGATCAGGAGCGCCCGTCCCGCAGCAGTTTATCGACTCCGGGGGGAGCCAGGGGGGCAGCCAAATCGGGGGCCGCGAGCTGCCATTTGGCCCGGATCCGGCTTGCGACGCCCTCCTGCTCCAGCTGATGGAGTATGCCATTGAAGCGGGTCACCTCATCGGTGGAGACCCGCTCCCTGGCAAAACCGATACGGTATTCGACCTTCAGATCCAGGCCACCGAGCTGACGCACACCGGTGAGCCCGCTTCGGCGCAGATGATAATCGGCGGAGTGAATATTGCTGAAATAGAGGGGATAGCGACGATAGACCAGCTTGGCCAACCCCTTTGCATCGGCGTTGGGCTGCACGTCTATCGTCATGCCGACGCCGGTTCCCTCCACCACCTCCCGGTTGATCTGCTCGAGCAGATACTGGGTAAAGGAGGGGCCGAAGGTGCCCACCTTCATACCCGAGAGCGATTGTGCCGTGAGACGCTCGAGAGGTGAGTCGGCGACCCCGTAAAAACCGTAAGAGGTGGAGGCGATGGGTGTCGAGAAGTCCAGTTTCTGCAGCCGCTCCGGTGTCACCCCGAGGGGAAACATGGCATCGACCCACCCGCGCTCGAGCATCAGCCTGGCCCGGCGACTGGGGCGGTAGAGGATCTCACACCCCTCGGCCCGACGGCGGCAGGCCTCTTGCACCAGCTCCACCAATGCCCCCTGTGCCCTGCCCGACTCATCGGCAAAGGTAAAGGGGGCGAAATCGTGAACGACCATGCGAAGTGGCTGCCCGTGACCTGGGCGTGACAAGAGCGCGAGAGAGAGTAACAGCAGGAGACGATAGCGCGACATAAAATACCCATACGGACCCGGTTCGATAATACCTCGACCACAGGGGCTGGCGGCAATCCAATTGTCTTTTTTGTGAATAACTGCACGCTGGCCACCTCTCCCCCGGTGGGGAAACTGGCCGGCTGACCGGCTATCCTTCTTGCAGTGGCGAGAGGGGGTACTTGTCCCAAGCCGTTGTTATTAGACTACGATTGATCGCCATCATGGGCTTATCGGCTCCAACAGAGAACACCTTCTGTTATGGGCATGTAACTTGCTCCATAAGGGAGAAAGGGAAAATGGTAGCGAAAACGTTACCGTTAAAAAGAAAACGTTCTCTGGCCAAAACGTTGTTTCTGGATCATAAAAAGTATCCAAAAACTGGTGTATATTGCCGGGCGAAAATTCCTTTAACCATGAAGACTGACATGAAAAAGACCAAGATTGTCTGCACCATCGGTCCCAAGACCGAATCCAAAGAGATGCTGGCCAAGCTGCTGGACGCTGGCATGAACGTCATGCGCCTGAACTTCTCCCACGGTGACTACGAAGAGCACGGCACTCGCATCCGCAACCTGCGTGAAGTGATGGCCGAGAGCGGTCGCAAGGCCGCCATCCTGCTCGACACCAAGGGTCCGGAGATCCGTACCATGAAGCTGGAAGGGGGCAATGATGTCTCCCTGGTTGCCGGCCAGACCTTCACCTTCACCACCGACCAGACTGTCGTGGGTAACAAGGACAAGGTTGCCGTGACCTATGCCGGCTTTGCCAGCGACCTGCGCGTGGGCAACCGCATCCTGGTTGACGACGGCCTGATCGGTCTGGACGTCATCGAAATCACCGAGCGTGAAGTGATCTGTAAGGTCCTGAACAACGGCGATCTGGGCGAGAACAAGGGCGTTAACCTGCCGGGCGTCTCCATCAAGCTGCCGGCCCTGGCCGAGAAGGACAAGCGTGACCTGGTCTTCGGTTGTGAGCAGGGCGTGGACTTCGTTGCCGCCTCCTTCATCCGCAAGAAGGAAGACGTGCTGGAAATCCGTGAGCACCTGAAGGCCCACGGTGGCGAAGCCATCCAGATCATCTCCAAGATCGAGAACCAGGAAGGCCTGGACAACTTCGACGAGATCCTGGCTGTCTCCGACGGCATCATGGTCGCCCGTGGCGACATGGGTGTCGAAATCCCGGTTGAAGAGGTGATCTTCGCCCAGAAGATGATCATCGAGAAGTGCAACAAGGCGCGTAAAGTGGTTATCACCGCGACCCAGATGCTCGACTCCATGATCAAAAACCCGCGTCCGACCCGCGCCGAAGCCGGCGACGTGGCCAACGCCATCCTGGACGGCACCGATGCGGTCATGCTGTCCGGCGAATCCGCCAAGGGTAAGTACCCGCTGGAAGCCGTGACCATCATGGCCACCATCTGCGAGCGTACCGACGCCGTGATGCCCTCCAACCTGTCTGCTGCCAACGACAGCAACAAGCTGCGCATCACCGAAGCCGTGTGCAAGGGCGCGGTCGAGACCTCCGAGAAGCTGGATGCCCCGCTGATCGTGGTCGCCACCGAAGGCGGCAAGTCTGCCAAGGCCATCCGCAAGTACTTCCCGAAGGCCTGGATCCTGGCCATCACCACCAACCAGAAGACCGCAGCCCAGCTCTCCCTCTCCAAGGGCGTGATGGCGCACGTGGTTGACTCCATCGCCTCCACCGACGACTTCTACCGTATCGGTATGGACGTCGCGCTGCAAAGCGGCATGGGCGTGAAGGGTGACGTGGTTGTCATGGTCTCCGGTGCTCTGGTACCGAGCGGCACCACCAACACCTCCTCCGTGCACGTGCTGTAATCACAGCCCCGTGACGAAAACGGCGCCTGATGGCGCCGTTTTTTTTATTCTCATCCCGCCAGGGGTCGAACATCCTGCTGCGGACACTCCTCGTCCTGATATTGCCTGGCAATCTCCTGAAAATGTCCCTCGATCGCCAGGAAAGCATCCACCACCTGAGGATCGAAGTGCTGCCCTCTCCCCTCCCTGATGATTTCCACCGCCTTTTCATGGGTGAAGGCCGGCTTGTAGACGCGCCTCGATATGAGTGCATCGTAGACATCGGCCACGCTCATCAGGCGTGCACTCAGGGGTATCGTCTCTCCTTTGAGTCCTTGCGGGTATCCACTCCCGTCCCACTTCTCCTGATGGCAATAGGCGATCTCATTGGCCAGCCGGAGGAAATCACACTTGAAATCGAGAGCATTCTCGACAGTTTTTAGGACGTTGAGCCCCTGTGTCGTGTGGCTCTTCATCACCTCAAACTCGTCGGAGGTGAGTTTGCCGGGTTTGAGCAGCACCTCGTCAGGGATCCCCACCTTGCCAACGTCATGCAGGGGGGCGGACTTGAAGAGCAGTTCAATGGCAGAAGGGGTCAGTTGCTCCCTGTGATGCCCATCGGCCACCAACTGCAGCGCCAGGGCCCGGATATAGTGCTGTGTACGCCGAATGTGATTGCCGGTCTCGTTATCACGGGTCTCAGCCAAAGATGCCATGGCAACGATGATGGCATCCTGCAGCACCTCAAGTTCATGGGTGCGCGCCTTGACCCTCTGCTCCAGCACCTCATTCTGCCTGGCCAACGCAGCCCTGGCTTGCCTGAGTCTGATGTGGGTCCTGACCCGGCTCAACAAGATGGGGGGGCTAATGGGCTTCATGATGTAGTCGACCGCCCCCACGCTAAAGCCCATCTCCTCATCCTCTATTTGGGACTTGGCGGTGAGAAAGATAACGGGGATCTCGGCCAGCTCGGGATGCTCCTTGAGACGACGACACACCTCATAGCCATCGAGCTCGGGCATCATCACATCCAGCAGGACCAATTCAGGCTGACTACGCTGACAGATCTCCAGCGCCTGTGCCCCGTTGACCGCCACCAGGATCCGGTAATGGGGCTTGAGCAGCCCGATCAAGACAGCCCGGTTTTCGGGATTGTCGTCGACCACCAAAATTGTCTCATTCATCCCTGGCCTCATCCAGCTTGTCGAGATCGAGGGGATAGATGGATACTGCTTTGTTCAGCACCACTCTGGCCGACTCGAAATCACAGTCGTTGATGTACTTGCCACAATCGGAAAAATCATCAGGATTGAGCAGATCTTGAAGACACAAATAGTTCTCTTCAAAGTAATCGATCGCCGTTGCATCCATATCGAGCAACAGCTGTGCCAATCGATAGAGCATGGATCGGGTGGCGGGATCCAGCTCTCCCCCCTTGACCCGCTGGGGAGGAGGACGGTTAAGGGCCGAGGCCAGTTGCCCGAAGAAGTCACCGAGGTGCTCCCCCATCTCTGCGAGGATCGCCTCAACCTCTTCTTTGCTTGTCATTTTGCTCAGTGCCAACTCAAGACGCGATGCAATATCGGAGGTCAGCACGGCTCCGAGGTTGGCCGAGGTCCCCTTGAGGGTATGGGCATGACGCACGGCCAATTCCCTCTCCCCCTTCTCCAGGGCAATGCCAATCCGGCGCACTATATCGACCTGTTCATCCATCATCTGCGAGAGCAGGCGGGTATAGAGCTTTTCATTGCCAGCGACACGCAGCAGGCCGTTTTTGACATCGAGGGAGGCGATACTCTGCAGCCGCTCGACAGGCGCCGATCTCTTGGTCCCGGGTGAGGCGGGCCTGGTGATCTCCCGCGAGCCCTGACACCAGCGGCTGATGGTTCGATAGAGCAGGTCGGGGTCGATGGGTTTGGAGATATGATCGTTCATCCCCAAGGCAAGGCAGCGATCGCGCTCCTCCACCATGGCATGGGCCGTCATGGCAATCAGCGGCACCTGATCCCACTCCTCCATGGCACGGATCCGTCGGCTGGCCTCATAACCGTCCATGATCGGCATCTGCAGATCCATAAAGATGATATCGAACGGCATTTCCCGCAGCCTGGCGTCTGCCAACCGATCCAGTGCCTCCTGACCGTTGCTCGCCACCGTCACCAGCAACCCCTTGCTCTCCATCAGCTCGATGGCAATCTGCTGATTGATCTCGTTGTCCTCGGTCAGCAGGACGCGGATACCGGAGAGAGACCAGCTCGACTCAGGAGTATCCTGCCTCTGTAGCGTCTTGCCACCGGGCTCGGCCCCCATAAAGAGGTTCATCAACATATCAAACAGATGGGAAGAGCTGACCGGTTTGGTCAAAAAGCCGGCGGCATCGACACCCGCCATCTCCCCCAGCACCTCATCCTTGTCATAGGCGGTCACAATCACGATGCCTGGCTGTATCTCGGCAGGAAGCTCGCCACGGATCCGTTGCGATGTTTCGATACCATTGAGCTCGGGCATATTCCAGTCCATGAACACCAGCTCAAACGGAGTCTCCTTCTCCTGTGCCTCCTTCAGGGTGCGCAGGGCGTCCATCCCGCTCGATACCGCAACCACCGGAACCGACATGGCCGTGAGCAACTCGCCCAGAATATCTCTGGCGTGCTCGTTGTCATCGACGATGAGGGTGCGAATACTCGAGAGTCGACCCGGTACCACCTCATGGTGACGCTCCGGCTGCTCGCTGGTGCCAAACCAGATGTTGAAGATGAAGTGGCTCCCTCTGCCCGGTGTGCTCTCGACCCGGATCGCGCCCCCCATGAGTTCGACCAATCGCCGGCTGATCGAAAGCCCCAACCCGGTTCCCCCATATTTGCGGGTCGTGCTGCCATCGGCCTGGGTAAACGCCTGAAACAACCCCCTGGTCTGCTTCTCGGTCATCCCGATCCCGGTATCCGAGACCTCGAAGATAAGCTCGATCTTCCCGGGTTGTACCTCTCCCCTGCTGACCGAGACGGAAATCTCCCCCTGCTCGGTAAATTTCACCGCATTGTTTACCAGATTGATGATCACCTGACCCAACCGCAGGGGATCGCCACACAGCGCCTTCGGTACCTCTCTGGGAATGGCAAAGAGCAGCTCGAGTCCTTTATCGAATGCCTTCTGTCCCGTCACCATGGAGACATTGTGAAACACATCTTCCAGATAGAAGTCGACCTGCTCCACCGAGAGCTTGCCGGCTTCGATCTTGCTGAAATCCAGAATGTCGTTGATGATTCCCAGCAGCAGAGTCGCCGAGGTGTGGATCTTGCTGATGTAGTCGTGCTGCTTGGGGGTAAGCTCGGTATTGAGCGCCAGGTGGGACATACCGATGATGGCATTCATGGGCGTTCTGATTTCGTGACTCATGTTCGCCAGGAACATGGACTTCACCTCGACGGCCTCTTCAGCCTTGACCTTGGCCTCACTGAGCTCTCTTTCTGTTTGCTTTCTTGACGTCACATCCCTCAAAAACATGGCCGCCCGGCAGCATCCCCCCAGCTCGAAGACGGAAATCCCGAGGTCGACGGAGACCTGGTGCCCCTCCCTCGTATAAGTGGGGACCTCGTAGGAGCCCTCTTTGAGCATGGCCGCATGAGCCAGCCGCAAGGGGAAGGTGAGCACGGAGGAGAGCGACTCGGGAAGGACCATCTTCAGCAGCTCGAAGAGAGAGGCTCCCATGACCTCATCGACCCCATAGCCATAGGTTCGCTCGGCGGTGCGATTCCACAACAGGATCTTCCCCTCGCTGTCGATGATGGCCAGGCTCGAGGGCGCCCCCTCGATAATGGTTCGCGCCATCTCTTCACTGGCGACCAGATCGGCAGTGCGCCGGGCAATCTCTTGCTCCAGCCCCTCCTGATGAGCCGCCAATACCTGATTCTTGGCATGTAATTCATCGAGCAGTTCATCGCGGTTTTTTTCACGCAGCTGGCTCGCCAGCACCTGGCGCGCCTCCATCTCCACGGCCCTGCGACCATCAAGCGTCCACTCGGATCCCTTGCCTTCCCCCTCATTCGCCCCGGCAACCGAGAAGATGACCCCGAACTCCTGCAAGGCAATCTGCAGCTCCAGTGAGGCGAATCCCTCAAGTTGCGCCAAAAGCCAGGCATCCATGGTCAACAACCAGCGATCCTGTTCACTCTGGGCATAACCATAGCTGCGAGCCAGGGCCAGCAGTTTGTGCCGAAAGGCAATGAGGCTGCTCTCGGTCGAGCGAACCGTGAGGGAGACGGACTCAGCCATGGCGACACCTGGCCACCACAACGGTGGCGTCATCATGGTGCTTGGCAAAGTGCTCCATCATGTAACCGGCGATATCAGAAGGACTTCGCAGAAAGAGGGAAGGATCCTCCTCCAGCGGAATATTCTCCCGGATCCCGTCCGATGTAATGATAAAGAGCGCCTGGGGCTCCACCTCCCCCTCCTGGGTCAGCAGCGTCGGGATCATCTCGCACACGATACCCGACTGGGCGTGGAAAGAGACCCAACTGCCCCATCCCCGTTTCCTCAACATCACGTTTCCCACCCCCACGGTCTGAAACCGATTCTCCTCCAGGTCGATGCTCAGCATAGTGATGGCCGCCCCCAAGGCACCTTGAAAATGCAGGTGAACCATCTCCATCAATCCCGCCACTGTGGCGGCAGGACACGACTTGATAAAGGACTCCATCTCACGGGCCAGCTGTGCTGCTTTCTCCCCATGCCCCAATACATCGATGACGGCGATAAAAACAACCCGTTCCCGATTGAGGATGACCACACCATCACCAGAGACCGATTCACCAAAACAGGGGGTCTGCCGCATCGCGACCTGAACTGACATCATCGCCTCCATTTGGTCACCGTCACTCTGGTGCCTTGCGCCGAGGTGCTAATAGAAAACTCATCCATCAGACGCCGTACTCCGGGCAACCCCAGGCCCAGTGATTGCCCGGTCGAGAAGTGATCCATCAGGGCACTCTCGAGATCGGCGATCCCGGGGCCCCGATCGATGACGGTCACCCTGACCCCCTGCTCTCCTCGCTCGCTTAGATACTCAATCCATACCTCTCCACCCCCGGCATACTTGATGACATTGGTCGCCAGTTCAGAGACAGTGGTGGCCACCTCGCTCACCTGTTGCGCATCCAGACTGCAGGTCTGGCTATAGGTAAAGGAGCCCATCACGGCGATGGCGATGTCGGTCTCTTCCCGAAGGTGATAACACTCGGCATCTCTCATAAGAGCGCCATCCCTTGCTCCAGAGAAGCCACCGAGACCATGGTCGAGGTATCGACGCCCACATCCAGCATTCCCATTACCAGACCGGGCCTCAACCCCACGAAGATGCAGTGCCTCCCCATCATCTCGACCGCCTTGGCCAGGGACAGCAGTCCCTCCAGCTCATGACACCCGCAGGTCCTGATCCCCGAGAGGTCGATCAGCACCCCCTTGACCCCCCCCTCACTCAAGCGTGCGAGCAGGGTCATCTCGAAGGTTGATAGCAGCGTCAGGGAGAGATCGACCTGTAACGAGACGATGAGGGCCTGCCTGAGACGATTGATAGTGATGGCCTGCTCCATAGAGTCCTACTCTCTCTCATCGAAGTGAGATCGCCCCTGAATGTTGAGGCCAACCGTCTTGAAGGCACTCTCGAGGGCATCGCGCAGGGTGGCACTGGTTTTGACCTCACCCACATTGACCCCGAGTTGCACCATGGTCTTGGCGATGGAGGGGGAGACCCCGGACACCAGGCTCTCGCACCCCATCAACTTGGTCGCCTTGGTGATCTTGATGAAATGGTTGGCTACCGCCGTATCGACTACGGCCACACCAGAGATGTCCATGATAAAGACCTTGGCTCTTTGCTCAGAGATCTTGTTGAGCACCGCCGTCATGATGTCCTGGGCCCGCTTGGAGTCGATGATCCCGACAATGGGCAGCATCAGCACATCCTGCCAGATGGTGGTCACAGGGGTCGACATGGCCAGCAGGGCCTCACTCTGCTCGGCAAATCGCTTGTTATTGAGACGGGCATAGGTGTCCACCACTATGGTGGTGTCCATGTGAAGCAACTTGGTAAACGCCGTCACCAGGGCACTGTACTCATCGCTATAGAGGCTTCCGTCATACATGCGCTTGGTGAAGATCAACATCGACATGTTCATGCCGGCAAAATAGGTGGGCAGAGGCAGACCGACCCTGGCGTGGATCTCCCCCACCATGACTCGCTCCTGCACGTATTGCGCATTGATCTGGGCGCCGAAGAAGCTGCGCCAATAGGTCAGTTGCTGCTCCTGCACATGAGCCAGGCGCTGGGTATCGCTGAAGAATTGTTCGAAGGCGGGGGTCGTTCTCAACCAGCCGTAGAAGTGAGTCACAAACTCATTGATCTTGGGCAAAATGGTCTGGCCAAATTTGCGGATCAGGGCGAGATCACTCTCAGTCAGATCGTGGAGCGCCATCAAGGCCGCCGGGTCGTCGAGCAGTGACTCGCTCGTTTTTTTCAACATCGCTTTCCTCCATGAACGAGAGCGCTATCCAGCGGCTTGCTGTTTCTCCCTGTCTGTAGAGGATAGAGCAGTAATGAGACCCTTTATCACCCTTGTGCCAGAAAAAGGCGGGCCGAGCCGATGCAGGTCTCGGAGAGGCGGGCCAGCAGACCGCTTTCGAGGGCCCAGCGGTGCCAGTAGAGGGTACGGCTCACCCCCTGGCCCGGCAGCAGATCCACCAGCTCACCGCTCGCCAGCTCCGGCTCGATCATCAGCCTGGGGATGAGGCAGTAGGCACAGCCCTGCAGGGCCAGCTTGACGAAGGCCTCCGACGAGCGCACCACATGGTGCGGCCAGGCCACGGAGGAGAGGGCGAAGCGCTCGGCGAGAAAGACGCCGTGCATGTCGTCATGGGGGTCGAACACCACGGCGGGAGCACGGGCCAGGGCCCCGGCATCGATGCCATCGGCAAAGTAGTGGCTGGCGAAGGCCGGGCTGGCGACACAGAGGTAGTCGAGCCGCCCCAGGCTGTCGCTGACGCAGCCCGCCATGGGGGTCGGCTCGCTGCTGATGGCGGCCACCGCCTCGCCGGAGCGCAGCCGGTTCAGAGTACGGCTCTCGTCGTCCACCATCAGATTGAGCAGCAGCTGTCCCGAGCACATCAGGGGAGTGAGGGCCGGCAGCAGCCAGGTGGCCAGGCTGTCGGCATTGGTGGCAATGGCCAAAGAGAGGGGGCCACTGCCCTCCGGTGAGAGGGCCGGGTGCAGCTCCTGCTCCAGCAATTGAACCCGGCGGTAGTGGCCGAGCAGACGCTGCCCGAGCTCGGTAGGACGGGGCGGGGTAGCGCGCACCAACACGGGCTGGGCGAGCCAGCGCTCGAGCTGCTTGATGCGCTGCGAGATGGCCGACTGGGTGACGAAGAGCGCCTGCGCCCCCTTGTCGAAGCCACCGTGGGCCACCACGGCATCGAGCGCCGCCAGCCAGTGATAGTCGAGTCCTCGCATGATTCACCATTAGCAAAACTGATAATCCATTAAGATTATTAGTTTCACTAAAGCATAGCCACTCTCTAAGCTGCTCCCATCACAGCGGAGAAGCCTCATGAAAGAACTCATCCCACTCTGGCAAGGCCTGACGCTCGGCCTGGCCATGATAGTCCCCATCGGCGCCCAGAATGCCTTCGTCCTCAATCAGGGGATCCGCCGTCATCACCACCTCATGGTGGCGGCCATCTGCATCGTCTGCGACGTCTTTCTCATCACCCTGGGGGTGTTTGGTGCCGGCGCTGTCATGAGCAGCCAGCCGCTGCTGCTCGGCCTCATCACCGCCGCCGGCATCCTGTTTCTCGCCACCTACGGCAGCCTGGCGCTTCGCAGCGCCCTGCGCCCGGCCGGTGTATCCGGTGAGGGTGACGGGGTACGCCTCGTCGGGCGGATGGCGGTGCTGCTCGCCACCCTGGCTGTGACCCTGCTCAATCCCCACGTCTACCTCGACACCCTGGTCATCCTGGGCTCCCTCGGCAGTCAGCTGGCCGGCGACGAGCGCCCCTGGTTCGCCCTCGGTTGTCTGCTCGCCTCCCTGCTCTGGTTCAGCGCCCTGTCGCTCGGCGCGGCCCGCTTCGCCCCCGTGCTGAGCCGCCCTCGGGTCAAGCAGGGCATCGATCTACTGGTCGGATTTATCATGCTAACCCTGGCCGGTCAGCTCTCCCTGCAACTCCTTGAGTCCCTTGGCGCGGAGGCCCTATGACACTGCAAGCCCTCTTCGATACCTGCCGCCAGCTCTTTGAGCGCAGCGCCGTCCCCCATCAGGCGTGGCAGCACAAGCCCATTCTCGATTACGAGACCGATGCCCGCCTGGCCCGCGAACTTGGCTGGCGCGCCGAGCCCACCAAGAGCCTGTTTCTGCGCTGCAAGGATGGCAGCCACGCCCTGCTGCTGACCCACAGGGACAGCCGGCTCGATGCCAAACGGCTCAAGGCGGTGCTCGGCCAACGCCCCTCGGTATGCAGCGACGAGGAGATGAGCGCCGTCACCGATTGCCTGCCTGGCGCCGTCTGCCCCTTCGCCCTCCCCTCCTCCATTCCTCTGGTGGTGGACCCTTGCCTGCTGGCCTGCGAGGAGCTGATGTTCACCCCGGGCTTGCCGGAGTGGACCTTTGCCTTCAAGGGGTTGCATCTGCCCGATCTGCTGGCACAGCTCCCCAACCCGGTGTTCTGGCTGGGGGAAGAAGCCAGTCATTAATTCGGAAGTGATGAGTTTTTCCGCTGGTTAGTCGGTTTTAGGCAGGCATTCTTGCTGGTTTTGTGTTAAAAACCTCCGCCTGATTAAAACAACACACAGACAGACAACACAACCTGCGGATATTCCAATGAAACTGATAGCGAAACTGCTGGCCGGCATCTTGCTCGGCCTTCTGATCGGCCTCTACGCCCCCGAGTGGATGGCGCGGCTCGTCTTCACCGCCAAGGCGCTGATCGGGCAGCTCATCACCTTCACCATACCGCTTATCATCCTCTTCTTTATTACCAGCGGTATCGCCAGCCTGCCGAAAAACTCCGGCCGCCTGCTGGGCCAGACGGTCGCCCTCTCCTATGGCTCGACCCTGATGGCCGGCACCCTGGCCTTCCTGGTTGCCAGCCACTTTATTCCTCTGCTGGCCAGCACCAGCGTCATGACCAGCCAGGAAGGGGTCAAGCTTGCCTCTTACATCAAGCTGGAGATCCCGCCCCTGTTTGGGGTGATGACGGCACTGGCCACCGCCTTCGTGTTTGGCATCGGCATCTCGGCCACCGAGTCCCATGACTTGCGCAAGGTGGCCGACCAGGGACGCGACATCATCGATCGCCTGCTGGCCCGGGTGATCATCCCCCTGCTGCCCCTCTACATCGCCGGCGTCTTCGTCGAGATGACTGTCGAGGGCACCGTCTTCACCACCCTCAAGACCTTCGGGGTAGTGCTGGTGATGGCCATCCTGATGCACTGGCTCTGGCTCAGCGTGCTGTTTGTGGGCACAGGCCTGGCCCAGGGTCGCTCACCGGCTGCCCTCATCAAGAACATGCTGCCGGCCTACTTCACCGCCATTGGCACCATGTCGAGCGCCGCCACCATTCCGGTGGCCCTGCGCGCCAGCAAAAATAACGGGGTGAGTGATGGCATCGCCAACTTCACCGTGCCCCTGTGCGCCACTATCCACCTGTGTGGCTCCACCATTACCCTGGTGACCTGCGCCACCGCCGTCATGTTCCTCTCCGAGCACCTGGCCATCCCGAGTCTCTCCGAGATGCTCCCCTTCATCATGATGCTGGGGGTGGTGATGATAGCAGCTCCGGGTGCCCCGGGCGGCGGCGTGATGTCGGCCCTGGGCCTGCTCACCTCCATGCTCGGCTTCGGTGACGCCTCCATCGCCCTGATGATCGCCCTCTACCTGGCCCAGGACAGCTTCGGCACCGCCTGTAATGTGACCGGTGACGGCGCCATTGCCCTGTGGGTCGACCGCTTCGCCAAGGGTCAGCAAGGGGCCCCGGCTCTGGAGCAGGACGCAGCCTGACACCAAGATGCAGAAGGGAGGCCACTGGCCTCCCTTCCTCTTTCCCCTCTGCTCCATCGCCCCTTGCAACAAGAGCAGCTCGACACACCTGGTAGAGGGGGTCACCATGCCTCGGCACGGCGCCAGGATTGATCCGGACAGGGGAGCGACCGTTCAAAACGGCGATGGGTTTGATGAGCCAAGCCATCACCCCTTACCCGCTCTGACTGACCGATGATCGGCCCCGCTATCTGCCACTTGCGGGGAATGATCACGAGCCTCCTGCATCAACCAGTCTCGAAAGACGGCTTGTCGGGGAGCATAGCCGCCCCCATCCCTGCATACGATGTAATACGCAAGCGGCGTCTCGAAGCGTATGTCTTTAAACAACCGGACCAATCGCCCTGATGCAAGGTCACCACTTGCCATCACACTGCGGGCCAGTGCAATGCCGTGCCCTTCGATTGCCGTTTGTAACACTGCGGCCGAGTTATTGATTTTCATACCCCGGATGGTCGACTCAACCTTCACTCCCGCCTGTGTAAGCCAGCTACCCCAGGTGGGGAAACCACTGTGGCTGTCCATTGAGAGATCATGGATGAGTGTTTCGCCCAGCAAATCGGCAGGTTGCTGCAAGCGATGCGGGTCGAGTAACAGTTGCGGCGAGCAGACCGGGTAGATCTCCTCATCCATCAACCTGGTGGCCGTCAGGCCAGGCCAATGCCCGAGCCCGTAGCGGACGCCGATATCGATCCCCTGCGCGGCAAAATCCACCGGTTTCAAGTTGGTATCCAGGCGCACATCCGTGTCGGGACACACCTCTTGAAACCGATCAATACGTGGCAACAACCACTTGGCCGCAAAGGCGGGGCTCACCGCAACGGTCAATACCCCGGCCAGCGCCCCTTTTCGTATTTTCGTCACTCCCAGCCCCAGTCGTTCAAATCCCGCGCTGATATCAGGCAGTGCTCGCTCGGCGCTGTCCGTCAGCACAAGCCTGGCTTTACCGCTGCGCTGCCTGATAAAGAGCGGGGTACCCACCCACTCTTCGAGGTGCCTGACCAGTTGGCCCACGGCGGCCGGTGTGACATGCAGCTCTTGTGCTGCGGCAGAAAAACTCAAGTGCCTTGCGCTGGCTTCGAACGCCCGTAAGGCATTCAGATGTATGGGTGTCTTCATATCGATAAAGTTTTTCTTTCACGTCAGCAGAGTTTATCTCGGTTGTGACGATCCTGTAACCCGTGAAAAATGGCCCCCAGATGAGCGCGGCAAGACCTGCCCCCGGCGCGGGAGCAACGCTGTCACCTCATCGATATCACGTTAATGAACGACTGTGGCCCCTTGCTCGGGAAGCCACCTTTATCCGCCAGGAAACAGACAAGCCTGGCGAGCAACCCATGACAAAGAGGCTTTCACTATGAACAATCAATTCAGCGGCAAGAAGTTACTGGTCGTCGGTGGCACCAGCGGCATGGGGATGGAAACGGCGCGTATCGTACTGGCTCAGGGTGGCAGTGTTGTCATCGTGGGACATCGCCCCGAAAAGAGTGAAGAGGCCCGCAAGACCCTGGCGACCCTAGGTCCGGTTTGGGCACTCACCGCCGATCTTACCAGTGAGGCGGGGATCAACCGCTTGCTAGGCACCATAGAGACCGAACATCCGGATGTCGACCTGCTGGTCAATGCCGTTGGGGTTTTCTTCCCGAAACCCTTCCTGGAGCACAAGGATGCGGACTATGACCAGTATATGGCACTCAACAAGGCCTTCTTCTTCATCACCCAGAAGGTGGCCGCCAACCTGGTCGCCAGGGAGCGGGCAGGCGCCATCGTCAACATCGGATCCATGTGGGCAAAGCAAGCCATCGCCGCCACCCCCTCCTCTGCCTACTCGGTGGCCAAAGCCGGGCTACACTCGCTGACCCAGCATCTGGCGATGGAGCTGGCGCAGCACAAGATCCGTGTCAACGCGGTCTCCCCGGCTGTGGTGCAAACCCCCATCTATGAAGGGTTCATACCCAAGGATGAGGTGCACAACGCCCTGCAAGGCTTCAACAGCTTCCATCCCATTGGCCGGGTAGGGACTCCTCAGGATGTTGCCGAAGTGGTTGCGTTCCTGCTCTCCGACAAGGCGGATTGGGTCACCGGCGCGATTTGGGATGTCGATGGCGGCGTCATGGCCGGTCGCAATTAATCCATCAGGGGCAAGCCTGCGGGCTTGCCCTGAACCGTCACTCGAGCCAAGGCCAATGAGACCCGTCACCTGCCGAAATCCGGCGGGGAGATTTCCGTTGGCAGCGCGAGATGAGCCACGATGCCACCGGCCAATAGAGCGTCCATCCTGACACGCTCGAGCCTTCGCATGTTTTCGTCATCCTTCAGGAAGAGGAACAATAAAAAAGCCCACGCATCTGCGTGGGCTTGGTATGTGGCGGAGAGACAGGGATTCGAACCCTGGGTGGTATTGCTACCACAATTGATTTCGAGTCAATCCCGTTCGGCCACTCCGGCATCTCTCCGTGGCGCAGATTTTTACCCCAGCCGCCCCCAAAATGCAAATAACTTTTCCAGACGGATCAAGTAACTGGCCGCTTTTTCGGCGCCCGGCCCCCCAAAGGTTGCGCCAGGGCACACTCCGGCCCCCTTCCCTTGGTCGCGCCGCGCCACCATGCTCTAATAACCCCTTTTGGGGTGGAGGTAGGCATGCAGCTCAAACCTCTCTTCAAGGGACGCTTTCGGCGTCACTGGCAGGATAATCACGATCTGGTGATCCGTGTGGTCGAATCCTGTATCCGGGAGCGGCGTATGGTGGCAGAAGGAGAACATCTGCTGACCCAGGGGGAGAGCGATCCGCCCATGATGCTGGTTCCGGAGGGACGCATCGCCATGGGCTATACCGCCATGAACGGGCGTCGCTTTCAGCTTGGCACCATGGAGTGTGACAACCAGATCTTTGGCGAGATGGAGTTTTTCACCGGCTATCGCTGCCAGCTCGACATCCTGGCCCTGGAGCCCCTCACCATAGCCCGGATCGACAGTGCCTTGCTGGAGCAAGAGCTGCTGGCCCATCCCGAGGTGGCGCTCTTCTTCGCCACCGCCATGGCCATCGACTACCAGGACACGGTCGATATCTTTGCCTGCCGCATGCTCTTTCCCATCAGCTATAACATCGCCTGGGATCTCTACCACAGCTACCACCACGACAACCCGGTGAGCGGCTTTCGCAAAAGCTATCTGGAGGCCGAGCGCTTTGGCACCACGGATCGGGTCTATCGCCGCGCGGTCAAGGAGCTCGTCGAGCTTGGCCTGGTGCGCCGGGGTGAAGAGGGGCTCGAGATAGCGGATCTGGCCGCCCTGCGCACCTTTCTGGAGCAGCCCTGACAACAAGGGGCCAACCGGCCCCTTGTCACATCGAGATGCAATCAGGCATGACAGGGTGCCGGACGGGCCATTTTTACCGATGCCAGCAACATCAACAGGATCACCCCGTAGAGTAGCGGAATCGCGTACATCACCACCTGCAGGCCGACCACCTTTTCTGCCACCGCACTGATGGCCGGGCTGAACATGGCGCCGGCGCTACCGCTGACCAGGATGTAAGAGACGTTCTTGCTGCTGGCCTGGCGCACAAACGAGACCCCATAGGCGATGAAGGCGTTATAGAGGGCGGCACAGACAAACCCGTAGCCATAGGTGAGGTAAGGCAGCCAAGCCAGAGAATCGCTCGTCACGATTACACCTGTGATCACCATGGCCAGAGTGATGATGGCGATAAGAAACAGGCGGATCGGCAGCCGGGTGACGATGAGTGTCGACACCAGCGCGCCCAGCAGGGCTGCCGTCCAGTATTGGGTGATGATATTGCCCGCCTCTTCGAAGGGAATGCCGAACTTGTTTTTCACAAACATGGGTGCCCAGGTAAGGAAGGTATAGAGGGCCAGCATGCCGAGAAAGAGACCGAGGCCACCACTCAGTACGCCCGCATTCCACTCGCAGCGCTCCTCCTGCTGAGCGCCGCCAACCCCGGCCCCGGAGAAATCGGTCATCCCGGCGATAAAGAGGGTCAGCAAAGAGACCATGCCCACCGCCAGATAGCTCCAGCTCCATCCCATGGAGTGGGTCAGGGTGTAGGTGGTTACCAGAGGGAAGAGGACCCCGGCCACGTTGAAGGTGGCATCTTGCACCACCAGCATGGTGCTCTGCATGCGTGACTGCCAGACACTCACCACCAGAGTGCCGGCGATGCAGAGGCCAACCCCTCCGCACAGACCGATCAGGGTCATGGCCCCCATCACCACCATCAGGGAATCGGTCAGGTGCAGGGCTGTAGCGGCGAGGGCAATTGTGCCGTAACAGAGCAGGGTCAGGCGCTTGATACCGACCCGCTCAATCAGGAAGAAGGCGGCAACGGTGCCGGCCAGGGCACCGCCGTTGAGCAGCGAGAAGATCGAGGCCACCTGATTGACGTCGGCACCGAAGCGGGCGGCAATCGGCTCGATCAGCATGCCAAATTGAGTGGCGAAACCGGCCATCACGAAGTTGGCCAGGAAGCTTATCGCCGTGAGGGAGAGTCTGTTTTTCATTATTAATGTCTCTCGAAGGGTACAGGGGGACCTTTAACAGGCCGTGTGCAGGGCAAGCTCAATCATCTGGTTAAAAGAGAGCTGGCGCTCCTGGGCCGTGGTCTCTTCGCCGGTCAGACAGTGATCCGAAACGGTGAGGATGGCGAGCGCCTCGATCCCCTGCTGGTGGGCCAGACCGTAGAGGCCTGCGGCCTCCATGTCGATGCCGAGCACACCGAACTTCTCCAGCGCCGGAATGAGGTTTTCGTCCGGATCGTAATAGAGATCGCCACTGAAGACGTTGCCGACCTTGACCGGGATACCCTGCTGCCGAGCCTGGCTGAAGGCCTTGTGCAGCAGCTCGAAGTCGGCTGAGGTGGCCATCTGATAACCGCTGCTGCGTTTGGCATTGGTGGGGGAGTCAGTTCCGGCGGCCTGGGCCAGGATCACATCGCGCATCTGCACATGGTGCTGGGTCGCCCCCAGGCTGCCGACCCGAATAATGCGACGCACGCCAAAGTCGTTCACCAACTCGTGGGCGTAGAGCACCATGGAGGGGATCCCCATTCCATGGCCCATCACCGAGATGCGCTGACCCTTGAAGTAGCCGGTGTAGCCGAGCATGTTGCGCACATTGGTCACCTCGCGCACATCCTCAAGGAAGGTCTCGGCGATGTAACGGGCACGCAGCGGATCCCCGGGCATGATGACGGTCTGGGCAAAATCGCCGGGCTGGGCATTGATATGAGCGGTCATTGTTATTGTTCCTGCTGGGTTCTGAGCATGGGCGCATCCTACCCCCCCGGGGCTGGCATCAAGCAGGACAAAAGTCCTCTTCCGCCGATCCGGATCACAAAGCGACAAGATGGCATGCGCCAAGGCGAGGGCAGTCTCTGGATTATTTGATCGGGCTCAAACAAACCACTTTATTTGGCGTCGAATGACCACAGAGCACTGGATGATTTAAGACCGGATTGAATATCATAGCGGCCGGTGCCCTGAGTCTGCGATGGGACCTTCCCATCCCGAGGCAATGAGCGCACTGGAAGCTGTAATTCAGGGGCGGTAGCGTGTTTTTTCCCCAATATGGACAGGCATCTTTTTAACATGGACAGGCATGGTTAAGCTGGGCATGGTTGAGCTGAACCATGGTTGAGCTGATGTCTTGCTCTTGCTGACTCCCCTTCCCCATCTATCCCTGTGCCCTGAGAGGCATTTTTCTCCCGGCAACAGCGCTGTTGGCCCGGGGATGGAAGGCCCAGAACGAGCGTGAGTGGGAAAAGACGCATGAAGACCCCTCGGCTGAAGGCCGAGTGAGAACATTGAAGGGAAACGGTCAGGCGCAGAGCCAGCGCCGGCCGTTGGCGAGCCCCTGTCGCCGCTTGCGCTGCAAATGCTCGCAGAAATGGCCCAGCTCGTCGGGTGTGCCGGCCGGCCCCTTGAACAGGCGGCGAAAATCCCGGGTCAGCTTCTCCCAGTGAGCGGCGGGCAATCCCAATCGC
>NZ_CDDB01000063.1 GCF_000820105.1 Aeromonas schubertii | reverse complement strand
GTGGAGTTCAAGAAGCGGGAGGGGGCGGCCGGTTTCGACTTCTTTGGCCCGCGCATGGATGACCCCGACTACTTCGGGGTGGGCTCGGGAATTGCCGTGCGCCATCAGGATGAGGCCCTGCTCGCCCGCATCAACGGCGCTCTCAAGACCATCCTGGCCAATGGCACCTACAAGCAGATCAACGACAAATATTTCGACTACGACCAGTACGAGTAAGGCACGGGATGAAGCAGATCAAGATGGCATTGCCAGCCCCGGTCGGCGCCAGCCGTTATGAGCTGGTTGCCTGGGAGTTTGGCGAGAGTGGGCCGCTGGCCTATCTGCAGGCCGGCCTGCATGCAGATGAGTTACCCGGCGTGCTGGTGCTGCACCGTCTCAGGGAGGCGCTGTCCCGCCTGGAGCGGGAAGGGGCCCTGCGTGGGCGCATCCGCCTGCTGCCTTTGGCCAACCCCATCGGCATCAGCCAGCGCCTGCTCGGGCGCCATGAGGGGCGCTTCGAGCTGGGCAGTGGTCGCAACTTCAACCGTGGCTACCCCCTGCTGGTCCGCGCCGGTGAGCGCTGTGAGAGCCTGGATGAGGCGCGCGCCCTGTTGCTGGAGCGACTGGCCGGGCTGCAGGGGCGCTCCGAGCTGGAGCGCTTGCAGCAACAGCTGTTTGGCTGGGCGCTGGAGGCCGATCTGGTGCTGGATCTTCACTGCGACGGAGAGGCACTGGTGCACCTCTACGGCAATACCCGCCAGCAGGAGGTGCTGGAGGCGGTGGGGCGGCGGCTGGCTGCCGGGGCGATCCTGATCGCCGGGGAGGCCGGCGGCATGTCCTTTGACGATGCACTGTTGCAAAACTGGTATCCCCTGTGCGAAGGAGCCGGCTGGCCGGTGCCGTTGGCGGTGACGGTGGAGCTGAGGGGGCAGCGGGATCTGGCCCCCGAGCTGACGGCGCAAGATTGCGAGCGACTGCTCGATCTGCTGACCGAGCGAGGGTGGTTGGTGCGTCCCCTCACCACGGTGCCGGGGGATCCGCTGACGGCCACCCCCCTGGCCGGGGTTGAGGGGGTCGTCGCCCCCGTGGGGGGGATCGTTCACTATCTGGTCGCTCCCGGCCAGTCGGTCGAGGCAGGCCAGCCCCTGGCCGAGCTGGAAGATCCCGCCAGCGGCGAGCGCAGCACCCTCCAGGCCGGAGTGAGTGGCCTCTGCTATGCCAGAGTGCCCGGCCCTCTGGTGGTCGCAGGGGAGGAGGTGATCTTTATCGCCGGGCTC
This sequence comes from Aeromonas schubertii, assembly GCF_000820105.1. GTDB lineage: Bacteria > Pseudomonadota > Gammaproteobacteria > Enterobacterales > Aeromonadaceae > Aeromonas > Aeromonas schubertii. The sequence continues at coordinate 80,462 of NZ_CDDB01000063.1, read as the reverse complement.
ACCCCTCTGCGTCAGGGGGAACTGCTGGGCCTCTAGTGGCGGCCGACCAACCACGGAGGATCTGCCGAAGCCTGCGCCTCAGGGCGCGGGCTGTTTTTGCTTGCTGGCTCTTCGAGAGGGGGGCGTAGTGCAGACGGCGATGCAGCCAGGCACACCGACGCAGGGGAAGGCTCAGTATGGGTAACTGGCGTGCCATCCGCTCGCACCAGAGAGGCAGTGACTCTCCGGCCTGCGGTGCCAGCCCTCGCTGTGTGGCACGCCGCAGCAGCGGGCGCCAGGGGCGCGCCACCCCGGGCTCCTCCTCTCTGAGTAACCACAGCAGGGGCAGGGCGCAGAGGAGAAGCCCCCCCAGGATCAACCAGGGGAGGTGGCGACGCAGGGAGGGCCAGGGGGCGGTCAGTCGTTGCCAGAGGGTGCTGGCATCGTAGTTGAGGACCCAGCGGCTCCAGTGGTAGTCGATGCTGGCCCACCACAGGCGCAGCGGCGTCAGCCAGGCCAATTGCCGATAGCGCAGTGGCGAGAGTAGTCCCTCTGCGCTCGTCTCGCCCTCGCCCAGGCGCTCAGCGACCACCACGGCAGTGGGGTCGAGGCGCTGCCATCTCCCCCTCTGGTCCAGGTATTCCACCCAGGCGTGAGCATCGTATTGATAGATCGTCAGATATCCCCCCTGCGGGTTCCACTCTCCCCCCTGATACCCACTCACCAGCCGGGCCGGTACTCCGGCCGCACGCAGCAAGAAGGCCGCCGCCGAGGCATAGTGGACACAAAACCCGAGCCGTTGGCCAAACAGGAACTCATCGACGGGATCTGCCCCCAGCAGAGGTGGGGTCAGGGTATAGCTGAACCCCTCCCTGGCAAACAGAGAGAGGAGTCGGCGGGCCAAGGCGTCCGGGCTCTCTCCTCGCCACTGACGGGCCAGCTCGCGAGACTTGGGATTCCCCTGCGCCGGCAGTTGCAGGTTGCGCTGGCGGGTCTGCTCGTCGGCGCGGCCCCGCTCCCCGCGGGCGACCCGGTAACCGATACGCTGGCTGCCATCATCGAGGCGATAGAGGGTGTCTGCCGGGCTGAGCAGCACGGGTCCCGAGCGTGGCATCGGGTGCTCCAGCGCCGGTAGCCAGCGCAGCCGCTGGGGCTCGGCGATGATCTCGTACTCCCCTTGGCCGGGGGGACCTGAGATCGTTTCTGCGACGGGTTGGGGCCACTGCTTGCGGCGCCAGGCCTGCAAGGCCGGCGTCGGCTGCCAGGCACGCCCGTCGAACCACTCCTGACGCAGCACGGGAAAGTAGCGCTCGGCTGGCAGGGGCAGGCCCCCATCGAAGGTGACCCGAAAGGCGAGCTCCCCGGAGCGCAGCAGGGTGCTGATCGCCCCCGGCTCCACTTTTTCGTCGAGGCCGCTTCTGGCCACGTGGCTCTGGGGTACCTGCCACAGGGGAGGAAGCCGTGGCAGCAGCAGGAACAACCCGACCTGCAGGGGAAGGGCCAGCAAGAGGGCGAGCAGGGCCGGCCGATGGGGGGCGCGTCCCTCTGGCCAGCTGGCGAGCACCAGAGCGGTGATCCCCAGCAGGTAGACGGCGCCGAGCAGCAGCGCCCAGGGCAGGCTCTGGCGCTCGATAAGGGAGAGGGCGATCAGAAAGAAGAGCACCACCAGCAAGGGCTCCATGTCCCGCTCGCGGGAGAGTTCCAGAAATTTCAGGCCATAACCCAGGCAGAGCAGGTTGATGAGGGTGGCGAGCAGGCCGCTCCCCCTGGCCTCCAGGAGCAGCAGTGCCAGTGACGACAGGGTGAGCAGCAGCCGCAGGGGGCGCCCCGGCATGGGCCAGGCGCGCCACAGGGTCACTCCCCGCCACCCCTGGCAGGCGAGGATCGCGATCACTACCCAGCCGTGCAGATAGGGCCAGAGAGCCAGCAGCAGAGGCAGTTGCAGCAGCAAGGCCAGTAGCCAGAGGCGTCGACTCTCCAGCATCAGGGGGCTCCGTAGCGGGCCAGCGCCCAGCGACACTCCCGCAGGAAGGTGGGCGAGGCGTCTGGCCCCAGGGGGGTATCGAGGCGCAGGGTGTAGGGTTGGCCCTCATGGCAGAGGTGTTGACACCACCAGGCCAGGGTGGAGAGGCGCAGCTCCAGGTCGCCTCTGGCCCGTGCCAGGGTGAGGCTGTCGGGCTCACCGCCCCCTTCGCAGAAGCGCTTGCTGAGGAGCCCTCGCCCTCGGGCCAGCTGGTGCCAGGCGATGCGGCTCTGGGGTTCCCCTCTCTGGTAGGGGCGCAGCTCGTGAAAGTCGCCGATGGGGGCGGGGCGTATCTGTGGGCCCACCTGTTCACCATCCCCCTCGGGCTCTCGCAGGGGGGCCGCCAGGGGGGCAGGGGCTAGCCAGAGGGCCAGCTCCAGATCGAGCAGGCTCCAGCAGCGAAACAGCCCCATCGGATAGCGGCTCTCGATACGCAGGCGCGCCAGAGGGAGGCGACCGCGCCGGGTACCACTCAGTGCCAGGGTGAGGGTCTGTACCCCGCTGTGGCTCTCGGCCAGCTGGAGCCGGCTCTCATTGAGGGTGAAGGTCAGGGCCCGGGCCTGACCGCAGAGAGTGAACGGAAGCGGGGTTGGGCTGCCCACCTCGCCGAGCTGGGGGGGCGAGCCGGCCAGGCGCAGGCCGCTTAAGTTGCGGTGGGTGAGCAGCATGGCAACCAGCAGCAGGCTGCCCAGGCCGTAGGCGAGCAACAGGACCAGATTGCTCTGGTAGTTGGCGCCGAGCAGGAAGATGGCCAGCAGGGTGAGTAGAAACAGCCAGCCGAGCCGGGTGGGGAGAATAAAGAGGTTGTGTCGTCCCAGGGTGATCTGGCGCGCCGGCGGGATACGCCGCGCCAGCCACTTCTGTTGCCATTGCAGCCAGGGTTTCATGGCCGCTCCGGGTCGACCCGCTCCAGCAGGCGCTGGCTCAAGGGGCTGCTCTCCCCCTGCTGCAGCCCGAAGCTGCCGCGCAGGCGGTGCTCGGCCACATAGGGAAAGACGGCGCGCACATCGTCGGGGGTGACGAAGCGGCGACCGGCGACGAAGGCCCAGGCCCGGCTCACCGCCAGCAGGGTCTGGGCGGCTCGTGGGGAGAGGGGTTGGGGCAGCTCGGGATCGAGTCGGCTCTGGGCGACCAGGGAGAGCAGGTACTCCAGGGTGTTGTCGGCCACGTGCAGTCGAGCCACCTCCTGCTGCATGCCCTGCAGTTCGGTGGCGTTCAGCTGGGGGGCTGGGAGGGGGGCCTGTTCGCCCCTGAGCAGGGCGCGCTCGGCATCCCGCGCCGGAAAGCCCAGCGAGAGGCGCACCGCGAAGCGATCGAGCTGGGATTCGGGTAAGGGATAGGTTCCCGCCTGATCCGCCGGGTTCTGGGTGGCGATGACGAAGAAGGGGGCAGGCAGGGGATGGCTGTGGCCATCCACGCTCAGGCTGGTCTCGCTCATGGCCTCCAGCAGGGCGCTCTGCACCTTGGGGCTGGCCCGGTTGATCTCGTCGGCCAGCAGCACCTGGCTGAAGAGGGGGCCGGGATGAAAGCGAAAGTGCTGCTCCGAGGGGTCGAAGATGGAGACCCCGATGAGATCCGCCGGCAGCAGGTCGGCGGTGAACTGGACCCGGCGATAGTCGAGCCCGAGGGCGTGAGCCAGCGCATGGGCCAATGTGGTCTTGCCCATGCCCGGGAGATCCTCGATCAGCAGATGGCCCCGTGCCAACAGGGTCACCAGGGCGATGCGGATCTGCAGGGGTTTGCCCAGTATCACCCTCTCCAGGGTGGCCAGCAGTGACTCCAGCAAGGTTGCCTCCTTTTTCCCGCGTTCCGTGTTGAGCTTAGCCTCTGGGCCCGCACGGGAGTTATTGTGGCATCACACAATAAAGGGCCGGCTTTCGGTAGAATGGGGCGGAATGGATAACAGGGGCAAGCATGAGCGTGTTTAGACGGATGTGGCTGATGACGGCGCTGCTGATGACGGCGACCCTGCTGCTGGTGGCGATCTACGAGTGGGGGCCCCAGCGGGCGCTGATCATCGCACCCGCTGGCGGTTGGCAGATCTCCACCCTGGACGATCGTCCGGCAGGTGGGGATTCGGTGGCGCGTCTGGAGGCGGGTCACATCATGGAGTGTGAACTGAGCCTCACCTATCGCTGGCCTTACTGCGAACTGCTCATCACCCTGGCGGTGCCCGAGCAGGGGCTCGATCTCTCCGGCTATGAGACCATGCGGATCAAGTTGCAGGCGAAGGGGGCCGACGATCTGCCCTGGCGTATCTATCTGCGTAACTACCATCCGGCCTACTCCCGATCGGACGATCCCGTCTCCCACAAGATCAACTCGATTCTGCTCGATCTGCAGGCTTATCCGGGGGAGGTGGAGATCCCCCTCTCCCTCTTCACCCCTGCCACCTGGTGGCTCACCGACTATGAGATCCCCCTGTTGCAACAGGGGCGCGACATCAGCCGGGTCTTTGCCATCGAGATAGCGACCGGCTCGGGAGCACCGGCGGGCCACTATCGCCTCAAGGTGGAGTCCCTCAGCTTCCATGGCCCCTGGCTACCTGCCTCCACCTTCTATCGTGGGCTGATGGTGCTCTGGTTCTTCTCCCTGTTGGCCATGCTGGCGATGGATTACAGCGGCATGCGTCGACGCCTGGCCCGGGCCAGCGAGCGGGAGCGTCTCTCACGCCAGCGCAACCGTGAGCTGGAGCAGGTCTGTCGTCTGGCGAGTGACGAGGCGCGGTACGATCGCCTCACCGGTGCCGCCAGTCGCAGTCAGGGTGAGCAACTGCTCGCCGAATGGCGCGAGGGGAGCCTCATCTTTATCGACCTCGATCACTTCAAGGGGATCAATGACAGCCACGGGCATGCAGTGGGGGATGAAGTGCTCAAAACCCTGGTCAGTGAGCTCGGTTACTGTCTGGAGGAGGGAGTCACCCTCTGTCGCTGGGGTGGGGAGGAGTTCGTGGTGTTGGCCCCCTTGCGTCCGCTCTCCTGGGGAGAGGCCCTCGCCGAGCGGATGCGCCGGGTCGTCGCTACCTCATCCCAGTGGCCTCTGGGTCTCAGGGTTACGGCATCGTTTGGCGTCGCCGAATGTGGTCCACAGGAGCCGGTGGAGGAGGCCCTCAAGCGCGCCGACCGGGCGCTCTATCGGGCCAAGGATGGGGGGCGAAACCGGGTGGAAGTGGATACCCTGTGAGTCAGTACTGGGCCTCAAACCAGGACTCGAGGATCAGCTGGGCCGAGACGGCATCCACGCTCCCCTTGTCCAGTGCCCGGTAACCACCACGCTCGAACAGGCGGGCCCGGGCATCCGTGGTGGTGAGCCGCTCGTCCTTGAACTCCACCGGCTTGCCGAAGCGCCCGTGCAGGCGGTTGCCAAACTTGCGGGCCCGCACCGTGATCTCCTGCTCGGTGCCGTCCATGTTGAGGGGCAGGCCGACGATCAGCAGGTCCGGTTGCCACTCCTTGATAAGCTTCTCTATCTCGTCCCAGTTGGGGATGCCGTCGTTGGCCTTCAATGAACAGAGGGGCGAGGCCGAGCCGGTCAGCTCCTGGCCTACCGCTACCCCGATACTCTTGGTGCCGTAGTCAAAGCCCATCAGGCTGCGTGATGTCATAAGCGATCCTGTACGGTCAGGCGTGGCCGACCTGGGTGGAGAGGTGCAAGGTGTTGATGCCGATGCTGGCGGCCGCCTTCTCCCAGCGCTCGTGCACCGGGGTGTCGAAGATGAGACGGGTATCGACCGGTACGATGAGCCAGGCGCCGTCGACCAGCTCCTGCTCCAGTTGACCCGCACTCCAGCCGGCGTAGCCCAGGGTCATCAGCCAGTGGCTCGGAGCCTCGTCGGTCCCCAGCGTCTCCAGGATGTCGCGAGAGGTGGTGACCATCAGCTCGTCACTCAGGGAGAGGCTGGAGCCAAAGCCCTCTCTGTGGCTGTGGAGTACGAAGCCGCGATCGTTGGCCACCGGCCCCCCCTGCAGCACCGGTTGCTCCAGCTCCAGGGTGGCGGGGTGATCGATCTTCACCTGCTCGAGCAGGTCATCGACCTGCATCTCGAGGGGAATGTTGATGACCAACCCCATCGCGCCCTCATCGTTGTGTTCGCACAGGTAGACCAGGGAGCGCTCGAAGTAGGGGTCGTTGAGGCTGGGCATGGCCAGCAGAAAGTGGTTTTGCAGTGTGTGCATGGCGGTGTCTGTATCGATTCTCTCTTGCTGCAAGTATGGCAGGGTGGGGAAGGGGCCGGGGCCCCTTCGTCAGCCCTTGCCGAGGCGGCGCTCGATGGCATCCATCAGCATGGCGCTGATGTGCACCGGGAAGGCGGCCTCGATCTCGCGGATGCAGGTCGGGCTGGTGACGTTAATCTCGGTCAGGCGATCGCCGATGATGTCGAGGCCGACGAAGATAAGCCCCTTCTCCTTGAGGGTCGGTCCGACCGCGCGGGCGATGGCCCAGTCAGACTCACTCAGGGGGCGCGCCTCACCGCGGCCACCCGCCGCCAGGTTGCCGCGGGTCTCACCCTGGGCCGGAATACGCGCCAGGCAGTAGGGCACCGGCTCACCGTCCACCACCAGCACCCGCTTGTCGCCCTCCTTGATGGCGGGCAGATAGGTCTGCGCCATGCAGTACTGACTCCCGTGTGCCGTGAGCGTCTCGATGATGACGCCCACGTTGGCATCATCTTCCTTCATGCGGAAGATGGAGGCGCCGCCCATGCCGTCGAGCGGCTTGAGGATGACGTCCTTGTGCTTCGCATGGAAGGCGCGCAGCTTGTCGGCTCTGCGAGTGACGAGCGTGGTCGGGGTGTGCTCGGCAAACCAGGCGGTGTAGAGCTTCTCGTTGGCGTCGCGCAGGCTCTGGGGCTTGTTGACGATGAGACAACCCTCGTCCTCGGCTCGCTCCAGCATGTAGGTGGCGTAGATAAACTCGGTGTCGAATGGCGGATCCTTGCGCATCAGGATCACGTCCAGGCTGGAGAGCGGCTGATCCACCACGTCACCCAGGCTGAACCAGTGGGTGTAGTCATGCTGGACGCTGAGCGGACGCATGGTACCGAAGGCGCGGCCTTCCTCCATGTAGAGATCCTTCATCTCCAGGTAGAAGAGCTCATAGCCGCGTTTTTGCGCCTCTTCGAGCATGGCGAAGCTCGAATCCTTCTTGATGTTGATAGACGAGATGGGGTCCATCACGATGCCGAGTTTAATGGTCATCCGCTGTTCCTTCTTAAGGGCGCGATAGGGGTGTAGGGTCGATTGGCGAACTAACCGGCCGTTTCTGGCTGCCATCATCCGATGCCAGGACGGGGCCTGTCGAGCTTGCCGGGGGGATCACGCGAGATCGCCGAAACGGCACTGCAGCGCCGTGATGACGGTCAGGGCCGCCGTCTCGGTACGCAGCACACGCGGGCCGAGCAGCATCTCCTTGAAGCCCTGCTCCACCGTATCAGCAATCTCCCGCTCCGACAGCCCCCCTTCGGGACCGATCAGCAGGCGCACCCCGTGTTCGGGGATGGGCAGGGTGCTGATGCTGTACTCGGCACGGGGGTGCAGGTTGAGCTTGAGCTCTGCCGTCTCCTCGCGCATCCAGGCGTCCAGCTCCATCGGCGTACGTACCTCGGGCACCCGGCTACGGCCACACTGCTCACAGGCGCTGATGACGATCTTCTGCCACTGCTCGCGCTTCTTCTCCAGCCGTTCGGCCGGCAGCTTGACGCCACAGCGCTCGGAAAAGAGCGGCGTGATGCAGGTGACGCCGAGCTCGACCGCTTTTTGGATGGTGAAGTCCATCTTGTCGCCACGGCTGATCACCTGGCCCAGGTGGATCGCCAGCGGGGACTCGACCCGGTTCTCGGTGACGGCCGTCACCTCCACCTCGACCCCCTTCTTGGTCACGGCACGGATCACGGCGGGAAACTCTTCATCACCGCCGTTGAACAGCACCAGCTCCTGCCCGGGCTGCATGCGCAGCACGCGGCCGATATGGTTGGCGCCATCTTCCGAGAGGGGAAGGATAAGGCCCAAAGCGAGTCGGGCCGGCTCATAGATTCGTGGAATACGCATGCTTATTGGCACTGCCTGTCGATGAAGGGGTTGCTGTTGCCCTGAATGCCGGCGATGCGCCGGTTGCGCTCGCACTCCCAGCCCTCGGCCGGGTATTGGCGATCCCAGGCTTCGAACAGTTTACGCTGCTGCGCCGCCAGACGCAGCCCGTACTGCTGGCTCATATAGAAGTAGGCGCGGGCGATCTGGCCGCGTACCGGCCCCTTGGGCGGCTGGACCTGGCGATCCTTGAAATCCACCAGCATCTGGCAGTGACCATACTGGTTGGGCTTGCCATTCCAGTCGGAGAAGCGGTAGTTGGCGCGATCCCCGTTCACCTCACCGATGGCGGGGAAGAGGTTGTGCATGTCCCCTTCCATGGTGTTGAACTGATCGCTCTTGCCGCAGTTTTTGCGTCCCCCTTGCTGCCAGCACTGGAGCTGGTGGCCAAACTCCCAGGCCGGTACCACGTGTTCCCATTCGATACGGGAGGCGCGCTCGGCCTGCTTGCGGGGCAGGTAGCCACAGCTCTCCCAGTCGGGGGCCATCTTCTTGCCGTTGTACTTGATGTTGCAGCCGCAGTAGAAGCTGGTGGGGTGGCTCTGATAGAGCTTGACCAGATCCTGCTTGGCTTCACGGAAGGTCTGGGCCGACGTGGTGCCGGCGGCCAGGGCGCCGAGCACGAGGAGCATCAATCGAAACATAAAATCGCTTAATTCTTCATGGGGTTAGGCACGAAGGGAGGAGCTTACCACAGGGGAGATGGCCCCGGCAGGGGTCAGTCGACCGGTACCAGCTCGCTGCGACAGGACCGGCAGTGGTAGCGAGCCTCGCCTCGTAGCACCTTGTTGTGGCGGCGCACCGAGAGGGCGTGGTCGCGACAGGTGCAGCGATAGGCAAAGGTGCGCTCGGCCAGGGGCGCCAAGTCAAAGCGGTGGGTGACCCGGGGCGGCAGGGCGAAGATCTCCTGCATCACCGATTGCCACTGGCGGCCATGGGGCAGCACCCGGCTCTTGCCCCGGCCGCTGCCCCACAGGGCATGGACCAGCAGGTGCGCCACCTCATGAGGGACAACCTCGGTGTGGAAGGCGGCCTCGTTGCCGACATAGAGGGCCGGGTTGAAGCGCAGCTCCCAGCTCTGCAGACGGGCCGTGCCGGCGGCACGGCCGCGCAGGTCGCAGCGTACCAGGGGGCGAGGGAAGGTGCGTCCGAGCCGGGCTTCGGCCTGGGCAAAGCAGGCGTCGACCCGTGCCGTGATGAGGCTGTGCATGGTGCTGCTCATGGCAGATAACAAAAAGGGAGCCGAAGCTCCCTCTTTCCCGGATTGCCGATTACAGGCCGGCGGCGGCGCGCAGCAGCTCGGCCTTGTCGGTCTGTTCCCAGGGGAACTCGTTGCGACCGAAGTGACCGTAGGCGGCGGTGGCCTGGTAGATGGGGCGCTTGAGATCCAGCATCTGGATCAGGCCGTAGGGGCGCAGCTCGAAGTGCTCGCGTACCAGCTTGACCAGCAGATCCTCGGCCACCTTGGCGGTGCCGAAGGTCTCGACGCTGATGGAGGTGGGCTCGGCCACGCCGATGGCGTAGGAGACCTGCACTTCGCAGCGATCGGCCAGGCCGGCGGCGACGATGTTCTTGGCCACGTAACGGGCGGCGTAGGCGGCGGAGCGGTCAACCTTGGACGGATCCTTGCCGGAGAAGGCGCCACCACCGTGACGGGCCATGCCGCCGTAGGTGTCGACGATGATCTTGCGACCGGTCAGACCACAGTCACCCATGGGGCCGCCGATAACGAAACGGCCGGTCGGGTTGATGAAGTACTTGGTATCCTTGGTGACCCACTCGGCCGGCAGCACCGGCTTGATGATCTCTTCGCGCACCGCTTCCACCAGGTCGCTGTGGCTGATGTGCTCGGCGTGCTGGGTCGAGAGCACCACGGCATCGATGCCGAGGATCTTGCCATCGTCACCGTAGGCGAAGGTGAGCTGGCTCTTGGCATCCGGGCGCAGCCACGGCAGGGTGCCGTTCTTGCGCACTTCGGCCTGACGTTTCACCAGCAGGTGAGAGTAGGTGATGGGGGCCGGCATCAGCACGTCGGTTTCGTTGGTGGCGTAGCCAAACATCAGGCCCTGGTCACCGGCGCCCTGCTCCAGCGGATCGCTGCGGTCGACGCCCTGGTTGATATCCGGGGACTGTTTGCCGATGGCGTTGAGCACGGCGCAGGAGTCGGCATCGAAGCCCATGTCGGAGTGGGTGTAACCAATCTCGCGCACAGTGTCGCGCACGATCTGTTCGATGTCGACCCAGGCCGAGGTGGTCACTTCACCGGCCACCATCACCATGCCGGTCTTGACCAGGGTTTCACACGCGACGCGCGCCTTGGTGTCCTGCTTCAGGATGGCGTCGAGCACCGCATCGGAGATCTGGTCTGCGATTTTATCGGGATGGCCTTCGGAGACCGACTCGGAGGTAAACAGCTTTGCCATGATGACCTTGCCTGTGGTTGTGGGTCGCCGCCGCGACCACGAAAAAACGGATAATTTGTAGAGGTATCTACATCTGGACGTCTATTCTAGATAGCGACCCTCTCGATTGCCAGTACTATTTTTGCCAGATGAGGCCAATTGGCGCCGAAGATTTCCCTTTTCCATCCCGCGACCGAATGCCCCAACAAAGCGTTCACAAATCAATCGTTTTCGAACGACGGAAAAGCGATTGGCCTCCCAAAGCCGGGATCCCTCTCCAGATAGTGTTTGCACCTCGTTCGCCCTGCTGGGAGAATATCGGCCTTGCTATTTGGGCAATCACACGAAGCAATCGCAGGAGATACCGATGCCTTCTCGTAAAGAGCTTGCCAATGCCATCCGTGCATTGAGTATGGACGCCGTTCAGAAAGCCAACTCCGGTCACCCGGGTGCCCCCATGGGGATGGCGGACATCGCCGAGGTGTTGTGGCGCAGCCACCTGAAGCACAACCCGAGCAACCCCACCTGGGCTGACCGTGACCGCTTCATCCTCTCCAACGGCCACGGCTCCATGCTGCTGTACTCCTTGCTGCACCTCTCCGGTTACGACCTCTCCATCGACGATCTGAAAAACTTCCGCCAGCTGCACTCTCGCACCCCGGGTCACCCGGAGTACGGCTATGCGCCGGGCGTCGAGACCACCACTGGCCCGCTGGGTCAGGGCATCACCAACGCCGTGGGCATGGCGATCGCCGAGAAGGCCATGGCTGACCAGTTCAACCGCCCTGGCCACGATGTCGTGGATCACTACACCTACGCCTTCATGGGTGATGGCTGCCTGATGGAAGGCATCTCCCACGAAGCCTGCTCCCTGGCCGGTACCCTGGGTCTGGGCAAGCTGATTGCCTTCTGGGATGACAACGGCATCTCTATCGACGGTCACGTGGAAGGCTGGTTCACCGACGATACCGCCAAGCGTTTCGAAGCCTACGGCTGGCACGTCATCCCGGGTGTTGACGGTCACAGCCCGGAAGCGATCAACGCCGCCATCGAGGCCGCCAAGGCCGAGAGTGGCAAGCCGACCCTGATCTGCTGCCGCACCATCATCGGTTACGGCTCCCCGAACAAGTCCGGCTCCCACGATTGCCACGGTGCACCGCTGGGCAACGACGAGATCAAGGCTGCCCGCGAGTTCCTGGGTTGGAACCACGAGCCGTTCGTGATCCCGGCCGACATCGCTGCCGAGTGGAATGGCCGTGAGAAGGGTGCCGCCCTGGAAGCCGAGTGGGATGCCAAACTGGCCGCGTATGCCGCCGCTCACCCCGAGCTGGCTGCCGAGTTCAAGCGCCGCATGGCCGGTGAGCTGCCCGCCAACTGGGCGGCTGAGTCCACCAAGATCATCGAAGCCCTGCAGGCCAACCCGGCCAAGATCGCGACCCGTAAGGCCTCCCAGAACGCCCTGGAAGCCTTCGGCAAGCTGCTGCCGGAATTCATGGGTGGCTCTGCGGATCTGGCTCCGTCCAACCTGACCATGTGGTCCGGCTCCAAGTCTCTGACCAACGACGATGCCGCCGGCAACTACATCCACTACGGTGTGCGCGAGTTCGGTATGTCCGCCATCATGAACGGTATCGCTCTGCACGGTGGTTTCATCCCCTACGGCGCCACCTTCCTGATGTTCATGGAGTATGCCCGCAACGCCCTGCGTATGGCTGCCCTGATGAAGCAGCGCGCCATCTTCGTCTACACCCACGACTCCATCGGTCTGGGTGAAGATGGCCCGACTCACCAGCCGGTTGAGCAGATCGCCTCCCTGCGTCTGACCCCGAACATGAGCACCTGGCGTCCCTGTGACCAGGTAGAATCCGCCGTGGCCTGGAAGCACGCCATCGAGCGTACCGACGGTCCGACCTCCCTGATCTTCTCTCGTCAGAACCTGGCCCAGATGGACCGCACTGCCGAGCAGCTGGCCAACGTGGCCAAGGGGGGTTATGTGCTGAAGGATTGCGCCGGTACCCCGGAGCTTCTCCTGATCGCTACCGGCTCCGAAGTCGAGCTGGCCGTGGCCGCCTATGAGCAGCTGACCGCCAAGGGCCGTGCCGTGCGCGTGGTCTCCCTGCCGGCCACCGACGTGTTCGACGCCCAGAGCGCCGAGTACAAGGAGTCTGTTCTGCCCTCCTCCGTTACCAAGCGTGTGGCCATCGAAGCCGGCATCGCCGACTACTGGTACAAGTACGTGGGCTTTGGCGGCAAGATCATCGGCATGCGCACCTTCGGTGAGTCCGCTCCGGCCGAGCTCTTGTTCAAGGAATTCGGTTTTACCGTGGAAAATGTGGTTGCCACCGCTGAATCCCTGTAATCGCTGAGCATTGGACCGCCTTGGTCTAATAGCCTGAAAATAAAACGCCCTCCATCGCAAGATGGGGGGCGTTTTTATTTGGTGTAAATAACTGACAGTCAAATATCTTTAGCTCTGCGGGATATATTTAAACCTTTCAATTCTACATCTCGTTTGTTAGTATTTTTTTTGTTGTCTTTTATGATGATGAGAGGGTTGTCATGAAGTGTTCTGTATTTATTGCAACCAGTGCATATGGTTATATTGCTACTATTGATGGTGGTATTGAGTGGCTTGAAACATCGGGCAAGAAAGATGTGGATTTGGGACAGAATGCGGACATGGGATTCGATAGCTATGTTGCCTCTGTCGATTGCATGATCATGGGCCGTGGCTGTATGGAAAAACTGGCCAGTTTCAATTTGACACCTGAACAGTGGCCATATGGAAATATCAGGGCCATTGCGCTAAGCAACACAGAAAAAACTGTCCCCGATTCTCTTGTCGGTCGTGTTGAGCTCTATTCCGGCGATATTTCTGCTCTTGTTGCTGAGCTGGAGTCTGTGGGGTTCAAGCATGCCTACATTGATGGTGGAGAGATCATTACGTCATTCCTCAATGCAAAACTGATTAATGAGATGACGATTACACAAGCTCCGGTGCTGCTTGGTCAGGGTAAAAGGCTATTTGGATTGATTCAGGAAAATATAAAGCTGGAAAATGCTCAAGCGACTGCTTTTGCGAATGATTTTGTTCAGGTCAAATATGATGTGGTTTATATATGAGACTCTGGTAGAGATTCTGGGCAAGAGCATGAGTGGTCACTCTTTGTTCGCCGCTCTTACCCCTGACAAAATTACTTGTTCGAGATAGTCGCCGCGAGATTCTTAGATTCTGGGACACCTGGGAGATTCTGGCGAGATTCTGGGACACCCACCATTTTGACAGGGGCGTAGTGCTCTGCTGGACTTGAAGCATCACTGCCAAGGAACTCGCCATGACCATCGCCCGCTCACGTCAAATCAGCTTGCAGGATACGCCTTACTACCACGTGGTCAGCCGCTGCGTGCGGCGGGCCTTTCTGTGTGGGGAAGATGCCCACTCGGGGCAGAGCTATGAGCATCGCCGTCAGTGGGGGCATATTCTGGGAGGCATATTCTGGGACACCCACCATTTTTGACAGGGGCGTAGTGCTCTGCTGGACTTGAAGCCTCATTGCCGAGGAACTCGCCATGACCATCGCCCGTTCACGTCAAATCAGCCTGCAGGATACGCCTTACTACCATGTGGTCAGTCGCTGCGTGCGGCGGGCCTTTCTGTGTGGGGAAGATGCTCATTCTGGGCAGAGCTATGAGCATCGCCGCCAGTGGGTGGTAGACCGACTGGGTCAGCTGTCGCGGATCTTTGCCATCGGCATCTGCGCCTACGCGGTGATGAGCAACCACTACCACCTGGTGCTGAAAGTGGATGCCGAGCAGGCGCAAGGCTGGAGCGAGCGGGAAGTGGCCGAGCGCTGGGCCGGGCTGTTCCAGTGGCCGCTGCTGGTACGCCGCTGGTATCAGGGGGATGCCCTGATCGAGCCTGAGCTCTCGGTAGTGCAGGGGCTAATAGAGGAGTGGCGTGGGCGACTCTACTCCATCAGTTGGTTTGTGCGCCTGCTCAACGAAGGACTGGCTCGCCAGGCCAATCAGGAAGATAGCTGCAAGGGTCACTTCTGGGAGGGGCGCTTCAAGAGCCAGGCCCTGCTGACGGAGTCGAGATTCTGGGACAACCACCATTTTGACAGGGGCGTAGTGCTCTGCTGGACTTGAAGCATGACTGCCGAGGAACTAGCCATGACCATCGCCCGTTCACGTCAAATCAGCCTGCAGGATACGCCCTACTACCACGTGGTCAGCCGCTGTGTGCGGCGGGCCTTTCTGTGTGGGGAAGATGCCCACTCGGGCCAGAGTTACGAGCATCGCCGTCAGTGGGTGGTCGAGCGGCTGGGTCAGCTGTCGCGGCTCTTTGCCATCGGCATCTGCGCCTATGCGGTGATGAGCAACCACTATCACCTGGTGCTGAAAGTGGATGCTGAGCAGGCGCAGGGTTGGAGCGAGCGGGAGGTGGCCGAGCGCTGGGCCGGGCTGTTTCAGTGGCCGCTGCTGGTGCGGCGCTGGTATCAGGGGGATGCCCTGATTGAGCCAGAGCTCGCGGTAGTGCAAGGGCTGATAGAGGAGTGGCGCAGGAGGCTCTACTCCATCAGCTGGTTCGTGCGCCTGCTCAACGAAGGACTGGCTCGCCAGGCCAATCAGGAAGATAGCTGCAAGGGTCACTTCTGGGAGGGGCGCTTCAAGAGCCAAGCCCTGCTGACGGAATCGGCGCTGCTCGCCTGCATGGCCTATGTGGAGCTCAATCCCATCCGCGCCAAACTTGCCGACCGACCCGAGGAGAGCGACTACACCAGCATCAGCCAGCGTCTGGGACGTGCCCAGACCACCGAGTTGCCACCCCTGCTGCTGCCGTTTGCCAAGCAGGATGAACCCGAGTCACTGCCCTACACCTTCAGCGACTATCTGGCGCTGGTCGACTGGACTGGCCGTGCCATCCGTGATGACAAGCGGGGCCATATTCCGGCGGCGCTTTCCCCCATACTGGAGCGCCTGCAACTCGACGCTGACGACTGGCTCAAGCAGGTGAAGCTGTTCAAACGAAGCGGCATCCGGGCCATTGGTCACGGAGTCGCGCGAGAGCGTTACGCCCACCACTGCGGCCAGCGACGGTGTTACCAGCCAACCCACTAATCTCACTCCAATTCCCTCCTGGTGTATCCCATGACATCAGCGCGCTAGCTTGGATGCTCGACGGCGCAATTTGTAGGGAGCAGCCATCTCATAGGCTCAGTGTTAGCGCTTGATACCTAAAAGAGTGCGAATGTGCCGATGCTGGATGTGGATAAACGTCGACCTCAGAAAGATGGATGTCCCAAAAAGAAGAGGAGTTACAAAGGTGTTTTGAGGCTCGAACGGGGCAATACTTGTGTCTGTTGCTCGTAAAAAGCACGAAGCGAGCAAAAAGTGAGTGAACGGTTCTGTGGCGTGGTTTTTATGGTTGACAGAAATGACCAGTATGCCTAATATGCGCCTCCGTCGCCGGACGTTTAGTGCGGTTGATGCCGAGGTGAGTTGGGGTTATAGCTCAGCTGGGAGAGCGCTTGCATGGCATGCAAGAGGTCCGCGGTTCGATCCCGCGTAGCTCCACCAAATTCTCCTCGAACACATCTGGAACGCTGGGGTTATAGCTCAGCTGGGAGAGCGCTTGCATGGCATGCAAGAGGTCCGCGGTTCGATCCCGCGTAGCTCCACCAGGTTTCCGATGCCCAGGGCAGTATTGCCACCTTGTGGGGTTATAGCTCAGCTGGGAGAGCGCTTGCATGGCATGCAAGAGGTCCGCGGTTCGATCCCGCGTAGCTCCACCATTATTCAGACGCAATGCGTCGAAGACAGTCGAACACCCGATTCGGTTGTCTGAAAAGTAAGTGTTTTGGGGTTATAGCTCAGCTGGGAGAGCGCTTGCATGGCATGCAAGAGGTCCGCGGTTCGATCCCGCGTAGCTCCACCATTATTCAGACGCAATGCGTCGAAGACAGTCGAACACCCGATTCGGTTGTCTAAAAAGTAAAGAGTTTGGGGTTATAGCTCAGCTGGGAGAGCGCCTGCTTTGCACGCAGGAGGTCTGCGGTTCGATCCCGCATAGCTCCACCATATCGAAGGCCACCGCATTGCGGTGGCCTTTTTCTTTATCTCGGTTCAGCCCCAAAAAAGACCCGCCATCAGGCGGGTCTTGTGTGTTGGTGCCTTAGCGGCGGCGCCAGAAGGCCAGCGGCAACAGGGCCAGCAGGCCAAAGCCGATGCTGCCACCACCACTGCTCTGGGACGGTTTGGCCTCTTCCAGCTTCAGGTCGACGATGATGGGGTCGTGGTCAGAAGCGCTGAAGGGGTTGTCGGACTTGGCCAGTGCGTCGGTGAACTTGGCTGCGTACTCGAATTGGTTGCTTTCGAACGAGTTGATATGCCAGTCGGCCACGCCGGCTACCTTGCTCACCAGTGCCGGATTGCCCAGCGCATAGTCCAGGGTACCCAGCTCGCCATCATAGCTGTAGGAGATGGCCTTCTCCTTGTTGAACTTGACGTTGAGATCGACGAGACCATAGCTCTTGGTGATCTCGCGTCCCAACTGCTCGTAGGGTTGCTCGCCAATAAAGGTGTGAGAGGCCGAGACTATCTTGCGCTCGCTGCTGGCCGACTGGTAGTCGGTCAGGACGCGGATCGGATCCTCTTTGGCGTAGGAGTTGAAGTCCCCCACCAGCAGTACCTGGCCAGGCAGCTTGCTGACCGCTTCACCCAGTACCTTGGCGGCGGTGACGCGGAACTCGGTGCACTTGCCCTGCAGATCGGCAGGCTCTGTCTTGCCATCACCATTCTCATAGCAACCCGAGCCCTTGGACTTGAGGTGGTTGACCACCAGAGTCAGGGGATCCTGGCTGCCCGCAACCGTGAAGCTCTGTACCAGGGAGTCGCGCTGGCCGGCGCTCTTGGCGACGCCACCGACGGTGTAACGCTGCTCCGGCATCTTGATGACGGCGGCATCCCCCGCCGGGGTCAGCTTGGCCGGACGATAGAGCATGGCCACCATGATGGCATCGCCACCGAAGAATTTATCACCGGTCAGCAGGGCGGCAGGCAGGCGAACATAGGCATAGTGCTTGCTGGCATCCTTCTGCTGTTCGTTGAGACGGGTCACCAGATTATGGATGGCTGAGTTGTCACCAAAGCCGTTGTTTTCCATCTCCATCAGGCCGAGCAGATCGGCATCCATCTCTGTGATGGCATTGGCTATCTTGGTGCGCTGCTTCTCGAACTTGGCCTGGGTCTTGGCGCCGCGGTTGCAACTTTTTTCCTTTGGATCTGTGTTATCTGCATCCGCTTGATCCTTGCACAGGACGTTGAGATCGCCGCCAATGCTGGAGTGGCTGGTGAAATAGTTGAGCACGTTAAAGCTGCCGACTCGCAGGTCGCTGCCGGGAGTGCGGGCCGGTGCGCTCTGGCGGTCCTCTTCTTGGCTACGCAGCAGGTTACCTGCGGTCAGGGTGACATCGTTCGGTACGACCAGGCGGAAGGCGTTCTTGTTGTAGACAACGACCCCTTCCAGACCATCGAGCTGATCGCCGATACGCAGATAGCCCTGATCCGCATCCAGAGCCGGGAACCAGGGAAGAGTCCCATCCTGTCCCTTGTAATCGGATTCGACTGCCAGACGGTTGGCACCATTCTTGGCAGCCAGGGTCACGGCATCGGCGCCGCTGGCCACGTGCAACTGGGTGGGCTTGATGAGTGGTGCCTTGTGGGAGAGCTCCAAGTTGGTACGACCGGCCTTATAGTCGAAGCTCAGGTTGCGAGTCAGGCGCAGATCGCTGGTGCTATCGAGGCGAACCCGCATTCCCTCATGGCGATTGAGGGCTTGTTTTAGGCTTTCATTGTCATTGACTTTGAGCACGCTTACCGGAACGTTCTTGCCCTGCCCGAGAACCTGGATCCGGGGCGCAGTACCATCCCATTTCAGCTTGAGCTGGGTGCCGCCCAAGTACTCCTCGACCTGCGCTTCCAGGCAAAGCTCTGTGCCCATCTTGATATCAGGACGAGCATCCTTGAGGTAGACAAAGATGCCATCCGAGGTGGCCGGGTTGCCATCACCCACAGGATCGGTCAGGTAGAAGCCCTTGGTCAGGCTCTGGCCCAGCGTGGTGACGATGCCCTTGACGTGGAAGGTGCCGGGACTGATGGCGCCGTTGGCAGTGGGCGTGGTCGCCTGGGGGCTGCTGTTATCGCTCCCTTGCAGAGTGGGGATGGTGGTCAGCTGTGCATCGCTTGGGCAGACATAGGCGGCCTGAACGCCAGGGGCGGCCAGGGCCAGCCCCACCGCCAGTGAGAGCAGGGTTCGAGTTGCTTGCATGATGATTTCCTTTAATTTTTTTCTATGCAGTTCCGTAGCCCCGCCGGAGCGGGGGCGCGAATTGTCACATGACTACCAGCTCTGACCAGTGATGGGCTGCACACTTTTGCGATCGGGTTTATGGCCGTATATCTGTTTTATGATGAAGCCAACACTCTGATTTTTAATGTGAAACGCATTGGGGTTCGAATGAACTCGGCAGTGACAAGTTGTTTCTTGTCGCGAATAAAGATTGTCGGCGAGGTGGGCAATTTCTATACTCGACTCGTTCCTGACGGAACCCAGGTTAAGGGCAAACCGATCGAAAGATCGGGACGCAAAGCTTCCGGCCTACCGGTCATCTGACCCAGGGTAGCGGGGCCTCCCAGGATCTCATCGGGTGCAGTGGCACTGTCCAATGCCAGTTGTCTGCCTCTGCGTGGACCTGCCGCGTCTGTCCTTGCCTTGGATAACCATGCCAAGCAACAAGGAAGAAAAAATGCAAAACCACTTTGTCCCTACCCGCCTGGCGGCGTTGGTCGCCGTGGCATTTCTGCCCGCCTGGGCGCAGGCAGCCTATCCCCCCTATGAGGCCGGCAAGAGCTATGGCGCCGGTGATGTCGTCAGCAATGTCGGTGCCCTCTACCAGTGCAAGGAGTTTCCCTACTCGGGTTGGTGTGGTGCCTCGCCCTATCACTATGAACCGGGTGTCGGCGTCAACTGGAGCGATGCCTGGGTGCTCTTTAGCGATGGGGGTCTGCCTCCCGCCCTCGAGCTGAGCGTCAGCTCACCGGCAGCGGGAAGTTCCGTTAACGAGGGCACCGATGTTGCTCTTGCCGTCACCCTGAGCGGAACCAGCACAGACGTGGCCAAGGTTGACTATCTGATCGATGGCACCCTGGTGGCCAGCGCCGCGACCACCCCGTGGGGGGCGGTCTGGAAGGCGGTAGGGAGTGGTAGTCATGCTCTCAAGGCGCGAGCCCTGGACAAGGATGGCAAGGTGCTGGCCGAGAGCGACAGCAGCTTCAATGTGGCCGCTGTGGTCGCTCCCGAAGCACCCAGGGTGGCCATTGCCAGCCCTGCCGCCGGTGCCAGGGTGACTCTGGGGCGCAGCGTCGCGGTGACCGGCAACGTGACCGATGCCAATAACGATGTGGCCAGGGTCGAGCTGTTTGTGGACGGCAAGAAGGTGGGCGAGGACAATGCCGCCCCCTGGCAGGTGAACTGGACTCCGGATGCCAAGGGGAGTGCATCTCTCAAGCTGGTCGCGACCGACCAGACCAGTCTGACCGGCGAGTCTGCAGCGGTGGCCGTCAGTGTTGAGGAGGCGGCGCCCCCCCCGAGCGGTGGCAACCTATCTTGCGACATTCGTCAGGTCTATCGCCCGGATGGTTACGAATGCATGGGGGACGATCACGCTCGTCGGGTGATCGGCTACTTCACCTCCTGGCGCACCGGCAAGAACGGCCTTCCTTCATATCTGGTGAGCGACATTCCCTGGAGCAAGATCACCCATATCAACTACGCATTCGCATCGGTCGATGAGCAGAGCCACCTTATCAAGGTCGATGACTCGGCCACCAAGATGACCTGGGAGGGAGTACCGGGCGCCGAGATGGATCCCGAATTCGCCTATCAAGGCCACTTCAACCTGCTCTCCAAATACAAGAAACAGTATCCGGACGTGAAGACCCTCATCTCGGTCGGCGGCTGGGCCGATACTCGTGGTTTCTACACGGCTACCACCAAGGGGGACTGCACCGTCAACACGGCGGGGATCACTGCTTTCTCCGACTCGGCGGTGAACTTCATTCGCCAGTATGGGTTTGACGGGGTCGACATCGACTATGAGTACCCCACTTCCATGAAGGATGCTGGCAACCCGAATGACTTCCCCCTCTCCAACCAGTGCCGCGCCAAGTTGTTCGGTAATTACAAGGTGCTGATGCAGACCCTGCGCGAGAAGCTGGACGCGGCAGGCACCGAGGACGGGCGCAAGTATATGCTCACCATCGCCTCACCGGCGTCGGCCTATCTGCTGCGAGGGATGGAGAACTTCCAGGTCACTCAGTATCTGGATTACGTCAACCTGATGACCTATGACTTCCACGGTGCCTGGAACCACTTCGTCGACCACAATGCCGCCCTGTTTGATAACAAGCAGGACTCCGAATTGGCTCACTGGGGGGTCTACACCCAGAAAGAGTTTGGGGGCATCGGTTATCTCAACGCTGCCTGGGCAGCCCACTATTTCCGCGGCGCTTTGGCTGCCGGCAAGATCAACGTCGGCGTGCCTTACTACACCCGTGGTTGGCAGGGCGTGACAGGTGGTACCCATGGCCTGGGTGGCAAGGCGGCCCTGCCGAGCCAGAACCAGTGCCAACCCGGTACCGGTGGCGGCAACATCCCCTGTGGTAACGGTGCCGTGGGTATCGACAACATTTGGCACGATCTCGACAAGAACGGTCAGGAGATAGGGGCGGGTGCCGTGCCCATGTGGCACGCCAAGAACCTGGAGAACGCGGCCAGTCTCGGCATTACCGGTATGCCCAGTTATGGGCAGGCATGGGGGCTTGACCCGAACGATCCC
The DNA here is from genome assembly GCF_000820105.1 of Aeromonas schubertii. GTDB lineage: Bacteria > Pseudomonadota > Gammaproteobacteria > Enterobacterales > Aeromonadaceae > Aeromonas > Aeromonas schubertii. Next base: position 59,074 of record NZ_CDDB01000063.1, on the reverse strand, counting down.
CAGGATCTGATCCAGGGCCAGTATGTTCGCTACTTCGACGACAAGGCCAAGGTGCCCTGGCTGTGGAACGAGCAGAAGAAGGTATTCCTCTCCACCGAAGATGAGCAGTCCATGGGTCACAAGCTCGACTACATCGTCAAGCAGGGCCTGGGTGGGGTCATGTTCTGGGAGATGGCCGGTGACTATGCCTTCGACCCGGTCAAGAAGGAGTACGTGATTGGGGATACCCTGACCACCCTCGCCTATGAGAAGTTTGCCCAGGCGGCGCCCTACAACACTCGTCAGAACGATCTGCCGGCACCGAGTGCCCAGCTCGACATCGGTGTCAGCCTGGCGGGCTTCAAGGAGGGGGATTCCAACTACCCCATCAACCCGACCCTGACGCTCACCAACCACTCGACCCAGACTATACCGGGCGGCGCCCGCATCGAGTTCCTGGTGCCCACTTCCACCTCGGATACCATCACCGACCAGAGCGGTATGGGGCTGAAAGTGGTCGAGAGCGGTGGCAACCAGAACTCGGACGGCATCGCCAATGAGAAGGACTTCCACAAGGTGGCCATGACACTGCCGAGTTGGAAGGCGTGGACCCCGGGGAGCACGGTAGAGGTTGCGATGACTTACTACCTGCCTGCCGCCGGTGTTCCCAGCGGGATGCGCATCGTGAACGGCAGCCAGACCATCGGTCTCAAGAGTGACTTCCCGGGCTTGCCTGAGGCGGTCATGGGGAGCAGTGGTGGTGGTGAAACCCCGGGTGGTACCAGCTGTAGCAGCCAGAGCATCGATCCGGCCAGCTACAATGTCTACCCCAACTGGCCCCAGTTGAGCTGGGATGGCAAACCCAGCCACGCCAACACAGGTGATCGACTGAACCACAACAAGGCGGTCTGGCAGGCCAACTGGTATACCAGCACCGAGCCCAAGGCCGGTGACGGCAGTTGGAAGCAGGTCTGCACTTATTAATTGTTAAATCAAATAGATAGGCGGGGAGTGACTCCCCGCCTTTTTTTCACCATGGATAAGGGGGGTGATGGAAAAAGCGTCTGACTTTCGTGCGTCTGGGACTCTATACTAGAGACTGTCATGAGCTCGGATGGAAGTGATTGTATGGCAAGCATATTGGATTCAGTGGATCAGCGAACTCAATTGGTTGGGGAAAACCGACTGGAGCTGCTCATGTTTCGGCTGGGCTCTCACCAGATGTTTGCCATCAATGTCTTCAAGGTGCGTGAAGTGGTCAAGCTTCCCCCTCTCAACAAGATGCCGGGCTCTCACCACAATATCTGCGGGGTCGCCAATATCCGTGGCACCTCGATTCCAGTCATCAATCTGCGTGGTGCCATCGGTCTGCGCCCCATGCAGAGCGACAAGGAGTCCAACCTCATCATCACAGAATACAACCGCACCGTGCAGGGTTTTCTGGTCGGTCAGGTGGCCCATATCGTCAACATGACCTGGAAAGACATACTGCCGCCACCACGTACCGCAGGCCGCTCCAACTACCTCACCGCCATCACGCGGGTCCACGAGGGGGACAAGGAGCAGATCGTCGAGATCATCGATGTGGAGAAGGTGCTGGCCGAGATCCTTACCTATGACGTCACCATCTCCGAAGAGGTGCTGGATCGGGAGATCCTGCCCGAGATGAACGGTCGCAAGGTGCTTATCGTCGACGACTCGAGCACGGCACGGGCTCAGGTGCGCGATACCCTCAGTCAACTGGGGCTGCAGGTGATCGAGTGTCAGGATGGACGACAGGCGCTCGATCTGCTCAAGGGGTGGTGTGACGGTGGCAAGAAGGTGACCGACGAGATCCTGTTGATGATCACCGATGCCGAGATGCCCGAGATGGATGGCTACCGCCTCACCGCCGAGGTGCGGGCCGATCCCCGCATGTCCGATCTCTTCATCACCCTCAATACCTCCTTGAGCGGCAGCTTCAACGAGGCCATGGTCAAGAAGGTGGGCTGCGATCGCTTCATCTCCAAGTTCCAGCCTGATCTTCTGGTTCAGGTCGCCCAGGAACGATTGCGTCAGCTGATGTGACATCAGGGGGCCATCAGGCCCCCTTCGTCTTATTGCACCAGCAGTGGTGCGAGAAAATCGGCGACCTGATCGCGGATCCTGGGCTGCGCTTCGGTCTTGGGGTGGATGCCGTCGTTCATCATGAGTTCAGGGCGCAATGCTATTTCATCGAGGAAGAAGGGGAGCAGGGGCAGCTTGTACTCTTGGGCAAGGGTGGGATAGAGCCGCTCGAACTGCTGGATATAACGGGCGCCATAGTTGGGAGGAAGGCGGATCTGGGTCAGTATGACCCTGGCGCCGGCCTGTTGGCTGCCATCGATGAGCCCCTTCAGATTGCGCTCGGTGACGGGGGGCGGAAATCCCCTTAGGCCGTCGTTGCCCCCCAGCTCGATCAACACCCAGTCCGGTTTATGCTCTTCGAGCAGGCTTGGCAGCCGCGCCATGGCGCCCTGGGTTGTCTCGCCACTGATGCTGGCGTTGATCACCCGGTAGGATTGGCCCTCACTCTGCCAGCGTACCTGCAGCAGGGCTGGCCAGCTCTTCTCGACAGGCATCTGATAGCCGGCACTCAGACTATCTCCCAGGATAAGCAGGCTCTGGGCCTGAACGATGGATCCCCAACAACAGAACAAGGCAATCAGGATACGCCCCATGACATTCACTCCCATCATCGAAGCTCGCAACGTTGAAAAAACGGTCTCCCTCGGGCAGGAGCGCCTCACCATCCTTGAGGGGATCTCCTTGCAAGTCAAGGCGGGGGAGACGGTGGCCCTGCTCGGCGCCTCCGGTTCGGGCAAGTCGACCCTGCTTGGGCTGCTGGCCGGGCTCGATCTGCCGAGTGCGGGGGAGATCCTCATCAGAGGCCAATCCCTCGGGGCGCTCGACGAGGAGGGGAGAGCCCGCCTGCGTGCCGAGCAGCTGGGGTTTGTCTTTCAGTCCTTCCTGCTGCTGCCGACCCTGACCGCTCTCGAAAACGTGATGCTGCCGGCCGAGCTAAGGGGTGAGCGGGATGTCGAGCCCCGGGCCCGCGCTCTGCTCGAGCAGGTAGGATTGGGGTCAAGGTTGCACCATCTGCCACCCCGCCTCTCGGGGGGAGAGCAGCAGAGGGTTGCCCTCGCCCGCGCCTTTATCGGCCAGCCCGAGTTACTGCTGGCCGACGAGCCGACCGGGAATCTCGACAGCAAGACGGGAGAGCGGATCATCGAGCTGCTGTTCGAGCTCAATCGACAGCACGGCACCACCCTGCTGGTGGTGACCCATGATCCTGCGTTGGCGCAGCGTTGTGGGCGCCGTCTGGAGATTTCCGCCGGGCGGTTCATCGCCGGGGAGGCCTCATGACTCCTCGTCTTGCACTGCGCCTGTTGTGGCGGGAGGGGTGGCAGGGTGAGTTGCGCTGGTTTGTGTTGGCGCTCGCCCTGTGCGTGACCTGTGTCGTGAGCGTGGCGCTCATGGCCGATCGGCTCAATGCCGGCCTCAAGGCCTCGGGTCGTGAATTTATCGGTGGGGACAGGGTGCTGGTCAGCCCTGCTGCGCTCCCCGCATCACGACTCGACGGCTGGCGGCAGGCGGGGGCCCGGGTGCAGACCACGGTGAGCTTCAACACCATGCTGTTTCATGGGGAGGCATTCCAGTTGGCCTCTCTGCGCGCCGTCCCGTCGGAGTTTCCTTTTTATGGCTCGCTCAAGCGTGACCCTGTCGTTCCCCTGAAGCCGGGAGCCATCTGGTTGTCGCCCCGACTGATGCAACTGCTGGGGACACGACCGGGGGAGCGCATTGAGGTGGGGAATACGGCCCTCACCGTGAGCGCGACACTGTTGGAGGAGCCGGATCAGGGCTTCAGCCCCTTCCAGCTTGCTCCCCGGGCGTTGGTGCACAGCGACGATCTGGCGCGTATCGGCGCCCTGCTGCCGGGCAGTCGCCAGGAGTGGCGCTACCTGCTAAAGGTCGACGCGACCCGACTCGACGGGCTGGACCGCACACGCCCCACGGCGGCCGGTATGCGCTGGCTAACCCCGGAGAGTGGCGACAGCCGCAGCGGCAGGACCCTGGCCAACGCAGAGCGCTTCTTTCGGTTGGCGGCCCTGACCGGTGTACTGCTTGGGGCCCTGGCCATGGCCATCGCCGTGCGCCACTTCGCCGAGCGCCAAACCGGTATGGTGGCGCTGCTCAAGACTCTGGGGGCCTCCCGTGCCACCCTGTGGCGCCTGCTTGGCAGCCTGCTGCTCGGCCTGACCCTGGTGGGTGGAGGGATCGGGCTACTGCTCGGGCTGGTAGTTCAGGGGGTCGCCCTGGCCTCGCTGCAGGGGGTGTTGCCGGCCGAGCTGCCGCCGCCCTCGTGGCGCCCCTTCGTCCTGGCGATGGCGGTGGCGCTCTTCATTACGCTGATGCTCTCGCTCATCCCCTTTTTGAGGCTGTTGCGTATTCCTCCGCTACGGGTGCTGCGCAGAGAGGTCGAGGCTGACATCGGCAGCCACTGGGCCATTCCGGTGGCGCTGCTCGGGCTGTTTATATTGGTGTGGGGCTTGATGGGGGATGGGCTGCTGGCGCTGGGGCTCATCGCCTGCATGGGGCTGTTGATGGGGCTGCTGGCCCTGTTAGGGGGGCTCCTGTTGCGGCTTGGGCGGAAGGTGCGTGGGCCGCGCCCCTTGCGCCTGGCGCTGGCCCGCATGGCCAGAGAGCGGGGGCGGGGTCTGTTTCAGTTGGCCGGGTTTTCCCTCGCCTTGCTGCTGCTGGGGCTACTCTGGGCGGTGCGCAGCGATCTGATGGGGGATATCGCCCGGCACCTGCCGGCCGATGCCCCCAATCGGTTCCTGGTCAACCTGATGCCGGAGGAGCGCATCCCTGTGCTGACCAAACTCAAGGAGGCCGGTGCCGAGACCTCTGATTTCTACCCCATGGTGCGAGGCCGGCTGACTCGCATCGCCGGTGAGGCTGTGGCCGAAGAGGGTCAACCGGGACGTGAGGGGATAGGGCGCGAGCTCAACTTCACCACCACCGACCGCCTGCCGTTTGGCAACCGCATCACGGCCGGGGAATGGTTGAATGGCCCGGGTCAGGTGTCGGTCGACGAGGAGGTGGCGACCAGGCTCGGCATCCGGCTTGGGGACGAGTTGGGCTTCACCATAGAGGGACGCCCCTTCACGGCCACCGTCACCAGCCTGCGAGCGATCCACTGGGATTCCCTGCGCCCCAACTTCTTCATGATCTTCTCGCCGGATCTGCTGGAGCCCTTCAGCCTCACCTGGATGGGGAGCTACCGGTTGCCCGACGGGACGCAAACGGTCGAACTGGATCTGGTTCGCTCCTTTCCCACCGTCAGCCTCATCGATGTCGAGGATCTCATCAACCGGCTTGTCGCTATTTCGGCCCAGGTGAGCCGGGCGCTGGGACTGATGCTGGGGTTAGTCACGGCGGCCGCCTTGCTGGTGCTGCTGGCCCAGACCCAGGCATCCCTGGCGGCGCGGCGCGGCGAGCTCATCGTGATGCGTACCCTGGGGGCTCCTGGCACTCTCTTATCGCGCATGTTGAGCTGGGAGCTGATGATAACCGGTGCCGTGGCGGGGCTTTGTGCCGCCCTGGTGGCCGAGGGGGGCGTCCTCTTCCTGCAGCTGTGGTGGTTCTCGGGGTCGCTCAACTGGCACCCTCAGCTCTGGGTCGGACTACCCTTGCTGGGGGCCTTGCTGGTGACGCTGATTGGACAGGGGTGGCGCCGCCATCTGTTGAGAGGAGCCCTGGGGGGGCGGCTACGCGCCATGGGGCACGCCCTCTAGGGGGCGTCAGGTAAAGAGATCGGTGAGAGCCGGCGCCAGCTCCGGGTGGGAAAAATGGAAGCCTGCCTCCTGCAGCCGGGTCGGCAGCACCGCCTGACCGGTCAACAACAGATCGCTCGCCTCGCCCATGGCCAGGCGCAGCAGGGGGGCGGGGACCATCAGGAGGTGGGGACGATGCAGGGCTGAGGCCAGGGCTTTGCTAAATGTCCGGTTGCTCACCGGCTGGGGGGCTGTGCCGTTATAGATCCCCTGGCACTCCTCATGCTCGAGCAGGAACAAAATGGCGCGCACCAGATCCTGCAGGTGGACCCAGCTCATCATCTGCTCTCCCGATCCCAGGGGGCCACCCAATCCCAGCTTGTAGGGGGTCAGCATCTTGGCCAGCGCGCCCCCCTCCTTGCCGAGCACGATACCGATACGCAGCACACACACCCGGGTCTGTTTGCTGCGCGCCTGCAAGGCGAGGGACTCCCAGCGTTGACAGAGGCGATGGGTAAACTCGTCGTGAGGTTGCTGGCAGGATTCGTCGACCGGCTCCGGGCCTTGTCGTCCATACCACCCCACGGCAGAGGCATTGATCAAGACTCGGGGAGGAGCCTCGGAGAGCTGGATCAGATCGACCAGTTGTTCGGTCAGCAGCCAGCGGCTGTCGCACAGCAGCTGTTTGCGCTCCTCGCTCCAGCGTCCCTCGGCGATCGGCTCGCCGGCCAGGTTGATCACGGCATCGAAGCCATCCAGATTATCGAGGCGATCCAGGTTATCGATGATCTCAACATCGTGCCCCAGCCGTTGCCAGGCGCGGGGGCGATCCCGGCTCAGGATCACCAGATCATGCAGCTGCTTGAGTTGGGCGACCAATTTACGGCCAATGAAGCCGGTGCCGCCGGTGATCAGGATCTTCATATCAGCTCCTCTGCCTCTGTGCCCATTACTCTAGCCATTCCCAAAAATTGGAACAAGTCGTTGTATTACTTGAGCTTGTTTGGAGGCTATCGATTTGGTCCCGGGGAAGGGGTGGGGCCGCTCAAGAGCGTTATTTTCTTTCAAAAGATCTGAAAACTATCCACAAAATCTGTGGAAAACTCTGTAGATTAGCCGTGCTTCTATTTTTATTTATATGATTTATATGAAAAATTTCTGGCCACGTCAAAATGTGCCCTCCTTGTGCAAGGGATTGGCGGTGGGTGAGTGGTTGCTCTTTCCCAATGCCTCTCACCACAAGGGATCGAGGATCCGATCCCGGATCCTCCATGTTGATCCCTGAGATCAAACGGATATAAAAAAGCCCTGCCGAAGCAGGGCTTATGCCGTCACTGGGGCGATCAGGCCTGGGCTGCGTCTTGCTGGGCCGCCTGGATCCCGGTCAGGGCGATGGTGTAGACGATGTCATCCACCAGGGCACCACGGGAGAGGTCGTTGACCGGCTTGCGCATGCCTTGCAGCATGGGGCCGATGGAGACCAGCTCGGCAGAGCGTTGTACCGCCTTGTAGGTGGTGTTGCCGGTGTTGAGATCCGGGAACACGAAGACGGTGGCCTTGCCGGCAACCGGGGAGTTCGGCGCCTTGGACTTGGCGACGTTCTCCATGATGGCCGCGTCGTACTGCAGCGGGCCGTCGATGACCAGGTCCGGACGCTTCTCCTGGGCGATGCGGGTGGCTTCACGTACCTTGTCCACATCGGCGCCGGCGCCGGAGGTGCCGGTGGAGTAGGAGATCATGGCCACTCGCGGCTCGATACCGAAGGCGGCGGCAGACTCGGCGGACTGGATGGCGATTTCTGCCAGTTGCTCGGCGCTCGGATCCGGGTTGATGGCACAGTCACCGTAGACCAGTACCTGATCCGGCAGCAGCATGAAGAAGATCGAGGAGATCAGGGAAGAACCGGGGGCGGTCTTGATGATCTGCATCGGCGGACGGATGGTGTTGGCGGTGGTGTGTACCGCGCCGGATACCAGGCCGTCAACTTCATTGCGCTCCAGCATCATGGTGCCCAGCACCACGTTGTCTTCCAGCTGTTCGCGGGCGACCACTTCGGTCATGCCCTTGTTCTTGCGCAGCTCGACCAGGCGGGCCACGTAGCGCTCGCGAACCTCGACCGGATCGATGATCTCGACGCGATCGGTCAGGATCACGCCCTGCTGATCGGCGACACGGCGGATCTCTTCCGGGTTACCCAGCAGCACCGGGCGGGCGATGCCACGCTCGGCACAGATGGCGGCTGCCTTGATGGTACGCGGCTCTTCCCCTTCCGGCAGCACGACACGCTTGTTGGCCTGACGAGCCAGCTCGGTCAGCTGATAACGGAATGCCGGCGGGCTGAGGCGGCGGGAGCGGGTAGACTTGGCAGAGAGGGACTCGATCCAGTGCTTGTCGATGTGGCCGGCCACATAATCCTGCACCAGCTCGATACGCTCGCGGTCATCTTCCGGAATATCGACGTTGAAGTTCTGCAGGCTGACGGCGGTCTGCCAGGTGTTGGTGCCGATCATCATGATCGGCAGGCCGGTGGCCATGGCCTGTTGGCACAGGGCCATCACCTGCGGCTCCGGATGGTAGTTACCGGTCAGCAGCAGGGCGCCCAGCTTGGTGCCGTTCATGGCGGAGAGGCAGGCAGAGACGATCACGTCGGAGCGGTCGCCGGAGGTGACCAGCAGGCTGCCCGGACGGAAGTGCTCGACCATGTTGTGGATAGAGCGGGCACAGAAGGTGACGGTCTGCAGGCGGCGGGTATCCAGCTCACCCTTGTTGATGATCTTGGCGGCCAGGTGCTTGGCGAGATCCTTGGCACGCGGGGCGATCAGCTGGGTGTTCCAGGGGATGCAGCCGAGGATGCGCAGGGGGCTCTTGCCAAAGACCTGCAGCACCTCCAGGTTGTGCGCCGGATCGGCACCCTGGTGGTGAGCCTCGAACATCTCGGTCAGATCGGGGCGGGTCACACCGTGCTCGTCAACCGGTGCGCCCACCTTGTTGATGATGCAGCCGACGATGCGCTTGTTGGCGACGCCACCGAAGTTGGAGCAGGCCAGCTCGATACGCTCTTTGAGCTTCTGGCTGGAGTCGTTACCCGGATGGGTGACGAACACCATGTCGGCATCCAGCGCCTTGGCCACGTCGTAGTTCAGCTTGTTGGCAAAGGGCTGCTTGTCGGTCGGAACCAGGCCTTCTACCACCACCACTTCGGCGGCGCTGCTCTTCACGTGTTCTTCGAAACGGGCCACGATCTCTTCCAGCAGGATGTCGGTGTTGCTGGTGGTGATCATGTTCTCGGCGTAGGAGAGGGCGAACGGCTCGGGCGGATTGATGTTGGCTGCGGCGCGGATCACGGCGCTGGAGCGCTCCGGACCGGTTTCGCCCGGACGCGGCTGGGCGACCGGCTTGAAGAAGCTCACGTTGACACCGTGACGCTCCATCGCGCGAACCACACCCAGGCTCACGGAAGTCACGCCGACACCGGTGCCGACCGGGATAAGCATAATAGTGCGTGCCACTTTATACCCCTTGGTTGTTTTGGGATCAGGAAAAGGCCGCCCTTGGGCGGCCTTGCATTACAGCTAAATCTTAGGCGCCGACCAGTTCCAGCGCATCGTGGGCGATGACCCACTCCTCGTTGGTCGGGATGACCAGGGCCTTGGTGGAGCCGGCCTTGGTGATCTCGCCACCCTTGCCGAAGCGGGCGGCCAGGTTGGCGTCGTGGTCGACGTCGAAGCCCAGCAGGCCCAGCTTGCCCAGGGTGATCTCGCGGATCGGAGCGGAGTTCTCGCCGATGCCACCGGTGAAGACTACGGCGTCCAGACGACCGTCCATGGCGGCGGCGTAGGCACCAATGTACTTGGCCAGACGGTAGCAGTAGACATCCATGGCGCGCTTGGCTTCTTCCTTGCTGTCGTAGTTGTCTTCAACGAAACGGCAGTCGGAGGTCACTTCGGTCAGACCCAGCAGGCCGGACTCCTTGGTCAGCATGGCATTGATCTGATCGACGCTCATGCCCAGCTTGTCGTGCAGGAAGAAGATGATGGCCGGATCGATATCACCGGAACGGGTACCCATCACCAGGCCTTCCAGCGGGGTCAGACCCATGGAGGTGTCGACGGACTGGCCATTCTTGATGGCACAGACGGAGCCGCCGTTGCCCAGGTGGCAGTTGATGATGTTCAGATCGGAAACCGGCTTGTTCAGCTGCTTGGCCGCTTCCAGGCTGATGTAGTAGTGGCTGGTGCCGTGGGCGCCATAGCGACGGATGCCGTTCTCTTTGTAGAGCTTGTACGGCAGGGCGTACAGGAAGGCCTCTTCCGGCATGGTCTGGTGGAAGGCGGTGTCGAACACGGCCACGTTCTTGTCGGCCAGCTCGGGGAATACCTTCATGGCGGCACGGATGCCGATCAGGTGAGCCGGGTTGTGCAGCGGCGCATAGGGGATGGCGGCTTCGATGCCGGCAATGACGTCGTCACAGATCACCACGGACGAGGTGAAGCGCTCGCCGCCGTGCACGACACGATGGCCGATGGCAACCAGGTTCTTGGCCAACTCGGGGTTGAGCGGCAGGATCTTGTGAACGATGAAGTCCAGGGCTTCCTGGTGAGCGGCACCGGCTCCCAGTTCGGCGTTGCCCTTCTCACCGTTGAGCTTCCACTTGATGCGGGCATCCGCCAGGTTGAAGCACTCGGCCAGGCCGGAGAGCAGGTCATCACCGGTGTTGGCGTCGATGACGGCGAATTTCAGGGAAGAGCTGCCACAGTTAAGAACAAGAACCAGCTTACTCATGAATTAATCCTATCGCAGAATGGTTATACAGGCGTCCGACTCGGGCGCGGGGCGACTGACGGTTCAGGTGTTGGTCATCGGGAGAGTTGGCATTTTTCGGCCTTCGCCTTGTATAGTGATAGCAAGGCTCCGATGACAGCGTGAACGGCGTGGCCGACACGCAAAAAAAGGCGCATAAAGGATAACCTGTTTGTTGGAAAATAACAAAGTCATCCTCAATCATTGTTGGCTTACATCAAAAAAAGTTGAGGTTTTGCGATTTAAGTGGTGGTTTGGTCGACATAGAGGAGCCAGGTGATGGATCTTTTTGGAAGTAAATTACAGCTTGGTCGACGCTATCTGGCCGTGTGGCCCCGTCGTCCCGAGCTGAATCCCCTCTTCCCGGAAAACCGGGTCATTCACGCCATCGAATTTGGTGCCAGGGTGCTGCCCCCCGTGGTCGTGATCTGCCTGATGCTGCAGTACCAGTTCGGGGATGCCTCTTATTGGCCCTCTGTTCTCACCTCTCTTATCTTCATGCTGAGTATGCCGCTGCAGGGTTACTACTGGCTCGGCCGGCGTGCGGTAACCCCTCTGCCACCCTCTTTGGCTCACTGGTATCGTGAGATCAATGGCCGCATGAGCGAGCAGGGTTGCCGGCGACGGGCCGTCGATTCTCCCCGCTACCAGGAGCTGGCCGAAACGCTCAAGGCGGCCTTCGACAAGCTCGACAGCTCATTTCTCTACGAATGAGTCAACCCGTTTAGCATAAAGGCGCCCGCAGGCGCCTTTGCTGATCCCGATCAGGCATTGAGGATTTTTCTCAGCTCCTGTACCGAAAGCTTGTACTGGCGCGGGCATTCACTCCATGCGGCGAGCATGCGCTGATACTTGCCACGCATGGCCACATCACTGGAAAGCGATTCACAGGGGCAATCGACCTCAGGGAAGCGTTTCTCCACTTCGAGCAGGAAGCAGACGTAGTCACACAGCTCGCCCTCGTGGCTGCGGCTGTAACCGATGAAGCGCAGACGCGCCTGCGGGAATTCGCTCTGCTCCTCGCTGGCGAGGTTTTCCCAGGAGACCGCCATGGCGTGATGCATCTCCAGGGTGTCGATCACCTCCTGGCAGCTCTCCCGGCTCAGCTGCCCCAGGCTCTTCCCAAGATCCTGTAGCTGGAGGCCGTAGCCACGCTCGACGATGGTCTTGGCACGCAGATAGGCAGGGGCCTGCTCGGGGTTGAGCTTGGCCAGGATCTCGTACTGATTGCAGAGGATGAGGCGCTCGGAGGGGCTCATGTTCATGGTGTTTCTCGCGTATCAAAGAGTCTGAGGGCACGTTAACTCATATATAGAATGAATTTTTTGATCTGGGTCGCCAGGGGCGCGAGTTGGGAGAGAGGGGTGATGAATTAATCGTGCGGGAGGGGGATTGCAACAGAGCCTGACACAAACGAAACTGTCTTCGTCGCCGAAGTGAACCACCAAGGCACCTCTTCTGCATCCGATTGATGTGGCGACACCGTAACGGGGCCGGCTTATGCCGGCCCCGTTATTATCCGGGCTTAACCTGCCAGGTGAGTCAGTACCACCTGATGGTGGTCACTGGTTTTGAACTTGTTGAAGACATGGGCTATTTGCCCCTGCTCGTCGAGCAGGAAGCTGATACGGTGCAGGCCGTCGTACTCCTTACCCATAAACTTCTTGGGGCCCCAGACCCCAAAGGCATCGGCGACGGCGTGATCCTCGTCGGCCAGCAGGGTGAAGTTGAGACCATCGCGCAGCTCGAATTTCTTGAGGCGGGCGGGGCTGTCGGTGCTGATGCCGAGGACCACCAGATTGTGGGCTGCCAGCTCGCCTTGCACATCGCGCAGTCCACAGGCCTGGGTGGTACAACCCGGGGTCATCGCCTTGGGATAGAAGTAGATCAGCACTCTCTTGCCGCGCAGATCCGAGAGGGAAACGAGCTCGCCATTCTGGTTGGGCAGGGTGAAATCGGGAGCCTGGGCTCCGGCTTGCAGCATCGGCATGGTTGCTCCTTGGTGTGTGCCCCTCAGGGGCGGCGCTGATTGAAGGTGATGTGGAAGGACTCGGCTCCCAGAGTACGACAGAAGTCGGCAAACCCGGTTTCATGGGAGGAGAGCTCTGCATCATTGGCCAGTTTGAGTTCGAAGTGGATCTTGAGCAGGTTATAGGGGGCTTGCTCCAGCGTCTCCGATTGCATGGCGTGGATGTCCCAGCCCTGGTCGCTGAAGTGGCGTGTACAGCGTGAAACGATGCCGGGTTCGTCCCTCAGCAGTATTTCGGCTTCGGCCGAGAGGGGATAATCGCGGGGTTGATGGCGCTCGGTGCGTTTCATCATGGTGATGAGATCCCACTCCTGACTGCGCAGGGGAAGGGTGATCTCGAGCTGCATCAGGCTGTTCCAGTCACCTGACAGCAGCATGATAAAGGTGAACTCCTGTCCGAAGATCCCCAGCCGGCTGTCGACTATGTTGCAGCCACAGTCGGTCACATGGCGGGTCACTTCATTGACGATGCCGGGCCTGTCGGTGCCGATGGCGGTCACTACCAGGTAGTGGGTCATGGGTCATCTCTCGTCCTGAAATTTGCGCCATGGTATCACGCTTGCGGTGGGGGCTCCTTGTTTTTGCAACGGGCGCACCTTACCATTACGGCCCTGAATTTCAGGAGAAAAACCCATGTTGCGCGGTAGTATCGTTGCCCTTGTCACCCCCATGTCCCCCACGGGTGAGGTGGACTGGTCCAGCCTTTCACGTCTGGTTGAATATCATGTGGCAAGCGGCACCAGCGCCATTGTTGCCGTCGGTACTACCGGCGAGTCGGTGACCCTGACCCAGGATGAGCACATCGCCGTCGTCGAGCGCTGTGTCGAGCTTGCGGCGGGTCGCATTCCGGTCATCGCCGGCTGCGGCTCCAACAACACAGCCCACGCCATCGCGCTGGCCCGTCGTTTCGAACAGAGCGGCGTGGTGGCCGGTCTCAGCGTCACCCCCTACTACAACAAGCCCACCCAGGAGGGGCTCTATCGCCACTATTGCGCCATCGCCGACGCTAGTGGTCTGCCCCAGATCCTTTATAATGTGCCCGGCCGTACCGGCTGTGATCTCAAGCCGGAGACGGTGGGGCGTCTGGCCAGCCAGTCCGGTATTATCGGCCTCAAGGAGGCCACTGGCGATCTGGATCGCACGCCCCTGCTGCGTGAACTGTGTGGTGCCGATTTTGCCCTCTACAGTGGCGATGATGCGACCGGATGTGATTTCATGCTGCAAGGCGGTGACGGTGTTATTTCCGTCACCACCAATATTGCCGCGGTCCTGATGGCCGACATGTGTCGCGCCGCCCTGGCCAAGGAAGCCGATGTGGCTCAAGCCATCAACCTGAGGTTGATGCCGCTGCACCGGACCCTGTTTATCGAACCGAGCCCGATCCCGGTCAAGTGGGCCTGTGCCCAGCTCGATCTGATCGCCTCGGCCACCCTACGCCTGCCGCTCACCGAACTGACCCCGGAGGGGGAGGTAGCGATGCGTCAGGCCCTGAAGAGTGCGGAGTTGATTGCGAGTGTCTAAAGCAAACGGAAGAGTACGCGCTGCACGCCTGACCCTGGGCGTCATCAGCATGGCCGTGCTGGCTGCCTGCAGCAGCCCGCAGGATCGGAAGATGGCCAATCGCGGTTTCGAGTATGAGGAGGCCAAGCTGGAAGGCCGCGCCTTCCTCATCCCGGCAGGCCTGCAATCCCCCCGCTTCACCAGCGACTATGATGTTCCTCCGCTCCCCGAGTCGAGCCGCGACGGAGCCACAGGGGCCAAGGTCGATGTGCGTCCGCCAGCCCAGCTGCTGACCGTGGTTCCGGGCAGCCAGATCGTGCAGGGTGCCAGCGAGCCCACCATCGCCTACTACGCCCTGAGCACCTCTCAGGATGTGGGCTCCGATGCCTGGGCCTTCCTGATGAACTTCCTCGCCAAGTTTGGTGTAACCACCGAGAATCTGGACCGCAATGCAGGCACCCTGGAGACCGGCTGGTTCACCAATACCGCCGCCCTCGATGGCTGGGGTGAAGAGGATGAGGACTATCAGATCCGCCAGCGTTACCTCTTTACCCTCAAGCGTGATGAGGTTCGTCACTCGGTCAATGTCTCCGTGCGCGTGCTGCAGCATGAAGAGGAGATGGACGGTGAGAAGAGCAGCGGCCTGAGCCAGGACGAGGCGCGTCGCTATGCGGTGCGCGCCCTCAACCAGTTCAGCCTCTACTATGACCAGCAACTCAAGAGCCGTGAGCAGCACAAGGCCGCCGTCGGTATGGGACTCGAGCTCGGCTTTGACAATAACGAGCTGAGTGCCTGGGTTGCCGATGCCTCTTTCGAGCTGGTGTGGCAACGCATCAATCGACTGCTGCCCCGTTACGGCTTTACCATCAAGGACACCCAACAGTCCCTGGGCTGGATCGATGTCGAGTACGAGGATCCGGGCAAGGCGTTCTGGCAGGAGGTGGGCGCCGAACCGTTCAACCTCGAAGAGGGCAAATACCGCTTCCAGCTTGGAGAGATGGCCGGGGGCAAGACCTCCATCACTCTCTTTGACAAGGACAAGAAGCCGGTCAAATCGAGTGTGGTGTCGCAGATGCACATCACCCTCTCCAAGGCCTTCGCCAAGGCCGTGGCAGACAAAACCGAATAAGAAACAGGGGCCTTGTGCCCCTGTTTTGTTATCCCCCCACAACAGGAAGTGTTATCAACCATGACTCTTGCAGACCAAGTACTCGCGGTAAACGATGATCTGCCGATCCGCACCGAGCGCCCCGTTCACTCCGGCAAGGTGCGCAGCGTCTACTGGCTGACGGCTGCCGACAGCGCCCGTCTGATCCGTGACAGAGGCTACGATGTGCCGGCCGACACGCCACTGGCCATCATGGTGATCAGCGATCGCATCTCCGCCTTCGACTGTATCTGGCAGGGAGAAGAGGGGCTGGCGGGTGTACCTGGCAAGGGCGCCGCGCTCAACGCCATCTCCAGCCACTGGTTCAGGTTGTTCCGTGAGCAGGGGCTGGCCGACAGCCATATTCTCGACATTCCCCATCCTTTCGTCTGGATCGTGCAACAGGCCACTCCGGTACGTGTCGAGGCGATCGCCCGCCAGTACATCACGGGCTCCATGTGGCGTGCTTACCAGAGTGGGGAGCGGGAATTTTGCGGCATCACCCTTCCCGAGGGACTCAAGAAGGATCAGAAGCTGCCCGAGATCCTCATCACCCCCTCCACCAAGGGGATCCTGACCGGTCTGGAAGGGGTGCCCGAGGCCGATGATGTCAACGTCTCCCGCGCCGATCTGGAGCGCCACTATCGGGCCTTCGGCTTCCGCTCACCGGCCGATATCGACCGTTATGAGACCCTGCTCAAGGAAGGGTTTGGGGTGATTGCCGAGGCGCTGGCCAGGCTGGATCAGATCTTCGTCGATACCAAGTTCGAGTTTGGTTATGTGACCGATGCCGCCGGCAACGAGAAGCTCATCTACATGGATGAGGTGGGTACCCCCGACAGCTCCCGTATCTGGGACGGCGCGGCCCATCGGGACGGCCAAATCATCGAACAGTCCAAGGAGGGCTTCCGTCAGTGGCTGCTGACCCACTTCCCGGACTCGGACATCCTGCTCAACAAGAACCGGATGGAGGAGCGTTTCGCCCTGGCACACAACAACAAGCTGCCGGTCGAGGTGATGATGGATATCTCTCGCACCTACCTCGGCATCGCCGAGAAGGTGGTGGGCCACCCGATCGCCCTGAGCACCAACCCCAAGCAGGAGATCATCGAGGTGTTGACCGGTTACGGCCTCATCGAGTGATTTTTTGGCGTTTAGATTCAAACGTTTGCCTTTTTTGTGACAATAAGGGGGCCTCCACCGGGAGGCCCCTTTTCATTATCCAAATACGGGGTAGACGCGCCCGCTCTGGATCCCGAGCACGGATTTGCGGTAGGCCTGGGCCACCCGCTCGGCCGGCACCGGCACAAACCCCGGGAAGAAGGAGGCGTATTTGTCCATCGACTCGCTCAGCACGGTCGGGCTCACTGCATTGATGCGCAGGCCTCGCGGCAGCTCGCAGGCGGCGGCCTGCACGAAGTGGTTGATGGCGCCATTGATGGTACAGGCACTGCTGCCAGATGCGATGGGTTCGTCGCTCAGGATGCCGCTCACCAGGGTGATGGAGCCGGCGTCGCGCAGGTGCGGGATGGCGGCGCGGGTCAGGTTGAGTTGACCCATCAGCTTGCTGGTGAGGCCGTGCTGCCACTGGGCGTCGCTCATCTCGGTCAGTGGCGCGAAAGCCACCTCACCGCCGGTGACCACCAGGGCGTCGAAGAGTCCGATGCGGGCGAACAGATCGCGGCAGGCCCGGCTGTCGGTCATGTCGACCCGCTCCTGGCCGCGGCTGCGGCCGACCGTGATGATCTCGTTGCCTTCGGCCAGTGCCGCGTGTACGGCGCGGCCCAGGGTGCCGGCGGCGCCGACGATGACGATGCGTTTCATGATGAGCTCCATGTTGAGGACGAACGATCGGGGATGAGCCACATCATAGAGGAACCAATTTGGCGAAAAAGCGCTTAACATGAACGCATTGTTGCGAATTTGGAGTTAATCGTGGATATCGCCCAGCTCGAGAGTTTCTATCAGGTGGTGCGCCACGGCAGCTTCTCAGCCGCTGCCGACGCTCTCGACGTGAGCAAGGGCGCCCTGAGCCGCCATGTCACGGCTCTGGAGGCTTCGCTCTGTGCCCAGTTGCTGCAGCGCACCACTCGCCGCCTGGTGCTGACGGAGGCCGGCCAGAGTCTGTATGCCCAGGCGGGGCAGATCTTCGCTCTCAAGCTACAGGCCGAGCAGAGCGTGCGGGCCCTGACCGAGGAGGAGAGCGGGGTGCTGCGTTTCACCGCGCCGGTCAGCACCGGCGAGCGCCTGGTGGCGGATCTGGTTGCGCGCTTCGGCGAGCTCTGCCCGCGGGTGCGCCTCGAGCTCGATCTCAGCAATGCTCCTCAGGATCTCTCCCTGGGGCAGAGCGATCTGGCCCTGCGCGCCATGGAGCGGCTACCGGAGGACCTGGTGGCACGGCGCATCGGTCGCCTCAAGGATCTGGTGGTGGCGAGCCCCGCCTTGCTGGCCCGGGTCGGTGCGCCGCAGACGCCGTTCGAACTGGCGGCGCACCCTTGCCTGCTACAGGGTAGCAACCCGGCCTGGGACGAGTGGTGCCTGTTGCGTCAGGGGGAAGAGGCGCGGGTGACGGTGCAGGGCACGGTGCGGGTCAACCACTATGGCAGTGCACTGCGCCTGGCCGAGGCCGGGGTGGGGTTTGCCAAGGCGCCGTTGCTGCTGGTTGAGGAGGCACTGACCGCCGGGCGTCTGGTGCAGGTTCTGCCCGAGTGGCACGGCGCTTTGCACCCCTTGCATCTGCTGCATGCCCCCCAGCACCCCTTGCCGGCCAAGCTGCGCCGCTTCAAGGGGCTAATTCTGGCCTGGTTTGAGGACCATCCCTACTACTGGGTGCCCTGAGGCGGCATCAAAAAACGGGCCCTTGGGGCCCGTCTTTGTACATCCGGCCAATCAGGCCAGGTAGCGCTCGATGGCGATGCGAATACCGTCGCCGTCGAGGCCGAGCAGGGCGTAGATCTCCTCCTGGGTGCCCTGCTCGACGAAGCGGTCAGGCAGACCCAGATTGAGTACGGGGCGCAGCAGTCGCTCGCGCATCAGGAACTCATTGACCGCCGAGCCGGCGCCGCCCTGAATGGCGTTGTCCTCGACCGTGACCAACACCTCGTGGCGAGCGGCCAGGTCCCGCAGCAGCACCTCGTCCAGCGGCTTGACGAAACGCATGTCCACCAGGGTGGCGTCCAGCGCCTCGGCGGCGATCCGGGCCTGGGTGAGCAGGGTGCCAAAGGCCAGGATGGCCAGCTTGCTCCCTTCACGCACGACGTGTCCCTTGCCGATGGGCAGGGTCTCGAGATCCTGGCCTGCCTCGATGCCGGTACCACAGCCGCGGGGGTAGCGCACCGCAGCCGGGCCATTGTGGTGATAACCGGTGGAGAGCATCAGGCGGCACTCACGCTCGTCGGACGGGGTCATGATCACCATGTTGGGCACGGTGCGCAGGAAACCGATATCGAACGCTCCCTGATGAGTCGGACCATCGGCACCCACCAGACCGGCACGATCGATGGCAAACAGCACCGGCAGGTTCTGCAGGGCCACGTCGTGGATCACCTGATCGTAGGCGCGCTGCAGGAAGCTCGAATAGATGGCCACGACCGGTTTCTTGCCTTCGATGGCGAGACCGGCGGCGAAGGTGACCGCATGTTGCTCGGCGATGGCCACGTCGAAGTAGCGGCCCGGGTACTGCTGGCTGAACTTGACCAGTCCCGACCCTTCGCGCATGGCCGGGGTGATGCCGATGAGGCGCTCATCCTGGGCGGCGGTGTCGCACAACCACTGGCCGAAGATGGCGGAAAAGCTTGGCTGGCCGCCACTCTTGGGCAGGGCACACTCGTCCGGGTTAAATTTGGGGACACCGTGATAGCCGATAGGATCTTTCTCGGCCGGCTCGTAACCCTTGCCCTTCTTGGTCTTGACGTGCAGTAGCTGGGGCCCCTTGAGGCTGCGCATGTTGCGCAGGGTCTCGATGAGGGCGTCGATATCGTGACCGTCGATGGGACCTATGTAGTTGAAGCCGAACTCCTCAAACAGGGTGCCCGGGACCACCATCCCCTTGAGGTGCTCCTCGGCCCGTTTGGCCAGCTCTTTGACCGGCGGCATGCCGGAGAGCACCTTCTTGCCCCCCTCGCGGATCGTGGTATAGAGCTTGCCGGACATGAGGCGAGCCAGGTTGTTGTTGACGGCTCCCACGTTTTCGGAGATGGACATCTCGTTATCGTTGAGGATGACCAGCATGTCCTTGTGCACGTCACCGGCATGGTTGAGGGCCTCGAAGGCCATGCCGGCCGTGAGGGCACCATCGCCAATGATGGCGACCACCTTGCGTCCCAGCGCCTCTTCCTCGGCGGCGACGGCCATGCCCAGTGCGGCACCGATAGAGGTGCTGGAGTGGCCAACCGACAGCACGTCATACTCGCTCTCGCCGCGCCACGGGAAGGGGTGCAGGCCATCCTTCTGGCGGATGGTGTGCATGCGATCCCGTCGTCCGGTCAGGATCTTGTGGGGATAGGCCTGGTGGCCCACGTCCCACACCAGGCGATCGAACGGCGTGTTGTAGACGTAGTGCAGGGCCACCGTCAGCTCGACGGTGCCGAGGCCCGAGGCAAGATGGCCACTGGAGCGGCTCACCGAGCGCAGCAGGTATTCACGCAGCTCGTTACAGAGCAGGGGAAGGCGCTCGCGGGGGAGAGATCTCAGCTCGATCGGGGTATCGGCCAAGGCCAGGTTGGGATAGTGGTTGATGTCGACGCTCATGTTATTTGAATCGTGTCCAGCGTTCAGTGGGTTCGTTCGACTATGTAGTCGGCGAACGCTTCCAGAATGTCCGTATTGTAGGGCAGGGAGTGCAGCGCCGTTAAGGCGCGTTGGTGCAATTCGCGGGCCAGCTCACGGGCGCCCTCTATGCCGATGAGGGCCGGGTAGGTGCTCTTCTCATGGGCGAGATCGGATCCTTGCGGCTTACCCAGGGTCGCGGTATCCCCGACGATATCGAGGATGTCATCCTGTACCTGGAAGGCGAGACCAATGGCGGCTGCATAGTCGCGCAGGGCGGTCAGGGTTGCATCATCCATGTCGGGGCGGCACAAGGCTCCCAGCGTGACGGCGCAGCGGATCAGGGCACCCGTCTTGTGGCGATGGATCGCCTCGAGTTGGGACAGGCCCAGTTGCTGACGCTCTCCTTCCATGTCCAGTGCCTGACCACCGCACATCCCCCCATAGCCGGAGGCCTGTGCCAGTTCGGACACCATCCTGACTCTATTGGGCATCAGGTCGGCAGGCATGGGGTGCTCGGCGAGGATGGAGAAGGCCAGGGTCTGCAATGCATCGCCGGCGAGGATCGCGGTCGCCTCATCGAACGCCTTGTGGACCGTGGGCTGACCGCGACGCAGGTCATCGTCATCCATGGCCGGCAGATCGTCGTGAATGAGTGAGTAGGCGTGGATGCACTCCACGGCGGCGGCGGGACCATCCAGCACCTGCGGGCTGACTCCCAGCATCTCGCCCACGGCGTAGACCAAAAAGGGGCGAACGCGTTTGCCGCCGAGCAGCAGGCCGTGTGACATGGCCTGCTTGAGGCGCGGGGCGATCAGGGGAAGGGTATCGAGGTGGGCCTGCAGGGCCCGATCGATACGAGCCCTGTGCTGCTCGGTAAAGGGTTCCAGAGACATTCAATCCTCTCCTTGCTCGGGTCTGAACTCGGTCAGCGATGTCTGGCCGTGGTGGTCGCTCATCAGGATCTGGATCTTCTGTTCTGCTTGTTCCAGCTTGGCCTGGCCGGCGCGCACCAGATTGATGCCCTGCTCGAACTGCTTGAGTGCTTCCTCCAGGGGCAGGGAACCTTGCTCCAACTGTTGAACAATGGTTTCCAACTCCGCCAGGGTGGCATCAAAACTCAGGCGGTCACTCTTTTTGCTGGCCATCTTGGTCCTCTGGGGGTGAAAAAACGCCTTATAGTAACACCAGAGTGGACGTCGGGGGAGGCTGAAAGCGGCGGGCGGGTTAAACTCAGAAAGCTTGGTGCCGATACAGGTGAGCCAGCCGGTGCAGAGGCGACAGGGCTTTGTCACCTGTTGTACATTACGTATTAAATTCAAATAACTACTGTTTTTCTTGGGCCGACAGGAGCAGCGACGTGGATCTGGGCAGTTTAATCGGGGTTTTGCTGGGATTTGGGGTGGTGATCTACGGCATGCTGTTGGGGGGGCCGGTGAGCATGTATGTGGATGTGCCCTCCGTCATGATCACCATCTTCGGTTCACTCTTCATCGCCATGATGAAGTTCAATCTGGGACAGTTCCTGACTTCATTCAAGGTGGCCGGCAAGGCCTTCATGTACAAGAGCGACAAGCTCGAAGAGCTCATCGCCAAGTCGGTGGAGCTGGCCGATGCGGCCAGAAAGGGGGGCTTTCTGGCGCTGGAGGCTGCCGAGATCCCCAACTCCTTCATGAAGAAGGGAATCGACATGTTGGTCGACGGCCATGACGCCGATGTGGTGCGCTCTGTGCTGGAGAAGGATATCGAGCTGACGGCCGAGCGCCACTCCATCGCCATCAAGGTGTTCAAGACCATAGGTGACCTCGGTCCTGCCATGGGCATGATCGGTACCCTGGTCGGCCTGGTGGCCATGCTCTCCAACATGAGCGATCCCAAGTCCATCGGCCCGGCCATGGCGGTCGCTCTGTTGACGACCCTCTACGGGGCCATCGAGGCCAACATGCTGGCGCTGCCTATCGCCGACAAGCTGGACCTGCGCAGCGGAGAGGAGAAGCTGGCCCGCTGCCTTATCCTCGATGCGGTGATGGGGATTCAGGATGGCCAGAATCCCAGGGTCATCGAGGCCATGCTGAAGAATTATCTCAATCAGTCCAAGCGTGATGTGGGCGGGGAGTAATCCATATGGCCGACTGCAAGTGCCCACCACCCGGCCTGCCCGCCTATATGGGGACCTTTGCCGATCTCATGTCCCTGCTCATGTGCTTCTTCGTGCTGTTGCTCTCGTTTGCCGAGATGGATGTGCAGAAGTTCAAGCAGATTGCGGGATCGATGGAGAAGGCCTTCGGGGTGCAAAATATTCTGGAGGTCAAAGATATTCCCAAGGGAACCTCGGTGATCGCCCAGGAGTTCAGACCTGGCCGTCCCGAGCCGACCCCTATCGATACCGTGATGCAGCAGACGGTCGACCTGACCCAGACCGAACTCGATTTCCAGCCCGGCAAGGAGGACACCTCGGGCGGGCAGAAGAATCAGGATGGCTCTGAGGCCGGTGGCCGTGGGCAAGAGGTGGCTGCCAGCGCCAGCAGCAACGCCGAGGCACAGGCACAGTCCAATGCCCTGGCCCAGCAACTGGCGCAGCAGTTGAACGACCAGATCAAGGATGACTCCATCGAGATCGAGGCGCTGGGCCAACAGGTGATCATCCGCATTCGTGAAAAGGCGGCCTTCCCGGCGGGCTCCGCCTTCCTGCAGCCCCAGTTTTGGCCGGTGATCACCAAGGTCGCCCGACTGCTCAAGGATGTACCGGGTGAGATTACCGTCTCCGGCCATACGGATAACAGTCCCACCTCGAACGAACTCTATAGCTCCAACTGGGATCTTTCGACCCAGCGTGCCGTGGCGGTGGCGCACCAGATGATCAAGGTTCCGGGTTTTGGCCAGGATCGCCTGGTGGTGCAGGGAATGGCCGATACCCATCCCCTGGTGCCCAATACCACGCCCGAGAACCGGCGCATGAACCGGCGCGTCGAGATTGCCATCATGCAGGGCAAACCCAAGGTGAGTGAGCCCCTCTCCGTGCCTGCAGAGTGACCGTTTCGACTTGGATTTGTGGGAGCGACATATTAAGATGCCCTCCCACAACCCGTGACAGCGGCCGGTTTCCGGCGGCTGTCTCTCTCTTTATGTAACCCAGGTTTCGACTATGAATCATACTCCGATGACTGTGCGCGGCGCCGAGAAGCTGCGTCAAGAGCTTGAACATCTCAAGACCGTGTTGCGCCCGCAGATTATCGAAGCCATTGCCGAAGCGCGTGAGCACGGCGATCTGAAGGAGAACGCCGAGTACCATGCGGCCCGGGAGCAGCAAGGGTTCTGCGAAGGCCGGATCCAGGAGATCGAGAGCAAGCTCTCCAATGCTCAGGTGATCGATGTGACCAAGATTGCCAACAATGGTCGTGTCATCTTCGGGGCTACCGTTACCCTGCTCAAGGTGGAAGAGGATGAAGAGGTCACCTACCGCATCGTGGGTGACGACGAGGCGGATATCAAACAGAACCTCATTTCGGTCAACTCTCCCATCGCCCGCGCCTTGATCGGCAAAGAAGTGGATGATGTGGCCGTGGTGAAAACCCCGGCTGGCGATGTGGAGTACGAGGTACTCGACGTCCAGTATCTCTGAGTCGGCAGAGAGTGATGCGGGGAGCCCAGGCTCCCCGTTTTTACTCGTTATCGCCGCTGCCCGGGAAGACCCGTTGGTGATGCCGAAACAGCCAGCCTTGCAGCCGTTGTCGCTTATCGGGGTCCAGAGCGAAGTGCAGTGCCCAGTGGCCGGGCTCTGTCGTTGGCCTGATCCAGACCCCTTCGAGGGGAAGCGGAGCCATCCCCTCCAGCTCCAGGGTAGCGCTGAACGTCTCACCGGTTTTCGGGGTGAAATGGGTTACATCGACCTGTAATCCCTGTTCCGAGAGCTCGTACACGGCCCAGCGCCAGGGGCCTGCCTTGAGGATGGCTTTCTGCTGCGATCGCCAGGGCCTTGGATGGTCGCCACCGAGTTCCTCGATGGCCGGGGCGGCCAGGGTGGGAGTGAGTTCGCCCTCCGAGTGAGCCTCTAGGCTCAGGGGGAAACGGAGTCGGTGATCGGCAACCTCGGCCTCCAGCGTCAAGCGCCGGGAGCGCTGTAACAGAGAGAGTAAGGCCGGAGGAAGTTGGCCATGCAGCAATGAACCGACCTCTGTACGGGGGGCTTCGAAGCCCTCCAACAGCATGGCCAGTTCATCGGGGGTCAGGTGTGACGCGCCGCTCATGGTTGTCTCCCGGACTGCATTCATCACAGGTTAAGAGGCGTGGCGCTAGCTTGGCAACCGCTTTATGCAGGTAGAAAGGGCAAGGAGAGAGCGGGCTCTCTCCTTATTTGCGGGGCAGGGCGATCTTGGGTTCTTGTGCCTGGCGATAGATAGTCAGGATGTGGCCCATGGTCTGTACCTTGATGGCGGCAGTCTCGCGCACGATGGCATCGAAAATCAGCTGCTTGGTCTCGCGATCTGAGGTCGCAACCTTGACCTTGATCAGTTCATGATGGGCGAGTGCCACATCGATCTCGGCCAGCACGCCTTCGGTCAGGCCATGTTGCCCGAGCAGGACGACCGGCTTGAGGCTGTGGGCGAGTCCTTTCAGATACTGTTTCTGTTTGTTGTTCAGCGTCATGGCAATTTCTTCGTCAATCAGGGTTGAAAGGGGCGTATTCTAACCCCACTTAGCCCTCAATAGTAATAACCCTCGCGGTTTTTTGAAGTCGGATATCATGACCCAGAAGAAACGTTCCGCCAGCTCTACGCGCTGGTTGAAAGAACACTTTGATGATCAATATGTTAAAAAGGCCCAGCAGAGGGGGCTGCGTTCGCGCGCCGTGTTCAAGCTGGAAGAGATTCAGGGCAAGGACCGCTTGCTCAAGACAGGCATGACGGTGGTGGACCTCGGTGCGGCCCCCGGCAGCTGGTCCCAGTATACCGTCGATCTGGTGGGGGAGCGTGGGCGTGTCATCGCCTGTGACATCCTGCCTATGGATCCCATCGCCGGTGTCGATTTCCTGCAAGGGGACTTCAGGGAGGATAGTGTTCTCACTGCCCTGCTGGAGCGGGTCGGCCCCGACAAGGTGGACGTGGTCATGTCTGACATGGCCCCCAACATGAGCGGCGCACAGCAGGTGGATCAGGCACGCTCCATGTATCTGGTCGAGCTGGCGCTGGACATGTGCCATCAGGTGCTACGTCCCGACGGAGCCTTCGTGGTCAAGGTGTTTCAGGGGGAGGGGTTTACCTCCTATCTGGATGAAATGAAAAAGATTTTTAAGGCCGTCAAGATTCGCAAGCCAGACTCATCAAGAGCCCGTTCACGGGAAGTCTACATTGTGGCTACCGGTTTTAAACTGTAGTACCCTAACTTTTGTCGTTAACTGTCAGTCTGCGAGGTTACGGATTTGAGTGACATGGCGAAAAATTTAATCCTGTGGCTGGTTATCGCCGTCGTTTTGATGTCGGTGTTCAACAGCTTCAGCCCCAGTGATACCGCCGGACGACAGCTGGATTACACCAGTTTCGTCAAGGAAGTGACCCAGGAGCAGATCCGTGAAGTGCGGATTGACGGTAAGGTCATCAATGGGGTCAAACGCAGTGGTGAGCGTTTCCTGACCGTGATCCCGGCCCAGGATGACCAACTCCTCAACGATCTCATCAATCACAACGTGAAGGTTGAGGGGGTCAAGCCGGAAGAGCCCTCGCTCATCACCTCTATCTTCATCTCCTGGTTCCCCATGCTGCTGCTGATCGGGGTCTGGGTCTTCTTCATGCGCCAGATGCAGGGCGGCGGTGGCAAGGGTGCCATGTCGTTTGGCAAGAGCAAGGCTCGGCTGATGAGTGAAGATCAGATCAAGACCACCTTTGCCGACGTTGCCGGCTGTGACGAGGCGAAAGAAGAGGTCAAGGAGCTGGTGGACTACCTGCGCGATCCCAGCAAATTCCAGAAGCTGGGCGGCAAGATCCCGACCGGCGTCTTGATGGTGGGTCCTCCCGGTACCGGTAAGACGCTGCTGGCCAAGGCGATTGCCGGTGAGGCCAAGGTGCCTTTCTTCACCATCTCGGGCTCCGACTTCGTCGAGATGTTTGTGGGGGTCGGTGCCTCCCGGGTGCGCGACATGTTCGATCAGGCCAAGAAGTCCGCCCCCTGCATCATTTTCATCGACGAAATCGATGCGGTCGGTCGTCAGCGCGGTGCCGGTCTCGGCGGTGGCCATGACGAGCGTGAGCAGACCCTCAACCAGATGCTGGTCGAGATGGACGGCTTCGAAGGTAACGAAGGTATCATCGTCATCGCAGCGACCAACCGTCCGGACGTATTGGATCCGGCACTGCTGCGTCCTGGCCGATTTGACCGCCAGGTCGTGGTAGGCCTGCCGGATGTGCGCGGTCGTGAACAGATCCTCAAGGTACACATGCGCAAGGTACCGTTGGCCGATGACGTCAATGCGGCGCTGATCGCCCGCGGTACTCCCGGGTTCTCCGGTGCCGACCTGGCCAACCTGGTGAATGAGGCCGCTCTCTTCTCTGCCCGTGAGAACCGCCGCGTGGTCTCCATGGCCGAGTTTGAGAAGGCGAAGGACAAGATCATGATGGGTGCCGAGCGCCGCTCCATGGTGATGAAAGAGTCCGAGAAGGAGATGACCGCCTACCACGAGGCCGGACACGCCATTATCGGTCGCCTGGTGCCGGATCATGACCCGGTTTACAAGGTCTCTATCATTCCTCGTGGTCGTGCCCTGGGGGTGACCATGTACCTGCCGGAGCAGGATCGCTGGAGTCACTCCAAGCAGCATCTGGAGTCCATGATCTCCAGTCTCTACGGTGGCCGTCTGGCGGAAGAGCTCATCTATGGTGCCGAGAAGGTATCGACCGGTGCCTCCAACGACATCGAGCGCGCTACCGATATCGCTCGCAAGATGGTGACCCAGTGGGGGATGTCCGAGCGTCTCGGTCCCATGCTCTATGCCGAAGAGGAAGGGGAAGTGTTCCTCGGCCGCAGCATGGCCAAGGCCAAGCATATGTCCGACGATACCGCTCGCATCATCGATGCCGAGGTGAAGCAGGTGATCGATCGCAACTACGATCGTGCCAAGCAGATGCTGATCGACAACATGGATATCCTTCATACCATGAAGGATGCCCTGATGAAGTACGAGACCATAGACGCCAAGCAGATCGACGATCTGATGGCCCGTCGCGAGGTCCGGGCTCCCAGCAACTGGCACGACGAACACGGTGACACTCCTCAGGGCGGTACCCCTGCCGATGCCGAGCCTGCCACACAGGGCAGTGCCAAGCCGGAGAGCGACATCAACAAGGCCAACGATCTGCCGGCCCAGTAAATCGCACATCATCAACCCCGGGCTTGCCCGGGGTTTTCTTTTTCCCCAAGACATGAAGGATTTATATGCTGCTGGAAAGCAAGGGTCTGCACCTCTCCCTCGAGCGGCCCCATGTGATGGGCATTCTCAATGTAACCCCGGATTCATTTTCCGATGGCGGACGTTGGCATCATCTGGACAATGCCCTGGCTCATGCCCGCGAGATGGTTGCCCAAGGGGCGACCCTGATCGATGTGGGTGGGGAGTCTACCCGCCCAGGCGCCCCGGATGTGAGCGAGCAGGAGGAGCTGGATCGGGTCATCCCTGTGATCGAGGCCCTCTCTGCCGAGCTGGAGGTGTTGATCTCCCTCGACACCTCCAAGGCGGTGGTGATGCGTGAGGGTTGCCGCGCCGGCGCTCATCTCATCAACGATGTGCGCGCCCTGCAGGAGCCGGGGGCTCTGGCTGCAGCGGTTGAGGCGGCGGTGCCTGTCTGTCTGATGCATATGCAGGGGCAACCGAGGACCATGCAAGTGGCCCCTCACTATGAGGATCTGCTCGCAGAGGTCGCCATCTTCTTCGAGCAGCGTATCGAGGCCTGTCTTGAGGCGGGTATCCCGAGGGCGCGGCTGCTGCTCGACCCCGGTTACGGCTTTGGCAAGAGCCTGGAGCACAACTATCAGCTTCTGGCGAGACAGGATGAACTGTTGGTGCTGGGAGTGCCGCTCTTGGTGGGGATGTCGAGAAAGTCTATGATAGGCAACCTGCTTGAACGTCCTGTCTCCGAGCGTCTCTCTGGCAGCCTGGCTTGTGCCGTGCTGGGGATGCAGAAGGGGGCCCGCATCATCCGCGTTCATGACGTACAACCCACCATGGATGCCCTGCGTGTCGCTTGGATGACCATGACGGGTCACGATTTTTATTCCGAGTAAGATGAGTACAACAATAATGGCAAGAAAATACTTTGGCACCGACGGTGTGCGCGGGAAGGTGGGTGACTATCCGATCACCCCCGAGTTTGTGATGAAACTGGGTTGGGCCGCCGGCAAGGTGCTCTCCAAGAAAGGCACCAAGAAGGTGCTGATCGGCAAGGATACCCGCATCTCCGGCTATATGCTGGAGGCAGCGCTGGAGGCGGGTCTTTCCGCCGCCGGTCTCAAGGCCACCCTGCTTGGCCCCATGCCGACTCCTGCCGTCGCCTACCTGACCCGTACCTTCCGTGCCGAGGCGGGTATCGTCATCAGCGCCTCCCATAACCCCTACTACGACAACGGCATCAAGTTCTTCTCCGCCGATGGCACCAAGCTGCCTGACGAGGTTGAGCTGGCCATCGAGGCCGAACTGGATCACCCTCTCACCTGTGTCGATTCGGCGCTGCTGGGCAAGGCGGTGCGTATCGAAGATGCCGCCGGCCGCTACATCGAGTTCTGCAAGAGCACCTTCCCCTCCAAGTTGAATCTGGATGGGCTGCGCATCGTCGTCGATTGTGGTCACGGGGCGACCTATCATATCGCCCCCTCTGTGTTCCGCGAGCTGGGTGCTGAGGTGATCGCCATGGGTTGCGAGCCAAACGGTCTCAACATCAATGAAGGTGTGGGCTCGACGGCACCGGATGCCCTGGCGGCCAAGGTGATCGAGAGCAAGGCCGACCTCGGGGTTGCCTTCGACGGCGACGGTGACCGTCTGGTGATGGTCGATCACACGGGCTACATCATAGACGGTGACGAGATCCTCTATATCATCGCCCGCGATGCCCTGCGTAATGGCCGACTCAAGGGAGGGGTGGTCGGTACCCTGATGGCCAACATGGGCCTGGAGCTGGCGCTGCAGACCCTGGGCATTCCGTTTGCCCGCGCCAAGGTTGGGGATCGCTACGTTCTCGAGATGATGGAGGAGAAGGGGTGGCGCATCGGGGGTGAGAACTCCGGCCACATCATCTGTCTCGATCAGACCACCACGGGTGACGGTATCGTGGCGGCCCTGCAGGTGCTGGGGGCCATGCGTGCCGCCGAGATGCCCCTGGCCAAGCTGCGCTCCGGTATGTCCAAGTTCCCCCAGATCCTGATCAACGTTCGTTATGGGGAAGGACAGGATCCTCTCTCCTCCGAGGCGGTACAGGGGGAGGTTGCCCTGGTTGAGCAGGAGCTGGCCGGTCGCGGCCGTGTGCTGCTGCGCAAGTCAGGCACCGAACCCCTGATCCGGGTCATGGTGGAAGGGGAGCACGAAGATCAGGTGCGTGCGATGGCAGAGCGGATCGCTGAACGGGTAAAATCGGCGATCTAATCACCAGTCGAGGCGGCTTTTTAGTCGCCTTGATTGTATCTTGTTCAAACGATTCAAAAACTTCAAAAAAGTGCTTGTCAGTGCGGTGGGGGGTCGATATTATCTGCCTCGCTTTCGCAAGGGAGTGAGGATTCAAGCCTGCCGCGAGTAAGCGACGAGGTGATGAAAACCTGGTAGGGTGGTGACCCTCCTTCCGAAAAGGTAAGTGAAATGTACGAAATTCTGTTGGTTCTTTATCTGTTGGTGTCTCTGGGTCTGATTGGCCTGGTGATGGTTCAGCAAGGTAAGGGAGCTGATATGGGTGCCTCCTTCGGCGCCGGGGCATCGAATACCATCTTCGGTTCCTCCGGTTCAGGTAACTTCCTGACCCGTACAACTGCGATTTTGGCTACGCTGTTTTTCGTGATTAGTCTGGTGCTTGGCAACATGTCTACTCACAAGGGAACTCAGGGTAGTGGTTGGGAAAACCTGCAACAACCTCAGCAGGTTGAGAAGACCGAAGCGCCGGTAAAGAAAGACGCTGACGTCCCCAACTAAAGGTTTATGCCGTGGTGGTGAAATTGGTAGACACGCTATCTTGAGGGGGTAGTGCCCTAGGGTGTGCGGGTTCGAGTCCCGCCCACGGCACCAATTGAAGTGACCTCAGCCTGAGGGTTGAGGAAGCCAGTCAAATCTTGAACCTGAGTTTTGACATGGCTATAATCTCGCACGATTTCGGACGCGGGGTGGAGCAGCCTGGTAGCTCGTCGGGCTCATAACCCGAAGGTCGTCGGTTCAAATCCGGCCCCCGCAACCAAATTTCACGCATCCCATTGCTCAGGGTGCGGTCGCTGCGAGGCGACAATCAGGGTAAAGCGCCAAGCCCCGATTTGATATCGGGGCTTTTTGTTATGTGTGTTTTACGCTGACCTGATCTGACATGGGCTTTATGCCCTTTTTTTGTTTTTCGGAGGGTGACTTTGGCTACGTTGGAACAACGTTTGACCGAGCTGCTCGAGGCGCCGATCCAGGCCCTGGGCTTCGAGTTGTGGGGCATCGAGTTTGTGCGCGCCGGCAAGCACTCCACCTTGCGTGTCTTCATTGACAGCGAGAATGGGGTTTCTGTCGAAAACTGCGCCGAGGTGAGTTATCAGGCGGGGGCTCTGCTCGATGTAGAGGATCCCATCAGCGAGGAGTATTACCTCGAAGTCTCCTCACCCGGGCTGGATCGACTCCTGTTCAAGGTCGCCCACTACGAGAAATACATTGGCCAGGAGGCGGCGGTAACGCTTCGGATGGCAACAAATAACCGCCGCAAGTTCAAAGGCGTAATCAAGTCTGTCGAGGGGGACATGATCACCTTGACGGTAGATGGTAAGGACGAAGTGCTGGCTTTCACCAATATCCAGAAGGCCAACATAGTTCCGCACTTTGGTTAACGAGGCTTTTCCACATGAATAAAGAGATTTTGCTGGTCGTTGACGCCGTATCCAACGAGAAGGCCGTTCCCCGCGAGAAGATCTTCCAGGCGCTGGAGACTGCTCTGGCCACCGCGACCAAGAAAAAATATGAAGGCGAGATCGAAGTGCGCGTCGCCATCGATCGCAAGACCGGGGATTTCGACACCTTCCGTCGCTGGAAAGTCATTGCCGACCAGGCCGAGATGGAAAACCCGTACGCCGAGATCACCCTGGAAGCCGCTCAGGTTGAAGAGCCCGAGATTCAGGTGGGCGAGTACGTTGAGGATCAGATTGAATCTGTCACCTTCGACCGTATCACCACCCAGACTGCCAAGCAGGTGATCGTGCAAAAAGTGCGCGAAGCCGAGCGTTCCCAGGTCGTCGAGCAGTTCAAGGATAAAGAAGGCACCATCATCAGCGGTGTGGTCAAGAAGAGCAACCGCGAGAACGTGGTGCTGGATCTGGGCAGCAACGCCGAAGCCGTTATCTTCCGTGATGACATGCTCCCGCGCGAGACCTTCCGCCCGGGTGACCGTGTGCGTGGTCTGCTCTATGCCGTGCGTCCCGAGGCCCGTGGCTCCCAGCTGTTTGTCAGCCGCTCCAGCCCGGATTTCCTCAAAGAGCTGTTTCGCATCGAAGTGCCGGAGATCGGCGAAGAGATGATTCAGATCATGGGCGCCGCCCGCGATCCGGGCTCCCGTGCCAAGATCGCCGTCAAGACCAACGATCGCCGCATCGATCCTATCGGTGCCTGTATCGGCATGCGTGGTGCCCGTGTCCAGGCCGTCTCCGCGGAGCTGGGTGGCGAGCGTGCCGACATCGTGCTGTACGATGACAATCCGGCCCAGTATGTGATCAACGCCATGGCGCCGGCCGATGTGGCCTCCATCGTGGTCGATGAAGACAATCACACCATGGATATTGCCGTCGAAGCGGCCAATCTGGCCCAGGCCATCGGCCGTAACGGTCAGAACGTGCGCCTGGCTTCCCAGCTGACCGGTTGGGAGCTCAACGTCATGACCGTCGAGGACATGCGTGCCAAGCACCAGGCCGAGAACGACCGCATCATGAACCTCTTCACCAGCACCCTGGATATCGATGACGATTTCGCCGAGATGCTGATGGAAGAGGGCTTCTCCACCCTGGAGGAGATCGCTTACGTGCCGGTCAACGAGCTGCTCGCCATCGACGGTCTGGACGAAGACATGGTCGAAGAGTTGCGCGGCCGTGCCAAGGCAGCCCTGACCACCAAGGCCCTGGCCAGCGAAGAGTCCAAGGAAGCCGTCGAGCCGACCGAGGAGCTGCTGGCTCTCGAAGGGCTCTCCACCGCCGTCGGTTATGCCCTGGCGGGCCGTGGTATCGGCACCCTGGAAGACCTGGCCGAGCAGGGCATCGACGACCTTGCCGATATTGAAGGGCTGACCGCCGAGAAGGCCGGTGAGCTGATCATGGCTGCTCGCAACATCTGCTGGTTCGGAGAGCAGTCCTAAGTACGAGATCAACGGAGGTATATGAATGGCAGAAGTATCAGTAAAACAACTTGCCACTGACATCGACACGCCGGTTGATCGTCTTCTCCAGCAGTTTGCTGCGGCCGGTATCGACAAGAGCAAGGCCGATGACATGGTTAGCGAGTCCGAGAAACAGGCTCTGTTGACCCATCTGAAGAAGCAACACGGTGAAGAGGCGAGTGCCGCCCCTGCCCGTATGACCTTGCAGCGCAAGACCAAGAGCACCCTGAGTGTTCAGGGGACTGGTGGCAAGAGCAAGGAAGTACAGGTAGAGGTGCGCAAGTCTCGCACCTATGTAAGACGCTCGGCGCTGGAAGAAGAACAGCGTCAGGAAGCCGAAGAAAAAGCGCGTTTGGAAGCGGAAGAGAAGGCTCGTCGCGAGGCCGAAGAAAAGGCTCGCAACGAGGCGGAAGAGAAGGCTCGCCGTGTGGCTGAGCAGGCTCGCCTGGAAGCTGAGGAAAAGGCGCGTATCGAGGCAGAGAAAAAGGCTCGCCAGGCTCAGCAGCAGCCAGCGAACGCAGCCGATAGCAAAGCTCAGCAAGAGGCAGAGAAGATGGCCAAGCGCGAAGCAGAAGAACTGAAGCGCCAACAAGAAGCGACCGCCCTTCAGAAGGCGGAAGAACTGGCAGCCAAGAAGGCGGAAGAAGCCCGCCTGATGGCTGAAGAGAATGCGGCCCGTTGGGCCGAGGAAGAGGCCAAGCGTGCCACCGAGAGCGGAGACTACCACGTCACTACCTCCATGCATGCCCGTGCCGCCGAAGACGAGCAGGACAGCAAGGAAGAGAGCCGTCGCCGTGGTGCTACCGCCGCCAAGGGGCCGAAGAAGACCGGCCGCCGCGACGATGACCGCGACGATCGCAACCCGCGTGCTCGCAAGGGCAAGCGTGGCAAGATGGCCACCCCGAACGCCATGAAGCACGGCTTCAACAAGCCGGCTGCCGCGGTCAACCGTGACGTCATCATCGGCGAGACCATCACAGTGGCCGAGCTGGCCAACAAGATGGCCGTCAAGGGCGTTGAAGTCATCAAGGTGATGATGAAGATGGGTGCCATGGCCACCATCAACCAGGTGATCGACCAGGAGACCGCTCAGCTGGTCGCCGAGGAGATGGGTCACAAGGTGGTGCTGCGTCGTGAGAACGAGCTGGAAGAGGCGGTGCTGTCCGATCGTGACGAGACCTCCGAAGCCAAGCCGCGCGCGCCGGTTGTCACCATCATGGGTCACGTCGACCACGGTAAGACCTCCCTGCTGGACTACATCCGTAAGGCCAAGGTCGCCGCAGGCGAAGCCGGTGGCATTACCCAGCATATCGGTGCTTACCACGTTAAGACCGAAAGCGGCATGATCACCTTCCTGGATACCCCGGGTCACGCGGCCTTTACCTCCATGCGTGCTCGTGGTGCCAAGGCGACCGATATCGTGGTCCTGGTGGTGGCGGCGGACGACGGCGTGATGCCGCAGACCATCGAGGCCATCCAGCACGCCAAGGCGGCCGGTGTGCCGCTGGTTGTTGCGGTCAACAAGATCGACAAGCCGGAAGCGGATCCGGATCGCGTCAAGACCGAGCTGGCCCGCTACGACGTCATGTCCGAAGACTGGGGTGGTGACTGCCAGTTCGTGCACGTCTCCGCCAAGTCCGGTCAGGGCATCGACGACCTGCTGGAGGCCATTCTGATCCAGTCCGAAGTGCTGGAGCTCAAGGCCGTGGTCGACGGCATGGCCAACGGCGTGGTCATCGAGTCCTTCCTCGACAAGGGTCGTGGTCCGGTTGCCACCGTACTGGTGCAGGAAGGTACCCTGCGTCAAGGCGACATCGTGCTGTGTGGCCTCGAGTACGGCCGTGTGCGTGCCATGCGTGACGAGCTGGGCAAAGAGATCAAGGAGGCTGGTCCCTCCCTGCCGGTCGAGATCCTGGGTCTCTCCGGTGTTCCCTCTGCCGGTGACGAAGCCACCGTCGTGCGTGACGAGAAGAAGGCCCGTGAAGTGGCTCTCTATCGTCAGGGCAAGTTCCGCGAGGTCAAGCTGGCTCGCCAGCAGAAGGCCAAGCTGGAGAACATGTTCGCCAACATGACCGAAGGCGAAGTCTCCGAGGTGAACGTGGTCCTGAAGGCCGACGTACAGGGTTCCGTGGAAGCGATCTGCGACGCCCTGGTCAAGCTCTCCACCGACGAGGTGAAGGTGAAGATCGTCGGCTCCGGTGTCGGTGGTATCACCGAGACCGACGCCACCCTGGCGGCCGCGTCCAGCGCCATCCTGGTGGGCTTCAACGTCCGTGCCGACGCCTCTGCGCGCAAGGTGATCGAGGCCGAGAGCCTGGATCTGCGCTACTACTCCGTCATCTATGATCTGATCGACGAAGTGAAGCAGGCCATGAGCGGCATGCTGGCGCCGGAGTACAAGCAGGAGATCATCGGTCTGGCCGAAGTGCGCGACGTGTTCAAGTCGCCCAAGTTCGGTGCCGTTGCCGGTTGTATGGTCACCGAGGGCGTGGTCAAGCGCTCCAACCGTATCCGTGTGCTGCGTGACAACGTGGTCATCTACGAAGGCGAGCTGGAGTCCCTGCGTCGCTTCAAGGATGACGTCAACGAAGTCAAGAATGGCTACGAGTGCGGCATCGCGGTGAAGAACTACAACGACGTCCGCGTTGGCGACCAGATCGAAGTCTACGAGACCGTGGAAATCAAGCGCTCTCTGTAATTCGAAGGTTCAAGATGGGGGGCTGCGGCCCCCCTTTATCGCAGGTGTAAAAACATGGCGAGAGAATTCAGTCGGACCCGTCGGGTCGGACAGCAGATCCAGCGTGAAATCGCGCTGATCCTGCAACGTGAGGTGAAAGACCCGCGTTTCGGCATGGTGACCGTCTCTGACGTAGAGGTCTCCCGTGACCTCAACTATGCCAAGGTATATGTCACCTTCCTGCAGCTCGACAACGATCCCGAGCGCATCAAAGAGGCCCTGACCGCCCTCGGTGAGGCCGCCGGCTACATCCGTAGTCTGCTGGGCAGCGCCATGCGTCTGCGCGTGGTGCCCGAGCTGCGCTTCTTCTATGACGAGACCCTGGTGGAAGGGATGCGCATGTCCAACCTGGTGACCAACACCATCCGTGAGGACAAGCGTCGCATGGCCGAATCCGGTCGTGAGGACGATGTGGCGGATGACACAACTGAGGATAACGCCTGAGATGTCTCGTAGACGTCGTTTCAAGGGCCGTGAGGTTCACGGCATCCTGCTGCTCGACAAGCCGACCGGCCTGACCTCCAACGATGTGTTGCAGAAGGTCAAGCGTATCTATAACGCCGCCAAGGCGGGCCACACCGGTGCTCTGGATCCCCTGGCCACCGGCATGTTGCCCATCTGCCTCGGTGAGGCGACCAAGTTCTCCCAGTTCCTGCTGGACGCCGACAAGCGTTATCAGGTGACCGCCAAGCTTGGCGTGCGCACCAACACCAGCGACGCGGACGGGGAAGTGGTCAGCGAGCGTCCGGTCAATGTGGCTACCGGTGACATCATTGAGGCGCTGGACAAGTTCCGTGGCCCCATCATGCAGGTGCCGTCCATGTACTCGGCGCTCAAGCACAACGGTCGCCCGCTCTATGAGTATGCCCGCGAAGGGATCGTCATCGAGCGCGAGGCTCGCCCCATCACCATCTATGAGCTCAAGCTCATCAGCGTGGAGGGAGACGAGATCAAGATGGAGGTGCACTGCAGCAAGGGTACCTACATCCGCTCCCTGGTGGACGATCTCGGTGAGCTGCTCGGCTGTGGCGCCCACGTCACTGCCCTGCGTCGCACTCAGGTGGCCAGCTATCCGTACGATCGGATGCTGACCCTGGAGCAGCTCGAGTGCATCCTGGAGCACGCCCGTGCCCAGACAGTGCCGCCGCGCGAGCACCTGGATCCGCTGCTGCTGCCGATGGACACCGCCGTGGCCTCCCTGCCCGAGGTGAATCTGCTGCCGGCGGTGGCCGCCTACGTCAACCAGGGCCAGGCGGTCCAGGTGGCGGGGGCACCCCAGAGCGGTCAGGTGCGCATGACGGTCGGACCCGAGCGCGAGTTCATCGGCGTTGGCGAGATCGATGACGATGGCCGCGTGGCTCCCCGTCGTCTGGTTCGCCTCGGCGCTGACGAAGAGTAATGTTCGGCGGGTGTCATGCAGCGTTGCCAAGTGCGGCAAAGATGGTATGATACCGCCCTCATTTCACGGCTGAATTAGAGATCGGCTGTGAACCTTTAAACACTCTAGCTGGAGTAGACACATGTCTCTAAATGCTGAAATCAAGGCTCAGATCGTAGCCGAACACGCTCGTGGCGCCAACGACACCGGTTCTCCGGAAGTTCAGGTTGCCCTGCTGACTGCTCAGATCAACCACCTGCAAGGCCACTTCAAGCAGCACGCCAAAGACCACCACGGTCGTCGCGGTCTGCTGCGCATGGTTTCCCAGCGTCGTAAGCTGCTGGACTACCTGAAGCGTAAAGACAACGCTCGTTACGCTGCGCTGATCGCCAAGCTGGGTCTGCGTCGCTAATCGACCGCACGATTTCGTTGGAAAAGGGGGAACCGTCAGGTTCCCCCTTTTTTCGTTAAGGCGCATCAAGCGTGCGGTTGCAGCGCTTACCTTTTAATTCGAATCAAGTATACTTGTGCGCGAATTTGAAAGGCCAAATTGATAAAAGGAAATTCACGTGAATCCTACCGTTAAGTCATTCCAGTACGGTCAACACACCGTTACTCTCGAAACCGGCATGATGGCCCGCCAGGCCACCGGCGCGGTCATGGTCAGCATGGACGACACCTGCGTGTTCGTCACCGTGGTAGGCAAGAAGGAGGCCGACGCCGGTCGTGACTTCTTCCCGCTCACCGTCAACTATCAGGAGCGTACCTACGCCGCCGGCCGTATCCCGGGTGGTTTCTTCCGTCGTGAAGGCCGTCCGAGTGAAGGCGAGACCCTGATCGCCCGCCTGATCGACCGCCCGATCCGTCCGCTGTTCCCGGAAGGCTTCCTCAATGAGGTTCAGGTAGTGGCCACCGTGATGTCCGTGAACCCGCAGGTGTCTCCGGACATCGTTGCCATGATCGGCGCCTCTGCCGCTCTGGCCGTTTCCGGCATTCCTTTCAATGGCCCGATCGGCGCAGCCCGCGTCGGTTACATGAACGGTCAGTACCTGCTGAACCCGACCATGAAGGAGCTGGAAACCAGCCAGCTGGATCTGGTCGTTGCCGGTACCGCCAGCGCTGTGCTGATGGTGGAATCCGAGGCCTCCGTGCTGCCGGAAGACGTCATGCTGGGCGCCGTGGTCTATGGCCACGAGCAGATGCAGACCGTCATCGCTGCCATCAACGAGTTTGCCGCCGAAGCCGGTGCCAAGCCGTGGAACTGGGTGGCTCCGGCCGTTAACCAGGCGCTGAAGGACAAGGTTGCCGAGCTGGCCACCGCCGAGCTCGGCGAAGCCTACCGCATCACCGA
Organism: Aeromonas schubertii; assembly: GCF_000820105.1. GTDB lineage: Bacteria > Pseudomonadota > Gammaproteobacteria > Enterobacterales > Aeromonadaceae > Aeromonas > Aeromonas schubertii. Next base: position 21,019 of record NZ_CDDB01000063.1, on the reverse strand, counting down.
GAAGGCCGTGCGTTACGAGACCATCGGTGGCATCAAGCAACGTGTCATCGAGCAGCTGATCGCCGCCGACGAGACCCTGGACCCGAAGAAGATCGGCGAAGAGTTCCACAACCTGGAAAGCCGCATCGTTCGTGGTCGTGTGGTGCGCGGCGAGCCGCGTATCGACGGTCGTGACCCGCACATGGTGCGCGCCCTGAACGTGGCCACCGGCGTGCTGCCGCGTACCCACGGCTCTGCCCTCTTCACCCGTGGTGAGACTCAGGCCATGGTGGTTGCCACCCTGGGTACCGAGCGCGATGCCCAGAACATCGACGAGCTGACCGGCAATCGTGCCGACCGCTTCATGCTGCACTACAACTTCCCGCCCTACTGCGTCGGCGAGACCGGCATGATGGGCAGCCCCAAGCGCCGCGAAATCGGCCACGGTCGTCTGGCCAAGCGTGGCGTTGCCGCCGTGATGCCGAGCGCCGACGAGTTCCCGTACGTGGTGCGTGTGGTGTCTGAGATCACCGAATCCAACGGCTCCTCCTCCATGGCCTCCGTCTGTGGTACTTCCCTGGCCCTGATGGACGCCGGTGTGCCGATCAAGGCCTCCGTTGCCGGCATCGCCATGGGTCTGGTGAAGGAAGAAGACGGCTTCGTCGTGCTGTCCGACATCCTGGGTGACGAAGATCACCTGGGCGATATGGACTTCAAGGTTGCCGGTACCACCGAGGGCGTGACCGCCCTGCAGATGGACATCAAGATCGAGGGTATCACCAAGGAGATCATGGAGATCGCCCTGAAGCAGGCCCGTGACGCGCGTCTGCACATCCTGAAGGTGATGGATCAGGCTATCAACGCCCCGCGCGACGAGATCTCCGATTTCGCTCCGCGTATCCACACCATCAAGATCAGCCCGGAGAAAATCAAGGACGTCATCGGTAAGGGTGGCTCCGTGATCCGTGCCCTGACCGAAGAGACCGGCACCAACATCGAGCTCGATGACGACGGTACCGTGCGTATCGCCGCCGTGGATGGCGATGCCGCCAAGGAAGCCATTCGCCGCATCGAAGCCATCACCGCCGAGGTGGAAGTGGGCCGCATCTACGAAGGTAAGGTCGTGCGTCTGGCCGACTTCGGTGCCTTCGTCAACATCCTGCCTGGCAAGGATGGTCTGGTGCACATCTCCCAGATCACCGAAGAGCGCGTGCAGAACGTGGCCGACTACCTGAACATCGGTGACATGGTCAAGGTGAAGGTGCTGGAAGTGGACCGTCAGGGTCGCGTGCGCCTCTCCATCAAGGAAGCCAACGCCGAGGCCGCCGCGCCGGCTGCCGAAGCTGCACCTGCCGCTGCCGCCGAAGAGCCGGCTGCCGAGTAAGGCATGCCCAAGAAGAAGCCGCCCGATTGGGCGGCTTTTTTTATCTCTGCTTGCCAGGAAGGCCGCTGCAGGCTTATGAGCGACCGGCGAAGACCACCACCACCTTGTCTTCTCCCTGCTCTCGCACGAAGGCGTAGGGCGCGCCGGAGAGCTTCCGGTGGCTGCCGGCGGCGATGGCCGGATGGGCGGCACGGAACTGACCGAGCTTCTGCCAGTGGCGCAGCAAGCCCGCCTTCTCACCCTGGCCGAGCTCGCCCCAGTTCATGTCGGCGCGCAGGGCCTGATCGAACACGCCCCCATCCTTGGCCAGACCCCGGCCAGACTCGTCACCATAGTAGACCTGCACCCCGCCCGGCAGCAGCAGGAAGCTGTTGGCCACCCGCTTTTGCAGACCCACGTCCTGATAGTCCCCGAAGAAGAGCTTGGTATCGTGGGAGGAGATGTAGCTCAGCACGTTGAAGCTTGCATCGCCGTTGATGCGCCTGGCGTAGGAGGCATAGGTCTCCTCGGCCTGGCTCATGCACTGGGCATGGGTAAGGGCGCCTTCTCTCTGGTAGTCGAAGTTGATGACCGAGTCGAAGCCGTTGTCGTACCAGAGATCCTTGCTCACCCCGTGATCCCACACCTCACCGACCATGTAGAAGGGGAGATCGTCGATCTTCTTGTCGGGGTTGGCCGCCTTCCACTCCCGGAGCGCCTCGCTGCCCGCCTGTTTCAGCCTGGCCCAGACGGCGGGCTCCAGATGTTTGACCGTATCACCCCGAAAGCCGTCGATACCAAAGCGGCGTACCCAGTCGGTGTGCCAGGCGATGAGGTAGTCGCTCACGCTCGCATTGGGAATGGTTCTGGCACGGGTGTCGGCCTTGTGCTTGAGAAACTCGGGCAGATCCACCGCCTCGGTGGACTCGGTGAGAAAATCGGGCAGTCCGGCCACCGATCCCTGCACGTCGTCGTTACCCGGCTTGGGGTAGCCTGGCAGGTCGGCACGCACCCAGTCGGCGCCCCACCACCGGCTCCAGTCGTTCGACTGGTAGTTGATAAACTGGTTGTAGCCATGCCAGTTGAGGCCGCCGCTCGGGGTCCAGCTGTTCCAGCGCGCCGGCAGCTTGTCGCGCTGCGCCGTGAGGGAGGCAAGATCGAGATCCTGCAGATCCCCCAGGGTGGCGTAGCCGGCGTGGTTCATCACCACGTCCAGTATGATGCGCAGACCGCGTTTGTGGGCCTCGTCCACCAGGGTGCGCAGGCTCTCCTCGTCCCCATAGTTGGGATCGATTTTGGTGAAGTCGAGGGCCCAGTAGCCGTGGTAGGCATAGAAGGGGAAGCTCCCCTGCTCGCCACCACCGATGAAGCCATGCACCTGCTCCACCATAGGAGTGATCCAGATGGCGTTCATGCCGAGGCTCTTGATGTAGTCGAGCTTCTCGGTCAGCCCCTTGAAGTCGCCGCCGTGCCAGGTGGCCACCTCGTCCTTGCCATCCTTCTGGCGGCCGAAGCTGTGGTCGTTGCTTGGGTCTCCGTTGTGGAAGCGGTCGGTCAGGAGGAAGTAGACGCTGGCCTGATCCCAGCTAAAGGGGGCCGGCTTGGCCTGGGTGACCGGCTCGAGCAACAGTATGCCTTCGCTGCTGGCCGCCGGAGTCAGGGTGATCTTGCCCCCCTGCACCACGGCCTCCTGGCCCGAGTAGGCATCCCGCAGCCGGGTGCCGTCCGGCCAGACGCCCTCGAGGGAGGTGGTGACCGGCCCCCCGTCCCACTTGCTGCAGGGCACCTCGGGCGGAGCGCGTTTGACGACCGTCTTCTTGGTGGCGCGCAGCACCTTGAGGGTGGCGTGCGCCTGATCGAAGGTGAACTCATACTCCCCCGGCAACATGACCCGCAGGGTGAAGCTCTGGTCTTTGGCGCAGTCGCTCATGGGTTGGGCGGTGCCGAAGGGCAGCGGCCCGCTCTGGTTCGGGCCATAGGTGCTGCCACAGCTGTGCCCCGCATCGGCAATCTGAATGCGGTAGCTCCCCTTGGTGAGGGAGTGAACCAGCTTGCCGTCGCTAAAGGGGGTGGCGACTTGAGTGCCATCCACAGTCAGAAAAAGAGGCGTCCCGGCATGGGTCGCGGCGGGCAGCGCCGACAGCAGGGCCAGGCAGAGCGGGGTGAGTGAGGGGCGCATAGACCATCCTTTGATGCAGGCGATAAATGGGGTTTGGCCCATTCTAGGCAGCACAGTGGTCGGGGGGGACTGGCAGGATGCGGAACTGTGAGCCGCCTTGAAATGACAACGGTTTCAAGGGGATAGAAAAAAGCGGGGCCCTTCAGGACCCCGCTTTGGTTTAGACGGTAAAGAACTTGGCGTTGACGAAGGCGATGGCGATAAAAGAGGCCACCATGCCGCTCACGGCCAGCACGGCGGGGCGAATGGCCGGCCAGCGCTCGGTGATGAGGACGATGGCCAGCAGGGTCGGGTAGAGGCCAAACATGTAACGCGGTATGGCGTTGAGGCCCGTCATCAGGGGGATGGTGCAGCAGATAAACATCAGGGTCCCCTCTGCCCAGCGCTTCTGGCTGAAGAGCCAGAGGTTCAGGGCCCAACCGAACATCACCATGATGGAGAGATAGAGTTTGCGCCCCCCCAGCTCGAAGCCGGTCAGCCACCAGTCGATAGGGTTGTCCATCCCCCGTCCCCATGCCACCTGGATATGTTTGAAGGCGAAGGCATCACCGGTGAGGTGGTAGAGATAGAACATGTAGGCAAACAGGCCAAGGGGGATCATCCAGAGGGCAAAGACCACCTTGAAGGCGTTCTCGGTAAAGCGGAAGAACTCGCGCCAGCCGTAGGCCTGCAGGGCCAGGATCAGCACCGGGAAGACCATCATGACGCCGAGGTTGCGGGTCCCCGAGATGAGCACACCGATGAGGCCGACCAGGATCCACTGCTGCCGGTAGGCAAACAGGAACATGAGCAGCATAAACAGCATGAACATGGGCTCGGTATAGCCCGAGACGAAGTAGGCCGAGAAGGGGGAGAAGGCCAGCAGCCAGACCCCGAAGCGGGCACTCCCTTCGCTCAGTTTGAGCTGGCGAAGTACCAGCAGCATGGCTGGCAGGGCGAGGAAGAAGGCAAGGTTGGCGACCAGCATCAGGGCGGTCAGGGAGTCGCCCCCGAGCAGGTCCGAGACCAGGCTGCTCAGCATGGGATAGAGAGGCATGAAGGCCCAGTTGGCGGCATTGCCCTTGCTCAGCCAGCGGGGATAGAGATCGTAGCCGTTCTCTATGATGCGCATGAACCAGACGCAGTCGAACTGGCAATAGGCCTGGAGCGGTCCCAGCTCGGGGTTACCGTAGAGCTGGACGCCGGCATAGGCCAATCCATAGAGGGCGATGCGGCTCAGCAGGAAGGCGGCAATCACCAGCCACCAATCCTGGCGGCTGAGTCGCAGGGAGGGGCGGTAGGGCCCCGTCAGTGCAAGGTCACTCATCAGGCAAACACCCAGATTCGGGAGAGAAGATAGGTCAGTACGGTCACGGTCAGGGTCGCTATCACCACCGGCAAGAGGCCCGCCAGGCCACCCCACAGCAAGGCACTGAGGATCAGGTTGCGCACCGCCAGGGAGAAGAGGGCGACCAGCAGAAACTTGCTGGCGGCACCCTGTTTCTGGAAGGTGATGTAGCGGTGGCCGAAGAAGGAGAACCAGAAGGCCACGGCGAAGGCCAAGGTGGTCACCAGATGCTCAGAGATGCCGGGCCAGAGGTGGAAGAGGGCGAACGAGGTGCCCAGATCCACCAGGGTGGCGCCACCACCGACGAAGCCAAAGCGTACCAGACGCCAGAACTCATCACGGGAGATCATGCGGCGCCCTGCTCCTCGTCGCTCTCGGCGGCACGGCGGGCATACTCACCGTAGACGCCTTCGATGAGGTAGACAGGGCGCTGTTTGACTTCGACAAACATGCGGCCGATGTACTCACCGATCACCCCGAGGGAGATGAGCTGGATGCCACCGAGGAACAGCACCACCGACATCAGGGAGGCATAACCGGGCACGTCGATGCCGAAGAAGAGCACCTGGGTGACGATCTTGATGATGTAGAGGAAGGCGAACAGGGAGATGGTGACCCCCACATAGCTCCACACCCGCAGGGGCCAGCTGGAGAAGCTCAGCAGACCGTCGAGGGCGAAGTTCCACAGCTTCCAGTAGTTGAACTTGGTCTCGCCGGCGTGGCGGGCCGGACGCTCATAGGGAACGCCCACGGAGCGAAAGCCCGCCCAGGCAAAGAGCCCCTTCATGAAGCGGTTGCGCTCGGGCAACTGCTTGATCGCCTCGACCACGCGACGGTCGATGAGGCGGAAGTCCCCCGCATTCTCCGGCAACTTGGTCTGGGTGGAGAGGGCGTTGAAGAAGCGGTAGAAGCCGCCGGCGGTGAGGCGCTTCAAGGGGGTATCGGCGCTGCGATCGACCCGGATGCCGTAGACGGTATCGTAGTCACCGCTCTGCCACAGCTTGACGAACTCGAGGATGAGGGCAGGCGGATCTTGCAGGTCCACGTCCATGGGCACCACCGCATCCCCCTGGGCGTGATGCAGACCGGCGGTCAGCGCCGCCTCCTTGCCGAAGTTGCGGGCCAGGTTGACCAGGGTGACGCGCGGGTCGCGGGCAATTGCCTGCTCGACCACTTCACGGGTGCGGTCACGGCTGCCATCGTTGACGAAGACGATCTCCAGCTGCTCCTTGAGGGGGGCGAGCTCGTTGTCGATGGCGGCGATGAAGGCATCGATACTCTCTTCCTCGTTGTACACGGGGACGACCAAGGAGAGTCGGAAAGAAGTATTCGACATGGGTGACATCCTTATTTTGGCGGATAGCGCTTATTGTGTGACGTTGTGCTGAACCGGGTGAAGCTTGCCGGCCCCGGTGGGGCCGGCCGTGATTATTGGGCCACTTTCATCTGCAGCGAGTGAACGTTGAGCGGCTCCGGGGTGGAGATGGCCAGGAAGTTGGGGTGCGAGGGATCGGCGCTGAGCAACTGGCCCGGCAGGTTGAGGCGAATCTCGTTGAGTCCCTCCTTGGCCAGCTTGACCGTGGTGCTCCAGTCGTGCCCCAGGGCTACCTTGACCAGAGTGCCCGCCTTGGGGCTCTCTACCTTGGCCAGCACGGTGAGCTGGTCGGGCTGTTTGGGCAGGACAAAGTAGAGTCCCCCCTGACCCTCGAGCCGGGTACCGGCGGCGTTGGGTTTGGTTGCCCACCCCTCCCGGGAGAGGAAGCGACTCGGCTTGCTCAGATTGAGCTCGTTGCCGGCGTGGTAAACCATGTCGGAGTTGTGTTCCCAGAAGCGGGTCTTGCCTTCCATATAATAGAGACGATAGGAGAGGCTGACCTGCGGGTGGGCGGCCAGGTAGAGGGTGTAGAGATAGAAACCGCTCAGGGCCAGGATGGCAGAGGCGAAGCCAACTTTTCTGTACATGACAACTCTCGATAACTGAATGTGCCGGGGAGGGCCTTTCAGCGCACATGCTAATCAATTTATGGAAAAAGCATAGTGGATCACAAAAATAAATTTTGCTCGCCCTTTAACCAAATTATTGTGTCATTCAGGCGTGCCCAATAGCGCCTGCCGCGGCCTGATGATGCAGGCAGAGACAGCCATGGAGGCAGAGAGTCGACGAATGGGAATAGGTATCAAGAGAGGGATCCTGGGGGCCTGGCTCTGGGGGTGTTTCAGTGCTCAGGGATGGGCGCTGTGCGACACCCCCTGGCGGGTGGGGTATGACCAATGGCCGCCGTATCACTTTCGTGGCGCCGATGCGACGATGCAGGGTTACGGGGTTGAGGTGTTACAGGGGGTCGCCCGGCGGCTGGGGTGCGAGGTGACGTTTATCGAGCGACCCTGGAAACGCAACCTGCAGGAGTTGGAGATCGGTGAGCTCAGCATCGCCATGGAGGCCTTTATCAATGATGAGCGATCGCGCTATGCCTGGTTTTCCGAGCCCTATAGCCCAGGCAAGACGATGCTCTGGGTGCGCAGGGATGCCCAGTTTGACGATGGTTCACTTCCTGCCTGGCTGGCGGCGGGGCACCGTCTCGGCATCACCAAGGAGTTCTATTATGGCGCCGAGGTTGCCAACCTGGTGGCCCGTTACCCGGATCGGATCAGCGCCCTGGTGGATGAATCGCAAAACTACGGCAAGTTGATGCGCGGGCGTATCGACGGCTTTCTCGGGGATGCGTTGGCCACCCGATGGGCGTTGCATCAGGAGGGGCTGCTCGGCAAGATAGTGCCCTTTTCGGAACCGATATTTGTCATGCCGGCTCGTTTCATGATGAGCAAGCAGCGTTTTGACCCTTCGGAGGTGGCCCGCTTCAACCAGGAGCTGGCTGTCTTTATGGCCAGCCCGGAGTATGATGCGCTCTTGCGCCGCTACTTCCCCGAGGCGATTCGATCCGAACCGTGACGGGAGGAGTCTGTCGCGGCCACTGTGTGTTGTTGAGGTATCTATGGGAATGAGGTTCTGGCTGGCTCTGGTCAACGTGATCTGGCTCGGATGCTGGCCTGCCACTGCCGCTTTGGCGGATGAGACATCACCCGTGGTGGAGGCGGCAGAGCGCCTCTCCCACAACTGGGGCGCCGAGGATGAGGCGCGTGAGGAGCTGCAGCAGCAGCTGTTTGAGGCCGCACTGGCACAGTTGCACCCCGATTTCGTCCGTCTCTGGCGGCAGCTCGCTGCCACAGCGGAGGGACACAGAGGCCCCGTCTACGACGAGGCGCTCATCAAGCTCACCCGCTTCCAGCAGATGTGGCGCGGTCTCGACTTCGTCTCCCGAGAGCAGATCGGGAGCATGACCCTGGATCTCTCCAAGCCACTGCCCCATCAGACCGGGCAGAGTCTGCACGAGTGGGTGTTTGCCCTGCGCCCTGCGGTCGCCGAGTATGAGGCGGTGCGCCGGGAAGTGCAGAAGCTGGTGGCCATGCCCCTGGCCACCGAGTGGCCGAGAGTCGCCATTCCGACCCTGCGCGAGGGGGAGAGCTCTCCCTCCCTGCCCGAGATCCGCAAGATACTGGTGGAGCTGGGGGACCTGCCTTCGGCCCACGCCAGTGAAGCGTTCTACAATGGCGACACCCTGCAGGCGGTCAAGGCTTTCCAGTCTCGCCACGGTCTGACCGTCGACGGCGTCATCGGGCGGCAGACCCAGCAGTGGCTCAACACCGACCCCGAGTCCCGCGCCCGCCTGCTGCTGCGCAACCTGTGGCGCCGTGATGTGGTTGACCGCCTGCCCGAGCAGCGTTATGTGCTGGTCAATATTCCCGACTACCGCCTGAGCGTGGTGGAGAAGGGCAGCGAGATCTTCACCAGCCGGGTCATCGTCGGCCAGCAATTGCGGGCCACGCCGATCCTGGCCAGCGAGATCCGCTCTGTGGTGATCAACCCCGCCTGGCATGTGCCCCGCTCCATCATGAAGAAGGACATACTGCCCAAGCTGGCCAAGGATCCCGACTACCTGGCCAAGCAGCAGCTCGAGGTGATCGACGGGGAGGGCAATCCGGTCGCCTTCTCCCCCGAGGGGTGGAGCCACGCTCTCGCCTCCGGTTTCCCCTATCGTCTGCGGCAGAAGCCGGGGGATCACAATGCCCTGGGTCGCTACAAGTTCTACCTGCCCAATAACGATGCCATCTACCTCCACTCCACGCCCAAGATGGGGTTGTTCGAGCAGGGGGCCCGGGCCCTGAGCTCGGGTTGTGTTCGGGTCGAGAAGGCCGAGAGCCTGGCCGAGCTGTTGCTGGCGCCAACACCGCGCAAGAGGGAGGAGATCAAGGGATTGCTCAAGGAGACCACTACCCGCTGGATGCCCCTGGCCAACCCGATTCCCGTTTTCACCGTCTACTGGAGCAGCTGGGTCGATGGGGAGGGGGTACAGCACTTTCGCAACGACATCTATGGCTTCGATAAAGGCAGCTTCAAACGAATTCTCTAGGCCCAAAGGGGCGTGAGGGGATTCACACTTCGAGACACCCGGGGCTACCCGGGTGTCATTTTATGAGCAGTCGGTTTGACACCCCGGCGAGCGGACGGGTAGTGTCAGACGGTTGTTTGAACGGGAGGAAAGAGGGAGATGCTGGATAAAGGGATGAGTCGTCGTCAACTGCTGCTGGGGACGGGCTGCCTGCTGACGGCCGGTCTGTTGCCGCAGAGCGCTCTGGCCAGCCGCAGCACCAGCCACCGCGCCCTCACCGTCCACAACCTCAACACGGGCGAACAGATAGAGGCGAGCTACTGGGAGAATGGTCGCTACCTGCAAGACGGCCTGGAAGAGCTCAACCACATCTTTCGCGACTATCGCCGCAACGAGGTGTTTGCCATCGATCGCAAGCTGTTCGATCAGCTCTATCTCCTGCAACACAAGCTGGGTCGCAAGGGGCGTATCGAGCTTATCTCGGGTTACCGTTCGCCAGCCACCAATCGCCAGAAGCAGCGTCGCAGCAGGGGGGTCGCCAAGCGCAGCTACCACATGCTCGGTCAGGCGGTGGATGTCCGCATGCCGGGGGTGCCGCTTGCCCACCTGCGCCAGGCCGCCCTGCAACTGAGGGTGGGGGGCGTCGGCTACTACCCTGGCGACAACTTCGTTCACCTCGACACAGGTCCTGCCCGTCACTGGTGACCTTTCCCCCGCCCTGGGCTGGCATCTTTTCTTCTCCCCCCTTACTCTCCTGCACGGGATGCAACGAGGAGCCTCTTATGCGTATGACGCTGGCGCTGGGCCTGGTAGTGCTGCTGGCAGGTTGCAGCAAGCTCGACAAGGCCCACTACGATCAACTGAAGCTGGGAATGAGTTACCAAGAGGTGAGTGCCGTATTGGGCAAGGCGGAGCGCTGTGATGAGGCATTGGGTGCCTCCAACTGCCTGTGGGGAAATGACGACAGGCAGATCCAGGTGGGATTCATCGCCGGCAAGGCGGCGCTGTTCAGCTCCAAGGGACTCAACTAGTCCGGCAGGAGACCAAAAAGCCGACACCCGCAAGGTGTCGGCTTTTTTGCATGGGGGATCAGCGGGAGAGGCCCTTCTGGGCAAACTTGGGGCGGGCGCTCATGATCTGCTCTACCTGCTCCTCGCTCATCTTGCCGCGCGACAACCCCAGCACCTTGTAGGTGAGCAGGGGGCGTGCCGGCAGGGCGATCATCAGGGCGCGGATCTGGTTCTCGTCATCCTTCTCCCGATTGGGCTTGCCATAGGCGAAGGTGAGGATCCCGGCGTCCATCAGGTTTTTGACGGCCGGCTCGGTGATCGGCAGATTAATGACGCTCTTGCGCTGCAGCACGAACTCGCGCAGTACCGCCTTCTCGTTGAAGTCGAGAAAGGTGATGGTCTGCTCCATGTTGCTCTGCTGGCGCCGCTCTTGCCACTCCTCGCACAGATATTCCCAGGCGATAAGCAGCCCCTGACTGGCGAAGTAGGAGAGGGCAATCAGCATGCCTACCCCCAGCCAGCCCGCATAGGCCTCGGCCCAGCGGCTCACGGCACCGTTCATGACCCCTTCGGGGAAGATTAGGATCAGGCTGCAGGTGAGCAGCAGCCAGGTCATGACCCAGTTGAGTTGAACCAGTTGGTGAAAATGTTGGATCCAGCGTCTCATCTCATGTCCTTCCAAACGATGGCACCTGGACCCACTTCAGCAAAGGGTGTGCCAATTTGTTTTTGACACCCCAAAAAGAGAGGGCGGGACAGGCCCGCCCTCGCGCCGCCCTGGTCGTTTAGTACTGCTGGAAGTAGTGCTGGATCTGCTTGGGATCCTGGGTCTGGGTGAGGGAGAGCATCAACAGCACCCGCGCCTTCTGCGGGTTGAGGCTCTCGGCGGCGACGAAGCCGTACTTGGCGTCATCGATCTCCGCATCCAGGGTGGTGGAGCCGGTCGGTACGCGGGCCGAGCGCACCACGCGGATCCCCTTCTCGCTGGCCTTGGCCAGGGTGTCGAACAGGGTGTGGTAGAGGTTGCCGTTGCCCACCCCGGCGCTGACGATGCCATCGAACTTGGCGTCGACCAGAGCCTTGGCCGGCAGATCCGAGGCGTTGGCATAGCTGTAGACGATGCCGACCCGGGGCAGCTTGTCGAGCTTGCTCACGTCGAACGGAGTCTGGCTGGTGTGCAGCCGGGCCGGCGTGCGCTGATAGTCGATCTTGCCGTTGTGGATGTAACCGAGCGGGCCAAAGTTGGGGGAGGCAAAGGTCTGCACCCCTGTGGTGTTGGTCTTGGTGACGTCACGGGCGTCGAGTACGGTGTCGTTCATGGCGACCATGACGCCGCGCCCCTTGGAGGCGGGGTCGGAGGCGGTGACCACGGCGTTGTAGAGGTTCATGGGGCCGTCGGCACTCATGGCGGTGGAGGGGCGCATGGCGCCGACCAGCACCACCGGCTTGTCGCTCTTGACGGTGAGGTTCAGGAAGTAGGCGGTCTCTTCCATGGTGTCGGTGCCGTGGGTGATGACGATGCCGTCCACGTCATCCTTGGCCAGCAGCTCGTTGACCCGCTTGGCAAGCTTCAGCCACACCTCGTCATTCATGTCCTGGGAGCCGATCTTGACCACCTGCTCCCCCTGTACGTCGGCCACCTTCTTCATCTCGGGCACGGCGGCGATCAGGGTCTCGATGGCGACCTTACCCGCCTCGTAGTTGGACTGGGTGGCAGACTGGCCGGCGCCGGCGATGGTGCCGCCGGTGGCCAGGATATGCACGCTCGGCAGGGCGAAGGCCAGCGGGGAGAGGGTCATGCCGAGAACGGCGGCGATCAGGCTCTTGCGAAGGGGTAGGGACATGCTGCGACTTCCTTATTGTGATGGTGAAAGACCGCAGCATTTTTGCTCATGTATATCCGGTTTATTGTGAGTAAACTCACCAAAGAACAGGTTGATACAGAACTTTAACCTATTTTATACCTATAAAGTGGTGTTATAGGTGGGCATGAAACCCCTGGGCTTCGATGAGGGCCACCAGGGCGGTGGGCTCCACCTCTCCCTCGATACGGGCGGTGGCGCTGGCAAAATCCACCTTCACGGCGGTGACGCCGGGCTGGGCGCCCAGGGCTCGCTCCAGCGAGGCGGCGCAGCCGCCGCAGGACATCCCCTCAACCTTCAATTCGATCATCGTGCTTCCTCCTGTGGGTAACCCGGCCATCCTCTTCCTGCCGGTCGGGGCAAGGTCAAGTCATCAGACCCAGATAGTTCATCAGGGCGGCCCCCAGGCTGGTGGTGACCAGCGAGCCCAGGGTGGTGACGGCGATGATGCTGGCGGCCAGGGCGCTGTCGCCGCCCATGGCACGGGTCATCACATAGCTGGCGGCGGCGGTCGGGGTCGAGCTCACCAGAAACAGGATGCCGAGGGCCTGATGGTTGAAACCGAGCAGGGCGGCGCCGCTCACCATCAGCAGGGGGAACAGCAACAGGCGGTTGGCGGTGGCCCAGCCGGTGAGCAAAGCCCCGCCACGCAGGGCCTGCAGGTTGAGGCTGGCGCCGGTGCAGAGCAGGGCCAGGGGCAGGGTCATGTTGGCAAAGTAGTTGCCGGTGGTGAGCAGCAGGGGCGGCAGTTCGACCCCGAGCAGGCCGAAGGGGAGGGCCGAGAGGATGGCGATGATAAGGGGGTTTTTGGCGATCCCCTTGAGGATGGCGCGAGCGCCGTGCCCGCCCCCCAGGCTGCGGGTCAGGGTAATGACGGCGAGGATGTTATAGAGGACGGTGACCGCCCCCACATAGAGGGCGGCGGCGCCGATCCCCTCGGGACCGTAGGCGTTTTGCACGAAGGCCAGCCCCATGATCCCCATGTTGCCGCGAAAGCTCCCCTGCACGAAGATGCCGCGCAGGGCGCGGGCGGCGATGCAGCGCGCCGCCAGCCACTCCAGCAGCAGGAAGCCGGCGAGGGTACCGAGCAGGCCGTAGACGATGAGCCAGGGGCTCGGCATGGAGGCAAAATCGGTGCGTACCATGCTGAGGAACAGAAGCGCCGGCAGGGTGACCTGAAACACCAGGCGCGAGGCCGACTCGATAAAGCTCTCGGGCAGCAGCCCCAGCCGCTTGAGGGCGATGCCGAGCAGCAGCACCAGGCAGATGGGGCCGGTAATGGAGAGGGAGAAGTTCAGGCTGGCGAGCAGATCCATCGTCCTGTCCTGGGCAGTGGGGAGCGTCCATTCTAACCCCAACGGCTTGTTTTTGCGGGGGCAAATCACAACAATAGGGCCCTTCCCCTCCCATCAGTGCTGCCCATGGAAAAGAAGCTCACCATCCTCGATATCGCCCGCCTCTGCGGGGTCGGCAAGTCGACCGTCTCCCGGGTATTGAACCGCGATCCCAGGGTCAAGGAGGAGACTCGGGTGCGGGTCGAGCAGGTGATCGCCCGGCACGGTTTCACCCCGAGCAAGTCGGCACGCGCCATGCGCAGCCAGAGCCAGAGGGTGGTCGGCATCATCGTCTCGCGCCTCGACTCGGGCTCGGAGAACCAGGCGGTGCGCGGCATGCTCGAGACCCTCTACGGCGAGGGGTACGACGCCGTGCTGATGGAGAGCAAGTTCTCTCCCGCCAAGGTCGAGGAGCACCTGGCGGTGCTGGAGCGGCGCGGGGTGGATGGCATCATTCTGTTTGCCTTTAACGATCTCGACTACGGCGCCATGAGTCCGTATCGGGATAAGCTGGTGCTGGTGGCGCGCGAGGCGCCGGGCTTCTCCTCGGTCTGCTTCGACGACGAGGGGGCCATCCGCACCATGATGGGAGGCTTGCTCGCCGACGGCGTGCGCGAGATAGCCTATCTGGGGGTGGACGAGGCGGATCTCACCACCGGAGCGCGGCGGCGCGATGCCTACCTGAGTTGTTGCGCCGAGCACGGCCTGACCCCTCGGCTGGCGCTCGGGGATCTCTCCCACCAGAGCGGTTATCGCCTGGCCGCCGAGCTGCTCACGCCGGCCACCCGGGCCCTGGTCTGCGCCAGCGACACCCTGGCCATCGGCGCCGCCAAGTACCTGCAAGAGCAGGGGCGCAGCGAGGTGCGGGTCACCGGCCTGGGTAACAACCCCCTGCTCGGTTTCCTGTTTCCCAACGCACAGAGCCTGGATCTCGGCTACAAGGGGGCCGGCGTGCAGGCCGCGTGCCAGTTGCTGGGACAGATCGAGTCTGGTCACCCCCCCCACGCCACCATCGCCCCCAGCCTGACCTGGCGTTGAAACCCGCAGGGCAGGCTGCGCTTTTTGTGACCATAACCCCAAACTGGGAACGTTCCCATTGATGCGGAGGAACTTCTGCCTCATGGTGTTTGGGAACGATTCCAAAAACCAGCCCACAGGGTAATGCACACCATGCGGCGTCACAGAGGGAAGACCCGATGACCAAGATCAACACCCAGCACCTGGCCACGCTTATCGACAAGATCGGCGGCAAGGAGAACATCGCCACCGTCAGCCACTGCCTGACCCGGTTGCGCTTCGTCCTGAACGATCCGGCCAAGGCCGACAGCAAGGCCATCGAGACCATCCCGGCGGTGAAGGGGAGCTTCACCCAGGGCGGCCAGTTCCAGGTGGTCATCGGCAACGAGGTGGAGCAGTGGTATCAGGCGCTGACCGAAGAGATCGGTGTCAGCGGCGGCAGCAAGGAGGCCGCCAAGCAGGCGGCGCGCCAGAACATGAATCCGCTGGAGCGCGGCATCTCCCACCTGGCGGAGATCTTCGTGCCCCTGTTGCCGGCCATCATCACCGGCGGTCTGATCCTGGGTTTTCGCAACGTCATCGGCGACATCAAGATGTTCGACGACGGCACCCGCACCCTCACCGAGATCAGCCAGTTCTGGGCTCAGGTGCACGCCTTCCTCTGGCTGCTGGGCGAGGCCATCTTCCACTTCCTGCCGGTGGGCGTCTGCTGGTCGGCGGTCAAGAAGATGGGCGGCTCCGAGATCCTGGGCATAGTGCTGGGTATCACGCTGGTGTCGCCCCAGCTGATGAACGCCTACGGCATCGGTCAGCAGACCCCCGAGGTGTGGGACTTTGGCCTCTTCGTCATCCAGAAGGTGGGTTATCAGGCCCAGGTCATCCCGGCCCTGCTGGCGGGTGTTTTCCTCGCCTGGGTGGAGACCAATCTCAAGCGGATCATCCCGGCCTACCTCTACCTGGTCATAGTCCCCTTCGTCTCCCTGCTGCTGGCGGTGATCGTGGCCCACGCCTTTATCGGTCCGTTCGGTCGCTGGCTGGGTGACGGGGTCGGCCTTGCCGCCAAGGCCGCCATGACCGGCTCCTTTGCCCCCATCGGCGCCGCCCTGTTTGGCTTTCTCTACGCGCCCCTGGTCATCACCGGCATCCACCACACCACCAACGCGGTGGATCTGCAACTGATGCAGAGCATGGGTGGCACCCCCATCTGGCCGCTGATCGCCCTCTCCAACATCGCCCAGGCCTCTGCGGTGGTCGGCATCATCCTGATCAGCCGCAAGGAGAACGAGCGCGAGATCTCGGTGCCCGCCGCCATCTCCGCCTACCTGGGGGTGACCGAGCCGGCCATGTACGGCATCAACCTCAAGTACAAGTTCCCCATGCTGTGTGCCATGGTGGGCTCGAGCCTGGCGGCCCTCATCTGCGGCTTCGCCGGGGTGATGGCCAACGGCATCGGGGTAGGGGGCCTGCCGGGCATCCTCTCCATCCAGCCCCAATACTGGGCCGTCTATGCCGTGGCCATGCTGGTGGCCATCGTCGTGCCTGTGGTGCTGACCCTGCTGGTTTACCGGCGCCAGCAGGCGGCCGGCAAGCTGGCGCTGGCCAGCGCCTGACCCCACGCATCAGGGCGACCCGCCGGGGTCGCCCTCTCCCTTTTTATTCGAGACAAGAGCAAGACCCATGAGCCAAACACCCTGGTGGCAGAGCGCCGTGATTTACCAGATCTACCCCAAGAGTTTTCAGGACAGTGGCGCGCGCGGCACTGGCGATCTCAAGGGGATCATGGCCCGCCTCGACTATCTCAAGACCCTCGGCGTCGACGCCCTCTGGCTGACCCCGGTCTACGTCTCGCCGCAGGTGGACAACGGCTACGACATCGCCGACTACCTTGCCATTGACCCGGCTTACGGCACCATGGCCGATTTCGAGGCGCTCTTGGCCGCCGCCCACGCGCGCGACATTCGCATCGTGATGGATATCGTGGTGAACCACACCTCCACCGAGCACGCCTGGTTCAAGTCGGCGCTGGGGGACAAAAGCAGCCCCTACCGCGACTACTACATCTGGAAAGACCCGGTGGGCGGTGGCGTGCCCAACAACTGGCAATCCAAGTTTGGCGGCAGCGCCTGGGAGCTGGATAAGGCCACCGGCCAGTACTACCTGCACCTGTTTGCCCGCGAGCAGGCGGATCTCAACTGGGAGAACCCGGCCGTGCGCGCCGAGGTGAAAAACATCATCCACTTCTGGGCGAACAAGGGAGTGGACGGTTTTCGCCTCGACGTCATCAACCTCATCTCCAAGGATCAAGCGTTCCCGAGCGACGACAGTGGCGATGGCCGCCGCTTCTACACCGACGGGCCGCGCATCCACGAATTTTTGCAGGACCTGAGTCGCGACCTGTTTGCCCCGGTGGGTGCCATGACGGTGGGGGAGATGTCCTCTACCACGCTCGAGCACTGCCAGCGCTATGGCGCGCGGGATGGCTCCGAGCTCTCCATGGTGTTCAACTTCCACCATCTGAAGGTGGATTATCCGGGTGGCGACAAGTGGACCCAGGCGCCATTCGATTTCCTCGCACTCAAGCGCATCTTCAACCACTGGCAGAGCGGCATGCACGGCAAGGCCTGGTCGGCCCTGTTCTGGTGCAATCACGACCAGCCGCGTATCGTCTCCCGCTTCGGTGACGAGGGCGAGCACAGGGTGGTGGCGGCCAAGATGCTGGCCAGCACACTGCACGGCTTGCAGGGCACCCCCTACATCTATCAGGGGGAGGAGATCGGCATGACCAACCCCGGCTATCAGCGCATCGATGACTATCAGGACGTGGAGAGTCGCAACATCTTCGCCATCAAGCAGGCCGAAGGGATGAGCGAGGCCGAGATCCTCGCCATTCTCGGCGCCAAGTCTCGCGACAACTCGCGTACCCCGATGCAGTGGCGCGCTGCGGCCAATGCGGGCTTCACGGCCGGCACCCCCTGGCTCAAGCCCGCCGCCAACTATCCTGCGATCAATGCCGAGGCGGCCCTGGCCGACCCGGGCTCGGTGTTCTGGCACTACCGGGATCTGATCCGTCTGCGCAAGAGTCATCCCATCTTCACGCACGGGGATTATCAGGAGCTGCTGGCGGGGCACCCGAAGATCTGGGCCTATGCCCGCCGCGCCGACGGTCAGACCCTGCTGGTGGTGAGCAACTTCTATGGTGAAGCGGTGGACTTTGCCCTGCCTGAAGGCATACCCCAGGGGCGCGGCGAGCGATTGATCGCCAACTATCCGGACAGCCCGGCCCGGCCGCAATCCTGTAGACTGCGCCCCTATGAATCCATTCAATGGCTTATTGAGGAGAACCTATGATCGACAAGCAGAGCCCGGAGTGGCGCAAGATGGTGGCCGGCGAGCCCTATGATGCCGGGGTGCCTGAGCTGGTCTCGGCCCGGGCCCGCTGCCGCACCCTGCTGGGGCTCATCAACCGGGAGGGGACCGACGCCCCCGAGTGGGAGTCGCGTCTCACCACCCTGTTGGGGAGCCGGGGCCAGCGCTGCTTTATCACGCCTCCCTTCTTCTGCGACTACGGGGCCAATATCTCGGTGGGTGAGAACTTCTATGCCAACTTCGGCTGCACCCTGCTCGATGTGTGCGAGATCCGGATCGGCGATAACGTGTTGCTCGCCCCCAACGTGCAGATCTACACCGCCGCTCACCCGGTGGCGGTGGCCCCGCGCATTCAGGGGGTCGAGTTTGGCAAGCCGGTGAGCATCGGCAACAACGTCTGGGTCGGTGGCGCCGCCGTCATCTGCCCCGGCGTCACCATCGGGGAGAACAGCGTCATCGGCGCAGGCTCAGTGGTGACCCGTGATATTCCCCCCAACGTGGTGGCGGCCGGCAACCCCTGCCGGGTGCTGCGTCCCCTGACGGCTGAGGAGTTGGCCGGGGTATAAGGATAGGGGGGCAGGGTCTCCTGCCCTCTTTGGTCGGTCGCCCGCGTTTTCTGAATCCTTCCTGTATGGCTACATCAAATTTATTGAATATTCTAACCAGTTAATCTCGCTAACACCTCGCATCTCTCTCCCTTAGTATCCCCATATCACCTCGGCAGGATTGCCGGGTGCCCAAATAGCGCGTTGTAACCGGCTGTGCCTGTCAGGGTTAACCGGTGAAGGTGCAACATAATATTTGAATGAACTCTCGCAAGGATGCATTGATTCGGGCCGAGTCGGCCCAGGCAATGACATAAAACCAAGAGAGAACGAACATGAGACACGCAATCAAACTGTTGGCCGTAGCAGGCCTGATGACCGCCGGTGTTGCCCAGGCGTCGGTGCCGGCCGATTTTAGTGCCGTACCCGGAGTGCTGATGGTGAAGTGGCACGACGCCGCCGCTATCAGTGGGGCGAGCACGCTCGAGGTGCGCGATGCGGCCGGTGAGCTGTTGGCCTCCGTCCCCGCCAGGACCATGGGCACCCAACAGATAGCGCTGCCCTACCGTGCCCAGGGCACCCTGAGTGTGAGCCTGGGGGATCAGAGCAGTGACTACCGCATCCCCTATGGCATCGGCGACGGCCGTCAACGCTAAGACGCCGCGAGCCGGTCATCCGGCTCGGGCCAGGCACAAAAACAGGGAGGCCTTGGCCTCCCTGTTGCTATGGTGTGCGGTGAATGCCCTGCGTGGTGGCGCCTCACCTCGTCATGGCAGGGCCTATACTCCTTGAAGGGTCTCTCCCTGGAGTTGTGAACATGCGCAGTTTCGCCTTGTTGGCCTGGTTTTGTATGGGGTCGGCATTGGCCGCCCCGGTGCAGCTCAAGCTGCTGGAGTGGGGCTATCTTCCTACCGGCTATGAACAGCAGTTTGCCGAGTACGCCAGGAGTCGGGGGGTTGAGGCGACGGTGAGCCGTGTCGAGCCGCTGATCACCGACTTTGACAGCGTCTATCGTGCCTTGCGCACCCGCAGCGCCGATGTGGTGATGCCGACCAGCTACTTCTACAAGGCCCACCATCAGCCGCTGTTCAAGCTGCTGCTGCCCATCGACGCTGAGCGCCTCGAGCACTACAAAGAGGTGAAGCCCGCCCTCAAAAACACCGAGTATGACAAGCAAGGGGAGCGTAACTATTCGGTGCCCTTCTCCTATGCCATGTTCAGCCTCGCCTATGACAGCAAGCAGGAGCCCAACCCGCCGACCAGTTGGCAGGTGCTGGCCGACCCGGTTCGGAAGGGGCAGTTTGCGGTTTTCTGCGATCAGTTCGAGCCTCTGCTCTTCTCGGTACTGCTCTCCCTTGGCAAGTCACCCGCTCTCTTTGCCAGCGGCGAGATGCTGGCCGACAACCCCTTGCAGCTCGAGGTAGAAAGCCAGCTGACCCGTCGGCTCGAGGCAAGCCGGGGATTTTGGTTTAACCAGGCCAATCGCTGTGAGGATCTGCGCCACCAACGTCTCGCCACCACCTGGGGGCTGGAGCTGGTGGAGTGCAACCGGCAAAACGGCCAGCAGTGGCGCATCGCCATGGTGCGGGAGGGGGCCATCTATGCCCTCGATGCCCTCTCGATCGCCCGTCATGTGGAGAGTGATCCTGACCGCCTCAAGGCGGCTTATCTGCTGATCGACTTTCTGCTCAGCGCCCCCCTGCAGAGTCGCATGTTGGTGGGGACTCCCACAGTGTCGGGGAGCAACATGGGGGCAAGACCGCCTCTTACCCCTGAGGAGCAAGCCGTTTTGCCGGAGCGGGCCCTGCCCGAGTTTGACGAGCGGCTGTTGGTGCCGGCCCTGCCCGCACACATCAAGAATCGCTACAAGCGGATGGTGCAGCAGGCCCTGGCCAGTAGCGGCAAGGAGAGCCCTTCCCGCGTCTGTCCCTGGGATCTGGCCAACTGATCTATTGGCCACGCTGCGGCGCTCGGTGGGGGGGCTCTCTGGGGAGTGGATGGGGCATGACCGTATAGGATGCGAGGGCTTTTGGCCCTCGACCTTTTTCGCCAGCCCACCCGGGGAGCCCGGTCGAGCTCCTGGCCTAGGACGGGGATCTCGATGCGGCTTTGCCGCATAGGGGGAGGGGGCAATCAGTGCGGCGCATTGCATCGGGTGAGTGAAGCGCGAGGGCTCTGCCCTCGAAGTTTTTCGCCAGCCCACCTGGAGGCGCTCAGTCGAGCTCCTGGCCTACGACTGGGATCTCGATGCGGCTTTGCCGCATAGGGGTTTCGCCTGCCCTTCGGGCCGGGGCGAGTGACTTTGGAAAGACCCAAAGTCACCAAAGGTCTTCTCCCCCGCCGATTCGCTCTCCTTCGGCGAGTGCCCTCGCTTCAGTCATCAGGCCGACGGCACGCGCCGACGGGCCTTTGGCCTTCGCCATCCATGGCTTCGGCCAAAGCCCGCTTCTAACATCCTTGTTCTCGCGCCAACTCGGGATCGAGCCGTGCTCGCCCTAATCCGATTTGGTCCATGGCCCGCCGCCACTCGCTCGACATCCCTGTCTCGCGACCTGGCCTGATGGCTTCACCTCGGCGAATCAGAGGGGG
>NZ_CDDB01000062.1 GCF_000820105.1 Aeromonas schubertii | reverse complement strand
TTAACTGATCGGCATTAGCCGCAGGGCCGGATTTTTTTGTCTCGAAACAGGCTTACGGGCGGTAAACCTTGACGTTGTCGAAGCCCTTCTCTTTGAGGTAGAGGGCCTGCAGCTTGCTCATCACACCGCGATCGCAGTAGAGCAGGTAGGTCTTCTCTTTCGGCAGATCGCCAAAGGCGGTGGCCAGCTTGAAGAAGGGGATATGCAGTACCTCACGCCCCTCAACCACCAGCGGCTTCTCCTCGTGCTCGTCCATGGAGCGGATGTCGAGGATCACCTCGTCGTCACCGGTCGCGGCAGTGGTCTCCACCTCCTGCACCTCGGCCGCCGTCTCTTCACCGATACGGCGAATATCGAGGTAACGCGCCTCGTCCACCACCTTGTCGAGGATGGCGAAGTCGAAGTTCTGCTCTTCGGCCTCGATGCGAGCCAGATCCGCCTTCACGGTCGGCTTCTTGGAGATGACACCGCAGTACTCGGGCATGGTCTCGGCAAATTCCAGGGTGCCTATCTTGCGCGACAGGTTCATGATGTCCGGCTTGTCCCAGGTGATGAGGGGGCGCAGGATCACCTTGTCGGTCACCCGATCGATGACGTTGAGGTTGGTGAGGGTCTGACTGGACACCTGGCCCACGCATTCGCCGGTCACCAGGGCCGGGATCTGGAAGCGGTCGGCGATGTTGGCGGCGGCGCGCATCATCATGCGCTTGAGCACCACCCCCATCTGGCCGTTGTCGATCTTCTCGAGGATCTCGGCCACCACCGGCTCGAAGTCCACCGCGGTGAAGCGCACCCGATGGGACGAGCCGAAACGGTTCCACAGGTGATAGGCCACCTGCTTGACGCCGATCTCGTGAGCCGCGCCGCC
>NZ_CDDB01000061.1 GCF_000820105.1 Aeromonas schubertii | reverse complement strand
TGGGGCGCCCCTTCTGGTATCTCAACGGCGCGCCTCTCAGACAGAGCGAGGTCCTCACTCGCCCCGGCCGCTACCAGCTGCTGGTGGTGGACGAGGCGGGCAACAGCGATCGACTGGAGTTTTTACTCGAGCATCCTGGCTAAAACGGCTAGACCCGGGGGGACGGCTCGTGCTCTGTCAGGGTGAGCAGGGTCATGGCCAGCGCCCCCAGGGCGATCAGGGCCATGCCCGCATAGGTGGTGGAGAATCCCGTGGTCAGTTCCGCCGGGGTGAAGTGGGAGAGGGGGCCGGCTGGCAGCCTCAGATGGAGAAGCGCCGAGCCGATGGCCACCCCCAGGGCACCGCCGAGCTCTCGGCCAAAACCGAGCAGGGAGAGGCCAATCCCCCGCTCGGTGGCTGCAAGGCAGTGATACGCCGCCACGGAGAGGACGGGGAGCGTGAGCCCCAGTCCCACTCCGGCGACACTGAGCCCCAGGCCTGTCCTGCCTCCGCTGTGAAGCAGCCATAGCCCCACGGTGGCGAGGGTGAAGCCGCCGATCACATATCCCTTGTAGTGAGGGTGGTGGCTGATGAGGCGCCCGCCCGCAAAGGCGCCGGCCGTGATGCAGATGAGGAAGATGGCCAACACCCGGCCGCTGGCATCGGCGCCGAGCCCCTCGACCCATTGCAGTTGCNNCAGGGAAAAGATCAGCAACTGGGCGATCAGGATGAGTAGCAGGCTGACCAGATAGTCGCGCCGCTGCGTCAGCCTGGCAGGCACTATGGGGTCCTGAGCACACCGTTCGACGCGCACCAGCAGGGCGAGTGTGCCTGACAGGGCAAGGGTCAGCCAGAGAGCGGGAAGATGGCGCTCGGGGCTGAGCAGCAGCAGGGTGAGGGTGGTGGCCGTGATGAGCAGGGCCCCCCCCTTCCAGTCGAAGCAACTGGGGCGGCGCACGTTGAGATGACCCAGGTGCCGGTTGACCAGCCAGAGGGCCAACGCGCCGAGGGGAAGGTTGATCCAGAAGATGGCGCGCCAGCTCAGATGCTCGGCACAATAGCCCCCCAGCAGGGGGCCGGCGATGCTCGATACCGCATAGACTGCCGAGATATAGGCCTGATAACGACCCTGCTCTCGTGGGGGTATGGTGTCGGCGATGAGGGTGAAGGCGAGGGCGATGAGGCCGCCGCCTAGCCCTTGCAGCACCCGCGCCGCCAGCAGCTGGGGCAGATTTTGAGCCAGGGCGCAGACCAGTGAGCCGGTCATAAACAGTACCAGGGCCAGGTTGAGCAGGCGAACCCGGCCAAACTGATCGCTGAGCTTACCGTAGAGGGGGAGGGCCGCGGTGGCCGCCAGCAGGTAGCTGCTGACGATCCAGGTGAGGCCCTGACCGGCCATCATCTCCCGCCCTATGATGGGCAGGGGGGTGGTGATGATGCTTTTCTCCAGCGAGCCCAGCATGATGACCAGGGTTACGCTGGCAAAGAGACGCCGGGGCGACATGGGCTCTCCTGAGTCGGATGGTGCTCCTTTGAGGATATCACCACCTCGCCGGATCAGGCTCTGTGCTGGCGCAGATTCCCGAGCAGGGTGAAGCCGTGGCGACTCTTCTGGTGGTGGAAGTGACTCTTCTTGATGGGTTGGAAGGTGAGGGCGTCAAGGGACGCCTCCCCCGCTCCCGAGTAGCCCTTGATGGCGTGGATCATCGGCATGGCGGGAAGGCGGGTACTGACCGACAGACACAGGGGGACGCTGAGCGCATCCGGCCCCATCACACTACTCAGGGTCTGGTGGGCGCAGAGAAAGTGTCTGAGCGTGGCCATGTCGGCATAGCCAGAGTCGAGCATGAGGAGCAGGGATCCCAATGCCCGGTGGAACTCACCCAGCGCGCTGCGAAACCCGTGGCGGGTGCGCAGGGCGAGCAGCTCGTCCAGGGGCTGGGTGGCGAGATCCCGCGGCACCGGCAGGGCGATTTCAAGCAAGAAGCAGTCCTGCCCGCCCCGGTTGTGGTAGCGCGACTCCATCAGGTGCAGCAATCGGTCCAGATAGTCGTGCTCGGTGATGAGAATGCCCTCATTGGCCAGTGCCCACTCCCGTGCCAGGCGCATGGAGAGCAGGTTGGCCAGGCGGCGGGCCATCAGGATGCCACCGTCGGTTTCGCTGGCAAAACCGGCCTGCACGCAGAAACCGTGCAAGGCGCCGAGGCCGGCCTGGTGGGGGCAGAAGCAGTCGTGATTGCGGCGCTCGCGCCAACGGGTGATGAGCTCACGGTTGCCAAACACCTTGTGGCGGACGAAATCGGGGGCCAGCAGCGCCTCGAGCTGAGCCATGACGGCCGGGGTGATCCGCTCGAAGAAGGCGGCCTCGGGAGAGGGGGCGAGCAGATCGGAGTGGGCCTCGACCCGGGCCAGCACCCCTCGCAGGTCACTCTTCTCACTCACGGTAAAGACGAAGGCGAGTCGCTCCAGCCAGAGCAGGGCGAATTTCAACCAGAGCTCGTCCCGAACTTCCATGCCCGGGTAGTAGATAAAGGTCTTCATGACGGTTACCGGAATATGCGCGCGAGGGGGGCACTATAGCGGCTCGCCTTGCAGCCATCAACGAAGAGGCCGGACGAACGGCCACAGGGTGAGCGCAATCGTATTTATTGCCCCTCGCCGGGCGGCTCAGGATTCACCCATTCCCGCTAGGTGAATGGCCGCTCCCTTTGCTATAATCCGCCCCCTTGTTTCCAGCTCACCCGAGTCAAACCATGAAGTTCATCATCAAGCTGTTCCCGGAAATCACCATCAAAAGCAAGTCGGTGCGCCAGCGGTTTATCAAGATCCTGCAAGGCAACATCCGCAACGTGCTGCGCCGTTTCGACGACGATGCCCGCGTACGCATGGATTGGGACAAGCTGGTGGTGAGCTCGCGCAACGACCAGTTCCGCGACCAGGCCATAGAGGCGCTCGCCTGCATCCCCGGCATTCAGGCCTTCCTCGAGGTGCAGGCCAGCAAGTTCACCGATCTGCACGACATCTTCGAACAGGTCAAGGCCGTGTGGGGTGATCAGCTCAAGGGCAAGACCTTTTGCGTGCGCGCCAAGCGCCACGGCAAGCACGAGTTCTCCTCCCTCGAGATCGAGCGCTACGTAGGTGGTGGCCTGAACCAGCATTGCGAGAGCAACGGCGTGCGCCTGAAAAACCCGGACGTGCAGATCAACCTCGAGATCGACGGCGAGGAGCTGTTCATCGTCAGCGCCATCCAC
>NZ_CDDB01000060.1 GCF_000820105.1 Aeromonas schubertii | reverse complement strand
AGTTGGCATGGTATTGCTCCTATTGGTTGAACGGTGATAACACTCATCCGCCAATAAGCAGCAACCGTGCCATACGAAACACAGAATAAATACCAATTATAAATCAACAAGTTACATGCAAACTAGCGTTCCTGCGCCACAGGGCGGCGCAACTTATTGCGCGAGGCAGACTGATTGTCCGGCATTTATTACATCTGCGGCTTAAAACTCCACCCGATGAGCAATCCATTGCTCCAGACCACACATATGACTGGCCAGGATAAAAAATCCCCGGCCAGGCCGGGGATTGATGCTACTGGGTACCACCCACAGTGAGCTGGTCGAGTTTGAGGGTGGGCTGGCCGACGCCGACCGGCACGCTCTGCCCCTCCTTGCCGCAGACACCCACACCGCGATCGAGCTTGAGGTCGTTACCGACCATGGAGACCTGACTCATGGCCTCGGGACCGTTGCCGATCAGGGTCGCTCCCTTGATGGGGGCGGTGATCTTGCCGTCCTCGATGAGATACGCCTCGGAGGCGGAGAAGACAAACTTGCCCGAGGTGATGTCCACCTGACCACCGCCGAAGTTGGGGGCGTAGATGCCACGCTTGACCGAGGCGATGATCTCCTCGGGCTCCGACTCACCGGCCAGCATGTAGGTGTTGGTCATGCGCGGCATGGGCAGGCTGGCATACGACTCACGCCGGCCGTTGCCGGTCAGGGGCACCCCCATCAGGCGGGCATTCTGCTTGTCCTGCAGATATCCCTTGAGAATACCGTTCTCGATCAGCACGTTATAGCCACCCGGCGTCCCCTCGTCATCGATGGTCACAGAGCCGCGCCGCCCGCTCAGGGTGCCGTCATCGACGATGGTGCACAGGCTGGAGGCGACCCGTTCGCCGATGCAGCCGGCATAAGCCGAGGAGCCCTTGCGGTTAAAGTCCCCCTCCAGACCATGACCCACCGCCTCGTGCAGCAGCACACCGGGCCAGCCGGCGCCGAGCACCACCGGCATGGTGCCGGCCGGGGCGTCGATCGCCTCCAGGTTGACCAGGGCCTGGCGCACCGCCTCGCGCACATAGCCGAAGGCGCGGCTCTCGTCTCCCTCAAGCTCGAGGAACCAGTCGTAACCGAAACGACCACCACCGCCACCGCTGCCCCGCTCGCGACGACCGCCCTTCTCGGCAATCACGGTCACCGAGAGGCGCACCAGGGGGCGAATGTCGGCGGCCAGGGTGCCGTCGCTGCCGGCCACCAGCACCTCTTCGTAGACGCCGCTGATGGAGGCCATCACCTGGGTGATGGCAGGATCCAAACTGCGGGCGAAGCGGTCCATCTGCTCGAGCAGGGCGATCTTCTGCAGCTTGGAGAGGCTCTCGAGCGGGTCCATCGCAGGATAGAGGAGCCCGGACTCATTACGCCGCCAGGCCTGCACCCGACCGCTGCCACCACTGGCTGCGATGCCGCGGGCCGCCACCACAGATTGCTGCAGGGCGGTGAGGCTCAGCTCGTCGGAGTAGGCAAACCCGGTCTTCTCACCGCTGACGGCTCGCACCCCGACCCCCTGATCGATGTTGTAGCTACCGTCCTTGACGATGCCGTCTTCCAGCATCCAGGACTCGTGCCAGCTGCGCTGGAAGTAGAGATCGCCAAAATCGATTCGGTGGCTCATCAGGCTGCCGAGCAGCCCCTCGAGCCGGCCGGGGTCGAGGTCGTGGGGGATCAGCAGGGAGGCGCTGACCTGCTCAAGTAGACTCAATCTCGTTCTCCATCGCCGTGTTCGGCGTTCATGTTCATCAGACGGGCGTGGCGCAGTACCGGCATGCGCTCACCCAGCAGGCTTGCCTGCTGCGGGTCGAAGCGGGCACTCACTACACCTGCACCCTCGCCCTTGCAGGCGACCACAGTTCCCCAGGGATCGACGATCATGCTGTGGCCGAAGGTCTCGCGGCCGGTTTCGTGATCGCCCCCCTGATTGGCGGCCACCACCCAGCATTGATTCTCGATGGCGCGGGCCCTTAGCAGGGTCTCCCAGTGAGCGGCGCCGGTGAAGCGAGTGAAGGCAGCCGGCACCAACAGGATGCGGGCCCCGGCGGCGACCAGGGTGCGGTATAGCTCGGGAAAGCGCAGATCATAACAGATGGAGAGCCCCAGCGTCCCCAGCGGCGAAGGCACGGTGACCGGGTGCTCACCCGGACTGAAGGTCTCGGACTCCCGGTAGCGCCCCTGGCTGTCGGCCACATCCACATCGAACAGGTGCAGCTTGTGATAAACCCCCTGGCATATCCCTTCGGGATCAAACACCAGCGAGCTGGTGTGGATCCGCGCCTCCCCCTCGATGCGGGTTGGCATGGCGCCGGCTACCAGCCAGATATTGTGCTCGCGGGCCCACTCGGCCAGCTGTGCCTGAATCGGCCCCTCGCCGAGGGACTCTGCGCCGTCGAGGTAACCCTGGCGCTCACCAAACAGGGCGAAGTTCTCCGGCAGCAGGGCCAGCAGGGGGCGCTCGGCCGGCAGCTCGGCCAGCAGAGCCGCTATGAGCTCGCGGTTAGCAGGCCAGTGGCGGCCAGAGACCAGTTGCAGGGCAGATAACCACATGGGCGGACTCCTTGTCACACTGAGAATGCGTCATCCCGGGAGAGGGTGTAGTCAAAGACAATGATTCGTTCCAGCACGGGGCGAAAGCGTTGCTTGAGAGCCTCGTGGTCGGGATGGGGCAGATAGCGCTGGCGGGCACGCTCATCGGCGAAGGTCATCAGGACGCAGTGGGTAAATCCCTCCTCTTTCCCCTCCGGGCTGTCGGCGAGCCCCCACTCCACCGCGAGGACACCGGGTATCAGCCCCGGGATGGCCAGAAATCCCTGACGCACCGCCTCTATCTCGGAGGCGGCAGCACCTGGCTTGAAGGTCACCAACAGAATATGACGGATCAATCGAGCCTCCTTGGCGAACTGACTCATGGACGAATGGGGGGCTTGGTCGCCGCCTCGGCCTCTTTGCGCTGCTCCTCGTTGAGCTTGATGCGAGCCTTGTCACGCCCCGCCTCGGTCAGCTGAGGGTTATCGAGGGGTCCCTCTACCCGAAAATCGATGCGGGTCACCACATCCACCACGGGTTCGAGCAACTTGGAGAGGGCAAACACATAGAGGCCGGTCACCGGTGTCACCGAGAAGGCCGCCACCACCGGCAGGGTTCCCCCCAGGTTGGGTGAGAAGCTGAGCTGATAGTCGAGGTTCCAGCGCACCAGATCCGCCACCCCCTCACCACGCAGATTACCGGCGGCCCCCTTCATATAGAGATCCCGGTTCTCGATCACCCCCTGCCGGGCCTTCAGTGTGGCAGTGATGGACTCGAAATAGAAACCCTTGTCGAAGACGTCGCGAAAATCGAGCTTCAGCTTGCGCACCAGGGAGTCGAAGCTGAGGAAGGAGAGCAGGCGGGCGCCGCGATCGTTCACCTCCCGTATGGTGCCCCCATCCAGACGCACCTTGGCATCGCCCCCCAGGGTCGTCAGTTGTGGCCGCCAGGGTACATCCTGCCACCCTCCGCTGAACTCGATATCGGCCGGGGTGTCGCCCAGGGGAGAGACGTAGCCAAAACGGCGCAGCAGCAGTTCGCTGTTGGCACTCTTGAGGCGCCCCTCGAGTCGGGTCTGCATCCGGGTTCCGTCGCTGCGCCACACCCCCTTGCCGTTGAGGGTCGAGCCGGCCAACTCCATCTTGAAACGATCCAGATTGACCCGACCGGGAGCAGGTTTGAGCTCTCCGCTGACCTGGCCGAGGGGCAGCTCGCCGAAGCGGCAGTCGGCGCAGGTGAAGGTGAGCCAGGGAAGCTGTGCAAGCAGGGTCTGATCCGCCCCAAGATCGGGAGTGCCCCGGAAGTCCTCACTCGAGCCGGACCAGTGCAGGCGGCCAAACTGGGCCTCGACCGGCCGACTGCGGCGGGTCGGCACCCGCACCACCCCGAGCACCTGGGGACTGTCGATCATCACCTCGGTGGCCCCCTCGACCGCCCCCACGGTGAATTGCACCGCCTTGAGGGTGGCCGAGCCAATTCGGGCCTGATTGATGCGCCCATCGACCCACCAGGGAGAGGGCCAGAAGGCAGGCCCCTCCAGGGAGGCCCCGTCGCCACCACGGGCCGGTAGCCAGCCCGACAGGCGGGAGAGCCAGGCCCCTACATCGGCCTGGTTCTGGCTGATGGCCAGCAGCAGGGGGGCATCGCGGATCACCCGGGTACCCGGTTGACCCAGATTGGCGCGCAGCCGGGTCAGGCGGGCCGGACTCTGGCCATAGTCGAGGCGGGCCGAGAGGTTATGCTCGCTTCCCAGCACGGCGTGGATATCGGCCTTGCCGTTTTGACCCCGCGCCGTGACCCTCAGGGGCAAGACACTCCCCGCCGCCTTGGTGAGCGGTGCCGGCAGATCCAGCGCCATCCCCTGCAGATCCGAGGCGAGATCGACGCTAAATTGCAGCGGCCGGGCGTCATTGAGGTCGACGCCCACCTTGCCACTCCAGCGGCCCTTGCCCTTGAGCACCTCACTGCCCGGCAGCGCAAGGGTCGAGCGCGAGGAATCCCACTCCCCCTTGATGCCCACATCGACCCGATATCCGGCCGGACGCACGGCGCCGCGATAGTCGAGGGTGACCGGGTTACCGTAGAGGCGGGCGCTCACTCCCTTGAAGCCCGTCTTCTCGTTGTCAAAATCCAGGATGCCCCTGACCTCCTCCAGCGGGAGGTCCAGCGCCGCCAGGCGTACCTTGCTGCGCTCGAACTCGGCCTGCCCCGCCACCTTCACCTCGGCGCCGTTGAGGGGGATGTCGAGGCGCAGGGCCCCCTCCAGGGGGCCGCTGACCTGTACCTGCTCGAGAGCCTGCCCCACCGAGTCCCGCAACGGCGAGTCGTTCAGGTAGCGGGTCACCTCTCCCCCGTCCCCCGCCACACTGGCGGCGATATAGAGGTGGGCATCGGGGGCGAGATCCGGGATCAGGGCATGGATCCGCTCACCACGTACCTTGCCCAGTCGTGCCGAGGCACTCTGCATATCGAGGGAGGCGTTCTGGAACAGCAGATCGAGCTGCAGGTCGGTCAACGGTTGCCAGCCGGGATCGAACTGGAAGCGAGCCTGCTCGAGGGGCACGGCCGCCTGGAAGATGCCCTCGCCGTCGGCATAGGGGAAGTCCTGCAGGGCCCCGTACCAGAGCAGGCTGGCCCCCTTGGCGCGTCCTCCCTGGAGGGCTGCGCTCAGATAGTCGACCAATCCCTTGTCCATGGCCTGCAGGGGATAGTAACGATCCGCATGGGCGGCGTTCTTCACATCCACCGAGCCGGTCAGGGCCAGGAAGGGGCGCGCCTCCAGATCGAGGCGAAAGCGGGTAGCCAGGGAGAGATCCGGATTGGAGAGGGCGATATCCTGGCCGTAGAGCACCCAGTTTCCCCGCTCCCGCCACCAGTCGAGGCGGCCACCGAAGCTGTCGACGGCGATGGGGCGCTTGAAGTGGTGCCCAGTATCGATCCGATCTTTTGCCAGACTCAGGGTGAGGGCGCCCTGCTCCGGCGTCAGCCAGAAGCGGCCATCCAGGGAGCCGATACCGGGCACCCACTGCCACTGCCTGAGGCCCAGCCCCTGCAGGGTGCCGCTCAGCGAGGGTGACTGCCACTGAGCATCCGAGCGCAGAACAAGATCGTGGATCTCGCCGCTCGGCTTTGTGGCGGCCAGGGCCTCGGTCGCATCGGGGTAGAGGCCGGAGACGATCTGACTGAGCAGGGCCAGCTTGCCGAGCTCGACCCGGGGGGCATAACCCAGGATCTGATCGCCCTTGCGCTCCAACTGCAGTTGGCTGCGCAACCAGGGGCGCTCGTCGAGCTTGAGCTGCACGTCGTAACTGGCCAGCTGCCAATCCTGCTCATCCCGGCGCAGCTGGATCTGGCCACCGCTCAGTCCAAGCCGGTGCATCTGACCCTTGTCCTTCCAGATCAGATAGTTGTTGCCAAACTTGAGCAGGCTCTCACCCCACTCACGGCCCTGAAACTCGCTCCACAGTTGCAGGTCAAGCTGCCCCTCCAGACGCGGCTCACCGGCGTGGATCCTGGCCAACAGGGGGGTGATGTTGAGGCGATGGGCCCCCAGATAGAGACGCCCCGAGAGATCGTCCAGACGGTGGGAGCGTCCCTTGAGATCGATGATAAGATCCAGCGTGCTCTCGCCGATACCGTCCACCAGATAGGCCTTGCCGACCCCCTGATGGCGATTGCCCCGGTTCTGCCAACCCAGCTCGGCGATGCTGAGGGTGGTGAGCTCCCCCAGGGGCGTCTTGAGACGCAGCCGGCTATCGTGCAGGGAGAAGCGGCGGAAGCTGCCCAGCACCACCTCCAGCAGGGGGTCAATGCGCTGCTGCTGTTCTCGCGAATTCTGTTGGGGGCGGGTCAGATCGAGGGTGAGATCCAGCCCATGGAGCTGCAGATCGCGAAAATGGGGAGCGGCGCTGCGCAGGGAGCGCCAGAGATCCAGGCTGAGCGAGGCGCGAGAGAGGGTAAAACCGAAGGGGCTGTCCGGGGCATCGAGCCGCAGCCCCTCCAGGGAGAGAGCGGGCCCGCGTCCGACCCAGGTTAGCCCCAGGCTCTCGACCCTGGCGCCCGGCCCGAGCAGCCGGGTGACCAAAGCCTCCTTGTGCTGGTTGAGCAGGGGGCCGCCCAGACGAACGGCGCTGATCCCGATGGCCAGCAGCACGAACAGGACCCCCAGGGCCAACCAGGCCCGACTCAACCAGCGGTGAAGCATTTACATCATCACCACATCAAACTGTTCCTGGCTGCAGAGCGGCTCGCTCACCACCCGGACCTGCTTGCCGATGAAGACCTCGAGCTCGGCCAGGCTATGGGACTCCTCACCACGCAGGAACTCGGCCACGGCCGGGGCGGCGTAGACGGTGAACTGATCCGCATCATAGGCCCGGTTGACCCGGATGATCTCGCGCAGGATCTCGTAGCAGACCGACTCCACCGTCTTGACCCGACCGCGCCCCTGACACTCGGGGCACTCGGAGCAGAGCACATGCTCCAGGCTCTCGCGGGTGCGCTTGCGGGTCATCTCCACCAGGCCGAGCTGGGAGAAGCCGTTGACGTTGGTCTTGGCCCTGTCTTTGGCGAGCGCCAGCTCCAGGCTGTGGAGCACCCGGCGCCGATGATCTTCCGACTGCATGTCGATGAAGTCGATGATGATGATGCCGCCGAGGTTGCGCAGGCGCAGCTGGCGGGCGATGGCCGCCGTCGCCTCGACGTTGGTGTTGAAGATGGTCTCTTCCAGGTTGCGGTGGCCGACGAAGGCGCCGGTATTGATGTCCACCGTGGTCATCGCCTCGGTCTGATCGATGATGAGGTAGCCACCGGATTTGAGCTCGACTTTGCGCTCCAGGGCACGCTGGACCTCGTTCTCCACGTCGTAGAGATCGAAGATGGGGGACTCACCGGGGTAGTACTCCAGCTTGCCCGCCAACTCGGGGACATACTCCTCGCAGAAGCGCTTGAGGGACTCGAAGCTCTGGCGCGAGTCGACCCGGATCTTGTCGAGCTCGGTGCCGACGAAGTCGCGCACCACCCGAAACGCCAGGCTGGGATCCTCATAGATGACCCGGCACGGCGGATACTTCTGCTTGCGCTCGAGGATCTTGCGCCACAGGCGCTTCAAGAAGGCGGCATCCTGCTCCAGCTCCTGCTCCCCCACCCCTTCGGCGGCGGTACGGATGATGAAGCCGCCCAGCTCGTCCACATAGGCGCTGACCACCCGCTTGAGGCGCTCACGCTCGGCCTCGGACTCGATGCGCTGGGAGACCCCCACGTGGGCGCTGCCGGGCATGAAGACCAGATAGCGGGAAGGGAGGGTGATATCGGTGGTGAGGCGGGCCCCCTTGGTACCCAGGGGATCCTTGACCACCTGTACCATGATGTCCTGCCCCTGGCGCACCAGCTCGGCGATGTTGCCGGCCTGGAACTGCTCCTTCTCCTTGATGGCCACGCACTCGGTGTGCGGCACGATATCGGAGGCGTGCAGGAAGGCGGCCTTGTCCATGCCGATATCGACAAAGGCGGCCTGCATGCCGGGCAGCACCCGGCTGATCTTGCCCTTGTAGATATTGCCGACGATGCCGCGCCTGGCCTGGCGCTCCACATGCACTTCCTGCAACTGACCATTCTCGACCAGGGCGACCCGGGTCTCGGAGGGGGTCACGTTAATCAACAGCTCTACGGACATATGACTGCTTCCTGATTTTTATAAGATTCTGATGAAACAGCGCGTCCAAAGCTGGAGGGACCAGAAGAAGGCGGGGTTCAGCGCTGTTCCAGGGCACTCTTGATGAGCAGATCCGTCTCGAGCAGGGGCAGGCCGACCACGGCGCTGTAGCTCCCCTCGATACGGCTGACAAACTTGCCGGCGATCCCCTGAATGCCGTAGGCACCCGCCTTGTCACAGGGTTCACCGGTCTCCCAATAGGCCTCGATCTCGGCCTCATCCAGCTTGCGGAAGGCCACGTTGGTGGTCACCAGCCGCACGTCGCAGCGATCGGCCGACGCCAGGGCTACCGCCGTCATCACCTGATGCACGCGACCGGAGAGGGCCTCGAGCATCTCCCTGGCATCGATGAGATCGGAGGGCTTCTCCAGCACTCGCTCACCGAGCACCACTATGGTGTCGGCACCGAGCACAGGATGTCCCTCGGGGGCCACGGCCAGTCCGGCCTGTGCCTTGTCGCGGGCCAGCCGGCAGACGTAGTCCTGGGGCTTCTCCCCCTCCTGCCGGCGCTCCTCGACGTCACAACGCAGCACCTCGAAACGATAGCCCAGCTGAGTCAGCAGCTCGCGGCGGCGTGGTGAGCCGGAGGCCAGGTAAACTTGAATTCTGTTATTCATAACTACTTGATATTGAAGTGTCTTCTCAATTGACGCAAGACCAGAAAGAGCCAGGGCCAGAGAAACATGGTAGAGAGGGTAGACCAGAAGTAGACCACGTTCAGGGTTGCCCGGCTAAACAGATGCTCGGCCCAGAAGACGGTGACCTTGCCCACCAGGGTAAGGCAGCCCACGATGAGGGCCTGTTGCCACACCGAGAAGTTGCGGATCTTCTGAAACTGGAAGGCCGCCAGATAGACGACGATGGCCATGGCCATGGCGCGCACCCCCAGGGTGCTGCCGAGCAGCACATCGAGCAGCAGTCCAGCAACCCAGGCGCTGCCCACATTGACTCTGTGGGGCAAGGCCAGGGCCCAGTAGACCAATACCATGGCGAGCCAGTCAGGCCGGAAGGGGGCCAGCTGGATCGGCAGAGGCAGAATGGAGAGGCTCAGGGCCAGCAGGATCGACAACCAGATCCAGAGCCGGCCACTTGCAGGTTGCAACATCAGGATTTCTTCTCCGCAGCGGGTGCCGGGACGCTGGCTCGCTCGTCATCGTGGAGCTCGGGACGCTTGTCGGTCCACAGCAGCAGCATATAGCGCAGCCGATCGAGGGGCACCAGGGGCTTGGCCTCTACCTGGGCAAAGGGCTTGCCCTCCACATAGTCGGCTCGGGTCACGGTCGCCACCGGGTAGCCTTCCGGGAAGCGGCCGCCAAGGCCCGAGGTGACCAGCAGATCGCCCACCTGGATGTCGGTGTTGCGCGGCAGGTTGCGCAGCTCCAGCCTGTCGAGCTCACCGCTTCCGGTGGCGATGGCGCGCAAGTCGTTACGCAGCACCCGCACCGGCAAGCCGTGGCTGGCATCGGTGATGAGCAGCACCCGACTGGTGGTGGACCCCACGTGCAGCACCTGACCTATCACGCCGAGATCGTTGATCACCGGCTGACCGTTGTAGACGCCGTCGAGGGCCCCCTTGTTGATCAGGATCTGGTGGCTGAAGGGGTCGGAGTCGACCGAGATGAGCTCGGCGACCATCTTGCGCGACTCCTTTTGCACCGGCGAGCCGAGCAGCTCGCGCAACCGCTGGTTCTCATGCTCCAGATGATCCATCTGCAACAGGCGGGCGCGCAGGGTGAAGAGCTGTTGCTCCTGCTGTTTGGTCTGTTCGATCAGATCGCTGCGGGTCTGCACCTGGTCGGACATGGAATCGAGCAGTATGCCGGGCGCGTTGGCGAGGTACTGCAACGGACTGACCAGGGAGCCGAGGTAGACGCGGACGTGCTCGAATGCATTGAAGCGGGAGTCCGCCACAATGGCTGCGATGGAGACAACCACGGCGAGAAAGAGCCGCAGTTGAAGCGAGGGGCCTCGGCCAAATATCGGTTTCATAAAGCGTTACTGGTGTCACCCTGTCGGGTCGAGCCGCATTGGCATCCGATGGCGGCCTGCAGACAGGCACAGGCCACACAAAAGAGCCGGCGTCTTGCCGGCTCATCTTCTGTCACTCGTAGTGGAACAGGTCACCGCCGTGCATGTCGATGAGCTCCAGCGCCTTGCCACCGCCCCGGGCGACACAGGTGAGCGGGTCCTCGGCGACCACCACGGGGATGCCGGTCTCTTCCATCAGCAGGCGATCCAGGTCGCGCAGCAGGGCGCCACCACCGGTCAGCACCATGCCGCGCTCGGAGATGTCGGAAGCCAGCTCGGGCGGGGACTGCTCCAGGGCCACCATGACGGCAGAGACGATGCCGGAGAGGGGCTCTTGCAGGGCCTCAAGAATTTCGTTGGAGTTGAGGGTAAAGCTGCGAGGCACACCCTCGGCCAGGTTGCGGCCGCGCACCTCGAGCTCACGCACCTCTTCGCCCGGATAGGCAGAGCCGATCTCGTGCTTGATGCGCTCGGCGGTCGCCTCACCGATCAGGCTGCCGTAGTTACGGCGCACATAGTTGATGATGGCCTCGTCGAACTTGTCGCCACCGATACGCACGGATTGGGAGTAGACCACGCCGTTGAGGGAGATGATGGCCACCTCGGTCGTACCGCCACCGATGTCCACCACCATAGAGCCGGTCGCCTCGGAGACCGGCAGGCCGGCACCGATGGCCGCCGCCATGGGCTCGTCGATGAGGTAGACCTCACGGGCACCGGCGCCGAGGGCCGATTCCTTGATGGCGCGGCGCTCAACCTGGGTAGAGCCGCACGGCACACACACCAGCACACGGGGGCTGGGGCGGAAATAGTTGTTGTCGTGAACCTGCTTGATGAAGTGCTGCAGCATCTTCTCGGTCACGTAGAAATCGGCGATCACCCCATCCTTCATGGGGCGGATGGCGGAGATGTTGCCCGGGGTACGACCCAGCATCTGCTTGGCCGCGTGGCCAACGGCGGCCACCGACTTGGCGTTCCCGCGCTCTTGGCGAATGGCGACAACGGACGGTTCGTTGAGGACGATCCCCTGATCCTTTACATAAATCAGGGTGTTGGCTGTTCCCAGATCGATCGACAGATCGTTGGAGAAGACGCCTCTGAGCTTTTTGAACATGGCTACGGGAAATCCTAAGAATTTGGAAGAGCAGAAAACCGGCTAACTTTACCAATGCCCATCACGCCCTGCAAGCGAACAACCCCTTACCAATGGCCTGACACGACAATTTATGCGAGCCGTCACTTACCTTGTGCCGCCCGCCTCCTGCCGTGGCCTGAGCGGGCGACGAAAATAACGCCATCTATCAATCCGCAACCGGATTAATTAAGGCGCTCCCGACGATAGATGATGCGATCGTTTCCCCGGGATACACCAAAGATGGCCTCCCCCTGCAGAGAATCG
This sequence comes from Aeromonas schubertii, assembly GCF_000820105.1. Lineage (GTDB taxonomy): Bacteria > Pseudomonadota > Gammaproteobacteria > Enterobacterales > Aeromonadaceae > Aeromonas > Aeromonas schubertii. Next base: position 7,528 of record NZ_CDDB01000060.1, on the reverse strand, counting down.
GGATCGAAGAGCCAGAGGGGGGCTCCCGGTTGGCGCGAGAGATCGACCCGGTAAGGGACCCTAAGGGCCACTCCAGGCGCCCCCAAGTGAAACCAGGTTTCCCCCTGCACCACCCGAGTCTGCCCGGTTCCGGGAGCCTGAACACCCAGACCCAGGCGGATTTTTCCCTGTTCAGGGAAGGTGAGCATGCCACTGGCTGCGTCATAAGAGTGGCCCGCCCCGGTGAAATCATATCCGGTCAGCGTGAGCTGGGTGCAACTGTCGTCACGGTTGGGCAACCAGCTTTCCCCCTGATAAAACTCCAGCTGCTGGCGCAAGGCGAGCGGGGCACTGGCCGCACCCTGCGCCGTTCTGACGGCAAGCCGGCCGTGGCGCAGCACCTGACTCCCCAGCCTGACCGCATCACAGCGCCCGCTGGCTGCACAATCCCCCGGCTCATCGGCACGCATATCGGGACTGGCAACCCGAGTGACGGGGGGCGTTTCCCCGTCGAGGATCTGCACACCGACCGCCAGCTGTGTCAGGGGATCCTCGGGAGTTGCATTGCGGGAGAGCCGGGTATTCGGAGCCACCGAGCTCACCGGGGCCGACCCGTTCGCCCACAACAAGGTGGGCTCTTGAATGATGCGGTTGGTCAGCGTTCCCCCAAGATCCCCATTCTCGGCCACCAGCTTGCTCACCCCCTTGGCAAACGGACCGCGATAGTTAATCGTGACTCCCTCACTCTGATTACGGGCGGTGACGGTAAACCCACTGCTAAAGGGCTGCCCCGTATAAGTGAAGAGGGAACAGGCCGGCAGTATGCTCTTGTTACCAACCGCGAAATCCCACGGGACGAAGCGCCCGATGGGGGCACCCCAGCGCAGGGGAACCTGTAACTGGGGAGACTCGTCCTGGTAGCCGGGATAGGGGACAAAATCGGTGACACCGGCACGCAGCACGCCCACCTCGCTCCAGCGGGTGGCCAGACGGCCGCTGCCGGCGGCCATGGACAGAGTGGCGGGTGACAATTGCCCACGCTCGCCATTCACCGGGGCCAACAGTTGCCAATCCACCGTCAGCCCTTGGGCAGCAAACCCGGGGGTCGCTGCATCAAGGCTGTTCACCGCTCGGGCGAGCAGGTTAAAGCCTTCCCCCGCCTTGCGATAAACGGGGCATTGAGCGTAGCTGGCGTCATCGCTGCCGCTGCAAACCGGCTGCCCCTCCCCTTGCAACAGGATGGCCCTGGGCAGCACGGCAACCGTATCGCTCCCCTTGAGGTTGAGGGTCCCGCTCCCGTCGCTGCGCTGTACGCCGGCATCGAGACGCAACACACCGGCATCCGGGTATTGCAGCGTCAGCCGACCGATACCGCTCTCGTCGAAGTCCACGCTGACGTCGGCCCCCGAACTTGGCAGCGTCACGCCATTAACCACCGGCAGTGCCTGGCTGGCGGCATCGGACACCACCTTGCCATAGCCCAGGCGCAGGCTCTGGGTACCGGTCAGCAGGGGGAGACAGACCGGTGTTGTCCCTGCGTCGGAGGAGCGGATGGCCCGGATCTCGCTCATGCTGCTCTCGCCTGCATAGAAGGTGGGCAGATTAAAGCGCAGGGCCGCATCGACAAAATCGAGGGTACAGCTGCTGTCGAGCACCCCATCCCGATAACAGCGCAGGGGAGCACTCGGCGAGCTGGAGGAGATAGTCAGGGGCTGGCTACCCACCTGATAGCGCTGCAGGGTCAGGGAGGCACTGCCCGCGCTGCCGAGGGAAACCGGATTGACGCTCCACCCCTGGAGTGGGGAGAGGGTCACGTTCGCTCCCCCGTTATAAAGCTGACTGCAACTGCTATCGATACAGGCCTTGAGTTGTACCCTGGCCGATTCACAGGTCAGCGCCTGAGAGCCATAGTGCAGCTCATAGTGATCGACAGTGGCAGGGGGCGTCTGGCAGCTATAACCGGAGGAGTCGATGACTGAATTCTGCTCCAGGGAGATCCCGGGAGAACTTACCCTGCCATGGAGATAAGAGGCCGACCCCATATAGAGATTACTACCCTCCATCTGATAAAGGAGGCCTGTAAGGGTATCCCTGTCGTCCATTACCACGCTGCCATAACTGACAAGCAAGAGTTGGTTAATGTCCCCTCGGCGATTGACCGCCGGACTATTGATCAGGTTCGCCGACCCCATTGTGAGGGATTTGACAAATAACCTGACCGGCCCATCCAGCACGATGGCGGTGTCAAAATCCATGGACAACTCTTCAATCCAGTAATCACCGGCTGCAAGACGCAATGAATAAGGCTTTCCTCCCCGCCCGTCATTGAGCGTCAGTCGCTTGATGCTCACTCCCGATTGCCGGATATACAGTGATCCCTTGTATGCCACATCGATAGAACCAAAGCTGCTTCCATCTGCCGGTGTCAACTGATGTGCTGTGTTATAGGGAATAGAGAGAGAGGGCCCCTCCGGCAGCGGAAAACGAGAACCAGGCAGTGTCAATGGATTGGTATTTTGAGCCGGCAGGCAGGCACCTCCATCACAGGCCCCCCAGCTGGAACCTTTGATCTGGCCGCTGTTTTTATACCCCATCGCTCCGTACACCGAGCCCAGTACCCGACCAACCACGGGAGAGTTCTTGTTACCACCCAAATCGATATAGTGATTTGCCTGACGCCCCTGCGCAGGATAGGGAAATGCCTGCTGACACAGCCCAGAAAAGTCGCTACTCGAGTCCACCGGCGTGACACGCAGCACGATATCGTCCCAACTGATGTCGTCCCGATCCCGGGCCGGCAGGGTCTCTATCCAGAGCTCGTAATTCCCGGCCGAGAGCTCGTAATCGATATTCCAGGTGATGTCCCCGTTGCCATCGAAGTAGTAGACCAGAGGGGTGTAGGCACTGCCTGCGGTGCGGATAAACATGCGCGATCCCCCCGCAATCGCCCAGTCACGCAGGCGATAGAGGGTCAGGCTATCGAGTCGGGCCCCCCTCTCCAGGGTGAAGGTATGAATTACATAGGCCCCACTGGCCGCAGGAGGGTACCAACGGCTGGCATCCGTGTTGTCGCCAATATGGGTGCGCTCGATAAAGTGGATGGCCGTGCTGCCGCCACTCGCTACCAGCCGGATCCCCGAGAAACTGAAATCATCCCAATCCCGGCAATTGGGGACATAGCGCCCGGCATAGGCGCCGTTATTGAAGCAGCTGCCCCATACCGCCATGCGATACTCTCCGGCCGCCAACTGCCACCCCTGGGGCCGGCTGACCCTGTCCCAGGACAGATAGCCGGCCTGCTCGTTGAGCACCACATTACCGAAGCGATCCCAGATGACTACATTGACCCCGGAGTCCAGCCCCCGGCCATTTTCGAGGCGCACCTCGGCAAGGGTCAGGGGAGCGTTCAGAGAGAAGTGGATCGGGTTGACGGGCACATACTGTCCACCTCGAACCTCGACCAGCTGCGTGGGACTGAGGGCGTTGCTACTGTTATCACCGATAACGAAGTTGCCGGGCAGAAGCAAGTCTGCCCTCACCCCGGCAGAGAGCAGCCAGATAAGCGAGATCAGCAGAAAACGGGTCATGGCGTGGCTCCATCGAAGGCTTCAGCCAACACGGTGCGGCTGACCACCAGATCGGGATTGGCGCTGGTCAGGTCCACCTGGCCACAGGTACCGACACTCTCCAACCGATACCCCCTGGTTGGCGTACCGTGATAGAGCACATCGGCCACCGCGCAACGCACCACAGCCTGACATCCCTTCAGGCCGGCTTGACTGGAAAAGGTGAGGGTGCGATTCGCCTCACAGATCGGAGAAGGGTGCTGTTGTGCCGCAGTGCGATTGGGAAAGAGGCGATAGAGGGCCACCTCGATGCCGCTCTGGGCGGCCAGCAGGGCCCGGGTGCTGCGCACCTCGAGCGTATGCTTCTCACCACTGTCGGTCAGGAATCGGCCCATGGCCGCCGCCAGAAGCGCCATCACAACGATGACGAAGAGGGCGATCATCAGGGCGCTGCCGCGAGCATGGCCCATTGATTGGAGATCACGGGGCATTCCATCCCCCTATCTTGTGATTGAAGGTGACCCTCTCTCCACGATGCTCAAACACAAGGCGCACACCGAATTCTCTGTCGGCGTTGAAGGCCGCACTCTCCCGATAGAAGCGCCCCGCCGTCAGAAACTGTCCCATCAATACCCCGCTTACCGGCAATGCCCCATCCAGACTGCTGTGGCGACGGGTGATGGTGCTCCCCTCAAGGCAATAGCGCACCTGCTCCCTGGCAAAATAGACCCGGCTGCCGGGTGAGAGACCATCCAGCCGCTGGGTACTGGCATAGTGCACCGTCTGGGCTCCGGAAACCGGAGTGAGCACCGCCGTGACCTGTGCCACGCAGCGACCATAGGCACAGCCGCTCAAGAGTGAGCCGACCTCGCCATCTGGCAGGGGGAAGACGATCAGCCGATCGCCGTTTCGTACGGCACTGGCATCCGGCACCAGAGGAGCCGCTGCCGACGCAGGGGTTGCCATCACCAACTCGAGTTGTGAGCTCCCGGAGACGGCCAGATTGAGATCCAGATAACGGCTGGAGGCACTCATGGGCCAGAAGCGTAGACAGGGGCCCGAGTCCACCCAATCCCCCTCCATCGTCTCGATACGCTCCGAGCCGGGCACCGCATCGCGCAGCTCGCGATTGAGCCGCTCCATGACGAAGCGGGCATCGCTCATCAACTGTTCACGACTGCTGGCATCTCCGTAAATTTGAGTACCGATGCCGATAAACTGGCTGCTGAAGGTGGCCATGATGCCAAGCAGCAGGATGACGATCACCAGCTCAACCAGGGTAAACCCCCTGTGTCCCAACGCAAAACGGGCCATCAGTAATTCCCCCGATAGAAGGAGAAATCGAGCAGGCTCTCGTCAGGCAACTGCACCTGCAGATCGATGCGCTTGCCCACCGGGCAGGGGGCGGTGCAGCCTTGAAAAGTGCCGTCGCTAAAATCCGCCGCACTCACCCTAATCTTGACCTGATAGTTGCGGTACTCCTCACCATTGGCGCTTCCCGCCATCTGGGTATACCAGTTGGCATCGCGCCACGCGCCTGCGGTGTCGAAGTCATCCACATCGTTATAGGTGTAGGGCGTGGTCTCGCCATCCGGACCATAAACGGTCGAGCAGGCGGGAATGGTGGCACCGGTGACCGTCTCGCCGCAGCGATAACGCCCCCCGTTATGATCCGAATTCTGATCAAAGGATTTTTGCAAGATCTCGCCGGCGATCCGCTGGGCCAGCTGAGCGGCCCGCACCTGCTGCACCGGATCCACCGCACGTGGTGCCTGATTGATAAGCAGCCCCAAAATACCGGTGAGGGCCACCGCCAGCAGCACAATACCGACGATAAGCTCAATCAGGGTAAAGCCGCGACTAGGGGATCTCATGGATATACCCCTCAGACTCGATGCCCAGGCTGACTGTCTCACTACCATCACTCACCCTCACTTCGCAGCCACCATTGCAGGCAGCGAGGGGGCGCCCCATACGATCGAAGCGCACCACAAAACTGCGACTGCCCCCCAGTGTGATGCGGATATCGGAAGAGGGGGTCACGAGGCGACCACGGGTGCGCAGGTTATCGCTCCAGCCGCCGATGGCGCCGGGGGCCGGGCAGGTGGTGCCGGTCATGGCCCGCGTCAGATGGGCAAAGCCGGCGGCATCCACCACCAGCTGGGTACAGCGAACGTTGGGCTCGTTCATATTGGCGTTCTGGACCAAGCGCAGCCGGGTCACGAGCTCATCGCGCAGAGTTTGGGTTTCAACGCCGCCTTTGCCCAGCCATTTGGGCACGGCAAAGGCGGCCAGAATCCCGAGTAGCAGGATCACCAGCACCAGTTCGATCAGGGTAAAGCCTTGCTTCATCGCTCCACTCTCGATAGAAAAAGCGGGGCTGATGCCCCGCTTTCGACCAGTCGGTTAAGCACACTTGCCGCTAGTAACTGTACCTTTCTTAGCCGTCGCACCAGCCGTCGCACTACTGGCCTCGGAGTAGATCACGCAAGGGGTACCAGTTGCCGCATTTCCGTCTTTATCTGTCGAATAAAACTGATAAGTGGGTGGTGTTGCGGCCGCATCTAGCAATGCACCTTTCCAGGCTCCATCCAGACTGATCGCCTTTTCGATTCCTGTAGCATCAGCTGTCGGATAGCCATAATGAGTCGTGATATTACCACCAGCGGAGTCAACTGAAGGGGCAGGACTATCACTCTTTTTCCCCTTTTCTTCCCCTTCAAGGGCTGACTTACTGTAAACCATTTGCATCGCACTACTCACACCAGAAAGCACACCATCTGCCGCGGCCTTCTTGGCATCATCCTGCAGATTCAGAAACTTGGGCGCGGCGGTGACCGCCAGAATACCCAGAATAATGATCACTATGACCAGTTCGATCAGGGTGAAACCCGACTGCTTTTTCATCACAACATCCTCTTAGTTGATATTGGTCGTCACCTGGCCCGAGGCCGGACGATAGCTAAAACTCATAAACGCATCGGTGCGTCCCTGAGGGTCCTGATACTGGCCGTCACTCCCCTTGGAGAGGCTGTTGACCAGGTAGTAGCGACAGACAGAGTCAACACCGTTGCTCTGGGCGGTCGCGTAATACTTGAGGTCGTTGCCGCTGCCGCGCACCTCGGCGAAGCCGTCGCTCGCCTTGGGCGGATTTTGCAGCAGGCCGTTCCAGATCTTGAGACAGCGGGCCGCGGTCAGGTTACCCGGGTCCACATCCACAGTGCCGCTCCCGGCGGTATCCATGGGGTAACCGGGGGAGAGTACGCCGTCGCTCACCTGCTGCTCGGTCGGGGTGGTGAGGTAGAAACGGCTGCCGTCGTAGACGACCGTATTTTGGCCATTTTGCTTGTTGCGCCCCTCGGCCTCCCACTGGGCCCGTACCAGTAACACGCCGGTGGCAAAGCCCCCCGACACCCCTTCGACGCTCGCCTTCTTCGCCTCTTCGGTCACATCGAGAAAGCGTGGCAAGGCCGTGGCGGCCAGGATCCCCAGGATCACGATGACGATGACCAGCTCTATCAGGGAAAAACCCGCGCTCCGTCTACCCATATCTCCTCCGACACACTCTCTATTATTTCATGAATTCAAAAAAATCACAGGCATCAATCAGTTACCTTTGAGCCCCATCACTCTCGACACGTTCCAGCGCCCCATCCTGCCAGCCATAGCGCCAGCCTGCCCCGGAGAGGGAGAACTCACACCCCTCCCCCTGCTGGCGCAAGGTGAGCGCCTCACCGTCCAGCGCCCTGATACCCGTCATGGCCAACCAGAGTGCGCGGCAAGGATCCCCCTCCTCCCCGGCCCCCCTGGGCCACCCCTGCACCGAGAAGTGCCAGCGCCGCCCCTCGGCCCATAACAAGGGGGGGCGCCGCTCCATCAGCCAGAGACCGTGCAGACGCTGGCTGCGCTCCCCAAATTGAGCGACCAGCTCGCCCAGGGCCGCCTCCAGGGTGGCGCGCCTGTGACTCTGGTAGGCACTCGCC
>NZ_CDDB01000059.1 GCF_000820105.1 Aeromonas schubertii | reverse complement strand
CCTCCCCGGCCCCCCTGGGCCACCCCTGCACCGAGAAGTGCCAGCGCCGCCCCTCGGCCCATAACAAGGGGGGGCGCCGCTCCATCAGCCAGAGACCGTGCAGACGCTGGCTGCGCTCCCCAAATTGAGCGACCAGCTCGCCCAGGGCCGCCTCCAGGGTGGCGCGCCTGTGACTCTGGTAGGCACTCGCCAGCAGCCCCACCAGGGTGAAGAGCAGGAGCAGGCTCACCGCCAGACGAAGCCCCCCCAGCCAGCGCCACTGCTCCTGCTGCTCGCGGCTCATCATTCCTCCTACTGACCACGCACCACGCGCATCATGTCCCACATGGGGGTAAAGATACCCAGCGCCAGGATAAGCACCATGACGGCGACGATGCCGATCAGGATCGGCTCGATGCGGGCGGTCAGGCTCTTGAGGTCATAATCCACCTCCCGCTCGTAATACTGCGCCACCTCCTGCATCAGATCATCCACCTGACCCGTCTCCTCCCCGACCGCCACC
>NZ_CDDB01000058.1 GCF_000820105.1 Aeromonas schubertii | reverse complement strand
CTTTATACCACAGTGCTGCTGGTGCTCGGCTCCCTCTTGCTGGGGCTGATGCTGGCGGTGCCCATGGGGGTGTTGCGGACCCACCGCAACTGGCTGATCCGCTTCCCCATCTGGGCCTTTATCTACTTCTTTCGTGGCACCCCTCTGTTGGTGCAGCTCTTTATCATCTATTACGGTGCCGCCCAGTGGGAGTGGCTGAAAAACAGCGCGGCCTGGAGTCTTTTCTCCCAGGCCTGGTTCTGCGCCCTGCTGGCGTTTACCCTCAACACCGGCGCCTACACCGCCGAGATAGTGCGCGGGGCCGTGAGCAACATGCCCAAGGGGCAGATCGAGGCGGCGCTGGCTTTTGGCATGAGCCGCTGGCAGACCCTCACCCGGGTCATCCTGCCCAACTCGTTTCGCCGGGCACTGCCCGCTTACAGCAACGAGGTGATCTTCATGCTGCAGGGCTCGGCGGTGGCGGGCATCATCACCATCGTCGATCTCACCGGCGCGGCGCGCATCGTCAACTCCCGCTACTACAGTCCTTTCGAGGCCTTTATCACGGCGGGGCTGCTCTATATGGCGCTCACCTTCGTCATCGTCTGGTTGTTCAAGCGACTGGAGACCCGCTGGCATGCGCATTTAAAACCACGCACCGTCTGAGACAAACGCCCCGTGAGGGGCGTT
>NZ_CDDB01000057.1 GCF_000820105.1 Aeromonas schubertii | reverse complement strand
TCGAAGCGGCGCTCGTCGGCCAGCACCTGGCTCATGCCAAGGGAGATCTCCTCGGCACAGGCAAGAGGCAGACCGCTCTGCTCGCGCAACTGCTCGAGCTTGTCGCTCGCCTGCAGCCAGCGCGGGGCCAGGGCGGTGAGGGCCTTGATGTCGCGCTCGAGCTGCTCGCTCTGGTGGCGGCGCTCGGAGCGGCGCNNGCCGAGCTGCCCGGCGCCGGCCACTTCCTTCTCGAGACGGGCAAAGGCGGCGCGCAGCCCCTCCCCTTGCGCCAGCAGGGCACGCTCCTCGATAAGGCGACGGCCAAGCTGCTGGGCCACGGCGTAGGCGTCGCCCCGCTCGGTATCCGGTGCCACGCCAAGGAGCAGCTCCAGGGCCTGCTCGTAGTCGCTGGCGGCCGTCTTGGCCAGGGTCAGCTGCTGCTCGGCATCGAGCACGGCGCGGGTAAGCTGGCTCTCGCGCTCGCGCAGGGCGGCCAGCTGCTGATGGGCGTTGCCGGCGTCGAGATCGGCCAGCTCGCACTGCTCGCGGGCGGTCTCCATCGCCTGCACCGCCTGGCGGTACTGGATGGCGCGGGTCTGCTGGATATCCAACGCCTGCTGGTAGTCCGCCAACTGGGTCTTGAGGCTGTCCACCTCGGCCAGGGCGCGCTCGCGGCGCTCCTCGGCATCGAGCAGTCGGGCCTGGATCTCCTCGACCACGGCGCTTTGCTGTTCGAGTTTGTCGACCAGCTCCTGCAGATCGGTGCGGTAGAGCTCAATCTTCTTCTTGAGCGCCACGGCGGCCATCACCTTGCCCAGGTGCTCGGCGGCGGTCTCGAGCTCGTCGGTCAGGAGCTTCTCGCGGTTGGTAAGCTGATCCACCTCGTCGGCCAGATAGATGGCGCGCTGCTTCTCTTCGGCCAG
>NZ_CDDB01000056.1 GCF_000820105.1 Aeromonas schubertii | reverse complement strand
CCTGCGCCCGCGCCCGAGCGCCGACATCGGCACCACGGTTCTCTCCGAGCTCGACATGCTGGTGGGCAAGGTGCTCTGTTACCTCTACTTGAGTCCCGAGCGGCTCGCCTCCGAGGGGGTCTTTGCCATGGCCGAGCTGCAGGAGGAGATCCTGACCCTCAGTGACGAGAAGCAGCTGCTGCGCATGGTGAGCAGCCGCACCGGCGGCACCGATCTCGACAAGAAGAAGCTACTCGAGAAGATCCGCACCTCCCTGCGTCGTCTGCGTCGTCTGGGCATGGTCACCGCCCTTGGCAACGGCGACAAGTTCAAGGTTAACGAGTCGGTGTTCCGCTTCGCCGCCGATGTGCGCAGCGACGAGGATCCGCGCGCCGTGCAACTGCGCATGATCCAGGAGGGGGAGGCCATCTTCCACGACGACGAGCTGCCCAGCAGCGAGAGTCTGTTTGAGGATGTCGAGGCGGATCTCGACGAAGAGCAACTGGATCTGGAGGTATAAGTCGTGCGCGGTAAGTTCAAATCCCTGACCATGGTCAACTGGAACGGCTTCTTCGCCCGAACCTTCGATCTCGACCAGCTGGTCACCACCCTCTCCGGCGGTAACGGGGCGGGCAAGTCCACC
>NZ_CDDB01000055.1 GCF_000820105.1 Aeromonas schubertii | reverse complement strand
CGCGATGGACGACGGTCTGCGTTTCGCAATCCGTGAAGGTGGCCGTACTGTTGGCGCCGGCGTTGTAGCCAAGGTTATCGAGTAATCGAACCTTGCTCATACGCACTCAAGGGGTGGCTTCGGCCACCCCTTTTGTTTTTCTGTGTATTCCCCTGTGCCATAATTCTCGGCGCACTTTTCTTAGAGGTAGTCACAGTGGCCAAGCCCGCAATTTTTCTCGACCGTGATGGTGTCATCAACGAAGACACCGGTTATATCAGCCAGGTGGATGATTTTCACTTTTTGCCCGGCACTATAGAAGCGCTGCAGCTCCTGAAAAAGAAGGGTTATCTCCTGGTGCTGGTCACCAACCAGTCCGGCATCGCTCGAGGTTATTTCAGTGAAGATGACTTTATGAACCTCACCGAATGGATGGATTGGTCCCTGGCGGACCGTGATGTGGATCTGGATGGTATCTACTTCTGCCCCCATCACCCGGAGCATGGGCCTGCTTGCGATTGCCGCAAGCCCGAGCCGGGCATGCTGCTGGCTGCTGCGAGGGAGTTGGGGATCGATCTGGCTGCCTCTTATATGGTGGGTGACAAGACCGCCGATATTCAGGCCGGAATCAAGGCAGGGGTGGGCAAGACGGCGTTGGTTCGTACTGGTAAAGCTCTCACCGAGCAGGGCATGGCACTGGCGAGCGAGGTGTTTGATGATCTGCTGGGGTTTGCCAAAAGCATCCCATCATTGAAGTAAATAGGGTGTTTTGATGGTTTGTTGAGCGAATGAGCGCTAAAGTGTGATTTTTCTCAAAATCCCTATTGCCACGGCGCGCGAACTCCCTATAATGCGCCTCCATCGACAGGGCAACGCCGCCACAGCAGCGAGCCGGTCGATGGGTGAAAAAGCCTTGTAAAATAAGGCTTGACTCACCGGGCGGGAAGCGTAGAATGCCACTCCCGTCGCGATGCAAATCGCGCTGTTC
>NZ_CDDB01000054.1 GCF_000820105.1 Aeromonas schubertii | reverse complement strand
AAATTCACTATGCCACTACACCCAGAATCTTCATCCCAGAATCTTCAGGCATCTTCCCCACACAGAACAAAATGGTGGGTGTCCCAGTTTCCGCCAGCCCCGAGTGGGCATCTTCCCCACACAGAAAGGCCCGCCGCACACAGCGGCTGATCACATGGTAGTAATGCGTATCCTGCAGGCTAATTTGACGTGAACGGGCGATGGCCATGGCAAATTCACTATGCCACTACAACCACAGCGGTTTGCTTGCCCCATGAAGGATGCCGGATAAGCACGAGACAGGACCTGAATCACACTTCTCTCATCAGACCACTATCTACATTTCTGTCACCACAAAAGCGGGCCCCATACTGCTCCGTCCAATACTAATAATGAGTATCGTTTGGAGTTCAGCATGTCATTGTTTAAACAGAGCACGATAGCCCTCGCCTGTCTGGCTGCCCTTCCCGCGGCCGCCGGTGAGGCGGCACCTCGCATCATTGGTGGCACAGCCGTTGCGGCCCCCAGCTGGATGGTGGCGGTTGGTGAAAACGTTAATGGAAAGTGGATCAACTATTGTGGTGGAACCCTGATCGACAAGGAGTGGGTCGTTACCGCAGCTCACTGCGTCGAGGAGCCTCAAATAGGAAAGATGGAGGTGGCCATCGGGGTGTCCGATATCAGCAAGCCCCATACTCGTACAGCCGTTGATCAGGTATTGATGAATACTGAATATCTCATCAATCGCCTGAAATCCCTTGGGGAGGAAATCCCGACATTTGAAAAGGATATCGCCCTGCTGCATCTGGCCACTCCGGTGACCCAAGCTCCCATCAAGGTGGCCGCTCTCGGCACCAAGGATACCTGGACGACCGGCACAACCCCGCTGCGAGCCTATGGCTATGGTGGTATCAACCCGGACGCGACTCTGGACTCTCCCGTCCTGCAAACCATTGAGCTCCCCTATCAGGGCAGCAAGGACATCTGGTACCGTGATCCAACCCTGAGCCATATTTTTGCCGGCAAAACCGTCGGACAAGATAGCTGTAAGGGGGATAGTGGTGGCCCTCTGGTCTATAACGGAGAACTGGTCGGAATCACCAGTTATGGAGCCTTCCCCTGTGCATCAGGCAGCGCCGGTGCATACACCTATGCGCCTGCATTGACCGACTGGATTGATGAGCAAAAGAGCAGCGTAACCCTGACCTCACTGCGCGGCCTTAACGTACCGGCAAAACAGAGCCGCTGGGCCGAATTCCGACTGGTCAATCGTACCATTGTGCCAACGACACTGAGTGATCTGAAGACCACTGCCCCCGAGATCACCAATGACTGCATGACAGAGCTGAAACCGGGTCAAGCCTGTACCATACGGGTACGCTTCGAAGGGAAGTATACTGTCGACACGATGCGTCCAGAGCTTGTCAGTATCACCAGCACCCAACTCGGCCGCGCTACCGTGCTTGAGGCAGGGCTGATCGGTGTGACCACTAAAGAAGAGCCCGTGGTGATTCCTGTGCCTCAGCCTGAGCCACAGCCGTCTCCCCAACCAGCGCCTCAACCCGCAGCAACCTCCAGTGGTGGTGGTGGCGGTGCCTTCGGTCTGGCAGGCCTGCTTCTGCTCCCCCTGGCCTGGCTGCGTCGTCGCCGTTAAGGCAAACAAAAAGGGATGACCGAGGTCATAATGCCGATCAGTTAAGGAT
>NZ_CDDB01000053.1 GCF_000820105.1 Aeromonas schubertii | reverse complement strand
GGCGGGGGGCCGGTTGGGCTCCGTAGAGGTAGTGGGCCAGGGGAGGCGCCAGCAGGGGCTGATGGCGACGCCCCCGCCACCACCAGAGCAGCCAGGGGATGAGTGCCAATAGCCAGGCGGGTCTTAGCAGGGTGAGCTCACTCATGAGGATCTCCGCCTCGGCCACGCGAGCAGCAGCAGGGCCAGCGCCAGAGGCCAGGGGTAGAGTTCGCGCTCGGCGCTCATCCGGTGCAGGGGACGGGCGGTGGGCTCGAGCCGGTCGAGCGCTGCTTGCATCTCGGCCAGATCGGCCATGGAGCGCACGCGAAAATAGCGGCCATGGCCGAGCCGGGCGATCTCGCGCAGCAGGGGCTCGTCGAGCTCTGCACTGGGATCGCGCTGGTTGGCCGGCAGCAGCGGGGTGTCGGGGTCGGCCCCCACCCCCAGGGTGTAGAGCACCATCCCCTCGGCGGCGGCCAGGCGGGCCTGCTCCTGCGGCTGCGCGTCACCCGAGGTGTTGCGCCCGTCGGTGATCAGCAGCAGGGCCCCGGGATGGGCACCGTCCTGATGAGCGCGGGCCAGGGCGATGGCCTCCCCCAGGGCCGTGGTGCGGCCGACCAGATCGAAGTCGAGCTCCTCGCCGAAGGCCTGCAGAGCCTGGTGATCCCGGGTCAGGGGGGAGAGCAGGTAGGCGTGATCGGCGAAGACGATAAGGGCGATGCGATCCCCGGGCCGCGCCTGGATGAGCCGGGCGAGGCGCTGCTTGACGGCGGCGAGGCGGCTCATCTGACGGCCTTCGTCGAGCATGTCCTCGGCGCGCATGCTGTCGGAGAGATCGATGGCGACCAACAGATCCCGACTCGGCTGCCAGGCGATGGAGGGAGGATCACGCCACAGGGGGCGACACAGGGCCAGGATGAAGGCACCCCAGACGAGGGCGGCTCGCCACTCTCCGCGCCTGGGGGTGACGAAGAGTCTGGCAAACCCCTCGTGGCTGAGGGCTCGGGCCGGCCGCAGGGGGGGGAGCCCGAAGCGAATGAGCAGGGGCAACGCCAGGGCCAGCAGGGCCCAGGGCCAGGCCAGGGAGAGGGAGCCGCTCATGGGCGCCTCCGTGGCAGCAGCGGATAGCAGGCGGCGAGCAGGCGTTTGATCTCTGCATCGAGCCGTTTGCGCTGTAACAGCGAGAGAGGGTGACGGCCATAGACCCAGGACTCCCACTCCTCCTGCCACTGGTGCAGATGAGTGCCACTTCGCTCATCGAGGGTGGCCAGCCAGGGGCGGGTGGGTTGGCGGGACAGCTCGGGCCAGCGGTGGCGTGTGAGGCGGCGCAGAGCGTGGTGCAGCGCAGGCAGCTCATCCTTGCCGTGCTGCTGCCACCAGCGCTGGCGCCGCCAGCGTTGACGCAGGGCAAAGACCAACAGCAGCAGGGCTGGCAATAGCAGCAAAAGCAGCGAGAGAGCCCATAGCCGGCTCTGCTCGGTGTCGGGCAGGGTCCCGGGATGAATGTCGCGCAGGGCCGAGAGCCAGCTCAGATCAGCCGCCATGGGCCCTCCCGCCACTGCTCGGCCAGGGGGCGGCCATTGTCGAGCCGGTAGAGGCGGTGCACCAGGGGGAGCAGGGCCCGGGTGACCCGCTCCTGTTGCAAGGTGGCCGCCTTTTCATAGGCATGGGCCCGCTCGCCGTCGAGCCAGCCCCCCCCGGCTCGCGTGCGCGCCGCCATCAGGGCATGGGGAGGCAGAGTGAGCTCGAGCGGGTCGACAATCTGCCACAGGTGCAGATGACAGCGCCCCTTGAGCCGGGCGAGCTGCTGGCAGAGCCGGGTGTCCGGCTCCCGGTGATCCGTGATGAGGTGGAGCGTCGCCCCGTGGGGCAGGGGCAGGTGTGCCAGCTGCTCGCCCAGGGGGGCGGCATCTTGCCGCTCGCTCAGCCAGTGCTCATAGGCCTCGCAGAGGCGGCCGATCAGGGGCTCGGGATGGCGCGGCGAGCGTTGGGGGGGACCATCGCCAACCTTGAGCCAGAGCGGCTTGCCGGCCCCTTGCCAGAGCAGGGCCGAGGCGAGTTCGCAGGCGAGCCTGCCTTTTAGTTGCAGGGTCGAGCCAAAGCGCATCCCTTCGCCCAGATTCACCACCAGGGCGCGGGCCTCCTCGCGCTCCTCCTGATAGAGGCGGGTGTGGGGGCGACCGAGGCGGGCGGTGACTCGCCAGTCGATATGGCGCACCTCGTCGCCGGCCTGATAGAGACGCAGCTCCCGAAAGGTGAGACCGGGCTGGCGGCCGAGCCGGCCGTGGTGCAGGGGGGCGCGCCGCTCCTGGGGCAGGGGGGGCAGGGCCCGGGTGGCCAACAGCCGCGCCAGGGGAAGCGCCAGCATGGGGTGATCGATCACGGGGCTGGCACCCGATCGAGCAGCAGGGCCACCAGCTTCTCCCCGTCCAGATCCCGGGCCAGGGCCTGATAGCTGGGGAGCAGGCGGTGACGCAGCACGGCGGGGGCCAGGCGCTCTATGTCTTCAGGCACCACATAATCGCGCCCCTCCAGCCAGGCGCGGGCACGGGCGGCGCGGGCCAGCCCCAGGGTGGCGCGGGGGCTGGCGCCGATGGCAATCAGCCCCTCGGGGTCCTGACGGCTGGCACACACCAGCTGAACGATATAGTGCTCGAGGCGTGGCTGCATCTCCACTGCCAAGAGGGCCTCGCGCCCTGCCTGAACCTCGCTCTGGGTGAGCAGGGGCTGGCTGCCGGTGGGGGACTCCCCCTTGCGATGCAGTTGCAAGATGGCGAGCTCCAGCGCCGGGCTCGGATATTCCACCTTGAGCTTGAAGAGGAAGCGGTCGAGCTGGGCCTCCGGCAAGGGGTAGGTCCCCTCCTGCTCGATGGGGTTCTGGGTCGCCACCACCATGAAGAGGGGGGGCAGCTTCCAGCTCTTCTTGCCGACGGTGATCTGCTGCTCGGCCATGGCCTCGAGCAGGGCCGATTGAACCTTGGCCGGGGCCCGGTTGATCTCGTCGGCCAGGATCAGGTGGTTAAAGAGGGGACCAGGCTGAAAGGCGAAGCTGCCATCCTGGGGGTGGAATACCTCGGAACCGGTGAGATCCGCCGGCAGCAGGTCCGGGGTGAACTGGATGCGGGCAAAACGCCCCTCGACGGCGCCGCCGAGGGCCTTGACCGCCCGGGTCTTGGCCAGCCCCGGCGCCCCCTCGATGAGGACGTGTCCCTCACAGAGCAGGGCAATAATCAGCCCTTCGATCAACTCGGGTTGCCCCAGTACTTGCTCGTTGAGGGCGCTCTTTAACTGTTGGAACTGGGCCTGGGACATGAGGGGAACTCGTTGTTTTTTATCGATGTTGCTCTTTTTATACTCCAGGGGAGGGCGCTTCTCCACCCCGCCGGTGAGCAGCCGGTGCCAGATGGAGAAAATAGTTTCAATCAGCTGTATGAAACTTGTGATTGGATTGTTAAGATGCGAGCCGTGAGGTCAGACCTCTTCCAACAAGGAGCCAGGATGAACAAGCCATTGAAACTGACCACCCGCCAGGGCGAACGGATTGCCGTCGTGGCGGGGTTGCGTACCCCCTTCGCGAAGCAGGCAACCGCCTATCACGGCGTGCCGGCGGTGGATCTCGGCAAGCTGGTGGTGGGCGAGATGCTCGCCCGCATGGAGCTCGATCCCGCCCTCATCGATCAGGTGGTGTTTGGCCAGGTGGTGCAGATGCCCGAAGCCCCCAACATCGCCCGCGAGATCGTGCTCGGCACCGGCATGAGTGTCTCGACCGATGCCTATAGCGTTTCCCGCGCCTGCGCCACCAGCTTCCAGGCGGTGGCCAACGTGACCGAGTCCATCATGGCCGGTACCATCGACATCGGCATCGCCGGCGGGGCCGACTCCTCCTCTGTGCTTCCCATCGGGGTGAGCAAGAGCCTGGCGCGCGCCCTGGTCGATCTCAACAAGGCTCGCAACCTGCAGCAGCGTTTCAATATTCTGCGTCGCCTGCGTCTGAAAGATCTGTTGCCGGTACCGCCCGCGGTGGCCGAGTACTCCACCGGTCTCTCCATGGGCCAGACCGCCGAGCAGATGGCCAAGAGCCACGGCATCAGCCGCGCCGCCCAGGATGAGCTGGCTCACCGCTCCCACACCCTGGCCGCCCAGGCCTGGGCCGAGGGCAAGCTCTCCGGTGAGGTGTTTGCCGCCCACGTCCCCCCCTATCGGGCGGCCCTCGAGCGCGACAACAACATCCGCGAGAGCTCTGATCTGGCGAGCTATGCCAAGCTCAAGCCCGTCTTTGATCGGGTGCATGGATCGGTGACCGCCGCCAACGCCACCCCGCTCACCGATGGCGCCGCCGCCGTCATGCTGATGCGTGAGGGGCGTGCCCGCGAGCTCGGCTTCGAGCCGCTTGGCTATATTCGCAGTTTCGCCTTCTCGGCCATCGATGTCTGGCAGGACATGTTGATGGGTCCCTCCTACGCCACCCCGATCGCTCTGGATCGCGCCGGCATCACCTTGAGCGATCTCACCCTCATCGACATGCACGAGGCGTTTGCCGCCCAGACCCTGGCCAACCTCAAGATGTTTGCGAGCAAAGAGTTTGCCCGTGACAAGCTGGGCCGTGACCAGGCCATCGGTGAGGTGGACATGGACAAGTTCAACGTGCTGGGCGGGTCGCTGGCCTATGGCCACCCCTTCGCCGCCACCGGTGCGCGCATGATCACCCAGACCCTCAACGAGTTGCGTCGCCGCGGTGGCGGGGTCGCCCTCAACACCGCCTGTGCGGCGGGTGGACTGGGTGCCGCCATGGTGCTGGAAGTGGAATAAGGGCAGGAGAACCGAACAGATGGAACAGAACAGCTTTACCCTCGAGATCCGCAAAGACGGCATCGGCCTGCTCACCATGGACGTGCCGGGCGAGACCATGAACACCCTCAAGGCGGCCTTCGTCGACGAAGTGCGCGCCGTGCTGACCCGGATCCGCGAGAACAAGGATCTGATCGGCCTGGTGATCCGCTCCGGCAAGAAGGACTCCTTCATCGCCGGCGCCGACATCGGCATGCTGGCCGCCTGTCAGAGTGCGGCCGACGCCGAGAAGCTGGCCCGCGATGGCCAGACCCTGTTTGCCGAGATCGAGGCACTGCCGATCCCGGTGATCGCCGCCATCCATGGCCCCTGCCTCGGTGGTGGACTGGAGCTGGCGCTCGCCTGCCACGGCCGGGTCGCCACCGATCACGGCAAGACGGTGCTGGGTCTGCCCGAGGTACAACTCGGCCTGCTGCCGGGCTCCGGCGGTACCCAGCGTCTGCCGCGCCTCATCGGCGTGGCCAAGGCTCTCGATCTCATCCTCACCGGCAAGCAGGTACGCGGCAAGCAGGCCAAGAAACTCGGCCTGATCGACGATCTGGTGCCCCCGAGCATACTGCTCGAGGCCGCCATCAAGCTGGTCAAGCAGGGTAAGCCGAGGCACGAGCTCAAGCGCGATCTGCAGGGCAAGCTGCTCGAGACCAACAAGCTGGGGCGCAAGGTGTTGTTCGATCAGGCCCGTAAAGGGGTGATGAGCAAAACCCGTGGCAACTATCCGGCACCGGAGCGCATCCTCGAGGTGATCTGCATCGGTGTGGAGGAGGGGATGCAGGCCGGCCTGGCCGCCGAGGCGCGCCACTTCGGCGAGCTGGTGATGACCCCCGAGTCGGCGGCCCTGCGCTCCATTTTCTTCGCCACCACCGAGATGAAGAAAGAGGTGAGCTACCAGGGCGCCGAGCCGCGCAAGGTGGGCCATGTGGGGGTGCTGGGCGGCGGCCTGATGGGGGGCGGCATCGCCTACGTCACTGCCACCAAGGCGGGGCGCCCGGTACGGATCAAGGACGTCAGCCAGAGCGGGATCGGCAACGCCCTGCGCTACAGCTATGACCTGCTGGCCAAGAAGCTCAAGCGTCGCCATATCCTGCGCAGCGAGCTGGAGAAGCAGATGAGCATGCTCTCCGGTACCCTGGATTACTCGGGCTTCCACCGGGTCGATCTGGTGATCGAGGCGGTGTTCGAGGATCTCGGCCTCAAGCAGAAGATGGTGGCAGACGTGGAACGCGAGGCCCAGGGCCACGCCATCTTCGCCTCCAACACCTCGTCACTGCCGATCGGCCAGATTGCGGCGCAGGCGGCTCGTCCCGAGCTGGTCGTGGGGCTGCACTACTTCAGCCCGGTGGACAAGATGCCGCTGGCCGAGATCATCCCCCACGCCGGCACCAGCCCAGAGACGGTGGCCACCACGTTGGCCTTCGCCCGTGCCCAGGGCAAGACCCCCATCGTGGTCAAGGATGAGGCGGGCTTCTATGTCAACCGTATCCTCGCCCCCTATATGAACGAGGCGGCGCGCATCCTGCTTGAGGGTGAGCCCATCGAGGTGCTCGACAGCGCCCTGCTCGACGCCGGCTTCCCGGTCGGCCCCATCACACTGCTCGACGAGGTAGGGATCGACGTGGGGGCCAAGATCTCCCCGATCCTCGAAAAAGAGCTCGGTGGAGAGCGCTTCCAGGCGCCGGCGGCGTTTGACAAGCTGCTCCAGGCCGATCGCAAGGGGCGCAAGAACGGCAAGGGCTTCTACCTCTACGGCAAGGCGGCCAAGAAGGGCAAGAAGCAGGTGGACGAGAGCGTCTACGACCTGCTTGGTCTCAAGCCGGTGGCCAAGCTGCCCAAGGCGGAGATCGCCGAGCGCTGCATGCTGATGATGCTCAACGAGGCGGCCATCGCCCTGGACGCCGGCGTGATTGCCTCACCCCGCGACGGGGATATTGGCGCCATCTTCGGCATCGGCTTTCCCCCCTTCCTCGGCGGCCCGTTCCGCTACATGGACAGGGTCGGCATCGACCACCTGGTGGGACGCCTCGAGCACTACCAGAAGCGCTACGGGGATCGTTTCGCCCCGAGCGCGCGCCTTCAGGCGATGGCGGCCGAGGGGCTGCGTTTCTACTGATTTCTCAACTGCCTATTGAGTCGGCGGCCTTCGGGCCGCTTTTTTCGTCTCATCCCTTTGATCCAGCTCAAAATGACATGGTGTTTACTCCTTTGGTGGCATGGCAGGAGAAGGAGGGCTAGGGTCAAATAACGGGGTAATTCTTCAAGGAGTGTCGAACATGAGCGCATTGGAACATACCATCTGGACCGTGCTGGGCTACAGCGTGATGCCCTTCATCTTCCTCAGCGGCTTCGTGGCCGTTGCCGTGGTCAGCTGCTGGCTGCTCAACACCTTCGGGGTGGAGCCCGCCAAGCGCTAAAGGGTGCTATTTGCCGGCGGTGCATCGTCACCGCCGCCGCAATGGAGTACACTGCCCGGCGTATCAACAGACAAGGTGCGCTATGGCCCTCAAGGCAACCGTATTCAAGGTCCATCTCTCCCTCTCCGACATGGACAGGGGCCTCTATCAGGATTTCTCTCTCACCCTGGCCCGTCACCCCTCAGAGACCGACGAGCGGATGATGATCCGTCTCGCCGCCTTTGCCTGGCACGCGGCCGAGCGACTCGAATTTACCAAGGGGCTGTGTGCCGACGACGAGCCCGAGCTCTGGATCAAGAACTACAGCGACGAGATCGAGCTGTGGGTCGAGCTGGGGTTGCCCGACGAGCGCCGCCTCAAGAAGGCGTGCAACCGCTCCCGCGAGGTGATCCTCTATGCCTACGGCGGACGGGGCGTCAGCGTCTGGTGGAAGCAAAACCAGGGCAAGTTGTCCCAGCACGATAACCTGACGGTGATCGAGCTGGCCGACAGCCAGACCCAGGCTCTGGCGGCCCTGGCCGAGCGCACCATGCAGCTCACCTGCACCGTCAGCGAAGGGCAGCTGTGGATGAGCAACGGATCCGCCGAGGTGACACTGGATCCCATCCCCCTGATGAGCCAGCACAGCCACGCCTGATATGTTGTCCGCCCTGCTCGATATCGTGGTGCCCGTGTTTGCCGTGGTGGCGCTGGGTGCCCTCTACGGCAGTCGCCGGCCGGGGGCGGAGCTGGCTTTCGTCAACCGGGCCAATATCGAACTCTTCACCCCGGCACTGGTCTTCTCGGCCCTGGTGAAATATCCCCTGGCCCTGGGTGAACATCTGCCTCTGCTGCTCGCCGGCGCCCTGGTGATCTTGCTGCCCGGGCTCATGCTGGCGCTGTGCCCCATCCGGGGGCTGTCGCGCCCGGCCCGGGTGCTGCCCGCCATGTTTCGCAACACAGGCAACCTCGGCATTCCGCTGATGCTGCTCGCCTTCGGGGAGCGCCAGCTCGGCGCCATCGTCATCCTCTTCGTGCTCTCCAACCTGCTTCACTTCTCGGTGGGGCTGGCTATCCTCGGTGGCCGTGACAAGGGTGCGCGCTGGCTCTGGCTGCGCAGTCCCATGTTGTGGGCGGCGGCGGCGGGGCTGCTGTGCGCCAACCTCGGCGTCACGTTGCCGGCGTTCGTGGTGACCTCGGCTTCCCTGCTTGGACAGATCTCGGTACCCCTGATGCTGTTTGCCCTCGGGATCCGGCTGCTGGACGGGGAGTGGGAGGACTTGGGCATGGCGCTTGGGATAAACCTCCTCTACCTGCTGGCGGGGACCCTCTCTTTGTGCCTGGTATGGTGGCTGTTGCCCCTCAAGAGCGAGTGGTTGCCACTGCTGCTGGTGACGGTGGCCCTGCCGCCGGCCGTGCTTAACTACATGCTGTGCGAACAATACGACTGTCAGCCGCACAAGGTGGCGAGCATAGTATTGGGGGGCAATGCCCTCTCGGTGCTGGTGATTCCGTTGGCCATCTGGGTGGCACTGCATTTGGCCTGACCGCAGGGGCGATCCCCCCTTGCTGCCGGCAGAGAAGTGGTGGGCACTGAGGGGCTGTGTCAGATATGTTGCATCATATGGCGATGGATGGGGCGCAGTTCATCGTGCATGGCGCGGGCCAGCCAGTGCCAGTCGAGCTCCGGCTGGCCATGCTTGAAGCGCTGATAGACTCGCCCGCCCTCGACCAGCAGAAAGAGGGTACAGGACTGGCCCAGCAGGTTGATATAACGCACCATCACCTCGCCCTCCCGTGCCATGACCTGATGGCGCAGTGCGTTGATGTCGTGGGCCCAGCTCTGTCCATCCTGGTTGAACACTTCGAAGCGGAACATGACACGTCTCCTCCGAGAATTAGTCTCATACGATGCCTAACCCGGGAGGAGGGATCACCTGTCAGATATGACAGGTGATGTTGACGGAGGGGAGCCGTCCCGTTTGCAGGGGCTGTGGTGCAGGAGTAGACTCATCGCCGTTTTTTCTTCGAGAGCCACGTTATGGATCTGCTCCTGTTTCTGATTGACTTCATCCTGCACGTCGATGTGCACCTGAAGGAGTTGTTTGACAACTATGGCGTCTGGGTTTACGCCATCCTCTTTCTCATCATCTTCTGCGAGACCGGCCTGGTGGTGACCCCCTTCCTGCCCGGCGACTCCCTGCTCTTCGCCGCCGGCGCCCTGACCGTGGGTAGCGCCCTCGATGTCAACGTGCTGGCCGGGGTGCTGGTGGCCGCCGCCGTACTGGGCAACGTGGTCAACTACACCATTGGTCACTTCTTCGGTGAGCAGCTGTTTCGGCGCCCGGATTCGAAGATCTTCCGTCGCGACTATCTGGACAAGACCCACGCCTTCTACGCCCGTCACGGGGGAAAGACCATCATCATCACCCGTTTCCTGCCGATCGTGCGCACCTTTGCCCCCTTCGTGGCGGGCATGGGGGCCATGACCTATCCGCGTTTCCTCGCCTTTAACCTGGTGGGGGGATTGTTGTGGGTGGCGAGCTTCGTCTACGCCGGCCACTTCTTTGGCAACCTGCCGGTGGTGCGCCACAACTTCACCCTGCTCATCTTCGGCATCATCGGCATCTCCTTGTTGCCCATGGTGATGGGGGCGGTGCGGGCCAGAGCCGCGGCGCGGACCTGAACAAGAAAAACGCGCCCTTTGGCGCGTTTTTGCTATCTCAAGGCTCAGGCGGCGTAGCGAGCCAGTGTGAGTCCTTCCGTGTCGATGGGGGGGCGCTCCCCACTTATCCAGTCGCAGAGCAGTTGTGCCGATCCCGCCGCCATGGTCCAGCCCAGCGTACCGTGTCCGGTGTTGAGCCACAGTCCCGGAATGGGGCTCGGGCCCACCAGAGGCGTGCCATCCGGGGTCATGGGGCGCAGCCCGGTCCAAAACTCGGCACGGGCGAGATCGCCCCCCTGCGGAAAGAGATCGCCCACCACCATGGCGAGGGTCTCCCGTCGTCTCGGGTTAAGCCGCAGATCGAAACCCGCCAGCTCGGCCATACCGCCGACCCGAATACGCTGGTCGAAACGGGTGAGCGCCACCTTGTAGGTCTCGTCGAGCACAGTGCTCCGGGGGGCTCCGCCGGCATCCGTGATGGGCAGGGTGAGGGAGTAGCCCTTGACCGGGTAGACGGGCAAGTCGAGATCGTACTGGCGCAAGAAGCCGGTGCTGTAGCTGCCAAAGGCGCACACCACGGCGTCGGCATGCCAGCGCTGCTCGCCGGCGCGAACCCCGACCACCTTGCCGGCGATTTGGATCAGGCTGTCGACGGCGCAATCGAAGACGAAGGTGACGCCGAGTCTTTGCGCCTCCCCGGCCAGGGCTCGGGTGAAACGCAGGCAGTCACCGGTCTCGTCGCCGGGCAGGCGCAAGCCCCCCTTGATGACGCCGCGCACCCGGGCCAGCGCCGGCTCGGCGGCCTCGCAGCCGGTGGCATCGAGCGCCTCGAACGGCACGCCGGCGGCGGCGAGTACCTCCATGTCCCGCTTGCTCGCCTCAATCTGGGCGCGGCTTCGAAACAGTTGCAGGGTGCCGAGCTGGCGCCCTTCGTAGTCGATGCCGGTCTCATGGCGCATACGGATCATGCAGTCGCGGCTGAACTCGGCCAGGCGCACCATGCGCCCCTTGTTGCGGGCGTAGGAGGCCTCGTTGCAATTGGCCAGCATCTTGAGCATCCAGCGCAGCTGGAAAGGGTCCGAGGTGGGGCGGATGGCCAGCGGCGCGTGGCGCTCGAGCATCCACTTGGCGGCCTTGAAGGGGATGCCGGGGGCCGCCCAGGGGGCCGCATAGCCGGGGGAGATCTGTCCCGCATTGGCGTGACTGGTCTCCATTGCCACTTCGCTGCGTCGCTCGAGCAGGGTCACCCTGTGGCCTGCCTTTGCCAGATACCAGGCCGTACTGACACCGACCACGCCTCCTCCCAGCACCACAATATCCATCTCGTTCACCCTCCCTTGGTTGAGGGCTCCACAATAGATATCGGCAACAGGATATTCAACTGAATTGTATGGGTTTGGTGAGTAACTCTGAGTTTGATTGTTTCTATGGTGTTTCCGCTTGAAGGCTAGCGAGCGGGAAGCGTTATCGTTGCCTGGGCGTGCCGCTCCCGGATCAAGGCGAAGAGCCCTTGTAATGGGCCCTGATGGCGCTCTGCAACCCGCACCGCACCATACATGTGGCGCCTAATCCCATCACCGAGGGGGCGGGCCAGCAGCAGCCCCTGGCGCACGAATTCGCTGCTGGCCCAGTCGGGCAGGGCGGCAAGGCCGAGTCCGGCCGCCGCCATCTGCAACATCACAGAGGTGTTGTCGACCACCTTGCAGCGGCCCGGCTCGACCCCCGCGGGGAGCAAGAAGCGGCCGAAGATGTCCATCCGGGCGCGCTCTACCGGATAGGTGAGCAGCACCTCGCCGGCGAGATCGGTCGGTGCAATCCACTCCTTGCTCGCCAACGGATGATCCGGCGCCATCACCAGGGTGAGGGAGAAGTCAAACAGGGGCTCGAAGTGGAGATCGCCCCGGGTCTGCACATCCGAGGTGAGCAAGAGATCGAGCCGTCCGCCGAGCAGGGCGGCCACCGCATCGAAGCCGGGCAGTGACTCCACTTCCAGCTCGACGCCGCCCCAGCGCTGGCGAAAGGCGGGCAGCAGGGGCAGCAGCCAATGGATGCAGCTGTGGCAGTCCAGGGCCAGGTGCAGGCGACCCTGTTGACCGCTTTGCAGGGCAGCGAGCTGTTTTTCGGCCTGCCCTATCTGGGGCAGGACGCTGCGGGCCAGGCCAAGCACCAGCTCGCCGGCCGGGGTGAAGGCAAGTGGCCGGCTCTTTCGCAGGTAGAGCTCGAGGCCCAGGCGGCCCTCCAGCTCCTTGAGCTGGTGAGAGAGGGCTGACTGGGTCAGGTTCAATGCGGCGGCGGCGGCGGCGAGGGAGCCCTGCTCGGCCAGGGCGGCCACCGTCCTTAAGTGTTTAATCTCCATCCTTGCTCCTGCTTGAGAGATCCTTGAGAGCCACTTGAAGAGGATTCAATAGTCAGGCTCACCTTATCTCGTCATTCTGGATGTGTAAACATCTGGACGGCTAAATGAGTCGAATCCAGCCATATTCGGATCAACGATGAGAGAGAAGGCGATGACTCAAGCACACACCCTGGGATTCCCCCGCATCGGCGCCAAGCGCGAACTGAAATTTGCCCTCGAGGCCTACTGGCGTGGGGAGATCCCGCAATCTGAGTTGCTGGCGGTGGGCAAGGGCCTGCGTGAGCGTCACTGGCAGGCACAACGCCAGGCCGGTGTGACCCTGCTGCCGGTCGGTGATTTCGCCTGGTACGATCAGGTGCTCGGTACCAGCCTGCTGGTGGATGCGGTGCCGGCGCGCCACCGGGACGGCGAGACCACCCTCGATACCCTGTTCCGGGTCGCCCGGGGCCGAGCCCCCACCGGTCAGCCCGCAGCTGCGGCCGAGATGACCAAGTGGTTCAACACCAACTATCACTACCTGGTGCCCGAATTTCATCAGGATCAGCGCTTTCGCCTCGGCTGGTCCCAACTGTTTGACGAGGTCGAGGAGGCCAAGGCATTGGGCCTTCCCATCAAGGCGGTTCTGCTCGGCCCCGTCACCTACCTCTGGCTCGGCAAGGAGAAAGAGAGCGGCTTCTCCCGTCTCGAGCTGCTCGACCGGCTGCTCGTCGTCTATCAGGAGATCCTGGGGAGGCTCTCGTCCCTGGGAGTGGAGTGGGTACAGGTTGACGAGCCGGCCCTGACCCTGGATCTGCCCGAGGAGTGGCGACTGGCTTACCTCAAGGCCTATGAGCGCCTGGCCGGTCCCTGCAAGCTGTTGCTGACTACCTACTTTGGCTCGGTGGCGCACCAGCGCGATCTCATCACCAGCCTGAAGGTCGACGGTCTGCACCTGGATCTGGTGGCGGCCCCCGAGCAGGCCGAGAGCCTCATCCCCAAGCTGCCTGCCCACTGGGTTGTCTCGGCCGGGGTCATCAACGGCCGCAACGTGTGGCGGGCCAACCTGCTGGCAGTGGGTGAGCGCCTCAAGGGGCTCAAGGCGCGCCTCGGCGAGCGCCTGTGGGTCGGCTCCTCCTGCTCCCTGCTGCACAGTCCGGTGGATCTCACCCTGGAGCATGAGCTGGCCCCCCAGGTGAAAAGCTGGTTCGCCTTTGCCCAGCAGAAGTGCTACGAGCTGGGGCTGCTGGCCGATTACCTCGATGGTGGCGAGCCGTCGCGGGTGGCCGCCTACAGCCAGCCCATCATCGATAGGGCTGGCGATGGCAAGGTGCACAAGAGCGCGGTGCAGTCGCGTCTGGCGGCCCTGACCGAGCAGGCATTCCACCGCAGCGGCGCCTACCCGGTGCGCGCCCGGCGTCAGCGGGAGATCTTGCGTCTGCCCCTGCTGCCGACCACCACCATCGGCTCCTTCCCGCAGACCGGCGAAATCCGTGCCCTGCGCCAGGAGTGGCGCGCCGGTCGTGTCGACGACGCCACCTACC
Source organism: Aeromonas schubertii (assembly GCF_000820105.1). Lineage (GTDB taxonomy): Bacteria > Pseudomonadota > Gammaproteobacteria > Enterobacterales > Aeromonadaceae > Aeromonas > Aeromonas schubertii. Next base: position 22,971 of record NZ_CDDB01000053.1, on the reverse strand, counting down.
AGGCGGGGATTTGCGCCCAGATCAAGGATGCCATCCTGCGCCAGGAAGCGATCGGGCTGGATGTGCTGGTACACGGGGAGGCCGAACGTAACGACATGGTCGAGTACTTCGGTGAACTGCTGGACGGCTTTGCCATCACCCGTTTCGGCTGGGTGCAGAGCTACGGCTCGCGCTGCGTCAAGCCGCCGGTGATCACCGGGGATATCGACCGTCCGACCCCCATGACGCTGGAGTGGGCCCGCTTTGCCCAGAGCCTGACCGACAAGCCGGTCAAGGGGATGTTGACCGGGCCCGTGACCATCCTCTGCTGGTCCTTCCCCCGCGAAGACGTGAGCCGCGAGCAGTCTGCCCTGCAGATCGCCCTGGCCATTCGCGACGAGGTGGCGGATCTGGAAGCGGCCGGTATCAAGATCATCCAGATCGACGAGCCTGCCATTCGCGAGGGGTTGCCCCTGCGCGCCGGGGATCACCAGGCCTATCTCGACTGGGCGGTGCGCAGTTTCCGCCTGAGCGCCAGCCCGGTGGCGGACAGCACCCAGATCCACACCCACATGTGCTATAGCGACTTCAACCTCATCATCGAGGCAGTGGCGGCGCTCGATGCAGATGTCATCACCATCGAGACCAGCCGCAGCCAGATGCAGCTGCTGGAGGCGTTCGAGCGCTTCAACTACCCCAACGAGATTGGCCCTGGTGTCTATGACATTCACTCACCCAACGTGCCGAGTCAGGAGTGGATAGAGGGTCTGCTGCGCAAGGCGGCTCGCAAGATCCCGGTCGAGCGGCTCTGGGTCAATCCGGACTGTGGCCTCAAGACCCGGGGTTGGGAGGAGACGCAGGCGGCATTGAAGGTGATGGTGGCGGCGACACGGGCGCTGCGTCAGGAGCTGGCACGGCGACCCGAGAAGGTCTGATCCTGACGGTCGAGAGAAGGGGAGGCATTGCCTCCCCTTCTCTATGGTCACCATTGGGGCACTTGCCTTTACAGGGACGCCGGGCTTGCCCATCATGGTGATTTTGTGCTGTGGAGCCAAACCATGTTCCTGTTTGACGTGACGGACGAGCAGGGTGCCCACGCCCGGATCCGGGTACAGGCACTCGACTGGGTTCAAAGTGGTCCTGTCACCCTGGAGTGCAACGACGACACCCTGGCCCTGACGCTGCTCAGCGGTTGCCGCTGTGATGCGGTGGGGTATTTCAATTTGCTGGCCGGCAGCAAGCCATTGCATGTGGAGCAGTGGCTGGAGTATCTGCGTGAGCAGGGCAAGTTGGCTTCCCTCAAGAGTCGCCCACTCACTCCCGATACTCCCCACTATTTGCAGGAGGCGGGCCTGGATGACGAGGAGTGCACCAGTTTGCTCAATAACCTCTACAAGGTGGCCGGTTTTAACCGCTTGCAGCTCAATCGTTATCTCAAGCACAGGAGTAACCCCGCCATGCTTGCCACCCGTTACGATCAGGGGGAGCTGGAGCGTTATCGCCTGCTCAACGAGGTGATCCGTGGCTTGCTCAGGCTAAAAGGGAAAGGAAAAACGTCTGGAAACGAATGACACCCTGAACGGGGCTTGTTAGAGTCCATAAGTTAAAGTGATAAAAATATCATCCACATCCATTAAATGGTAATAAATGTGAGTGAAAACACTTTCATGCCCCGGTAAAGTGGGCAATATGGATCTGTAATAGCTACAAAGGGGTACATTGGATGTTGTTAGAGCCTGTTAACACGGCAAAGGCCAGACAGTTACTGAATCAGACCATGGCACTGGTCCTTGCTGGGGGGAGGGGAAGCCGCCTCAAGCAGTTGACCGACAATCGCGCCAAGCCGGCGGTTCACTTCGGCGGCAAGTTCCGCATCATCGATTTTGTGCTCTCCAACTGTGTCAACTCGGGGATCCGCCGCATCGGCGTGGTGACCCAATACAAGTCCCACAGCCTGCTGCGACACCTTCAGTCCGGCTGGTCCTTTCTGCGCTATCAGATGAACGAGTTTATCGATCTGCTGCCGGCCCAGCAGCGGGTGGATGAGGTGCACTGGTATCGGGGCACGGCCGATGCCGTCTATCAGAATCTGGACATCATTCGCGACCATGGGCCCAAGTACATAGTGGTGCTGGCCGGGGATCACGTCTACAAGATGGACTACGCCAGCATGCTGCTCGATCATGTGCGCCTCGGCGCCAAGGTGACCGTGGCCTGTATCGAGGTGCCCAGGGAGGAGGCCTCCGCCTTTGGGGTGATGGCGGTGGACGAGTCGCGCAAGATCAGCGCCTTCGTGGAGAAGCCCACCAACCCGCCGCCCATGCCGGGCAAGCCCGATACGGCCCTTGCCTCCATGGGGATCTACATCTTCGAGGCCGAGTTTCTCTATCAGCTGCTCGAAGAGGACATTCGTGACGAGAACTCCCACCACGACTTTGGCATGAACGTGATCCCCCGGGTGGTCGGTGAAGGGGTCGCCTATGCCCACCCCTTCAGCATGTCTTGCGTCGGCTGCTGCCCGGACAAGCGCCCCTACTGGCGTGATGTGGGGACGGTTGAGTCGTTCTGGGAGGCCAACATGGATCTCGCCTCCGTGGTGCCCGAGCTGGATGTGTACGATCAAAACTGGCCCATCTGGACCAGCCAGCTGATGACTCCGCCGGCCAAGTTTGTACAGGATCGTAACGGTCAGCACGGGATGACCATCAACTCCCTGTTTGCCGGTGGCACCATAGTGAGCGGCTCCTTCGTGATGAGCTCTGTGCTCTTTACCAATGTGCGCGTCCACTCCTTCTGTACTCTGGATCAGGCGGTGATCTTCCCCGGTGTCGAGGTGGGGGCCGGTTGTCGCCTGCGTCGGGTGGTCGTCGACAAGGGGTGCAAGCTGCCCGAGGGGCTGGTGGTTGGCGAGAATGCCGACGAGGATGCTCGCCGTTTCTACCGCTCCGAGCAGGGCATAGTGCTGGTGACCCGGGACATGCTGGAGCGCCTCGGTGAGGAGCAGCCCACCCTGGAGCCGGAGCTGAGCGTGCAGTGATGACGCCATCAACAGAGAGGGGGAGCCTTGGCTCCCCCTTCTTTTTGTGCCTGTTCCCTAGAGCAGGCTGAACGGGATCTCGAGTCGGCCCGGCAGCACGTTGAGCCCGCTCACGTGATCCTTGGCCAGGGCCTCCTTCTCGTGGCGCTCGTTGAGGCGATAGACGGGCGTCTGCTCGAGGAACTGGCTCAAGGAGAGGCTGATCATGGGGAGCAGCGGGGTGAGGGCGGCGCCCACATCGGCCGGCTCAGTGGTGATGGATCTCAACTCCAGATCCTGAAGGTAGATGGCCCCCTGTGCGGGTTGGTAGTCGGGACGTGCCCGCAGGGAGAGGCGCACCGACATGGCCTGGCGTCCGGCCGGCGTGGTGATGGTGAGATCCCCCATGCCGTCGAGATCGATCTTGTCCGGGGCGCTGCGCCCGATGTGGCTCTTGAGATCCCCAAGGCGGATCTGCGCCGACATGATGCCCGGGATCCCCAGGCTCTTTTCGAAACCGGCCTTGCTGGCCAGGTAGTCGTTGATCTGCTGCTCGCTGATGCTGGTCGTGGTGAGCGAGGCACAAGCCCCCAGCAACAGAGCGAGGGAGGGGGCCAGGAGGCGGCGTGAGAGTGAGGGCATGGGAACTCCGCTAACCGTGATGTTGGCGCGATCTTAGCGGCTCTGTCACCCCTTGCCTAGGGTGTCGTCGTTTGCCGATGGCGGGGTCTGCTCCCGCTGGGCCTGGCAGAAGGTGATGAAACGCTGCATGGCGCGCGACAGGTACTTCTGGCGGTGCCACACCAGCTTGAGGCGGCGGGGAAAGCGCCTCGAGACAGAGAGCCTGACCAGTCGTCCGCTCTGCAGGCGATCCCGGGCTGCCAGCTCGGAGATAAACGAGAGCCCGAGCCCACGCTCCACCGAGAGCATGACCGCCTCCAGGGTATTGAGCTCAAGCCCCTGAACCGGGCGAACCAGATGGGGGCGGATCTGTTGATCAAAGCGCTCCCGGCTCCCCGAGTGGCTCTCTCTCAATACCCAGCGCTCGTCACTCAGCTCGGCGAGCTCAAGCTCCTGTCGGCCAGCCAAGGGGTGATCCGGTGGGGCTATGATCACCATCTCATCCTCCAGCCAGGGTTCGGTGACCAGCTCATCGTGCACACACTCCCCCTCGATGAGGGCCAGATCCAGCTCGAAGTTGGCCAGCTGTTGGCAGAGGTTGTGGGTATTGGTGATCACCACCTCGAGCCGTCCCGTCTCACTGTGCAGGGGGGCGAGCAGGTTCGGCAGCAGATAGTTGCCGATAGTTTGGCTCGCCCCGAGGCGCAGCAGGCCCGCCTCGGCCCCATCCTGACCAAAGAGCCCCTCAATGTCGTGCAGACGAGCCAGCAGATCCTCGGCCAGGGGATGCAGCAGGCGCCCCTCGCTGTTGAGCTGCAACCTGGGATGGACCCGATCAAACAGGGGAGTACCGAGCTGGCGTTCAAGCTCTTGCAGGGCCTGGGAGATGGCGCCGCGACTGAGAAAGAGCGCCTCGGCGGCGGCTCCCAGGTTGCCGTGACGGGCCACGGCGCAGAAGCTGCGCAGCTGTCTGAGGGTGATGTTCATTTAGGTTTTCTAAAAGATATGTTTAAGCCATTTAGATATCGTAAACACCAGACGGGGTTTATGCTAGCACCATTCCAAGATCCTCCGCGGATCTGCTCGATTGAAGAGGTGTTGCAGATGATAGCGCGTACCCGTAAGAAACTGGCCGCCGCCCCGACTCCCATGGCCGGGTTGGCTCTGGGCATCGCCAGCCTGGGCTGGAGTTGTGAGAATATAGGGGGGCTTCAGGGGTGGGCCCAGTTGGGAGGTGCCGCCATCGGTGCCGTGCTGCTGCTCATCCTCACGGTCAAGTTTATCTTTCATCCCCGTCTGCTCAGGCAGGATCTGGCTCACCCCGTGGTGGGCAGTGTTGCCCCCACCTACGCCATGGCGACCATGGTGGTCTCCAAGGCGCTCGAGCCTTATGCGCCCGGGTTGGGGGAGGGGCTGTGGCTCTTCGCCGTGGTGCTGCACCTGCTGTTTTTGGCCACGTTCTGCTGGCATCGTGCCCGTGAGTTTGAGCTTCACCACATGGTGCCGAGCTGGTTTGTCCCCCCGGTCGGCATCATAGTGGCGGCGGTGGCTTGCCCGGATGGTCGCATGCTGCCCCTGGCCCAGGCCCTGCAGGGCTTTGGTATGGCCTGTTATGCGGTCATGTTGCCCCTGATGCTCTATCGCCTCATCTTCAGCCATGAGGTGCCCGACGCCGCCAAGCCGACCATCGCCATTCTGGCGGCCCCGGCCAGCCTCTCCCTGGCCGGTTACCTGACCGTCTATGATGCGCCGTCCCCGGTGCTGGTCGCCCTGCTCTTTGGTATCGCGGTGCTGATGACCGGCATCATCTGGCTGGCCTTCTTTCGCCTGCTGCGCCTGCCCTTCAGCCCGGGGTACGCCGCCTTTACCTTCCCCATGGTGATCGGCGCCACCGCCTTGTTCAAGCTGGCCAAGCTGATGGGAAGCCAGGGGGTGGCCGAGGCCTATGTGACCCAGGTGCACTCCCTGGCCGTTATCGAGCTGGTGGTGGCCTTCGTCATCGTGAGCTATGTGGCCCTGCGCTATCTCTTCTTCTTCAAACCCTATCGTGTGCTGCGTACCCATTCCTGACGATAGCGACCTCCTTTTAACCCGGCCTGGCCGGGTTTTTTTATGCTCGGGAATAAAAAAACCGGCCATTTGGCCGGTTTGGTGTCAGGCGCGAGCGGCCTGGGTATGGCGAGCGCCTCGCCGCTTAAGCTGATAGCCGACGGCCAGTACCACCAGCCAGGCAGGGATCAGCTCGACCGAGATGCGGGTACCGTCGGTCAGGTACATGATGATCAGGATGCCGGCCATAAAGGCGAGGCAGAGGTAGTTACCCAGCGGGTACCAGAGGGCCTGGAAGCGGGTGGTGACGCCCTCGGCGGCCTTCTGCTTGCGAAACTTCAGGTGAGCCAGGCTGATCATGGCCCAGTTGATCACCAGTGCCGAGACCACCAGTGCCATCAGCAGACCAAAGGCCTGACCCGGCATCAGGTAGTTGATGAGCACACACAACAGGGTGGCTGCGGCCGAGACACTGATGGCCACCAGCGGGACGCCGCTCCTGTTGGTCTTGAGCAGGGCCCTGGGGCCATTCCCCTGGCGGGCCAGGCCAAAGAGCATGCGGCTGTTGCAGTAGACGCAGCTGTTATAGACGGAGAGGGCGGCGGTCAGTACCACCAGGTTGAGCACGTTGGCCACCAGGTTGCTGTCGAGGGCGTGGAAGATCATCACGAACGGGCTGCCCCCTTCGCTCACCTTGCCCCAGGGGTAGAGGGAGAGCAGCACGGTCAGGGCGCCGATGTAGAAGATGAGGATGCGATAGATCACCTGGTTGGTGGCCTTGGGAATGCTCTTCTCCGGGTTGTCGGCCTCGGCGGCAGTGATCCCGACCAGCTCCAGACCGCCAAACGAGAACATGATGAAGGCCATGGCCATCACCAGACCGCTGACGCCGTTGGGGAAGAAGCCACCCTGATCCCACAGATTGCTCACCGAGGCGTCCGGCCCGCCACTACCGGAGAGCAGCATCCAGCCACCGAAGCCGATCATGCCGAGGATGGCGACCACCTTGATGATGGCAAACCAGAACTCCATCTCGCCAAACGCCTTGACGTTGGTGAGGTTGATGGCGTTGATAAGCACGAAGAAGAAGGCGGCCGACATCCAGGTCGGGATCTCGGGCCACCAGTACTGCACATAGATGCCGACGGCGGTCAACTCGGCCATGCTTACCAGCACATAGAGCACCCAGTAGTTCCAGCCGGAGGCAAACCCGGCGAAATCCCCCCAGTACTTGTAGGCAAAGTGGCTAAAGGAGCCGGCAACCGGCTCTTCCACCACCATCTCGCCGAGCTGGCGCATGATGAGAAAGGCGATAAAGCCGCCGATGGCATAGCCCAGCAGCACGGCCGGCCCTGCCATCTTGATGGTGTCGGCGATGCCGAGAAAGAGGCCGGTGCCGATGGCCCCGCCCAGCGCGATCAGCTGGATATGGCGGTTTTTCAGGCCGCGCTTGAGCTCTGGGCCCTGTGGTTGAAGATCCATACTCTGTCCTTACATCTGTGTACGTCGTTGGTTTGCCACTTGTTCCGAAAGGGTGACGAAATCCGTATTTATTTCGTTACGCTGCGCCGTGTGGCAATTTTTATGATGGGTGGTGCAGTGTGGAGAATAATGATATGCAGCCTATTTTGCATCCATTTTTGCTATGAAATGGTGTTTTTATGGGTGCCAGGTGGTGGGTTGTGATGGAAAAACAGGCGGGCTGGAGTGGTTTGTGTGAGTTATGAACAGTTGGCTTTGGCGGGCTTGACAGGGTCGGGGAGTACGTCACTCCCCGTGTGTCAGAAGAGTTGACGACGCAGCCCCGTGGTCTCGAGGATCTTGGCGCTGATCTCTTCGACCGAGTGGGAAGTGGTGTCGAGGTAGTGAATCGCCTCCTGGCGAAACAGCCGCTCGACCCGGGAGAGCTCTTGCCGGCATTGATCCAGCGAGGCATAGCGGCTGTTGGCCCGACGCTGGTTGCGGATCTCGTGGAGCCGTTCGGGGTCGATGGTCAGACCGAAGAGCTTGTGGCGATTGGCCTTGAGGGCGGTGGGCAGCTCGAGCATCCCCATGTCCTGCTCGATAAAGGGGTAGTTGGCGGCCCGGATCCCGAATTGCAGGGCCAGGTAGAGGCTGGTGGGAGTCTTGCCGCAGCGAGAGACTCCGATGAGGATGATGTCGGCCTCGTCATACTCCCGGGTGGAGATGCCATCGTCGTTGGTCAGGGCGAAGTTGACCGCTTCGATGCGATCGTCGTAGTGCTTGCGGTTCTCCACCCCGTGGGTGCGATGGACTCTGGGCTGGGCCTTGATCCCGAGCTCGCTCTCCAAAGGGGCGACAAAGGTGTTGAGAAAGTCGTGGGCGTTGGCGTTGGCACGCAGCACCTCTTCGCGCACCCCGGGGTCGACGATGGTGTGAAACAGCAAGGGGCGCACACCGGAGTGCACGAAGCAGTCGTCGATCCGCTGGCGCACCTGGCGGGCCTTCTCCCGGGTCTCGACGAAGGGGATGGTCACCTGCTCGAAGGGGAGGGGAAACTGGCTCAAAACGGCATGACCGAAGACTTCGGCCGTGATGGCGGTGCCGTCGGAAACGTAGAAGACGGTGCGCAAGGTGAGGCTCCTTTCTATGAGAGACGAATAAAGTTTCGTGGGATACCAAAGCAAATTGTCAACCGCTCTGCCACGTTCAACTTGTGATGCCGGCTGCAAACCGGTAGCGTTAATTTCATGTGCGCCATTGTAAAATAGTGTTGCGCCAGCACCATCCCCTCGTCACGGGGATTTTTTTGAAACGGGCAAGAAAACGTTTTCTTGTGGTGGTTGGCAGCAATAACAACTCACAGGGCGGGAAGTTCCTCTTCGCCCTCCAACGTGGAGACATGCAAGTGCAACAGTACGTACTCTGGTACGAGCAGCTCGGTATGCAGGACGTGGACCGGGTCGGCGGCAAGAACGCATCTCTTGGGGAGATGATCAGCAACCTCTCGGAGGCGGGTGTCTCGGTGCCCGGGGGCTTTGCCACCACGGCGTTTGCGTTTAACCAGTTTCTCGAGGAGAGTGGTCTGAACCACAGGATCCATGAGCTGCTCGACAGCCTGGATGTGGACGATGTGGCCGCCCTGGCCAGGGCCGGGCAGCAGATCCGCGACTGGGTGGTGGCTGCGCCGCTGCAGCCGGCCCTGGAGCAGGCGATCCGCGAAGCCTACCTCAAGCTGGCGGCGGGAGAGGCCTCCTTTGCGGTGCGCTCTTCGGCCACTGCCGAGGATATGCCCGATGCCTCGTTCGCCGGTCAGCAGGAGACCTTCCTCAACGTGCGCGGTATCGATGCGGTGCTCACCGCCATCAAGCATGTCTTCGCGTCACTGTTTAACGACAGGGCCATCTCCTACCGGGTGCATCAGGGCTATGACCACAAGGGGGTCGCCCTCTCGGCCGGGGTGCAGCGCATGGTGCGCTCGGATCTCTCCTCCTCCGGCGTCATGTTTACCCTGGATACCGAGTCCGGTTTCCAGGACGTGGTCTTTATCACCGGCTCCTATGGCCTGGGCGAGATGGTGGTGCAGGGCGCCGTCAACCCTGATGAGTTTTACGTCCACAAGCCGACCCTCAAGGGGGGGCGTCCCGCCGTGGTGCGAAAGACCCTGGGCTCCAAGCTTATCAAGATGACCTATTCAGCCGACGAGGGGCACGGTCGTCAGGTGCAGACCCTCGACACCGATGAGCAGGAGCGCGGCCGCTTCTGCATCAGTGACGAAGAGGTGATGGAGTTGGCCCGCCAGGCCCTCATCATCGAGCGCCACTACGGTCGTCCCATGGACATCGAGTGGGCCAAGGATGGGGTGGATGGCCGGCTTTACATCGTGCAGGCGCGTCCCGAGACGGTGCGCAGCCGCCAGGAGGCCAACACCCTGGAGCGTTTCGCCCTCAAACAGTCGGGCAGTGTCATCGCCGAAGGGCGTGCCATCGGTCACAAGATAGGCCGTGGTCCGGCCAAGGTGGTGAGCTCTATTCGCGACATGGATCAGGTCAAACCCGGGGACGTGCTGGTCACCGACATGACCGATCCGGACTGGGAGCCCATCATGAAGCGGGCCTCGGCCATCGTCACCAACCGGGGTGGGCGTACCTGCCACGCCGCCATCATCGCCCGTGAGCTCGGCATCCCTGCCGTGGTCGGGTGTGGTGATGCCACCTCCCGCATTCAGGATGGCCAGCGGGTGACCGTCTCTTGCGCCGAAGGGGATACCGGCTTCATCTACGAGGGAGAGCTCGACTTCGAGGTGGCGGTGACCCAGGTGGGCAACATGCCGCGACTGCCGGTCAAGATCATGATGAACGTGGGCAACCCTGACAGGGCCTTCGACTTTGCCCAGTTGCCCCATGCGGGGGTAGGGCTGGCGCGTCTGGAGTTCATCATCAACCGGATGATAGGGGTACATCCCAAGGCGCTGCTCGAGTTTGATACCCTGAGCCCCGAGCTGCAGGGGACCATACGCCCCATGATGGCCGGCTACGAGAGCCCGCGCGAGTTCTACGTGGCCAAGCTGACCGAGGGGATTGCCACCCTGGCCGCCGCCTTCTGGCCGGAGCGGGTCATAGTGCGGATGTCGGATTTCAAGTCCAACGAATACGCCAACCTGGTAGGGGGGCGCGAGTATGAACCCCACGAGGAGAACCCCATGATCGGTTTTCGCGGGGCGTCGCGCTACATCGATGAGAGCTTCCGTCCCTGTTTCGCCCTCGAGTGCGAGGCCATCAAGCGGGTACGCGATGTGATGGGGTTGACCAACGTCGAGGTGATGATCCCCTTCGTGCGCACCGTGGGCGAGATAGTGAGGGTCAACGATATCCTGGCCGAGAACGGTCTGCGCCGGGGTGAGCGGGGTCTCAAGGTGATCATGATGTGCGAGATCCCGAGCAACGCCCTGCTGGCGGATCAGTTCCTTCAGCACGTGGATGGCTTCTCCATCGGCTCGAACGACATGACCCAGCTCACCCTGGGGCTGGATCGGGATTCGGGGATCATCGCCGAGTTGTTCGACGAGCGTAACGATGCGGTCAAGGCGCTGCTCTCCCTGGCGATCCAGGCGGCCCGACGCAGCGGAAAATACGTGGGGATCTGCGGTCAAGGGCCTTCCGATCACGCCGACTTTGCCGCCTGGCTGCTCGAGGAGGGGATAGATTCGCTCTCTCTCAACCCCGACACCGTCGTCAACACCTGGCTCTATCTGGCCGAGAATCATCCGGCCTGATGAGCATCATCACCTGATAAAGAGGGCCCCGCAGTGCGGGGCCCTCTCTGTTACGGGGGGCGAGTCAGAAGCCGCTGACGTTGAGGCGACCATGACTGCTCACCTTGCCATCACAGGCGGCGGTCCAGGTGGCACTACCGAGCAGAGCCGCCTTCACCTCGAGATGAGTGGCCCCCGGATGAAGTGCCTTGTAGAGGGCGGCGGCGCCACTCACGTGGGGAGTGGCCATGGAAGTGCCACTGTAACTGGCATATCCGGACACCACCTGGCGCTTGGCGCTTTTGGGCACGGTGGAGACGATGCTTGAGCCCGGTGCGCAGATGTCGATGGTGGTGGCGCCGAAGTTGGAAAACGAGCTCATGGCGCCGGTGTTGGTGATGGAGGCGACGGCAATCAGGTTGTCGTTCGGATATTCTGCCGGGTAGCAGCTTGAGCCGCTGTCGCAGTCCACCGTGCTGTTGCCGGCGGCGGCAATAAAGAGGATGCCGGCACTATTGGCCCGCTCGATGGCGTCCTGTAGCCCCTTGGAGTAGCCACCGCCCCCCCAGCTGTTGCTGGTGGCGATGAGGTTGAGATTGTGGCGCATCTTGAGATCGGTGAAATAATCGACCGCCTTGATGGCATTGGCCGTGGTACCACCGCGTTTGCCGAGGAACTTGGCGTTCATCAGGTGCACGTTCCAGCACACCCCGGCGACGCCCTTGCCATTGCCTCCGACGCCCCCGATGGTGCCGGCCACGTGGGTGCCATGATCGTCGCTGGTGCCATCGAAGACGCTGTTGTTGTTGCCGTCGAAGTCCCAGCCGTAGACGTCGTCCACATAGCCGTTACCGTCGTCATCGATGCGATTGCCGGCGACTTCGCCGGGGTTGGTGTAGGCATTCGCGGCGAGATCCTCGTGGGTGTACATGTATCCCTCGTCGATGATCCCGACCACTACATCACCACAGTCATGCTTGCCTGCATTCCACGCCTCGCCGGCGCGACTGCCCCAGGGATTGGCCGGAGAGGTAGCTGGCCCGTACATGCCCCACAGATTGCCTCCCTTGTAGTAGGTATCGTTTGAGGCATCATTGTGCTGATAAATCCAGTTGGGCTCGACAAACTCGACCCCGGGATCGGCGGCGAGCCGGGTCAGGGTGCTTTGCAGGCTCTGCCCAGAACCGATACGTATCCGTTGCAGCTCGCCCTGACCAAGAGAGGCGGCGCGCACCGTCTCCAGGCGATTGGCTCCCATCCCCTTGAGCAGGCTCATCTTGCGGTTGTTTGAGGTGCCGGTCTGATATTGCACCAACAGTTCGTCGGCCACATGGGGCACACCGGCCTTGAGTCCGGCCAGCACCCGTGGCTCGGGGGCGGCCTGGGCGGCTGCACTGGTGATCGCCAGTAGCAGTGCCAAAGAAAGTGAAGGGTTCATCTGCTCTCCTCCCTGAAAGAAGACAAAGTGCAGCGCAGCGGACATCAATATCCGCTGCGATGCGCCTGACTAAAAGTATAGAAGGGAGCACAGAGATGGGCGGCGAAGCCGCCCCGGCATTACGCCTTCTTCAGGTAGGCGGCAACCAGCACGATCTGGATGCCGTTGACCTTGCCCTCGATGTGCAGGGGGTTGTGGGTGAGGTGGATGTTCTTGACCAGGGTGCCGCGCTTGGCGGTGAAGCCGGCGCCCTTGACGTCGAGATCCTTGATCAGGGTGACCGAGTCGCCCTCCTGCAGGCGAGTGCCGTTGGAGTCGACGGTCGGCACCTGATCCTCGTCGGCCTCGTGCTGGCCGGCTTCGGCCCAGGCGCGGGTCTCGTCGTCCAGATAGAGCATGTCGAGGTTGTCACGTGCCCACACCTCGCCGCGCTCGGCCAGGGTCTTGAGTTGGCGCCAGGCCATCACCTGCACCGCCGGTACCTGGCTCCACATGGAGTCTCCCAGGCAGCGCCAGTGGTTCACCTCCAGGGTATCGGGGGCACTGATCTGACCCTCACAGGTGGCACACAGCACCAGGCTGTGATCCGCATCCTGGGCCGGGGAGTGGGGAATGGCGTACTGGTTCAGTCCTTCCTGGGCACAACACAGCTCGCACTGTCCGTTGGCGCGCTCAAGCAGAGTGGATTCGATGGTCATGGTGATGCTCCCCGTGGTGGCGCCGGCTGACCGGCGCTGTGTCGATGAAAGGGGGCGGATCTTAGCAGAAACCGCCCCCTCTTGGCAGGGAAATCTGTCATATGCCAACAATGGCCTGCCCTAGAGGATGAAACGCTCCACCATGGCCTTGAGTTCGCCGCTCTGATGATGGATGTGGCGGGCGCCGTCCCGGGCCGCATTGGCCACACTCAGGGCCTCGTCGCTGCCGTCCGAGATGCGCACCACGTTGCGCTCCAGCTCACCGACCACGGCGCCTTGCTCCTCGATGGCGCTGGCGATGACGGTGTTGCTCTCCACCATCTGGTCCACCTTGCCGGTAATGGCCAAGAAGGCTTGCTGTACCTCACGGGTGAGGGCCACGCCGCTGCCGGCCTGATCGCTGACCGACGTCATGGTCTCGACAGAGGCGCGGGCCCCCTGTTGCAACTGCTCGATCATCTGCTGGATCTCCACGGTCGAGGCCTGGGTGCGGTTAGCCAGGGAGCGCACCTCGTCGGCCACCACCGCAAAGCCTCGCCCCTGCTCCCCGGCCCGGGCCGCCTCGATGGCGGCGTTAAGAGCCAGCAGGTTGGTCTGATCGGCGATGCCGCGGATCACCCCGATCACGCTGCCTATCTGTTCGCAGCGGTTGTCGAGCTCGTTGATGGTGGCCGCGGCCTGGCCCACCTCCTTGTCGATCTGCTCGATGCTCACCATGGTGCGCCCCAGCATCTTCTCACCCTGGCCCACCACCTGCTGGGTCTCTTCGGTCATGCGGGCCGCCTGCTGGGCGTTGTTGGCCATCTCGCAGGAGGTGGCCGCCAGCTCCTTGATGGCGGTGGCCACCTGGTGGGTCTCACCCTGCTGGGCGGCGATCACCTGCTGGGAGTGGCGGGTCTGCTCCTCGATGGCATTGGCGCTCTGCTCCACCGCCAGGCCGCTCTCGCGCACCTGGGCCATCAGGGCACGCAGGGTCTCCAGGGTGACGTTATAGTCGCGGCTGATGGCCGCCAGCTCGTCGCTGCCCACCACGGGGATCTGCTGGCTGAGATCCTGGGCGTTGACCCGGGCCGCCACCCCGCGTACCCGGCCGACCGTCTCGCGCAGGGAGAGGTAGGCGCCGGTCATCAGATAGAGATAGAGCAGCAGCACCAGCACCAGGGGGGCGACGGTCCACCAGAAGAGGCGCTGGTTGGCCGCCAGGCGCTGGGCCAGATCCTCTGCCAGCCGCTCGCGCACCGCCTGCTCCAGTGCCGCTATCTGCTGGTCGAGGCCATCCCCGATGGCGAGCACCTCAGGGGCGGTGAGCTGGATTAGTTGATCTTTCATCATCTTGCTCTCGAAGGTATCGAGGGCCGTGTGCACCTGACCGAGCAGGGCATCGGTCTGGGCACCCAGTGCATCCCGGTAGGCAGGCTGCATCTGATAGAGCAGGGCGAGATCCTCTTCGAGCTCGCGAGTGGTGGCCTGGATCAGATCGAGTCGAAAGCGCAGGCTGCCATAGCCTTCGGCCTGGAACAGGCCAAAGTCGGCGATGGCGCCACCTCGATCGCGTACCTGTCCCAGCAGATCGCGCAGCTGGGGCAGGCGATCGGTACTCAAGATCACCATGTAGTAGGTGCCAAGAGACGGATCCTGGGTAAGGCTGCCTGCTGCGGCCACGCCCTTGTAGAGGCGACGCAGATCGGCCAACAGACGATCGTGGCGCAGGTCGCTTTGCAGCGGCTCTATGTTGGCCAGGCTCTCCTTGAGCGCTTGCCACCCTTTTTGCAGGGAGGAGAAGGCGCCGTTGCCCGGCTCCCCAAAACGGGCCAGCCCCTCGTCCACGGCGCGGGCCGAGGCGCTGAGCGCATCGCCGCTCACCGGAGGCTTGTCATAGAAGCGCTGGCTATTGAGATTGCGATGGGTGAGCAGGGCCGACTCTATGTCGGGCAGGGGGGCGAGTCGTGCCACCGCCGAGAGCTCGGTGCGGGCCAGCTCGCTCTCGGCCTGCAGCCGGCCGAGCAGATTGATCATGCCGTAGGCGAGCGGCAGCAGCATCAGACAAGACCAGAGCAGGAACTTGTATTTGAAGGAGAGCCGGTTACCCAGTCGGATGGCCGGTGTAAAAATCCATTTCATGACGACTCCTCGTGCCTGCTTGGGCAGGCTTCTCATTTTAGTGAGGATAGTACTCCCAGGTGAGGGCTCTGTTGCACTCGGCGAGGGCGCCTTGTGATCCGTCTCAGGTTTGTGAGGAAGGGAGGGGGAGGCGTAGACTCATACGGAGATAAAATTGGCCCATTCGGAATGGTCTTGATCTGGATCAAACCGGTGCAGCAGAGGCTGCACTAGGGTCGAAGAGGATGTTGCCAGGTTGTAAAGGGAGAAGTGAGATGGAACTCGAACGCGATCCGCGCTGCTATACCGATCTCTGCATCGACGGCAAGTGGTACCACTACGACCACTGCACCACCCGGGTTTATATGCTGATGGGCGGGGCCTCACCTCGCCTCGAGCTGCCCCGTGAGCCGCGCGACGAAGAGGAGCTGCTGCTCCTGCTCAAGGCCCTTATCGCGCGCTAACGGCGGCGCTGGCTCAGGTGATCCCCGGCAGAGGACGGCGCTCCAGGTGCGCCTCGCCGGGCCGGCACACCAGCACAGAGCCCTGCTCAAACCAGTCCCCCAGCACGATGCGCCGCACCGCCTGCCCATCCAGAGTAAAGTCGTGGATGGCGGGCCTGTGAGTGTGGCCGTGGATAAGCAGGGTCGCGCCCTGCTCGCGCATCAGCGCCTCGACGGCGTCCTGGGTCACATCCATGATGGCCTGGCTCTTGTAGGCGCTCTCTTTTTGGCTGTTGCCGCGCAGCTTCTTGGCGATGCGCTGGCGCCGGGCCAGCGGCAGGCGCAGGAACAACCAGCGCAGCCAGGGCCAGCCGGTGATGCGGCGAAAGCGTTGATAGGCCGCATCCAGGGTGCACAGGCTGTCCCCGTGCATCACCAGGGTGCGCTCGCCGTAGAGATTGATAAGGGTGGGGTCGCCAAGCAGGGTCATGCCGGCGCGGCGGGCATAGGCCTGGCCTAACAGAAAGTCGCGGTTGCCGTGCACAAAATAGAGGGGCACGCCGGCGCGGGGCAGGGCGGCAAAGGCCTCGGCCAGCGCCTGATGAAGCGGGTTGGGATCGTCGTCCCCAATCCAGAATTCGAACAGATCCCCCAGCACATAGAGGGCATCGGCCTGCCTGGCCTCCCCTTGCAAGAAGGCAAGCAGGGCGGCGGTCATGTCGGGGCGCTCGGCCGTCAGATGGATATCGCTGATAAAGAGGGTCGTCATGGGGTCCAGAGGGCGAGCAGGGCCGGGTCGGAGTAAGGTTCAAGGGTCAGCATGGCCTGATAGGGATCGCCGTCGAGTCCCAGGGCGCGGGCCATGGCGGCCTCACCCTTGAGCCCGGCTTGCTGGCGGGCCGCCAGGATCTGCGCGGCGAACGGCTCGCCCAGCAGGTGCAGCAGGCGTCCCATGATGACCAGGTGGCGCCAGCCATTGCACTCGGGCAGGGGCTGCGTTGTGGCGAACACTTCGATGGGCCAGTTGTGCCCCTCACCATCGTCCAGCTCGAGGTGCAGCAAGCTGGCGCCACTGGCGTGGGGTGTCAGGGTCAGGGGGCCAAAGGGGGCGAGAACGCGGGCCAGGGTCTCGGGATCGGCGCCACTCAACAGATCGAGATCCGAGCCGGGTCTGTCGAGGCCAATGGCCACCGTGCTGATAAAGGCGCACTCGCCGCACCCTTGCAGGGCAGGCCAGAAGCCAGAGCGGGTGAGGGCGCGAAAGGCGCTCTGCTGGCGCGCATTGCCGAGCGCGAGGTAGTCGATGCGACGCCAGTTGGCATCGGAGGGAAAAACCGCGGCCGAGGCCGCGGTCTTGAGGGGCGTGGCGATCATTACTCGCTCACGGTCACCTTGGTGATCAGCACTTCTTCAACCGGTACGTCCTGGTGAATGCGGCCGTAGTTGCCAGTCTTGACGCCCTTGATCTTGTTGACCACATCCATCCCTTCGCTCACCTCGCCAAACACGCAGTAGCCATAGCCCTGGGTGGTGGCAGACTTGAAGTCCAGGAAGTCGTTGTGGTTGACGTTGATGAAGAACTGGGCGGTGGCGGAGTGCGGATCCATGGTGCGCGCCATGGCAACGGTGCCGACCTTGTTGGAGATGCCGTTGTCCGCCTCGTTCTTGATAGGGGCGCGGGTGTCTTTCTCTTCGAAGCCCGGGGCATAGCCGCCGCCCTGGATCATGAAGCCGTCGATGACACGGTGGAATACGGTGCCTTCGTAGTGGCCGTCACGGCAGTATTGCAGGAAGTTGGCGACGGTCTCCGGGGCCTTGTCGGCGAACAGGGTCAGGGTGATGTCCCCGAAATTGGTGTGCAAAGTGACCATTACGGCGTCCTTTTGAATTGATGGGATGGGTTATCGAGTGCCGGCAATTCTAGCCCATGGCAGGCCACGGGCAAAGGCTTGAACCGTCGACTGATTAAGGCGTGGGCAACGGGGCGCCGCAGGGGCGGGGAGATGGCTCGTTTTATCCCCCCGATGGGGTTAGAATGTCGGACCATTTCCCTCGAAGGACAGCGATCGCGATGTTGAAGATCTACAACACACTCACTCGTCAAAAAGAAGAATTCAAACCCATCCACCCGGGCAAGGTGGGCATGTATGTGTGTGGCGTCACCATCTATGATCACTGTCACATCGGCCACGGCCGCACCTTCGTCGCCTTCGACGTGGTGGCCCGCTATCTGCGTTACGCCGGCTTCGAGCTCACCTATGCCCGCAACATCACCGACGTAGACGACAAGATCATCAAGCGCGCCGCCGAGACCGGCGTCACCTGTGACGATCTGACCGAGCGCCTGATCGGCGACATGCACGCCGATTTTGACGCCCTCGGCATGCTGCGCCCGGACATCGAGCCGCGCGCCACCGCCCACATCGGCGAGATCATCGCCATGGTGCAGCTGCTGCTGGATCGCGGTCACGCCTACGTGGCCGACAACGGCGATGTGATGTTCATCGTCGACTCCTACGCCGACTACGGTCGCCTCTCGGGTCAGGATCTCGAGCAGTTGCAAGCCGGCGCCCGGGTCGATGTGGTCGATGCCAAGCGCAACCCCCTGGACTTCGTGCTGTGGAAGATGTCCAAGCCCGGCGAGCCGACCTGGGACAGCCCCTGGGGTCCAGGTCGTCCCGGCTGGCACATCGAGTGCTCGGCCATGAACTCCAAGCACCTGGGCAACCACTTCGACATCCACGGCGGCGGCTCGGATCTGCAGTTCCCGCACCACGAGAACGAGATTGCCCAGTCCTGCTGCGCCCACGGCGGCGAGTACGTCAACACCTGGATGCACAGCGGCATGGTGATGGTGGATAAAGAGAAGATGTCCAAGTCTCTGGGCAACTTCTTCACCATCCGCGACGTCTTGGCCCACTATGACGCCGAAACCGTGCGCTACTTCCTGATGTCGGGCCACTACCGCAGCCAGCTCAACTACTCGGAAGAGAACCTCAAGCAATCGCGCGCGGCGCTCGAGCGCATCTACACCGCCCTGCGCGGCCTGCCGCAGGTGGCCCCGGCCGGTGGTGAAGAGGCCGTGGCCCGCTTCAAGGCGGCCATGGACGACGACTTCAACACCCCGGAGGCCTACTCTGTGCTGTTCGATCTGGTGCGCGACATCAACCGCCAGAAGGGTGAAGACATGGCCGTCGCCGCCGCCCTGGGCGCCCGCCTGCGTGAGCTTGGCGCCGTGCTCGGCATCTTGCAGCAAGACGCCGACGCCTTCCTCAAGGGGGATGACGCCGGTGACGAGGTGGCCGAGATCGAGCGCCTCATCGCCGAGCGCAACCAGGCCCGTGCCGACAAGAACTGGGCCGCCGCCGACGCGGCGCGCAACCGTCTCACCGAGATGGGCATAGTGCTGGAAGACAGCGCCGGCCAGACCAGCTGGCGCCGGGCCTAAGGTCGGTGGTGCTGCTCGCGCCAACCGGTTGAGCCAATAAAAAAACCGCAGCCTTAGGGCTGCGGTTTTTGTTTGTGTGTATGGAGATGGTATTCACCTGACGTTTGTTTAATATTGGGAGAACATTGGCTATATAGGATGAGGGCGTCCATTTAATTGACACCATCTTCGACAAAAGTCATATATTATTTGTTTTCTTAAATAGAAAATATCTTCAAATACCGCATGCATGAACATGTAAAATGGAGCATTCTGACAAAGATAACTACTTGTTATTCTATAACTGAGATTTCCAGCTAAATCATAATCTTCATTTGTAAAGTCAATCGCGTCCATATCTTGAATGTTGATAGTTCTAAGAATATGGTAGCTTGGGTACCACTCTCTCGATAAAAGAGTGTCTTGTAGTGTATGCAAATGTGAAATTCTATCCGATTTACAGTTTGGCTCATTTAAAAAGTCAGCGGTCAACTGCGATATATAATTTCCTGAGTTCAGATTTATAGCTTCAGATGTAGAATTGTTATAGCTTATTTTACTATTTACATCATCTACCGTTGGGCAGAGCAGATTAATGCTTTGAACACCTCCCGTCGCGCTCATTATTTTATACTTTTTTTTACGCTTCCTTGTATTACAAGCCTTGCAAGATAGATGAAGATTGTTCCAGTCATATGCTCTTTCCGGATAATTTTCATGCCAAGGCAAAAAATGCTCAATTTCAAAATAAGAACTTACATCTTTTCCGCAAAGATAACATTTACATATGTAAAGTGTTCTAAGAGCGTCCTTTACATCTTCGCTACCATATATAGAGCCTTTAGCATCCCCCCCTGCTCTTATATAATTTAACTCTGTTTGGTAATCTTCTGGCTCTTCTTGTAGTCTTTGGAGGTTTGTAGGAAAAGGTACGGTATTTCTATCTACATTACGCATTTATTGCCTCTACTAATTCCAAACCCCCTTTAACCAAAATAACTCTTTTGAGACGTTCCTTTAATGACTCTGATTTTATTGAGTGCTCTCGATATATTTTTAGTATCTCATTGTAGTTGACACTATAATTCTCAAAAAGCGATTCGAAGTGTTTAATAAGCTCTGTAACTTGAGGCGAGAACCCTAATTCTCTATCAAAAACCTTATTGGTTATTTCGTCTATGTTAAAATACGAGTAATTATCACTAATATCCAATCCATCTGGCAATTTGATTACCGTTGCAGACTCTGGTAGAGACCTAATAACCCATGGGCTGTGCGTCGTGATAATAAATTGTATATTAGGAAAAGCACTGGTAAACCATGGTAATACCTCTTCTTGCATTTTTGGGTGCAAGTTTTTATCTATCTCATCTATAAATACAACACCTTCAATATCATGTGGATTACGATATTTATCTCGATTGTGGCTAATTAGTGTTGAGGCTTGTGCAAGAATATTAAATGCCGTAACTAACCAATCAGATTGACCTGCGGATAATGAGTCTAGGCTAGGCATTTTTTTGGAGCTAATGGTTCTTATTGGAAATGCTGACACCGTCAGTTTTTCACATTCCGGATGTACATTACGTATTATTTCGAAGAAATATTGGTATAGCGAATATGTTGGGGTGGTATTGTTAGCTGTTGATATGAAATGGTCTGTTAATGCTGAAAACAAATAATTAGTCGCCTCATCAATACCACTAGTTACTTTGTATGGGAATAGTCTTTTTCCAAGAGTATTTGAGGTGGGCAATGGTTTATCAATGCCTTGTTCTTTTTCGTATGGCGCTAATTCAAATCTGTGGGATGGCCGATATAGATAGATGCTATTTTTTATTGGATCTCTGAGGGAATTTTGAAGTGTCCATGATGAACTATAAGTTTCATCATTGAAATAAAGTTCATTAATAAAGTATTCATTGTTCTGGAAATGCCGTTCACTATATTTTGTTTTTAGTTTTTCCTTGCTGTTATCGCATATTGCATTTTGACCTATATGAGAAGCCTGTGAGTAAATTATAATGTCGTTTTCGGATGAGATAGTGACATCAAAAGTGCAATAATCATCATCCGGGCCAATGATGCTTGTGCTTTGTATATAGTTATCATCGATATCGCTTGGAGACTTTTCTGTTGCGTAACGTCTAATCGTATTGTAAATGGTGTTTATGATTGATGATTTATTTGAACCATTTTCACCAACAAAACAAATAATATTTGAGTTGCTGGGTATTTCTATATTTAAAGTGTTAACTTTTTTAAAGTTGTAGAGGCTTAATTTAGATATTCTCATATTCTTCCTACATGTATGTTGTCATTTAATTGGAAATGTAAATTAATGCGGCAATAGTAATTAACATGGATACCCATCGTTGCTTGGAATGAACATGGACACCCATCGTTGTTTGGGGTTATTGGGAGTCCGGCGCTACAGTTGATGGATGTTTGTTGAAGCGGGAGGTGTGTGATGCCTCTGCCTCGTCGTAGCCAGGTGAGCTTGGCGGATACGCCTTACTACCACTGTGTCGCGCGCTGTGTCAGGCGAGCGTATCTGTGTGGTCTCGATGCCCAGGGTGGACAGAGTTATGCCCACCGGCGGGAGTGGGTCGAGAGCCGGATTTTGCTGCTGGGTCAGCTCTTTGCCATCCATATCTGCGCCTATGCGGTGATGTCCAACCACCTGCATCTGGTGCTCCATGTGGACAAAGAGAGCGCCCTGGGCTGGAGCGATGCCGAGGTGGTAGCGCGCTGGCATCGTCTCTGCTCGGGGACGTTCCTGACACGCCGCTTTGCCAAGGGCGAGTCGCTCGATGAGGCCCAATGGCTGGCGGTGCAAGCCACTATCGGCATTTACCGTCAGCGGCTGATGGATATCAGCTGGCTGATGCGTCTGCTGTGCGAGCCGATTGCCCGGCAGGCCAACCGGGAGGATGGCTGCACCGGACACTTCTGGGAGGGGCGCTTCAAGTCCCAGGCCCTGCTCAACGAATCGGCGCTACTTGCCTGCATGGCCTATGTGGAGCTCAATCCGGTGCGAGCCGCCATGGCCGAGACGCCCGAGTCGTCCGATTTTACCAGCATCCAGCGGCGCATTCGGGCGGCGCTGGAAGGGAAACAACCCGATGAGCTGCTGCCCTTTGTGGGCGATGAGCATCAAGCCCTGACTCACGGCTTGACCTTTTCCCTGGCGGATTATCTCGAACTGGTGGACGAGAGCGGCCGCTGGCTGCGTGGAGACAAGCGCGGCGCCATGTCACCGGGTTGTGCACGAATATTGGCGCGATTGGGATTGCCCGCCGCTCACTGGGAGAAGCTGACCCGGGATTTTCGCCGCCTGTTCAAGGGGCCGGCCGGCACCCCCGACGAGCTGGGCCATTTCTGCGAGCATTTGCAGCGCAAGCGGCGACAGGGGCTTGCCAACGGCCGGCGCTGGCTCTGCGCCTGACCATTTCCCTTCAATGTTCTCACTCGGCCTTCAGTCGAGGGGCCTTCATGCGTCTTTTCCCACTCACGCTCGTTCTGGACCTCCCATCACCGGGCAACAGCGCTGTTGCCGGGAGAAAAATGCCTCTCAGGGCACAGGGATAGATGGGGAAGGGGAGTCAGCAAGAGCAAGAGATCAGTTCAGCTCAACCATGCCTGTCCATGTTAAAAAGATGCCTGTCCTTATTGGAATTAACATGGACACCCATCATTGTTTGGGGTTATTGGGAGTCCGGCTCTACAGTTGATGGATGTTTGTTGAAGCGGGAGGTGTGTGATGCCTCTGCCTCGTCGTAGCCAGGTGAGCCGAATTAACATGGACACCCATCGTTGTTTGGGGTTATTGGGAGTCCGGCTCTACAGTTGATGAATGTTTGTTGAAGCGGGAGGTGTGTGATGCCTCTGCCTCGTCGTAGCCAGGTGAGCCTGGCGGATACGCCTTACTACCACTGTGTCGCGCGCTGTGTCAGGCGAGCGTATCTGTGTGGTCTCGATGCCC
>NZ_CDDB01000052.1 GCF_000820105.1 Aeromonas schubertii | reverse complement strand
TCAAAATTGGTGGTCGCTACTGGGATCGAACCAGTGACCCCCTCCTTGTAAGGGAGGTGCTCTCCCAGCTGAGCTAAGCGACCTGGGATACTGCTTTAAAAGTGGTGGGTCGTGCAGGATTCGAACCTGCGACCAATTGATTAAAAGTCAACTGCTCTACCGACTGAGCTAACGACCCACTTTGTACCGGGTGACCGGAGGCTTCGCCATCCGCATCAAAATTGGTGGTCGCTACTGGGATCGAACCAGTGACCCCCTCCTTGTAAGGGAGGTGCTCTCCCAGCTGAGCTAAGCGACCTGGGATTCGTGGTGGGTCGTGTAGGGCTCGAACCTACGACCAATTGATTAAGAGTCAACTGCTCTACCAACTGAGCTAACGACCCACGAAATCTTTTTTCTGTCCCGCCTTGGCCGGACATCGTCAATATGGTGGTCGCTACTGGGATCGAACCAGTGACCCCCTCCTTGTAAGGGAGGTGCTCTCCCAGCTGAGCTAAGCGACCTGGGATTCGTGGTGGGTCGTGTAGGGCTCGAACCTACGACCAATTGATTAAGAGTCAACTGCTCTACCAACTGAGCTAACGACCCACGAAATCTTTTTTTTGCCCCGCCTTGGCCGGACATCTTCAATCTGGTGGTCGCTACTGGGCTCGAACCAGTGACCCCCTCCTTGTAAGGGAGGTGCTCTCCCAGCTGAGCTAAGCGACCTGGGATACTGCTTTAAGTGGTGGGTCGTGCAGGATTCGAACCTGCGACCAATTGATTAAAAGTCAACTGCTCTACCGACTGAGCTAACGACCCACTCATCAGCTGTCGCTACCGGTTCAATCCAGCGGCGCCAACGGCGGCTTATATTACGGATTTAATTCTCTGACGCAACAGAAAAATCGTGATTTAAATCCGTTTGCTCGCGGCGCGTACAATTTGGTGCAAAATTAACACACTCGTCACGCCGCTTGCGTTTTTTATCGACAAATCAGAGCTTTGAGAGGCTCTGTTGAGCCAGTTGCGCCGCAGAGGTGTTGGGATAGCCCTTGATCACCTGCTCATAGAAGCTCTTGGCATCCGCCTTCTTGCCCTCGAGTTGCGACAGCATGCCCAGCTTGAGCAGGGCATCGGCCCGCTTCGGCGACTTGGGATACTTGCTCACCAAGGTCTGGAACTGCTCCTTGGCGCCCGCACGATCCCCCTTGTTGAAGAGCAACTGCCCCAGCCAGTAGTGGGCATTGGGTGCGTAGGAGGAGTTGGGGTACTGCTTGATAAATCCCTGGAACGCCGGGATGGCCTTGTCGTAGTTCTTCTCTTTGAGCACCAGATTGACCGCAGCATCATAGGCCTGATTCTCATCCTGATTGCTGGAGTAGTTGGCACTCGCCGCCGGTGCTGCCGGGTTGGCCGCAGGAGCCGGTGTGGCCGCCTGTTGGCTATTGACCTTGTCGAGCTCCTGATAGAGCTGACGCTGGCGCTGCTCGGACTGCTCCATCTGGTAGCCTTGCTGCTCCAGCTGACCGCGCAGAGAGTCGACCTCCTGCTGCAGGGAGTCCACCTGCTGCTGCAGATCGGCCTGAACCCGCAGACGGGCGTTGAGGGTGCGCTCGAGCAGGGCGACCCGATCCTCCAGACTACCGGTGGGGACGATGGCGCCGTTGTTGCCGCTCAGGGTAACGGCTCCGCCCCCCAGCTCGCTGACCGGTGCGGCGGCCATGGCCTGGAACTGAAATAAAAGGGCGGCCGTGATGGCCGCCGTCTTAAACACACACTTCATCCGTCAAAACCTTAGTAGACCAGGACCGCGCGGCGGTTCTTGGCATAGGCATCCTCGGAGTGGCCCGGATCCAGCGGCTTCTCTTCGCCGTAGGAGACGATGGAGAGCTGGTCAGCCTGCACACCCAGAGTCTGCATGTACTTGGCAACGGCTTTGGCACGACGCTCGCCCAGGGCGATGTTGTACTCGGGGGTGCCGCGCTCGTCGGTGTGGCCTTCGATCAGAACCTTAACGGCCGGGTTTTCACGCAGATAGCTGGAGTGGGTGTCCAGCAGGTCGGCGTACTGGCCCTGGATCTCGTTGCTGTCGAAGCCGAAGTAGATGGTGTTGTCACGCTGCAGGGCTTCCATACGCTGACGCATCTGCTCTTCCGGGGAGAGCATACCGTCGGCACCACCGGTCATGACGCCACCGTTGGCGCCCATGCCGGACTCGGCGCCGGAGGCGTCGGAGTCGGAAGTGGAGCTACAGGCCGCCAGGGTGAACAGCGGCAGAGCGATAGCCAGGCCCTTGAGCAGTTTGTTGAGTTGCATGCTAATTCCTTAAACCTTTGTTACAAAACAAAAAAGGACACATTTATTAGTTTAGAAAGGGAGACCATGCCGGAGCACGGACTTCACCAGTGCTGGTGGGCAGCACTGCTCTGAAGCGGCCATCTGTGGACACCAGTGCCAGGCTCTTTTTGCCCTGGTAGACGGTGGTGTAGATGATCATGCTACCGTTGGGCGCCACGCTGGGTGACTCGTCCAACGCACTCTGGGAGAGGACCATCAGACCGCCACTCTCGAGATCCTGACGGGCGATCCGGTACTGACCCTGAATCCGGGTCACCATCACCATGGACTTGCCGTCCGGGGTAATGGAAGAACCCTGATTAGACTCACCCTCCCAGGTCATTCGGCGAGTCATTCCAGACGCCAAATTTACGCTATAAATCTGGGGTTTGCCACCACGTTCTGAGGTGAAGATCAGGGTCTGGGAATCGAGCCAGGCCGGCTCGGTATCGATGGAGCGGCTGTCGGTCACGCGGCGCAATTGCTTGCTCGCCACGTCGATGATGTAGATGTCCGGCTGGCCATCCTTGGAGAGCACCACGGCCAGACGGCTGCCATCCGGAGACCACTTGGGCGCCCCGTTAATCCCGCGGAAACTGGTCAGCAGAGAACGCTGCTGAGTGTAGATATCCTGGACATAGATCTCGGGACGCTGGTTCTCGAAGCTGACATAGGCGAGCTTGCTGCCATCGGGCGACCAGGAGGGAGACATCAGGGGCTCACGGGAGCGCAGCAGGGTCTTCTCGTTGTAGCCGTCATAGTCGGAGATACGCAACTGATAGGGGTACTGGGTGCCGCGCTCGATGGCCACATAGGCCAGACGGGTCAGGAAGGCACCACGTTCACCGGTCAGGCGCTCGTAGACGATGTCGGAGATGCGGTGAGCAAACTGGCGCAACTGGGCGGCCGGCACGGTGGCGGTGCGGCTGTCGAGCACATAGCCATTGGCATCGCCCCCCATGGCCTTGAGGGCCTGCCCCTTGAGCACATCGACCAGCTCGAAGCGGATCTGGTAACCGCCGCCAGCGGGCTCGATAGAGCCGACGACGACCGCCTCCACCCCTTGCGAGGCCCAGGGACCGAAGTTGATTTCGGCACTGGTGGAGGGAGACTGGGGCATCTGCTGACGAGTCAGGGGCTTGAACTTGCCGCTGCGCAGCAGATCCGAGGAGATGATCTCCGCCACATCCTGGGGCAATTGACCCTCACCGATCCACTTAAAGGGCGCCACCGCCACCGGGCGAGCGCTATCGATCCCCCCCGTCAACACCAACTCCAGTGCCGCATGGGCAGGAGAGGTGAGCAGGAAGGCACTCACGAACAATAAAACCAGCCGTTTCAACATCGCGTGTTCAACTCCATTTGGAGGTTAGAAAAACAACCACTCTACCAAGGGGAGCCAAGGCTCCCCCCTCATCAGCCGCCGAACGGATCGACCAGCAGTTTGATCTCTTTCATCTCGGCAAAAACAGCCGGATCCTTGGACACGGGCACCTTGCCCGCCTTCAGGGCCGCCGCCTTGGCCGCCCGGCAGACCCCGGGGTCCCCTCCGGAAGTTTCCGCCGATATGATAAAGCCATCTGGCGCCAATTTCAGGAACAGGTAACAGGTTTTGCCTCTCATGGTTTGGTCTTTCAGCAGATGACGCTCGAGCGTTGCCAATATCATGGCGCCATACCGGTCAAGCTCACCACTGGCAGCCGCGGCAGCGGCCTGGCTTCGGGCATTCGCTTCCGCCTCCAGCCCCTGCTGCATCTGGGCTTCCAGCTCGGCCTGCAGGCGCGCCTCTTCAGCCTTGCGCTTGCGCTCGGCATCGGCTTTAGCCTTCTTGGCCGCGGCTTCCTTGGCCTTCTTCTCAGCCTCCGCCTTAGCTTTCTTCTCAGCTTCAGCCTTGGCCTTCTTCTCAGCCTCCGCCTTGGCTTTCTTCTCGGCCTCCGCCTTGGCCTTCTTCTCAGCCTCTGCCTTGGCCTTCTTCTCGGCCTCCGCCTTGGCTTTCTTGTCAGCCTCGGCCTTCTTCTCGGCCTCCAGTTTCTTGCGCTCTTCCTCTTGCTTCTTTTTCTTGAGGGCCAGCGCCTTGGCCTCTTCTGCCTTACGTGCCTCCTCGACCTTGCGCGCCTCCTCGGCGGCCTTGGCCTTCTCTTCGGCACGCTTCTGCTCGGCGATCTTCATCTGCTTCTCGGCCTCGGCCTTGCGCTCGGCCACTTCGGTCGCCTTGCGCTGCTGCTCGGCCTCCAGCTTGCGCTGCTGCTCCTCGATCGCCTCACGGCGGGCGCGCTCGGCGTCCTCTTTTTCCTTCTTCACCGCCTGCTGCTTGGCCTGCTTCTGCTGGATCTGCTCGGCCTGCTGGTTGAGGAAGTTGTCGTCGAGCATAACCGCCTGGACTATCTGTCCCGAAGCCGCCGGCCGCTTGGGCTTGCTAAAGTCGAGCCCGACCAGCAACACGATGCCGATGATGAGGTGCAGCAGAAGCGACGCAATGACGTAACTCGATAATCCGCGCTTCACATCCCACTCCCTTAGTTGGGTGACTCGGTCATCAGACCAACCTGGGGCACCCCGGCCTTCTTCAGGGCCACCATCAGCAGGATCACCTCTTCGTAGCGAACAGACTTGTCGCCAGCCACCACCACGGGAGCCCCCTGATTGATGGCGAGATAGCCCATCGCCTTCTCGGTGATGTACTGCTCCATGGCCCCCTTGTCACCGGGTGGCACTGGCTCGGAATCGGCCTCGCCGGCCTTGATGCTGTACTCCCCTTCTGCGGTGACGCTGACGATGAAGGGGGGCTTGGCATCTTCCGGCAGCTGTTCGGATTCGGCCTGGGGCAGATCTACCTTCACCCCTTGGGTGATCACCGGAGTCACCGCCATGAAGATGATGAGTAGCACCAACATGACGTCGATATAGGGCACCACGTTGATCTCGGCCACCTTCTTGCGCCGGATCCGTTGATAGGTCTGCATTAGCGCTCACCCTGCTGCTGTGCAATCTGGCGGTTCAGTATGGTGGTGAACTCGTCCATAAAGTTGACGTAGGCGTTCTCCAGCTTCTCCACCTTGTTGGAGAAGCGGTTATACCCCACCACGGCCGGGATGGCCGCGAACAGACCGATGGCGGTGGCGATCAACGCCTCGGCGATACCCGGCGCCACCATCTGCAGGGTGGCCTGCTGCACCTGACCCAGGGCGATAAAGGCGTTCATGATCCCCCATACGGTACCAAACAGGCCGATATAGGGGCTGATGGAGCCGATGGTGGCGAGCACCGGCAGGTTGGACTCGAGATCGTCCACCGCGCGGGAGAGAGAGACACGCATGGCACGATAGGTGCCGTCCATCACGGCCTCCTGGCTACGGGCACCGGCCTTGAGCAGGCGGGCATACTCCTTGAAGCCGGAGTAGAAGATGTCTTCCATCCCCTCGATGTCATCACGGCGGGAGGAGGACTCCTGATAGAGACGGTTGAGATCGACCCCGGACCAGAAGCGATCCTCAAACTGCTCCGAGGCGGCCTGGGCCGCCTTGATCACCTTGGTGCGCTGGATGATCAGCGCCCACGAGGTCACCGACATTCCCATCAGGGTCAGCATCACCAGCTTTACCAGCAGGCTGGCCTGCCAAAAGAGCCCAATAAACGAAATTTCAGCGTGCACTTACAGCACTCCCTTTACATGTTCAGGTATGGCTACGGGTTTCATTTGCGGCATGGAAACACAGGCAATTTGCACCTGGGACCGGGTAACCAGTCGTCCATCACCGGCAAAAATCTCTTGCTCAAAGCGCATGGAGGCCCGCTTGCACTCGGCAAGCCGGGTCACCACCGAGAGCAGCTCGTTGAAACGAGCCGCAGAGCGAAAATCGATCTCGGTACGGGTGACCACGAAGGCGATCCCTTCCGCCAACAGGGCATCCTGCTCGATGCCACGCACGCGCAGATACTCAGTGCGCGCACGCTCCATGAATTTAAGGTAGTTAGCGTTATAGACGATGCCGCCGGCGTCCGTGTCTTCGTAGTAGACGCGCACCGGAAACACGAAAGAATCGGCCATGGGATCTGTGATCCATACGACAATAAGATGGGCGCCTATGATAGCTCAGCCCTGAACAGGAAAGAAACGGGGGGAAGCCCTGCTCCCCCCCGTTTTTTATGCAATAAAGTATGTCCGTGTTAGCCAGAGTCCCCACAGGATGAGGGGCCAGGCAAGCCAGGGGCAAAGCAGCAGCCTTGCCACGACCGAGCGGGGATGAAACCCCATGCCGTTGATAAAGCCGGCACACACGGCCCACATCAGCAGCGGTGCCACCCAGTGGCCGAGGCCACTGGTGTTGGCCGCCACCAGATGGGAAGCCTGCAGTATGGCGACCGCCAGCAAAACGGCGGCCACCAACAGCAGCCCCTGCCACGGCTGGCGCCACAGGGGAGCGTAGAGCCGGGCAAGGAGGGCGTTACTCATCGATCGTGCGATCCATGTTCTCGGTATGCTCCAGCCAGAGGGCGTTGATGATGCCAAAGGCACACGCCAGCAGGAGACCCAGGATCCAGGTGAAATACCACATAGTGTTGCTCTCCTATCAATACAGCGAGTGCTGGTTCTCTTCCACATGCTTGGTGCTGACGCGGCCAAACATCTTGATGTAGGTCCAGATGGTGTAGCTCAGCACGATAGGCACGAACACCGCCGCCACCACCGTCATCACCTTGAGGGTGTTGAACGAAGAGGTCGCATCCCACATAGTCAGGCTGTGGCTCGGCTCGAGGCTGGAGGGCATCACAAACGGGAACAGGGAGAAACCTGCGGTCAGTATGATGCCGGCGATCGCCAGGGAAGAGCAGAGGAAGGCCACCCACCCCTTGTTCAACTTGGCAAACAGGGCGGTCAGCAGGCTCATGGCCAGACCCAAGACCGGAGCGGCCATCATCCAGGGGTAGAGATCATAGTTCTTCATCCAGGCACCGGCTTCCAGCACCACCTCTTTGTTGAGGGGGTTGGCCACCGCGTTGCCGCCGGCAGAGCTGACCAGCACGTAACCATCCATGCCGCTCACCCAGAGTCCACCGATGGCAAACAGTACCAGGGTCACCAGAGAGCAGAGCATGGCGGCACTGCGGGAGCGAGCCAGCACTTCACCCTCGGTCTTCATCATCAACCAGGTGGCACCCTGGGTCACGATCATGAAGAGGCTCACCAGACCGGCCAGCAGGCCTAGCGGGTTGAGCAGACCGAAGAAGTTGCCGGTGTAGGTCACCATCAGGTACTGGTTGAAGCTAAACGGTACACCCTGCAACAGGTTACCGAAGGCGACCCCGAATACGATGGGCGGTACGGCGCTGCCGATAAACAGGCACCAGTCCCAGGTGCTACGCCACTTGGGATCGGTCTGCAGGGAGCGATACTTGAAGCCGACCGGACGGAAAAAGAGCGCCATCAGGGTCAGGATCATGGCCACATAGAAGCCGGAGAAGGCGGCCGCATAGACATAGGGCCAGGCGGCAAAGAGGGCACCGCCGGCGGTCACCAGCCACACCTGGTTCCCCTCCCAGTGAGGGCCCATGGTGTTGAGCATGACGCGGCGCTCCACGTCCTTCTTGCCGACGAAGGGGAGCAGGCTACCCACCCCCATGTCGAAACCGTCCGTGATGGCAAAGCCGATCAGCAGCACGCCGACCAGAACCCACCAGATGACGCGCAAAACTTCGTAATCAAACATGAGTGGCTCTCCTTATGCCTTGAGCTGCTCGAAGTGGTACTTGCCGGTCTTGAGGCTACTCGGGCCGAGACGGGCATACTTGAACATCAAGTACATCTCGATGACCAACAGCACGCTATAGAAGAGGCAGATGCCGATCAGGGAGAACCAGATCTCGGAGGCCGGCACATTGGAGGCAGACATAAAGGTCGGCAGCACCTCGGAGATGGTCCAGGGCTGACGGCCATACTCGGCCACGAACCAGCCACACTCGGCGGCGATCCAGGGCAGCGGGATCCCCCACAGCAGAGCCTTGAGCAGCCACCTGCGCTTGCCGATCTGATGGCGGGCGCTGTCATAGAAGGCCACGGCGATCAGTGCCAGCATCAGGAAGCCACAGGCAACCATGATGCGGAAGGTGAAGAAGAGCGGCAGCACATTCGGGATGGAGTCATCCACGGCGGCCTTGACCTGCTCGTCAGTCGCATCGGTCACCTTGTCGGTGTAGCGCTTGAGCAACAGGCCGTAGCCGAGATCCTGTTTCACCTCGTCGAAGCGGGCACGGGTCTCCTCGGACTTGTCGCCCGACTGCAGCTGGGTCAGCAGATCATAGGCGACCATGCCGTTACGCACGCGCAGTTCGTGCTCACTCTTGAGATCCTTGATGCCGGTCACCTGCTCGTCGAGGGAGCGGGTGGCGATGATACCGAGGGCGTAAGGGATCTTGATGGCGTAATCGGTGCGCATCTCTTCCTGGTTCGGAATGCCGAACAGGGTGAAGGAGGCCGGGGCCGGGTGGGTATCCCACTCCGCCTCGATGGCCGCCAGTTTGACCCGCTGCACCTCACCGGTCTCGTAGCCGGATTCGTCGCCCAGCACGATAACAGAGAGGATGGAGGCCATGCCGAAGGCGGCGGCGATGGCGAAGGAGCGGCGGGCAAACGCCACATCACGGTTCTTCAGCAGGTAGTAAGAGGAGATCCCCAGCACGAACATGGCCCCCGTGGTGTAACCGGCGGCCACTGTGTGCACGAACTTCACCTGGGCGACGGGGTTGAACACCACGTCGGCGAAGCTCGCCATCTCCATACGCATGCTTTCAAAGTTGAACTCGGCCCCCACCGGGTTCTGCATCCAGCCATTGGCGACCAGGATCCAGAGGGCGGAGAGGTTGGTCCCGAGCGCCATCAGCCAGGTGGCTGCCAGGTGCTGGGTCTTGCTCAGACGATCCCAACCGAAGAAGAACATGCCGACGAAAGTGGATTCGAGGAAGAAGGCCATCAGCCCCTCGATCGCCAGCGGCGCCCCGAAGATGTCCCCCACATAGTGGGAGTAATAGGCCCAGTTGGTACCGAACTGGAACTCCATGGTCAGGCCGGTGGTGACACCGAGGGCGAAGTTGATACCAAACAACTTGCCCCAGAACTTGGTCATATCCCGGTAGACAGGGTTGTTGGTCATGACATAGACCGATTCCATGATCGCCAGGATGAAGGCCATCCCTAGCGTCAGGGGTACAAACAGGAAGTGATAGAGGGCCGTCGCAGCAAACTGGATCCGCGACAGGTCAACCACATGCTCAGCAATCATGATGTTTCCTCACCGATTATTGGCACGGCTATTGGGAGTAGTTAATGAAAAGCTTCCGATCACCTGGTCCCCTGCACGCCTGGAGTCGCAAAGAAAAACGCCATGCAAAAGACCAACAAGACGTCAAAGCGTTAACCTAACGGCAACAAAAAAGAGAAAAAAAGCTAATGTTTAACATGCGATAAACAACTTCTTTCTCTCAGCAAAGACGCAAAAATACCGCCGTGTTATATCACCTTTATTTGACGGAAATCAATGTGAAGGCGGCGAAGAAACCGCCATGAAAAATACACCTTTCGACCGGGAAAGGCGTTTAAAAAGTGAGCAGCATCACACTTCAACATAAATTCAACATGTTGCTACATAAGGATTTTATTTCATTTCTTCCATTCTGACCCAGTGCCGGTGACAAGCCCTCATAAGAGGGCATTTTGGCAAATGTCACGCTTTATAATCATGGGCTATAACGAGAGCCGCACCCTTACCAAAATGCATCAGAATGTTGATTCCGTGGATGAATATATGAATTAGTTTTTCTAACCCAACTTCTGCAATTTTTCTAGTTTGCCCGACTCTCGTCTCCTCCCTAAAATTCGCCTCGCAGATTAAGTCCGGCACGGTAGATCCTGGTTGACAGGCCACCTTGCCACCGTTCCATTTCTCCTGTTATGAGTGACGACGAGATGAAAAAGTTTGTTGAGCGCACCCTTCGTTATTACAAGCTTTCCTTTGTTCAGATGTATCAGCTGAACCGCCTGTAAGGTCCCCATGACCCCAACGCCCGGATCTCCGCCGCGCCTTACTCTGTATGTGAACATCCATCCTGAATTGTCTTGCCCACCGCATCTGCCGTGGGCTTTTTTTTATCAATATAAAAAAACCGCCCCGAGGGGCGGTGTTTGCATCAAGAGGCTGTTTTAGCCATTTTCCGGTCGTTCAAGGCCGAAGTGGAGATAGGCGCGCGGGGTCGCAATCCGCCCTCTTGGCGTACGCTGCAGAAAGCCCTGCTGGATAAGATAGGGTTCCAGCACATCTTCAATGGTGTCCTTCTCCTCACCGATGGCCGCCGCCAGGTTGTCGAGCCCCACAGGACCACCGAGAAATTTGTCGATCACCGCCAGCAGCAGCTTGCGGTCCATGAAGTCAAAACCCTCGTTGTCCACATCCAGCATATCCATGGCTCGGGCGGCGATAACGCCGTCTATGGTGCCATCAGACTTGACCTGGGCAAAGTCACGAACCCGGCGCAGCAGCCGGTTGGCAATACGCGGTGTACCGCGGGAGCGGCGGGCCACCTCGTGGGCGCCATCGGCCCCCATGTCGAGCCCCAGACAACGAGCGCTGCGGGCCACGATATCGGCCAGATCGGTCACGCTGTAAAACTCCAGGCGCTGGACGATGCCGAAACGATCCCTGAGCGGACTGGTGAGAGAACCGGCCCGGGTAGTGGCCCCGATCAGGGTAAAGGGAGGAAGGTCTAGCTTGATGGAGCGGGCCGCCGGCCCCTCTCCAATCATGATGTCGAGCTGGTAATCCTCCATCGCGGGATAGAGCACCTCCTCCACCACAGGGCTCAGGCGATGGATCTCGTCGATAAAGAGCACATCATTGGGCTCGAGGTTGGTCAGCAGTGCCGCCAGATCGCCGGCCTTCTCCAGCACGGGGCCGGAGGTGGTCTTGATGTTCACCCCCATCTCGTTGGCCACTATGTTGGCCAGCGTGGTCTTGCCAAGACCGGGAGGGCCGAAAATAAGCAGATGGTCGAGGGCCTCGCCGCGCTGGCGAGCCGCCTCGATGAAGATCTCCATCTGCTCGCGCACATGATCCTGCCCCTTGTAGTCCGAAAGCGACTTGGGACGGATGGCGCGATCGATCAGATCCTCGTCGTGGCCGGCGGCAGAGGCTGAGATAAGACGGTCGGCTTCGATCATGGGTTACCTCGTCACACCAGGCTGCGCAGGGCATCGCGGATGATCGCCTCGACCGACATCCCCTCCTTGGCCACCTTGCCCACCACCTGGCTGGCCTGGGCCGGCTTGTAACCGAGCGCCACCAGGGCGCTGGCCGCTTCCTCCACCGCATCCGGCTCACGCAGACCGGAGACCGGCTCGGGCAGCTTGACCGCAGCCGGGGTAAAGAGATCCTGGCTGACCCAGCCCGAGAGGCGGTCTTTGAGCTCGACCACCAGCCGCTCTGCGGTCTTCTTGCCGACGCCGGGCAACTTCACCAGGGTAGAGATATCCTCCTGCTCCACGCACAGGACAAACTGGCTGGCACTCATGCCGGAGAGGATGGCCAGGGCTAACTTGGGGCCGACGCCATTGGCCTTGATCAGCTCGCGAAACAGGGCCCGCTCCTGCTTGTGGTTGAAACCATAGAGCAGTTGCGCATCTTCCCGCACCACGAAGTGGGTGTAGATCAGCGCCTCTTTGCCCAGCTCGGGGAGATCATAGAAGCAGCTCATGGGCATGTGCACCTCATAGCCCACACCGCCCACCTCCAGCACGACCTCGGGGGGTTGTTTCTCAATCACGATGCCACGCAGACGACCTATCACGCTTCCTACCTCAACCGGCGATAAAACTGGCCATAGCATAAAGAATAACTGGATAAGTATCCAGCATATCCCCCCGAGCGAGCCGGCTCGAATGGGATTATGCTTTCTGGTATCTCTCCAGCAGTGAGCACACCTGCATGTCCTCCCCCCTTGCCTACCCGCCCCTGACCGCCAACGAAATCCGCCTGGTGCAAAATGCCTGGGCCCGGGTGGCCATCGGCCACAGTTACGTTCATGCGGTCTACGATGAACTCTTCATTCTGGCCCCCGAGCTCAAAACCCGTTTTATTTCACCTCCCCATCAACTGCAGTCCAAGCTCCATGACACCCTCAATACGGTGCTCACCAGCTTGGCCGAGCTCGACAGCCTCGCCTTTATCATCCGCGATCTGGGCCACCGCCATCGCAAGTGGCAGGTGGAGCCGGCCCACTTCACTACCCTGGAGGAGGCGATGACCCTGGTGCTGGCACGGCGTCTGGGGGATGAATTTACCCCCGAACTGGCCCGGGCCTGGTCACGGGCCTACTGGGCCATCAGCAATATCATGCTGGAGGGGCTCGCCACGGAGGAGTGACCCATTTATCCCTTGGGCTCCTCCCCTGCTCCCTGTTACTATTTCGCCCTTGAATTTTTCTCTGCGGGCACGGGCCCGCACCATTTGAAGGTCACGAGCGATGCGTACCAGCAACTACCTGCTTTCCACTCTCAAGGAAACCCCGTCCGATGCGGAAGTCATCAGCCACCAGCTGATGCTGCGTGCCGGCATGATCCGTAAACTCGCCTCCGGCATGTACACCTGGCTGCCCACCGGCCTGCGCGTGCTGAAGAAGGTCGAGAATATCGTTCGCGAAGAGATGAACAACGCCGGCGCTATCGAGGTCTCCATGCCTGTGGTGCAACCGGCCGAGCTGTGGCAGGAGTCCGGTCGCTGGGATGCCTACGGCCCCGAGCTGTGCCGCCTGACCGACCGTCACAACCGCCCCTTCGTGCTGGGTCCGACCCACGAAGAGGTGATCACCGCCATGGTGCGTTACGAGGTCAACAGCTACAAGCAGCTGCCCCTGAACCTCTACCAGATCCAGACCAAGTTCCGTGACGAGGTGCGCCCCCGTTTCGGCGTAATGCGCGGCCGCGAATTCCTGATGAAGGATGCCTACTCCTTCCACATCGACAAGCCGAGCCTGGTCGACACCTACGAGAAGATGCACGCCGCCTACTGCGCCGCCTTCACCCGCATGGGCCTGGATTTCCGCCCGGTGCAGGCCGACACCGGCTCCATCGGTGGCACCGGCTCCCACGAGTTCCAGGTGCTGGCCGAGAGCGGTGAAGATCTCATCGCCTTCTCCAACAGCTCCGACTACGCCGCCAACATCGAGATGGCCGAAGCCCTGGCGCCGGCCGGTGAGCGCCCGGCTGCCAGCGCGGCGCTGACCAAGGTGGCCACTCCCGATGTGCACACTATCGATGAGGTCAGCGCCTTCCTGAAGGTCGCTCCCACTGCCATCGCCAAGACCCTGCTGGTGCTGGGCGAAGAGAACGAGCAAGGTGAGCAACCGGTGATCGCCCTAGTGCTGCGCGGCGACCACGAGCTCAACGACGTCAAGGCCGAGAAGCTGGCCGGCGTGGCCAAGCCCATGACCTTCGCCAACGACGAGCAGATCAAGGCCGCCGCCGGTTGTGACGCCGGCTCCATTGGCCCGGTCGGCTTCAAGGGGCGCGTCGTGGTCGACCGCAGCGCCGCCCACCTGGCCGACTTCGTCTGCGGGGCCAACGAGACCGGCTTCCACCTGACCGGCGCTAACTGGGATCGCGATGTGAAGGGCTATGAAGTGGCCGATATCCGCAACGTGGTCGAGGGGGATCCCAGCCCCTGCGGTACCGGCACCCTGCTGCTCAAGCGCGGCATCGAAGTGGGCCACATCTTCCAGCTCGGCACCAAGTACTCCGAGGCCATGAAGGCCACCGTCCTCAACGAAGAGGGCAAGTCCGTGGTGATGGAGATGGGTTGCTACGGCATCGGTGTCTCCCGCGTGGTGGCGGCCGCCATCGAGCAGAACAACGACCAGTACGGTATCATCTGGCCGGAGGCGATCGCCCCGTTCGAGGTGGCGGTCATCCCCATGAACATGCACAAGTCCGTGCGCGTCGCCGAACTGGCCGAGCGCTTCTACGGCGAGCTCAAGGCCGCCCGTATCGACGTCTTGTTCGATGATCGCAAAGAGCGTCCGGGGGTCATGTTCGCCGACATGGAGCTTATCGGCATCCCGCACGCCATCGTCATCGGCGAGCGCGGTCTCGACAACGGCGTGGTGGAGTACAAGTGCCGCCGCAGCGGTGAGAAGCAGGAGGTCGCCATCGACGACGTGGTCGCCCTGCTCAAGGCCAAGCTGAGCCGTTAATCCGCTCCGGAAAGAGAAAGCGCGCCCTACGGCGCGCTTTTTTTATTTTATTATCAATGCCTTATCCAAGCATCCTGCCAGGCAGTTCCCTTTCCGGGTTCATAGGCCCAGGCCGCCCCGGCACACCAGCCCGTATAGGGGTGTGGCTTGCATTCGTAAATGGCGCCATCATTGCTGACCCACTCTCCCGCCTTGTAGGGCGTTCCTTCCTTGTAGGCCGGGGCGTCGGGCGGGGTGGTCCCCCCCTCCCCCTTCACCAACAGGGCATGGCTGGTCGTGCGACTGAGGTTCCCCTCGTCGGTCACCGTTAACCTGACCTCGAGAGGAGTATCACTCGCCGGCGTGGGCAAGGTCAGCGCCAGGGTGACCTCATCCAGCACCGGCGCCGAGGTTCCGGCCGGCAGTGTCCAGGCGTAGGTCAGGGGCTTGCCCTCGGGATCGCTGGAGTGCTGGCCCGAGAGGGTCACAGTGCTTGCGCCCTGCGCCTCGCTCGGTCCCGTGATGGCGGCAACCGGAGGCTGGTTGCTGCCGCCGCCGTTATCTTCGACGACCACCTCGGGGAAGAAGTGCTGCACGCAACGGGCATAATCCCCCTCTTTGAAGGCGCTGAAGCGGGTCTGGTAACCCACCAGCTTGCAGGCGTAGCTCTTGCCACCATTGGGGTTACCGGCCACATAGCTCCAGTCCTGCTCCCAATAGATGGGCAGGGCTCCTGCGCCCCCGTCGTCGAAGACCTTC
Source organism: Aeromonas schubertii (assembly GCF_000820105.1). Lineage (GTDB taxonomy): Bacteria > Pseudomonadota > Gammaproteobacteria > Enterobacterales > Aeromonadaceae > Aeromonas > Aeromonas schubertii. The sequence goes on along the minus strand of NZ_CDDB01000052.1, from coordinate 259,732 downwards.
ATCCCCTTGCAGCCGAGGACCTCGTCGGCCGGCACCGGTACTCCGAAGTAGTTGGCAAACTCCCGGTAGTAGTCGATACGGTTCTGGGACTGGGCATGCTCGCTGCTGCCACCGCACTCCACGCCACCGTTGATGATCTGGGTGGTCACCCCGAAGCCCGGCACCAGCCCGCTCTGGCGGTCGTGCTCATTGGGCTGCCAGGTGCCGTCGATCACATGGAGCATGGAGGGCTTGGGCGGCTGGGGATAGGTGTAGAAGAAGATGGCACTGGCCAGGTTGAGCCAGGTGTCGGCCACCAGATCCGGCCGATCGAGCAGGGTGCGTACCGTGCCATACATGGCCTCGGAGAAGGGGCCATAGTTGTAGTTATAAGAGAGCTGCTTGGCACCACGACCGAAATAGCTCTTGAACTCCCCGTTCTCAAAGGTGCCACAGGGCCACTGCTGTCCCTGCCACACGTCCGGACGGCACTCGGCGTTGTAGCCGCCGCGCATGGTCTCGCTCCATCCCATCTCGCGCACATGAACCAGTGCCTGACGCCACTGCGCCTCCGGGCGCCAGCTCTCGTGGCCACCGGTCTCCTGGGCGAAGTGGGCAAACATGGTTGCCAGGGTCTTGCGGCAGATGGCATCGGCATCGCGCCCGTCACTGTAGTCACCGCACAGGGCCGGGAACTTGGCCGCCGCCTGGAGCAGCCCGCGATAGGTGTACTCGGGGGCGCGCAGGGGGAAGAGGTAGTTAAACTGGCTTTCGCCAAGCAGGCTCTCGACCCGCTTGACGTTACCCGGGTTGTCGGCACGCCCCGGCTGCACCGCCTCGACCACCAGGTTGTCGCGGGTAGCGATAGACGCCTTCACCACGGCCATCTGGGGAAAGTCGGTGAGCGCCTGCTCTCTGGCCGTGAGCTCGGCCGGCGTCATGTAGACCGGCGCCGTCCCGTCGGGCTGAGTCGGTGGTGCGACCGGCTCGCCCCCATCGGGTGGCGTGGCCCCGCCCTCCCCCACCAGGCTCCATGGAGAGTCCCATTCATTGGCCACTTCCATCCCCGGGCTCTGGCCGGGATTGACCCACCACTTGGCCTCGTAGATCTGGCCGTTGTAGCTGACCTGACTCCCTCCTCCATAGGACTTGTTGATGTCATAAGCCTCGGCGGCCCAGAGGTGGCCACTGAGCATCATGCCGGCAAGCAGTAGTGCGATGCGATTCGGTTTCATTGTTATTGATCTCCTGTCATGACGGGAGCCGGCGGGGCATCACCCCACCAGGCCAGGTAGAGACGGGGCCTTGGCCCCTCTCTCTCCTTATTGAACGGATGAGGCCGTCAGCGCTCGCCCGTAGACGTTGAATGCCAATCCCGCGGGAGGGGGCAGCACCCCTTCCTGATCCAACGGCTGGCCACGGCACAGCAGGCTGGCCCGACGCGGCTCGCTGGCGGTAGGCACGTTGACGTGGAACTTGTTCATCACGGCCCCGTTACTGCGGTGATTGGCCAGCCTGAAGCGCAGCACGCCATCCCGGGTCTCCACCTGCAGCTGGCAGTCGCTATCGGCCAGGGTGGTGCCGTCATCCGGGTAGGTGAAACCATAGGCACCGTGCAGGGCCGGATAGAGGTAGCTGGGCAGGGAGCCTTGCGGATCGTAGTACCCCACCAATGTGGTCACCGGCACCCCGAACTGCGTCGGCTTGCGCGCCACCCGGGTGTCGATGAGGGGTACCTCCAACCAGCTCTGGCCATCCGAGGTAAAGCTCTTCTTGAAGCCCCGGCTCACCAGGAGATCCATGCCATTGATGAAGAGGTGACTGTTATAGCCGGCGCCGTGATCTATGATCAGGCTGCGCCCCCGGTTCTCGGCAGAGGCGGCGGGGACCCGGATGTCCCGCGTCCAGTGACCGTCCCACATGGCAACCCGCACCAGCTCATAATCGGCCAGCAAGGGGGCCAGACCCGCCTCGGTCAGGGCATTCATGGGGGCATCCACCTTCTCGATGCCCTCGACCCTGTGCTGATAGGGCTCCATCCTGGCCTCTGCGGCGTTCCACTTGCTAAAACCGGTGGGGGAGGCGGCGTCGAACACCGCCTTGCTCTCCAGGAAGCCCTGTATGATGGCCGCCGAGTTGGGGGTGTAGAGGGTGAATCGGTTGGCCCCCGAGAAGGGCTTGCCTCCGGCCATCGCATCAAAACCAAAGGTGCGCCCGTCGAACGGCGGTTGGCACTCACCGTCCAGACAGGCCGCCTGGTCGCTGCGGGTGGGGAAGAAGTTGGGGATGAAGCGCCCCTTGTCCCCGTCCCAACCCCAGGCGGAGTTGATCTGATCGGCGCTGCGATGGACCGAGCCACGAAAGCCGTCCACATAGTGGCCAAGACCGAAGTTGTGCCCCACCTCATGACTGAACTCGTTGCCAAGGGAGGCATCCAGGGTGACGATGCCGCCCCCGCCCGAGCCCCCGTGCACCTGAACCCCATTGGCATAGTTGCCGCGGCTGTTGTGCGCCGTCAGCTGGGCCACCACGAAGGGATGGCTCCCCTCCCCTTCGCCGGCCGTGCTGTTGATGCCGTAGTTGGCATTGTCGATCCCGTGGGAGATGAGCTCCTTGCCGATACGCTGGCGCATGGTGCCCGTGTGCCATCCCCCCTGACTCGGATCCACATCGGTCAGCAGGGTGCCATCGGGCAGCATGACCTCGGTCAGGTAGAGGGGCGCATACTGGCTGACGACCATCCGGCTGGCCGGAATGGTCTGGAAATATTCCCGCTGCGCCTCTTGGTCCCCGGCGAAGTCGAAGCGACCACGCGGGGTCGTCAACATGCCGATATCGATGGTGTGAAGCAGCAGCTCCCCGGGCGCCCCCACCCTGAGGTCGGTCAGCTCACCGCTGAGCGCACCCTGACGCAGGGTGAGCCTGAGCCCCGGTACTATCCAGTCGGCGGGCAACTCGCCGCTCCAGGTATCCGGCGCATAGGCGATACGGTTGTTCTCCAGCTCTCCTTCCCGGAACCACTGACCGTTAACGAACTTGAACTGCAGGGTTTGACCCCGGGAGACGGTCACCTGGCGATCGCCATAGAAGAGGGTCGAGTTGTAGCCCGCATCGGAACGAATGCGCACCATCTTGCCCTCCAGCTCCCCGAGGGGCAGGTAGATGTTGCGTACCCAGCGCCCGTCGGCGGTCCGGATCTCCACCAGGGGGCTCTGCGCCAACTTCTCCCCGAGGAAGGCGCCGCTCTTGTCATCCAGTCTGGCCAGCTCGGCACTGCTGCTGATGATGAGCGGATCCCCCTGGGGCGGGGTGAAGTCCACCCCCTCGTCCGGCACACCGGAGAGGTGATAGACGGTCCGGGGCAGGGCCGAGGGAGGCGCCAGAGAGAGGGTGCCAAGCAGCTGGCCGCTCCCGTTACGGGCCTCGAGTTGCATCGGCGTCACGCCGTCGGACTGGAGTGGCTGCACCAGCAGCAGGCTCTTGCGAAGCGCAGTCAGGGTGGGCTGACGATCTCCCTCCCCGGGATGGGCGGGCAGAATCTGGCTCTGGGCAAACTGCACCCGGGCCGCCAGAGAGCCCACCAGATCGTTGGGCCCCCGGGTGTCGTTGAAGAGAAGGGGGGTGGCGGCAGCAGGTAAAGAGAGGCCTGCCAGGGCCGCCATGATGAGCCTGGTCGTGTGTGTGATACGCATTGTTGTTCTCGTTGTTGGCGGGGTGGGGCATACCAACGGCATGCCCCGGGTATTCACGAAGATTAGTTACAGCTGGCGGCTCCCACGTCTTGCCAGACGTCGTGCTTGCCGGGCTCGTTGCCGCGGGTCCAGTACTGGGCCTTCCACTGACGGCCGTTGTGGTTGACCCGATCGCCGCCGTTGTAGGCGACACCGGCATCCCAACCGAGCTGTACCTGGCTCAGCAACTGCCACTGGTCGGCAGTACGGCCAGGTTCATTACCCTGAGTCCAGTACTTGGCCTGCCACACCAGCTGGTTGTGGCTCACCTTCTCGCCGCCGTTATAGGTCTTGCTCCCCTGCCATGCAGGCCAGTTGGCCGCATCCGGGTCAGTGGTCTGGCAACCGCCCCCGGTGCTGGCGGGCTTGACGGTCAGGCGCGTCGCCACGCTGGTATCCAGCGCGCCGTCGGAGACGGTCAGGGTCAGATCATAGGGGGTATCGGTGGTAACGCTCGGGCCTGTGACCACCAGGGTGGCACCGGTTTGCCCGGTGGCGGTGAGGCCGGCGGGCACCGTCCACTGATAGGTGAGCGCGTCCCCGTTGGGATCGCTGGCGCTGGCCTGGATGGTCACCTGCTTGCCTGACTCCACGCTGGCGCTGGCCGGCACAGTGACCACGGGAGGCAGATTGGGCTGGGGTGCCTTGTTGGTCACCACCACCTGATCGCTGGCCTTGAGCCCCTGATCGTCGGTGACGGTCAGTTCGAACACCAGATTGATGTCGGAACTGACCCCGTCGAGCACCACTCTGGCCTTGGCCTGACTGGCGTCGAGCAGAGAGGCTTGCGGGCCCGAGAGCTGCTTCCAGCTGTAGGTCAGCACACCATTTTCCGGATCGTGAGAGGCGCTGCCGTTGAGGATGACCTCGGTCGGGCCGGTCGCGCTCACATCGCTGCCGGCATTGGCCACCGGCGGCTTGTTGACCGGCGGAGTGGTGCCACCATCCCCATGCCCAAGCCCTTCGTGCATGGCGTTGAGGATGTCGCCGTTATCGGCGTCGATCTCCCAGGCGAACAGACCACCCAGCTGGTTGGCCAGCACGTACTGTCCCTTGGCCTTGACCGAGCGGTCGTTGTCGAAGCTGATCAGATCGCCGGTACCGGCGTTGAACAGATAGGGGGCCTCGGCCATCTCGTCATACCCCTTCTCCCAACCGGCGCCCATGCGGTTGTTGACGATGTCGCGATAATCCACGACGCCGTTCTCCCAGGTTCCCTTGACCGGGCCGGTGGCGGTACCGGTGAAGGGATTGCCGGCCTGATAGCCACTCACCCCGGTCCAGCCCCGACCATACATGGCGGCACCCACCACCAGCTTGCCGGGCTCGACCCCCTGATCCAGCATCGCCTTCACCCCCTTGTCGGTGGTGTACTTGGTGGCCGGATCCCAGCTCGCCGCGTAGAGGTTGGTCTGGTGACCCAACTCGGTATTGCTCCAGGCGCCGTTGAAGTCGTAGCTCATCAGGAAGATGTGATCCATGTAGGGCTGGGCCGCCTTGTAGTCCACCTTGGCGATCTTGTCGCCACCGGCACTGATGGCCGAGGTGAGCTCATACTTGCGCCCGGTCTGGGCCTCCAGCTCGTCGAGCATGGCACGCAGCTCTTTCATCAAGGTCACATAGGTCTGGCCATCGTTCGGCCCACCCAGGCCGGGATTGGCCCCCTGTCCACCCGGGAACTCCCAGTCGATATCCACCCCGTCGAAGAACTTCCAGGTCTGCAGGAACTCTTTCACCGAGGCGACGAAGGTATCGCGCTTGCTCTTGTCACCGAGGAAGTAGAAGGGGTCGGAGAGGGTCCAGCCGCCCACGGAGGGGAGGATCTTGAGATCCGGGTAAGCCTGCTTGAGCGCCATCAGGGCACCGAAGTTCCCCTTGTAGGGCTCGTCATAGGCGGTCAGGCCGCTCTGGGGCATCTGGATGGCGGCCCAGGGATCGTGCATGGCCACCTTGAAATCTTCACGACCGGCACAGGCACGCTGCAACGCCTCGAAGCTCCCCTCGATGGCCTTGAGGCTGTCATTGATGCCGTTGCCACCGCAGATGGGGGTGAAACCGTAGAGGATATGGGTGAGGTTTTGGGCCGGGATCTTGTCCACGGTAAATTTGCGACCATAGACACCCCACTCCACGTAGTAGGCGCCCACCACCTTGCCCGACTTGTTGACGTAGGGCTTGTTGTTCTCCTGCAGCGGCGCCTTGAGGGGTTTGAGGTGGCTGCCGTCGGTGTCGGCCACCACTATCTCCTTGGCGTCTGAGAGGGTGCAGCCATCCCCATTACAGAGGGCCACCTGCATCTGGTAACGCCCCCCTTTGCTCACCTTGAAGGTGGCCGTGCCGGAGGCCGCAGCCGGACCGGACCACACCTCCTTGCCATCGAGCAACACCTTGGCAGTCTGGCCGACATCGCCACTCCAGAGGTTCCAGCTCACGCTGACATCGGCAGCATCTTTGACCTTGACCAGCTTGTTGTAGGCGGTGGCAGCCTGATCCACCTCGATGATGGCGAATTTGGTCTCACCCCAACCTATGGTGGGTTTACCCGGTGCCGCCGCATGCGCAGTGGTCGCCGCCAGGATGCCGACCAGCAGGGCCAGCGGTGTGAGTTTTGGACTTAGCATAGTGAAAATCCCTGTTTGTTATGGAGTTTTCCCCCGCTTGGCACGAGGGTGTATCACCGCCGAGCCATCGGACCCAGGGCAAGGCCAGATGATCAGAGCAGCATTGCAGCAAGCCGTTGGCATCGAGGTGTGCCTGTTATAGGCACCCGGCGATACCGCTGCTTTCGAAATTGTGTCGTTTTTTTGGTCATCGCCCGATACATCATCGGGAGAGGTTGCACCGGGAGCAGTGCCAGAGGAGGCGCTACCCCGGTAATAGCCGAACAGGTGAACGCAACGGACAGGTACGGGCTACCCCTTGGCAAAGGCGGCCCAACAACCCGTGGAGGCCCCGCTATCTTAGGTCTTTCAGACCCTTAGACCGGAGGCTTTGCGTCCCGACCTTTCGACCGGTTTGCCCTTAACACAACTTGTTTCGCGACGAAAATAAATCGCACACCGAATATAGGGGGGGAGCGGGAAGAAAGGCCACCTAGTAAAAATGACAGGTGATAAGTATTCAAAGTGGTCCTGTTACGGGAAACGGACGATAAACATCCCCCAATGGGGGGCTAACTCCCCCGTTTCCACTGCAACAAGCCACTTCTATTCTGTGATGAATAATGGGAGCTGCGTCACGCCACGTCGCCAAGCAGGCTGTTCATCAGGGCTCGCAGCTTGAGAGGTTTGACCGGCTTGCTCACATAACCGTGGCCCTGCTCCCGGATACGGCGCAGCAGATCAGGGTTACGATCGGCGCTGATGATGATGCCGCGGATCGGCTCACCATGAAGAAGCCGCAACCGCTCCAGCGCCTGCAGACCACTCTGTCCGCGATCCAGGTGGTAATCGGAGAGCACCAGATCCGGCACAAACCCGCTCTCCACGGCGTTGCTGGCCCCCTCGGCATCCGCCACACAGCGCACCTCGCATCCCCAGCGGCGCAACAGGGACTCCATGGCCAGCAGGATCTCCGGCTCGTTGTCGATGCAGATCACCCGGCACCCCGCCAGCAGTGAGTCGCTGGCGGCCACAGGCATACTCGGGCTGAGGCTGACCCCGAGGGGGGCGACGCAGGCCAGGGTAAGGGAGAAGACTGAGCCACGCCCGGGCCAGCTGCGCATCCCTATCTGATGGCCCAGCACGGTGGCGATGCCACGGGCGATAGCCAGTCCGAGTCCGAGCCCCTGCTCCATGGCGGTGCGGGAGTGGTCGAGGCGCAGAAACTCCTCGAAGATCTCGCTCTGCTTCTCTTGCGGTATGCCGGGGCCGTTGTCCCATACCTCGATGCGCACTCGATCGCCGACCCGTCGACAGCCGAGCAACACCTTGCCCCCCGGGTTATAGCGAAAGGCGTTGGTGAGGAAGTTTTGCAGCACCCGGCGCAGCAGCCTGGCGTCCGAGTGAACCGTCAGGGAGCAGGGCACCACAGTGAGGTCCATCCCGCCCGCCTTGGCCAGCACCCCGAACTCCGCCTGGAGGGTCTCCAGCACCCCGGCCAGGAGAAAGTCGCTCTTGCGCGCCTTGAACTTGCCGGCCTCGAGGCGGGAGATATCGAGCAAGTCCGAGATGAGATCCTCGGCCGCCTCCAGGGCCGTGTCGATGCGCTCGGCCAGGTGCGCCGGCTCACCCGGCGGCAGCTGCTCGCGCAGGGCCGACGCAAACAACTTGGCGGCATTGAGGGGCTGGGTGAGATCGTGGCTCACCGCGGCGAGAAAACGGCTCTTGGAGTGGTTGGCCCGCTCCACCTGCTGGTTGACCGCCAACAGCTGAGTGTTGAGCGCCGAGAGCTCGCGGGTGCGCTCGGCGACCCGGGCCTCGAGCAGCTCGTTGGCCTCACGCAGCACCCGTTCCGCCTCGCGAAACGGGGTGATGTCGGTGAAGGTCATGACGAAGCCGCCCCCCGGCATGGGGTTGCCCTGCATCTCGATAACCCGGCCATCCGGGCGCTCCCTGGCGGAGACGTGGCGGCTGCCGCTGCGCATGTGGGCCACCCGCCGCGCCACCTGGGCCTCGATCTCCCCGGGGCCGCACAGCCCCTGACTGGCGTTGTGGCGAATGATCTCTTCGATGGGACGCCCCGCCTGGATGAGACCAGGGGGATAACTGAACAGCTCGACGTAGCGACGGTTCCAGGCCACCAGCTTGAGCTCCCTGTCCACCACCGAGATCCCCTGGCCTATGTGCTCGATGGCCCCCTGCAGCAGATCTCGGTTGAAACGCAGCAGATCCGAGGCCTCATCGACGATGGTGGCGATCTCCTCGAGCTGCATGTTGTGCCCCTGCAGGGCGGAGGCGAGCACCAAGCGCGCCGACGAGGTGCCAAACACCCCGGCCAGCAGCCGCTCCGTATGCACGATAAGCTCGGGAGTGGCCTGCATGTGCGGGGCCAGGGTGCCGCCGCGTTCGGCGGCGAAGCGGCCGAAGGCACGCTTGACCCGGCTCGGTCCGAGGAAGCGGGTGGCCAGCATCTCCAGCTCCTTCACCGTCACCCTGGCCTGATAGAGGGCCGAGGTGTCCCGGCTCGGCTTGCCGACGAAGTTGGCTGCCTGCAGCCGCTCGCTCACTGCGGGCCTGGCCAGCAGTGACCCGGCCACATAGCCGGCGAGGTTGAGCAGCAGGCTCAGCAGCAGGCACCAGGCGGTGACGCTCACCTCCCGCAGCCAGGGCAGATCCGGCGGTGCCAACAGGCTCGCCAGGGGGGAGCCGGCCAGCATGCCGCTCTCGTGCAGCAGGGTCAGCAGCCAGAGGGTCAGGCCGGGGATCAGCCCCAGGTAGACCCCCTTGCGATTGCCACGACGCCAGTAGAGACCGAGCAGCAGGGCCGGCGCAAACTGGGCGACCGCCCCGAAGGAGAGAAAGCCGATCCCCGAGAGACTGGTCATCTCCCCGAGCCAGAGGTAGAGCCCCCAGGCGGCCAGCAGGATGAGCAGGATGGCGGCCCGGCGCACCCGCAGCAGCAGGCGACCGAGCCGATCGTCCTGGCGTCGCTGCCAATAGCGGCGCAGCAGCAGGGGCAACACCAGATCGTTGCTCACCATGATGGCGAGCGCCAGGGTCGAGACGATCACCATGCCGGTCGCGGCCGAGGTCCCCCCGAGGAAGGCGAGCAGCGCCGCGGCGTCGTAACCCAGGGTATGGGGCAGGCTGATGACGAAGGTATCGGGCGAGACCCCCTCCCCCAGCCAGTGGCGACCGGCCAGAGCCAGGGGCCAGATGAAGATCCCCATCAGAAACAGATAAACGGGGAAGAGCCAACGCGCCCAGTGGAGATCATGCCCCTGATTGTTCTCCACCACAGTCACATGAAACTGGCGCGGCAGACAGACGATGGCGCACATGGCAAGCAGGGTGTAGATAGCCAGCTCCAGCAGCTGACTGCCGCGCAGCTCGCTCGCACCCCGGATGAACTCCTGGCTCGCCGCCGTCTGCCAGACTCTGGGCTCTCCCCACAGCAGCCAGAGGGAGAAGCCCCCCACCAGCAGAAAGGCGAGCAGCTTGATCACGGACTCGAAGGCGATGGCCACCACCATGCCCCTGTGGTGCTCGGTGGCGTCCAGGTGTCGGGTGCCAAACAGTATGCTAAAGAGGGCGAGCAGCAGGCCGACCCCCAGGGCCAGGCCGGCACGCCCGCCTCCCATGCTGGCCCCCGCCGCCCCGTTGGTCAACAGCTCCAGGCCGATGACGATCGCCTTGAGCTGAAGCACCAGATAGGGCAGCACCCCGAGGATCGCCACCAGGGCCACCAGCATGGCCAGATGCTGGGACTTGCCATAACGGGCGGCGATGAAGTCGGCAATCGAGGTGATGTGCTCACGCTTGGCCACCAGGATGAGGCGCGCCAACACCCGCCATCCCAGCAGGAAGACCAGCATGGGACCGAGATAGATGGGCAGGGGGGACCAGGGGTCCAGACTCGCCTGGCCGACCGTGCCATAGAAGGTCCAGGAGGTGCAGTAGACGGCGAGCGAGAGGCTGTAGAGCAGGGGCTGACCCGGCAGACGGGCCCGGCGGTGCTTGTCGGCCACATAGGCGATGAGGAACAAGAGCCCCAGATAGGCCAGCGAAACCCCGATCAGCAACCATCCCTGTTGCATCACTAACCTCTTGTCAAGATTGAGAATTTAGGCGAGATAGACCGCAGTCTAGAGAGGTCATCGAAAAATGTCACTCCTTCTCGAACAGGAATATTTATTGTTTTTCGATATATACCCTTTGACAGAATATCGAAAAACAATAAACAATGGCACCAGATTATCGATAAACAGTAAGTGCAGCTCGCTCTGTCGACGCACTCCGTCTGCCATGAGGTTTATATGACATCCAACAAGCTCGAACGCATGAGTACCCTGATCGAATGGATATTACTGTTCGCCATGCTGGCAACACCGCTGCTGACCATTGCCATGTCATGGTCCTATCTTTTGGGTAGTAACGACTTTCTCCAAGATCAGCTAATTAATGTGCTGGGTGGTTCTGGTGCTCACTTCGGCTATGACGCAAGCGGTACAACCCGGATTCATGCTACCCCTCATTCACTCGATGCATATCCATTGACCATATCGACTCGGCTATTGGCCACTCTGGTCATCTTGTTGCCAGATGTGGTTCAAATGCTGATCTTGTGGCAACTGCATCAGCTATTTAGTGGCTACCGCCACGGAATGCTCTTCACCCTGAGCCAGATTGGCCGCTACCGCATGATCGGGCTTGGCCTATGTAGCAGTTTTGTCGTGAGCCAACTGACGACCCCTCTGCTCGGTGCCGTCCTGACGATGAATGGCCCGAAGCTGCACGGTAGCATCACCGTTGGCTCAGCGGATTTTCGTACCCTTCTGGCAGGACTCATTGTCTTGGCCCTGGCCCTGGTGATGGGCGAGGCCAAGCGCCTGGCCGACGATCAAGCCCTGACGGTGTGAGGCAAACATGCCCATCATCATTCGACTCGACGCCCTCCTTGCGGAGCGCAAGATGACCTCTCGCGAGCTGGCCCAGCGCATCGGCATCACAGAGGCCAACCTCTCGATCCTCAAGAAGGGCCATGCCAAGGCGGTGCGCTTCTCGACCCTGGAGGCCCTCTGTCGCGAGCTGCAGTGCCAGCCGGGGGATCTGCTCGCCCACGAGGAGGAGAGCTGATGCGCCCCCTCATCTGGTGTGTCCTCGGCCTGCTGCCGACCCTGCAGGCGGCCAGCCTCTATCAACTGGAGGAGACCGACGATCCCCTGCGCCTCAGGGTGACCCTCTCGGTTGAGGGCAACGCCCCCTATCGCCTCTCCCCCTCCCGCAGCCAGCCCGGCCAGGCGGGGGTCACCCCCGTCTGCCTGGATGACAAGAAGGGGGGGATGGGGGCCCTGACCCACTGTCGCCAGTGGCAGTGGTCTATCCCCCTCACTCCGGCACCGGCCGAAGGCGTCGATGCCGCCCTTCAGCAGAGTGTGCGGCTCGGCCCGGGCAGCTGGCTGGTGAGCGAGTGGGGCAACTTTCCCCGCACCGGGGGTGAGGCCAGGGTCTGCCTGCCCGATGGCAGCTGTACTCCCCTGCCCCCCCTCTCGGCACCACCGCTCTTTCTCAGTCAGGGGCTCGCCACCCTGAAGACCCAATCCCGGGCCAACGTGCGGATAACCCACGATGCCATGGCAGAGCGCCTGCCCCTCGACTCCCTGCAGGGGCAGCTCGAGGCCATCCTCGCCTATCTGGGTGAGCAGCTCGATCGCCCCATGCCGCCCGACTGGCACCTCATCTGGCTGGCCCGGGATGTGGAGAGCCACTCCCTGGGTGGCGCCGCCGGGGGCAACCTGTTCGTGGCCAACTACCCGGTACGGCGGGGAGAGCCCACCGCCGAGGCGACCCAGCGACTGCTGCGCATCAGTGCCCATGAGGCGGTGCACCAGCTGCTGACCGAAGATTGGCCGGCCTGGGCTGCTGAGGGATTGGCGGAGTACCTGGCCATCAAGAGCCTGCGCCACTTTCGACTACAGGGGGAGCGTGCGGTCGACGAGTGGCAGGCGCGTGCTCTGCCCGACAAACGCAGCGGCCTCTACCTGGCCTATGAACGGCTGCGCGAGGGAGACCCCTCCCTCTACCCCCTCTTCTACGTCAAGGGGGCCGCCTTCTGGGAGGAGCTCGATCACCGGCTCGCGAGTCAGGGGATCTCGCCGGGCAGCTGGCCCGCCCGCCTCACCTTCGACGAACAGGGGCAGCTGGATGCAGGCAGCCAGCGCTGGCTGGAAGAGGTCCTGGGTCCCCTGCGCTGGCAGGGACTGGAGCAACGCTATCTGAAGTGATGCAAGAGGCGCCCTCGGGCGCCTCTGTTCATTGGCGGGGCTTGAGGAAGAGAGCGGGCAGCGCCACCCCCATCATCAGCCAGAAGATCCCCCCCTGCAGGCTCTGGTAGAGCTGGCCACAGAAGGCCATCAGGATGGCCACCGTCATGCCCAGCGCCAGAGCCGAATAGAGGGCCTGGGTCGGGATCTGCCGCTCGGGGGGAAGCTCCCGGGTGATGAAGCGGACCGCCCCCAGGTGGCTGACGCAGAAGGTGACCGCATGGAGCAGTTGAGCAAGCAGCAGCACCCAGAGATCGGTACTCGCCCCCATCAGGGCCCAGCGCACCAGACAGCCGATCCCCCCCACCAGGAACAGGGTGCGGGCCGGGAAACGGGAGAGAAAGCGGCGATCGGCGGCAAACATGCAGATCTCTGCCACCACCCCCAGGGCCCAGAGGTAGCCAATGGTGCTGCCGCTGTAGCCGGCCGCCTTCCAGTGGATGGCGCTAAAGCCATAGTAGGCCGCATGACTTCCCTGCAGCAGGCAGGCGATGAGGAGCAAACGGCGCACGGCGGGATCCCGAAAAGTCTCCCACAGGCTGGCGCGGGCCCGCTCACCGGCGATGTCTCTGGGAGCCGGTGAGAGGGGCAACCAGCTCAGCAGCAACATCAATACCAGGCCGGCCACCATGGTGTGCAGCACCCAGTTGCTGCCCCACTTGCCAACCAGCACCCCGACCAGGGTGGAGGCCACGATAAAGGCAAAGGAGCCGCACAGGCGCACCTTGCCGTAGTCGAGATGCACCTGCACCACCATGCGGGTGGCGAGCGCCTCCCCCATGGGCATCAGGGTCGGGTAGATGAAGTTGGTCACCAGGGTCAGGGCCACCAGCCACCAGGGGGAGTGGCCGAGGTAGAAACCGATGAAGCTCAGCAGGGAGAGCAGGGAGAGCAGCCGGGTCATGGGCAGCAGGTTGGCCGCCCCCTTGATGCGCCCCATGATAAGCAGGTTGCCGGCAAAACGGATGGCCATGCCGGCCCCGAGCAGCAAGCCGATAAGATCCGGGGTCAGCCCGACTCCTTCCAGCCAGAGGGACCAGAATGGCAGATAGGCGCCATAGACAAAGTAGAAGGCCCCGAAGAAGAGGGCTAACCAGGAGAAGGCGGGCATGGGAACTCGACGGCTGTGTAGGGGGCACCAATCATACCCCATCTTCCCCCCCTGCTGGAGTGAAATGAGAGGGGCCTGACGGCCCCCCTCTGCACGTTCAGAAGACGTACTTGACCCGGGCGCTGAGGGTTCGCCCCGGCTCGATCAGACGGGTGGTATCGCTACCCTGGGCGAGGCCGGCCACCGACTCATAGGCCAGCACCTCTTTATCAAACAGGTTAAAGAGGCCGACGTTGAGCTTCAGATCTTCCATGGGGGTGAACTGGGCATAGAGATCCACCACACCCCAGCCGGCGCTCTGCAGGGTCTCCTTGCCGCTGGCATCCTGCCCCACCTTGTTCATGTCGTCGGCGAAGCGCAGCGCCCCGTTGAGGTTCCACCGCGCCTGCTCGAAGCGGACTCCCAGGCTTCCCTGCAGCGGGCTCAGCTCGTTGATGTAGTGCCCCTCACCGTCCTTGCCGGTCACATAGGCGAGGTTACCCCAGAGGTTGACCGAGTCGGTCACCCAGTAGTCGGCCCTGGCCTCGACTCCGCGGGTCTTCACCTCATCGAGATTGCGGTATTGATAGACGCTGGTGCGTCCCTCCCGGGCGATCTGCTGCTGGGAGATGAAATCCTCGAAGCGGGTGTAGAAGGCCGACAGCTCGTAGCCCAGGCGCTCGGTATTGCCGCGCATCCCCACGTCGATGCCATCACTGGTCTCGGCCTTGAGGTTGGGGTTGGGCTCGAAGCGGTAGCCATAGGCCTGATGGTTCAGGGTCGAGAAGGCGGTGTCATACATGGGGGCCTTGAAGCCGTGGCTGTACTGGGCGAACAGGTTGACCGCCTCGTGAGCCTTGAACACCAGCCCCAGTCTGGGGGAGAGCTCCCCTTCCGAGAAGGTCTGCAGTTGCTCGCCCTGATAGGCGGGATCGTCATCCGGGCTCATGCGGTAGTAGTCATAACGCAGGCCCGGGGTCAGCACCCAGCGCTCACCGAAGCGGATCTCGTCAAAGGCCCAGAGCCCGCCGCGCTGGCTGACGGTAGAGGGGAAGCTCAGCTCGTCGTAACCGGGGAAGTCACCGGGCACTGTGGGCCCCTTGTAGCGCTCGCGGCGATTGTCGCTGTGCTCATACTCGATGCCCCAGGCCAGACGCTGGCTCGCAAGGGCCTTGGAGAACTGCATCTGGGCCCCCAGGTTCTCCTGGCGGAAGCGGTTGTGATCGAGGGAGTTCTTGGTCACATAAGGGTTGCCCGCCATGACGGGATATTTGGAAGAGGCGTACTGATCCAGGGTCTGCGCCATCCGGGTAAAGTAGAGCTTGCTCTCCATGCGATCCACCCAGGCCAGATTGAGCTCCAGGCCGTGATCCAGGATGAGGGAGAGATTCTCGCTCTGCTTGTCGGTGACGGGCTGATCGAAGACCCTGGCCCGGCCGCTGCCGACCTTGTTGAGCTTGACCGCATCCGGGTCCTGCCCCTCCTGGAAGTAGTCGGCGGTGAGCTTGAGGAACTGGGCCTCGGAGATCTGCCAGCGGCTCTTGAGCAACAGGGCGTCGCTCACGATATCGAACTCGTTCTTGCGGTCGTGATAATCCTGGGTGACACCGCCGTCACGGCGGGTATAACGCAGCAGGGTCTCCACATCCCCCGTTCTGATGGCTCCGGTGATCCCCCCCATCCCCTGGCTATTGGCACCGGCATAGCCGGCACTGGCGTCCAGATAGTGATCCCCGTTTTTCAGATAGTCCGCGGCCTCCTTGGTGGTGATGGCGATCACCCCGCCGAGGGCATCCGAGCCATAGGCTGCCGAGGCGGGGCCCTTGACCACCTCCACCTGCTTGATCATGTCGGTGTCAAAATAGCCCTGCCCCACCCCTCCCTTGCTGTAGGCATCGTTTTGACGTACGCCATCCTGAATCACCTTGACCCGGTTCTCCCCCATGCCACGAATGATAAAGGTCTGATCGCCCCCGTTCCCCCCTTTGACACTCACCCCGGGCTCATAGCGAAAGAGCTCGGCGGCATTGGTGACCCCCTGCTCCTCGATCTGCTGCTCCGTGATGACGGTGATGGGACCGGAGACATCCTCCAGCTTCTGGGCCATGCGCGAGCCGCTCACGACCACGACCTCATCGCTCTTGTGGCCGCTGGCCTGGACCGGGATGGAGAGGGCGGCGGCTACCGAGAGGGCCACCAGGGTGAAAGGGGTCTGTTTCACTGCAACATCCTTAATGAGAATTATTATCAACCTGTCGCATCTTACCCGTGAATGAAAAAAGATCAATGCTAACGAAAATCATTATCATTTGATTGATGCGCGTAAAAACTTGGCTACAATCCCCCCGACCCATACCGACGAGAGCCAAGATGCGACTGCTATCCCTTGTTTTGACCGCCCTGCTGGCCGGTTGTGCCACGCCTCCCTCTCCCCTCCCCACCCTCTATGACTATCGCCTGCAAGCGGGCGACACCCCCTTGAGCCTGACGGCTGCCACCGAGCGTCTGCAGGGGGCGGATATCATCCTGGTGGGGGAGCTGCACAGCCATCCGGCGGTGCATCTGTTCCAGGCCCGCCTGCTGGCACAGCTGAGCCTGTCACCGCGGGCGCTCACCCTCTCCATGGAGCAGTTCAGCCGCGCCGATCAAGCCGTGGTAGATGCCTATCTGGCCGGGCGGATCGGCGAGTCGGCGCTGATGAGGGCCGGCCACGCCTGGCCCAACTACCAGAGCGACTACCGACCCCTGGTGGAATTTGCCAAGGCCCGACAGATGCCCGTCATCGCCGCCAACGCCCCCAAGGGGCTGGTCAGCTGTATCGGTGAGCAGGGGCCTGCGTGGCTCGATACCCTGCCCGCCAATCATCGCCGCCTGGTAGCCGCCCACCTCACCCTGGGGGAGGATGGCTATCGTCAACGCTTTATGGCCTCCCTGCACCATGGTGACAATGACAGCAATGCCCGCCGTTTTGCCGCCCAGACCGCCTGGGACGACACCATGGCCGAGAGCATGGTGACCTACCTCGCGGCTCACCCGGGCCGGCGCATCATGCATATCGCCGGCAACTTCCACGTGGAGGGGGGATGGGGGCTCGCCAGCCGTATCGCGGCGCGCAACCCGGCCCTCAAGGTGGCCCTGGTGATACCGGTCAGCGAACCACAGTCCGGCGCCAGCGGCCGTCAGGCCGACCTGGAGCTGCACATCGCCCCCCTGCCCGAGCGCTGGAAAAGTCGTGAAGAGATGAAACGGGAGATGGCATCATTACACCGTGCCCGCGAACGCGACTGCAGCCGCTGGCAGCAACCCTGAACGACCAAGGAGAGGCAGGATGGATGTATTGCTGGTAATCGATATGCAGCAGGGATTGTTCGAGCAGCCCCGTCACCGGGCGGCAGAGGTGATCGGGAATATCAATCGTCTGGCCGCAGCGGTACGAGCGCGCGCTGGCCATGTCATCTATGTGCGCCATGATGGCCGGCCGGGAGAGGATCTCGAGCCGGGCAGCCCGGGTTGGGCACTTCATCCCGGACTCGAGGTCGGCGCAGAGGATGGATACCTCGGCAAGAACGCCTGCGACAGCTTCCTTGGCACCGATCTCGCGGCTCGCCTTCGAATCCTCTCCCCCCGTCGCCTGCTCATCTGTGGCTGCGCCACCGATTTTTGTGTCGATACCACCCTGCGCAGCGCCGCCGCCCAGGGGTTTAATGTGGTGGCAGTGAGTGATGCCCACACCACGGCCGACCGCCCCCATCTGGGCGCGGCGCAGATCATCGCCCACCACCACTGGATGTGGGAGGGGCTGATCCTGCCCGCTGGCAAACGTGTTACCCTGCACCCCACCGAACGGCTGGTCTGAATGGAGTTCTCCTTGCGCCTGTTACTGCTCTTCCCCCTGTTGCTGCTCGCCGCCTGCTCCTCAAGCCAGCGTGGCGATGCTCCCCCTCCCCTCTTTGCCACCCATATCAACCAGGAGGGGAGCAAGCGCTTCGTGTTTGAGGCCGCCCCCCTGGAGCGCCTGCCCGTCCGGCTCCCGGCCGACGGTAAGCTGGAGCGACCACGCAAGAGCCTGCTCGAGACCCGGGAGGCCATTCAGGAGGAGCAACTGAGTCAGTGGATGACAGAGAAGCAGTTCTGCCATCAGGGCTTTATCGTGCTGACGCGCACCTCGTGGAAGGTACGGGGCGAGTGTAACGAGGGGGCCAGCACGGCGGATCGCCAGCGCTTCCCCAACACGCCGCAGTGGGAAGAGTAACCAATGAAAACGGGCAGCCGAGGCTGCCCGTTCCGTATCACCGGGGTTAGCGCAGGGGATCGGTCGCCGCGGCGATCTCTTCGCCACTGTCGATCCGCTTGTGCCCCTCGACCAGGTGGACGACATCCACCAGTTCATCGCCGCTGACGCGAAACGCCTGGCCAAACCCCTTCACGAAGAGCCCCTGCTCGGGCCTCAAGCGAAACAGAACGAAGTCCTGCAGGTTGGAGAGCCCCTTGACGATCTCCCCAAAACGCCCCTCGAGTGCGGCGATGGCCTGTTCCCAACGCACGTCGTCACGGGATACCACCTCGGCGCAGGCATCGAAGGTGAGGCGCTTTCTGGCAAACAGCTCACGGGCCGAGCCCTCATCCTCGATCAGCATCAGGGAGACACGCGGCACCTGTTGCAGGTTGCGTGCATGGCGGGCGATCTCGGAGATGAGCACATAGTAGCCATCCTCCTGCAGCACAAAGGGGGCATAGCTGGCATTGGGGGTGCCGTCGGCATCGACCGTGGCCAACTGCAGGGTACGGCAAGCGTCCCGAAACTCGCGGATCTCCGGCTGCAGACGACCCTGCAGACGCTCTTGACGTTCACTCATGCCTGATTCTCCTCGCGCAGGGCCATAAAGCGCGCCACCTGTTCCGGCAGCAGGTTACGCTGCTCATCACGCCCCAGATAAACCTTGAAGATACAGCGGCCGGCCCCATCGAAGAACTGGAAGGAGTGCCCCTCCTTACCCATGAAGAGCTTGCTCACCAGGGCGATGCCGACCACGTTGTCGAGTTTGAGGTGGCCGTGCAGCTCACCGTCGCGCCCCATCAGGTTGTAATAACCGCGGGCGCTCTTGCCTTTGGGGAAGGGGGCCTTCACCTCGAAGATGGAGCCGGACGATTCGATGATGGTGGTCACCGGCCCCCAGTCGGCGAGGTCGGCCAGCAGCGCCTCGGCGCGCTCACCCGGCAACAGGGTCGCCAACTCAGCGGGAAGGTGACGAACCACCTCCCACTCGCTCACCGCCAGTCTGGCGGCAATGGCCGAGGGGTGAGCCCCCGGGTCTTCGTTTAACAGGTCGTGGATCTGCTGTGCAATGGTCATGCTCTCTCCATCCGGTGCACACGATTGGTGGGTCATACTCTAAGGGATAGAGGCGACAAGATGCAATTGATAATAATTTTCATTATCTATACAGAGCGTGTGCTGCCTGCTATGCTCCCCGGCCTGTCACCCCGTTTGTGGAGCATAACCCATGATCCCTCTGCACCGACTGTTGCTGCTGTTTCCCCTACTCACCACGTCTGCCCTCCAGGGGGCCGAACGCATCGTCAGCATAGGGCCGGCCACCACCGAGCTGCTACAGGCGCTGGGGGCCGAGACCGAGATCGTCGCCACCGACGTCAGCAGCCAGGGGCTCACGGTGCCCAGGGTGGGGTATCACAGAGCCCTGGCCGCCGAGGGGATCCTCAGCATGGCGCCGACCCGGGTCATCGGCAGCGACGAGATGGGCCCCCCTTCGACCCTGGAGCAGCTCAGCCGTGCCGGCGTCAAGGTTGAGGTGCTGGCGACCGCACCAACCCTTGAAAACCTGCGTCTGCGTATCGATACCCTGGCCAGTCTGCTCGGTGCCGAGGCCAGGGGCAAGGAGCTCAAGGCCAGGATCGCCGACGAGGTCGATGCCCTGGCCAGGCAGACCAAGCGGCAGCACCCGCCCAGGGTGGCCCTGTTGCTGCTGCACAAGGGGCAGCCCTTAAGCCTGGCGGGCGGTGATACCACGGGGGATGCCCTTATCGCGCTGGCGGGAGGCGAAAACCTCGGCAAGGGGTCGAGTGGCTACAAGCCCCTCTCTGCCGAGGCCCTCATCCAGATGCAGCCGGATCTGGTGCTGGTCAGTGGCCGTGACTGGCAAGCCTACCGGGATCCCGCCACCGTACTGGCCGAGGTGCCGGCCCTCGCCTCCACCCCGGCGGGTCAACATGGCCGCCTCCATGCGGTGGATGGCCACGCCCTGCAGGGGGGGCTCTCCCTCTCCTCCCTGGCGCAGGCCCGTCATATCGCAACCTGGCTGACCGCCATCCCATGAGCCGGGTCCGCCGTCTCTCTCTCCCCCCCCTGCTGGGCGGCTTGGCCTGCCTGCTGGGAATGCTGGCGACCCTGTCACTCGGCACCGGCCCCCTGCCCCTGACCTTGAGTCAGAGCCTGGGGGCCTTGCTGCCGGACACCTCCCTCGCCCCCCACCTGCAGATGGTGGTGCAAGAGATCCGCCTGCCACGCACCCTGCTCTGCATCGCCGTCGGCGGGATCCTCGGCCTGTGTGGTGCCGTCATGCAGGGGCTGTTTCGCAATCCCCTGGCCGACCCCGGCATCATAGGCGTCTCTGGTGGCGCCGCCCTGGGGGCGGCCCTGGCTATCGTGCTGCTGGCGCCCCTCGGAGCCGAACTACAAGGCCAGCTCGGGGTCGGCCTGCTGCCCATGATGGCCTTCCTCGGCGGGGCGCTAACCACCACCCTGGTCTATCTGCTCGGCACCCGGGCCGAAGGCACCTCGGTCACCGTCATGCTGCTGGCCGGTGTTGCCATCACGGCCCTCTGTGGCGCCGCCATCGGTCTGCTTACCTATCTCGCCGACGATCAGATGCTGCGCAACCTGAGCCTGTGGCAGATGGGGAGTCTGGCCGCCGGCAAGCCGGCCGACATACTGCTCGCCCTGGCGACCCTGACCGTCCTGCTGCTGCTCTTCCTGCGTGACGCAGGTCCCCTCAACGCCCTGTTGCTGGGGGAGTCGGAGGCGCGCCACCTGGGGGTGGCGGTACAACCCCTCAAGCGCCGCCTTATCTTGTTCACTGCCGCCGGGATCGGCGTCGCGGTCGCGGTGAGCGGCCTCATCGGCTTCGTCGGCCTGGTGGTGCCGCATCTGGTACGCCTGCTGGCAGGCCCCGATCACCACAGGTTGCTGCCACTCTCGGCACTGCTCGGCGCCGCCCTGCTGCTGGCTGCCGACATGGTGGCCCGCGTCCTGCTGGCGCCGGCCGAGCTGCCGGTCGGCATCATCACGGCCCTGATAGGCGCCCCCTTCTTTCTCTGGCTGCTGGTGCAAGGACGCCGCCATCTTTAGGAGTTGTCATGTCCCTGCTTTCCTGTCGTCAGCTGACCCTCTCCCGTGGCGGTCGCCTCCTGCTCGACGACTTCACGCTGTCGCTGGAGGCGGGCTCGGTGACCGTGCTGCTCGGCCCCAACGGGGCGGGCAAGAGTACCCTGCTCAAGTGCATCACGGGTGAGCTGGTCCCCAACGGGGAGATCCACCTGTTCGGCCGCCTCCAGGCCTCCTGGCCGGCCGACGCCCTCGCCCGTCAGGTGGGCGTCCTGCCCCAGAGCGCCTCGCTGACCTTCCCCTTCCTCTGTCAGGAGGTCGTCGCCATGGGGCGATTGCCCCACAGGGAGCCAAGGTCGGCGCAAGCCCGCATCGTGGCCGCCGCCATGGACCATGCCGGAGTCGGCCATCTCAAGGATCGCCTCTATCCCGCCCTCTCCGGGGGGGAGCGACAACGGGTGCAGTTTGCCCGGGTACTGGCCCAGATCTGGCAAGGGAACCGGGATGAGCCATGCCCCCGACTGCTGCTGCTCGACGAGCCCACCTCGGCCCTGGATCTCAAACATCAGCATCAACTGCTGGCCATGGCTCGGGCACTGGCCGGCGAACAGACTGCGGTGCTGGTGGTACTGCACGATCTCAATCTGGCGGCCCGTTACGGGGATCGACTGCTGATGCTGGAGGGGGGAAAACTGATCGCGGATGGCTCTCCCGGGGAGGTGCTCAGGGCCCCCCTGATCGAGCGGCTATACGGCTACCCGGCCAGGGTGATCGCCGACCCGCAGGGAGGGCAACCGGTCGTCCTGTAGCGTGGTTTCTCATCCATACTGCTAGGGAATCACTCATGGAGTCGTGCCCCATGCTAGGTCGTCTGTTGCTGCTCTGGACTCTCTCGCCCCTCTGCCTTGCGGCCCCCCTGCACCTGGTGGTGCAGGAGTTCGCCCCCTACAGCTTTGCCGGCAGTGACCATCAACCGGCAGGGGCCACGGTAGAGATGGTCAAAGAGGCGTGCAACTACTGGCCGGAGGGGTGCCAGATCACCCTGCTGCCCAATCTGAGGGCACGCAAGCTACTGGAGCTGGGGGAAGCCGACGGCATGTTCCCCCTCGCCTGGAGTGAGACAAGAGCCAGGACCCTGCGCTACTCGCTCCCCCTGTGCAAGGCGAGCTGGGGCATCTTCGCCCGCAGTGAGGAGACAGACAGGCCTCTTACCCTGGCCCGACTGGGTGACGAGCGGATCGGGGTGACCAAGGGCTCGTTTAGCGAGACCCTGCTACGCCATCTGGATGCAGCATTGCGCCAGCAAGGGCTGCCGCCGATGCGCCTCGACCTCAACGTCAACGACGACTATGCCAGCCTGCTCAAGCTGGAGCGACAGGGGCGCTACAGCCTCTACTTCTCGAACATCGATGTGGCCCTGCATCGGCTCAACCTCAGCGGGGAGTCACAGATCCGGCTCTGGAAGAAGAGCCACGAGGCCAACTACTACATCGCCTTCAACCGGGAACGGGTGAGCGAAGCCAGGCTCAACGCCTTCAACCAGATCCTGAGCCGACTCGAGGCCCAGGGCAATCTGCTGCGTCACCGGGTGCGCTGGGGACTCTCCTCCCCGCTGCCCGATCACCGGCTGCACACCCTGTTTCCCCCCGAGCCGCGACACCATCAGGCCAACTGATAACGCCCCGGCCTGTGGTTGAGCGTCAACACCAGGTTACAGATGATGGCGGCGACCACGGACAGCAGCAGGATCCAGAGCGGCACCACGAAGAAGGAGGCGATGACGATGGCACAATCGAGCCCCATTTGCAGCTTGCCCGCCCGAAGGCCGAACCTCTCCTGAATAAAGAGCGCCAGTATGTTGAAGCCCCCGAGGCTCGACTTGTGGCGGAACATGATGAGCAGCCCCATGCCGATCAGGGTGCCGCCGATGAGGGCCGCATAGACGGGCTCGATCTTGCCAATCTGCAATACGGCGTTGAGGTGATCGGTCACCCAGGAGACGGTCGCCACCGAGATGAAGGTGTTGAGGGTAAAACGCGGCCCCATCCTGAGCCAGGCCAGGGCGTAGAAGGGAAGATTGATGCCGAAAAAGATCAGGCCAAAGCTCAATCCGGTCATTTTTTGCAGCAACAGGGCCAGGCCGGCAGTGCCGCCGGTCAGTAGACCCACCTGATGAAACAGATAGATGCCGAGGGAGACGAAACCCGAGGCGGTCAGCAGGGCGAGCAGATCCTCATGGAGAGGGTGAGTGCGGTTATCCATAACGTGTTCCTGTTGGCGGCGAAGTAAAAGGGGCACAGCACTGGATCCTGTCATCAGGATCTCGTTATGGTTTCCGAGTCTATTTTCGGTGAGCAAGATCACAAGCCGACACCAAAACGCCCCAAAATGGGGCGCGTATTTTTTACGTTACAGCTATTGCACCAAGATATGGCAGGGGATGAGGCGCTGGACTCGCCTCCCCGAATCGGGTAGTACCTAAAAGAAGACTGAAGGAACCTGATTCAATGGAGTGAACCCATGATTCGTCGCCTGTTACCCCTGGGTACCCTGCTCGCCGCCCTGACCTTGCAAACCACCCACGAACTGCTCCCCCTGCTGGCCATGCTGGGTCAGGCCACCCTCTGGACGCTGCTCGAGGTGCGCCACGTCATCCGCACCCTGGACTCCCCGAAACAGGACTACCACCACCCCTTCTAAGGGAGTTCCAGAATATTTAGTTCTCTGGGTTTCCGGCACATAACCACAGGATCCACTGCCCGGATAGCGACGTCCGCGATGACGACCTATGTTTCTTGGACAACACCAAGAGAACAGATCCATGGATCGCATCCTCTTCTGGGGCTCGCTTCTGCTGCTGATCGGTGCTTCTCCCCTGCACGCCGAGACCTTTCGCCAACCCCCCAGGGTCGCGACCGCCCTGCGTCAGGGTGCGGCCCTGGAGCGCAGCGATCCGCACCAGGCCATCGCTTACTACTGCGCCGCGGCACGCCTCGGTAATCCGGAGGCTTACTTTCGCATCGGCCGCCTGCTGGCCCGCGGGCCGGGCGAGATCCGCAGTCCACGCCGGGCCAACGCCTACCTTGCCATGGCGATGCGACTGGGAAGCCAACAGGCGGGCCGTTATTACAACTACAGAGTCGGCAACGCCCCCCTCGGCAGTTGCGGTGCCGGCGGTGGCGACGCCCCCTGGGTACAACCCGGCACCCCGTTCGACATGGAGCACTACATCGCCCGCCAATCCCGTGCCAAACAGCAGCTGGCCGAGCAGATCCGCAAGGCAGCCCTGCGCCACAGGGTCGATCCCAGGCTGGCGCTGGCCATCGCCATCGCCGAGTCCAACCTCAATCCCCTTGCCGTCTCTCCCAAGCAGGCTCAGGGGTTAATGCAGCTCATCCCCGAGACCCAGGCCCGCTTCGGTGTGACCAAACCGTTCGATCCCGAGCAGAACATTCGTGGCGCCATGGCCTACCTCAAGTGGCTCGAGGGAGAGTTTGGGCAGGACTGGGTTCGCATCAGCGCCGCCTATAATGCCGGCGAGAAGGCGGTGACCCGCTACGGCGGCATCCCCCCCTATCAGGAGACCCGGGACTATGTGCAGCGGGTGCTCTACTACGCCGGGCAATCCTCACACTGAGGCCTCGGCCTCCACCGCTGCCGGTGCCTCCTTGCGCCGATAACCGTTGAAATAGAGGTTGAGCAGCACCGCCGATACGGTTGCCAGCAGTATGCCGCTGTGAAGCAGGGGCTGCAGGAAGCCGGGGAAACGGGCGAAGAAGTGAGGCGAGAAGGAGGGGATCAGACCCAGCCCCAGGCTGATGGCCACCACATAGGCGTTGTAGCGGTTATGGCTGTAGTCCACCCGGGAGAGGATGCGGATGCCGGTCGCCAGCACCATGCCAAACATGACGATCCCAGCGCCGCCCATGACGAAACTCGGCACCGAGGCGATCACCACCGCCATCTTGGGTACCAGACCGAAGAGCAGCAAGATCCCACCGGACATGACGCAGACCCAGCGACTGTGGACGCCCGTCACCCCCACCAGGCCGATGTTTTGCGAAAACGAGGTGTGGGGGAAGCTGTTGAAGAGCCCCCCTATCACGGTACCAATCCCGTCGACCCGCAGACCACGCACTATGTCGCCACGCCGGGTCGGATGACCCACTATCTCCCCCAGGGCCATAAACATGCCCATGGACTCGATGAAGGTGATGAGCATGACCACGGTCAGGGTGATGATGGCGATGGGATCGAAGGTGGGCCAGCCGAAGGCGAAGGGGCGGATGGGGGAGAACCAGGCCGCCTCCTGCAGGCCGGCGAAGCTCACCTCCCCCATCATGATGGCGATGGCGAAGCCGAAGAGGATGCCGAGCAGTACGGAGACATTGGCCATAAATCCTTTGGCAAAGCGGGTCACCAGCAGGATGAAGAGCAACACCGCCATGCTCACCCCTATGTAGCGGGGATCCCCGTAGTCGGGGTTGCCACGCCCGCCGGCGGCCCAGTCGATCCCCACCCCCATGATGCTCACCCCGATGGAGGTGATCACCACCCCGGTCACCAGGTTGGGAAAGAGGGGCATGAGCCGCCCGATCAGGGGGACGCAGAGGGTCGAGAGCACCCCGGCCGCTATGGTGGCACCGAAGATGCCGTTGAGCCCGAGATTGGGATCCGCCCCTATGGCCAGCATGGGCATGACGGCCGCGAAGGTCACCGACATGATGACCGGCAGCCGGATGCCGGCGAAGCGCCCTATCCCGAGACACTGCAGCAGGGTCACTATGCCGCAGCAGAAGAGATCGGCGCTGATGAGAAAGGCGATCTGCTCCTTGGGCAGCCCCAGGCTGCCGCCGATGACCAGGGGCACGGCGACCGCCCCCGCATACATGACCAACACGTGCTGCAGTCCCAGGGTCAGCAATTGACCGGCGGGCAGCAGGGCCTCGACTTCGTCCTCCTGATCCACAGGGGAGGGATTCACTCTCATGGGATACTCCTTGGGGGTCCCGGTGACTTGACCTGCCCGAGGCAGGCACCGGGGCTTTACAGCAAGGGTCATGCCCTCTCTGCTCACTCGAGAAGTGAGCCCCGGCTCACAGAAAGCGGGCGGGAGGCCCTATCACCCGCTCACTTTGATAGGGAGGATTATCATTCTGAGCCAACGGGGCCGCTTTGCCCCCCCTTCCCCCTTGGTTTACAATCGACGGGTTTTTTGGAACCGGGGCCAGCCCCCGGCCCCACCACGGCCCCAGAGCGAGGGCATCACAGCCAACGCACTGAAACCAAAGAGAATTAGCCAATGGCTCAATTTATTTACACCATGAACAGGGTCGGCAAGGTCGTGCCGCCCAAGCGTCATATCCTCAAAAACATCTCCCTCTCCTTCTTCCCGGGCGCCAAGATTGGTGTCTTGGGTCTGAACGGCGCCGGTAAGTCCACCCTGCTGCGCATCATGGCCGGGCTCGACACCGAGATCGAAGGGGAAGCCCGCCCGCAGCCCGGCATCAAGATCGGCTACCTGCCCCAGGAGCCGAAGCTGGATCCGGAGCAGACCGTACGCGACGCCGTCGAAGAGGCGATGGGTGATGTGAAGCGCGCCATGGCCCGCCTCGACGAGGTCTATGCCGCCTACGCCGATCCGGACGCCGACTTCGACAAGCTGGCCAAGGAGCAGGGTGAGCTGGAAGCCATCATCCAGGCTCACGACGGCCACAACGTGGACAACCAGCTCGAGCGCGCCGCCGACGCCCTGCGTCTGCCCGCCTGGGATGCCCAGATCAAGCACCTCTCCGGGGGTGAGCGTCGCCGGGTCGCCCTGTGCCGCCTGCTGCTGGAAAAGCCGGACATGCTGCTGCTCGACGAGCCGACCAACCACCTGGACGCCGAGTCCGTGGCCTGGCTGGAGCGCTTCCTGCACGACTACGAGGGCACCGTCGTGGCCATCACCCACGACCGTTACTTCCTCGACAACGTGGCAGGCTGGATCCTGGAGCTGGACCGCGGTGAAGGTATCCCGTGGGAAGGCAACTACTCCTCCTGGCTGGAGCAAAAAGACGCTCGTCTGGCCCAGGAGGCAAGCACCGAAGCGGCTCGTCGCAAGTCCATCGAGAAGGAGCTGGAGTGGGTTCGCCAAAATCCGAAGGGTCGCCAGGCCAAGTCCAAGGCCCGTATGGCTCGCTTCGAGGAGCTCAACACCAACGACTACCAGAAGCGTAACGAGACCAACGAGCTGTTCATTCCGCCCGGGCCGCGTCTCGGCGACAAGGTGGTGGAAGTGGCCAACCTGCGCAAATCCTACGGGGATCGGGTGCTGATCGACGATCTGTCGTTCACCATTCCCAAGGGGGCCATCGTCGGCATCATAGGTCCCAACGGTGCCGGTAAGTCGACCCTGTTCCGCATGATGTCGGGCCAGGAGCTGCCGGACAGCGGCGCCATCACCCTGGGCGAGACCGTAGTGCTGGCCTCGGTGGATCAGTTCCGCGACCAGATGAACGACAAGAAGACGGTGTTCGAAGAGGTGGCCGACGGTCAGGATATCCTGCGCATCGGCAACTACGAGTTCCCGAGCCGCGCCTACATCGGCCGCTTCAACTTCAAGGGCTCCGATCAGCAGAAGCGGGTCGGCGAGCTCTCCGGGGGTGAACGGGGTCGTCTGCATCTGGCCAAGCTGCTGCAGACCGGCGGCAACGTGCTGCTGCTCGATGAACCGACCAACGATCTGGACATCGAAACCCTGCGCGCCCTGGAGAACGCCCTGCTGGAGTTCCCCGGTTGTGCCATGGTCATCTCCCACGATCGCTGGTTCCTCGACCGCATCGCCACCCACATCCTGGACTATCAGGACGAGGGCAAGATCGAATTCTTCGAAGGTAACTTTACCGAATACGAAGAGTGGAAGAAGAAGACCTATGGTGCCGAAGCGGTCCAACCGCATCGCGCCAAGTACAAGCGCATCACCAAATAAGGGATTGCCACGACGATCTTGCAAGGGGAGCCTCGGCTCCCCTTCTTATTGCTGCCATAATGTCGGGAATAACCCAGCTTCACGAGGTCATCATGTCTGTGCCCAAACTCACCCTGCTGTTTCGGGTCGAACCCGGTTGTCTGGGGCCGGAAGGCAAGCAGCATATCGACACCTTCTGCACCCTCGCCATGCAGGTCTTCCCCCGCCTCGAGCCCGACCTGCTCAACTGGGAAATCGTACCGCGCCACGACAAGAAGCTCGACGAGATGGAGTTTCACCTGGCCGGCCGTCGCATGAGCGAGGATCAGGCGGATCAATACCTGCACCGGGCCGGCTGCGATCTCGACCACCTCAAGGAGCGCATCGACGAGACCCTGGCCATGCTGGTGGAGCGCTACCTGGACTCACTCCCCTGATAAAGCGGGAATCCGCCAGAAAAACGTTTACCCCTCACTCGTCTCACTCCCTTTTCTGTTTTGGGGTCACCCCTCATCTGTGCCAAAATGCGCGGTCGGCCACCCCGGGTGGCCGCCCCCCACACACGAAATCATTGGTAACAATAGAGATGAGTCAACCCCAACACGCCCGTGGCGGCCTGCTCGAGCGCCTCTTTGGCCTCAAGGCCCACGCCACCGATGCCAGAACCGAGGTGATCGCCGGCATCACCACCTTCCTCACCATGGTCTACATAGTGTTCGTCAACCCGCAGATCCTCTCCAATGCGGGCATGGACACCCAGGCCGTGTTCGTCACCACCTGCCTCATCGCCGGTATCGGCAGCATACTGATGGGTCTGCTCGCCAACCTGCCCATCGCCCTGGCGCCGGCCATGGGTCTCAACGCCTTTTTCGCCTTCGTGGTGGTCGGCGGCATGGGCTACTCCTGGCAGGTGGGCATGGGCACCATCTTCTGGGGCGCCGTGGGTCTGCTGATCCTCACCCTGTTTCGAGTCCGCTACTGGCTCATCGGTAACATTCCGCTCTCCCTGCGGGTCGGCATCACCGCCGGCATTGGCCTGCTGATCGCCCTGCTCGGCATGCACAACGCCGGCATGGTGGTGGCGAGCCCGGCCACCATGGTGACTGTGGGCAAACTCACCTCCCTCCCCTGCCTGCTGGGGGCGCTGGGCTTCTTCCTCATCTGTATTCTCTCCTCCAAGGGGATCCACTCGGCTGTGCTGATCGCCATCGCCGTCACCACCACCCTGGGCTGGGCCTTCGGTGATGTCACCTTCCAGGGCCTGGTCTCCCTGCCGCCGAGCATCACGCCGGTGTTCGGCCAACTCGATCTGATGGGATCGCTCGACATCGGCCTGGCCGGCGTCATCTTCTCCTTTATGCTGGTCAATCTCTTTGATTCATCGGGCACCCTGATCGGGGTGACCAACCGTGCCAAGCTGGCCGACGACAAGGGACACTTCCCGCGCATGAAGCAGGCCCTGATGGTGGACAGTGTCAGCTCGGTGGGCGGCGCCTTTATGGGCACCTCCTCCGTGACCGCCTATATCGAGAGCAGCTCCGGGGTCGCCGTGGGTGGACGCAGCGGCCTGACCGCCGTGGTGGTGGGTCTGCTGTTCCTGCTCGCCATCTTCTTCTCCCCCCTCGCCGCCATGGTACCGGCCTATGCCGCCGCCGGCGCCCTGATGTATGTGGGGGTCTTGATGTGCTCGGAGCTGACCCGGGTAGAGTGGGACGATCTGACCGAGGCCGTACCGGCCTTCATGACCACCGTCATGATGCCGTTCAGCTTCTCCATCACCGAGGGGATCGCCGTGGGCTTTATCTCCTACTGCGTGATGAAGGCGGGCACCGGCCGCTGGCGCGAGGTGAACCCCTGCGTGCTGGCCGTGGCCCTGCTCTTTATCCTCAAGTTTGTCTGGGTCGATCACTGATCCTGCGAAACGGCCGACATCATGTCGGCCGTTTTTTATGGCGCCAGGTCTTGAGCTCCACCACCTCGCAGGGGGCATCGGGCTCGGGCAACTCCAGCTGATTGTGCTGCAGGTTGCGCAATGTCTCGTGCAGCTGATAGCAACGGCTGTGCATCATGCGAGAGAGGCGCACACAGCGGTCGATGGGATTGCGAGCCAGCCGCTTCTGACAGTCGATCTCGAACTGCAGGCCGCGCAGCCGCTCTTGAAACTGGGGGTGGGCCGCCGCCACCAGCGCCTCCACCTGCTCGTGAAGCAACGCATCCAGTGCGGCTTCATCTTCCTCGGCTATGGCCTTGAGGGTATCGAAATCCGGCAGCGACATAAGCTCCCTCCCATGTCGGGGCACCCGGCCGGATGCACTTCGTCTGTTCACTTAACGAGCAATACAGCATGGGCGGCGCAGCAGGGCAATTCCCCCCCGGAGCCAGACGTTTCCCCACTTCGCAACCTCTTTTAATTCCAGCCCATAAAACATTATTTATTCAATAAGTTACCTCTTGCCCTCCCCTCTGCTTACGGTTAGACCATCTTTCTCTAAAGCCGCGTCAAATAGACCATTTTGCATACATGTACACAGCCGAGACTGGGCCGGCACAGGGCCTGCGTGCTAAGGTGTGGCCGCCACGAAACGGGAGGAGTATGAGAGTGAAATCACAGAGAGCCAGAATCGGTATCGTCACCGTCAGCGACCGCGCCAGTGCCGGTGTCTACGAGGATCTGTCGGGACAAGCCATCATAGATACCCTGAGCGCCTACCTGAGCTCGGAGTGGGAGCCCGTCTATCGCCTCATCCCCGACGAGCAGTCTCTGATAGAGCAGACCCTGACTGCCCTGGCAGACGAGGAGGAGTGCTGCCTCATCGTCACCACGGGGGGCACGGGGCCTGCCAAACGTGACGTGACCCCGGAAGCTACCGAGGCGGTGTGCGATCGCATGATGCCGGGCTTTGGGGAGCTGATGCGCGCCGAGTCCCTCAAGTTTGTACCCACCGCCATCCTCTCGCGCCAGACCGCAGGCCTGCGCGGTGACACCCTGATCGTCAACCTGCCGGGCAAGCCCAAGTCGATCCGCGAGTGCCTCGACGCCGTCTTCCCCGCCATCCCCTACTGCATCGATCTGATGGAGGGGCCCCGTCTGGAGTGTGACGAGAGCGTCATCAAGCCGTTTCGCCCCAAGAAATGAGAAAGAGCGCCATCAGGCGCTCTTCTTGTCTCGACTCAGCGGCGGCCGAAGACCTTGACCCCGGCCTTGCTCCCTTCCGCGTTGCCATAGACCTCGATCTTCTTGACGCAGCGACGGGTGCCCAGAGATTTCCACTCTGTCTCCTGCTCCTTGTCCATCTCCCTGTCAAAACGCACGGTACGAGTGCGATCGTCCCCATAGGTCACCACCAACCGATCCAGGGTCAGCTCCCGCTCGGCCTTGACCTTGACGTACTTGGTGGGGCGGCAGAGCACCAGCGGGATGACGGCCCCCCTGTCCCCCATGCCGAGCAATATGGTGCGACCCAGGGTGAACTGATCGTCGGCCAGAGCCTGCGGGGCGGCCAGCAGCGTGGCCAACATGAAAGCGTACTTGGACAAGAAAAAGCCCTCCGGAAAATGGAGGGCCATTCTACTCCCTGAAGCTAAACCGGGGCTGTACCATACAGCCCCTATTCAGCTCAGCGGTCGCTCCACATGGGGGAGACACGCTCTTCCAGGGTATCCTGCTGGTCGTAGGGCAGGTCACTGAAGAAGTCGAGACCGGTCTGCTGCTCCACATCGCGTACCGAGACACGGTAGTTGGCCAGCTGGCTCATGGGCACATCTTCCTGGGGCAGGATGAAGGCGATGGCCTGCAGGCGGTAGGGATCCATCACCACCTTGTAGTAGGCACTCGGGATGCCGACCCCATTACCGATGGAGTCCTCGTTGCCGGTGAAGATGGGGCCAGTGATGACCTGGACATCGCCACGGGCGATGGCCCAGTTACGCACCTTCTCCTCCAGGATGCGCCACGCCTTCTGGTTGAGGGCGGGCAGTTGCGGCGTCATGTTGGAGAGCAAGAAGCTCTGCTTCATGGTGGTGGCGGTGGCGGCCATATCGGCAGCCGGTGCCTGGTGGCCACGGTCATAGCCAGAGCGTTTGTAATCGGCCAGGGTGGCACGGTAGGCCACCGGGATCTCCTTGTCCTCGGCGAAGGCATCTTTACGCTTGGTCGGGCCCTGGGCGCTCTCGCTGGTCATCTGGTAAGAGACCCAGTCAGCGACCTTGTAGTCATAGTTGTAGCCGACCGCATAGCCGACACGACACAACTTCTGACTCGATTCGGACGGAATGCCGAAGCGCACATGCTCTCCACAGGCAAAGCCCGCCGCCAGCAGGGGGGCAGAGCCGAGAGAGAGGGTGACAGCCAGAACCAATTTATTGATTTTTATCATTTTTGTATTGCTCCAGTTTAGTAGGCGGAGCAATTTGACACGAGATCAGACCAGTGCATCAATTGCAGTTTTTTTACACATTTCGAAACTGTGACTGGCCCCCGATATCCGGCTGAACAGACGTTAATATGCTTTAAATCAGCGAGTTGATAAGTGAGATACTGCTTGGTTTAGCCCACCGCTTTCGCAGCCGGCCCACTTGCCACCAATTTAATCAAACAAGTCACCTTGATTAATTGAGTTCGTATCGCACCCTCCCCTTTTCACGCATCATCGATCACCCCCCTTAGGGGTAGTGCCCCATCATAACCACAATACATGGTCACCTCACTCACTCCTCCCTCGTGGAGGCACGCTCATTTTTGTTATCGGATAGGGATATGAAGATCAACGCCTGCTGGCTCACCACGACACTGCTGCTCTCCTCCACCACCTTCGCCGCCCCCCACTGGGGCTACGCCGGCGCCGAAGGGCCCGAGCACTGGGCCAGCCTCACCCCGGAATTTTCCGCCTGCAACGGCCACAACCAGTCACCGGTCGACATCAAGGGCACCATCAAATCGGCCCTGGCGCCGCTCACCCTCCACTACCAGACGGGGGCCACTGCCCTGGTCAACAATGGTCACACGATACAGGTCGACTATGCCCCGGGCAGCACGCTCACCCTGGACGGGCAAGCCTTCACCCTCAAACAGTTTCACTTTCACGCCCCGAGCGAAAACCTGATCCAGGGTCGCCACTATCCCCTCGAGGCGCACCTGGTCCACACCAGCGAGCAAGGGGCGCTGCTGGTGCTGGCGGTCATGTTCGAGGTGGGGGCAGGCAATCCCCTGCTCACCACGGCATGGCGTCAGATCCCGACGCAATCAGGCACGACGGCTACCCTGACTCGGCCCCTCGATGTGCGAGCCCTGCTACCCCGGAACCTCGATTACTATCGCTTCAACGGCTCGCTCACCACGCCACCCTGCAGCGAGGGGGTGCGCTGGCTGGTGCTCAAGCACCCCGTCACCGCCAGTCAGGCACAGATCGACGCCTTCAAAGCGGTGATGCACCACCCCAACAACCGGCCGGCGCAGCCTCTGGGCGCCCGCACCATTCTGGAATAAAAAAGAGGGCCGAACGGCCCTCTTTTCATGGTGTCACTTCCCTCAGGCGTGTGGCCAGCGCCGGAAGATGAGGGAGGTGTTGATGCCACCAAAGGCGAAGTTGTTGGACATCAGGTATTCGATCTCCGGCAGCTCGCGGCCCGCCCCCGTGATGTGATCGAGGGGGGCACAGGCGGGATCCGGGTGGGCGAGGTTGAGGGTTGGGGCAAACCAGCCATCGTGCATCATCTCCAGGGCGAGCCAGGCCTCGATGGCGCCGCAGGCTCCCAGGGTGTGGCCGAAGTAGCTCTTGAGAGACGAGATGGGGGTCTGGTCACCGAAGATGGCGGCGGTCGCCTGGCTCTCGGCGATGTCGCCGCGCTCGGTGGCGGTGCCATGGGCACTGATGTAACCAATCTGCTCGGGGGTCAGCCCTGCCTGATCCAGCGCCATCTGCATGCACAGCTGCATGGTCTGGCTCTGGGGCTGGGTGACGTGGGCCGCGTCGCAGTTGGTGGCAAAGCCCACCAGCTCGGCGATGATGGGGGCGCCGCGCGAGAGGGCGTGCTCCAGCTCCTCCAGCACCAGGGTGCCGGCCCCCTCACCGATGACCAGACCGTCGCGATCCCGATCGAACGGGCGCGGGCTAAGCTCGGGGGTGTCGTTGAGCTGACTGGTGGCGAACAGGGTGTCGAACACCACGGCCTCCGACGGGCAGAGCTCCTCGGCGCCGCCCGCCACCATCACTGTCTGGTAGCCGTGACGGATCGCCTCATAGGCATACCCAATCCCCTGGCTGCCGGAGGTGCAGGCGCTGGAGGTGGGGATGACCCGACCGCGCAGGCCGAAGAAGAGACCGGTATTGACCGCCGCCGTATGGGGCATCATCTGCACATAGGTGGTGGCGGTGATGCTGGCGGTGGTCTTGTCGTTGAGCATGGCGCCAAAGGCGCTGATGGGGGCCGTGCTGCCGGTGGAGGAGCCGTAGGCGATGCCGGTGCGGCCATCGGTCAGCACAGGATCACTCAGCAGCCTGGCCTGCTCCAGCGCCAGCTCGGTGGCGACGGTAGACATCTCGGAGACGCGACCCATGGCGCGGGTCTTCTTGCGCGGATAGTGGGCCGGCAGGGAGAAATCGGTGATGGGGGCCGCCAGCCGGGTGTTGAGCCCGTCGTAGACGGCCCACTGGGGCATGGTTACCACGGCGCTGCGCCCTGCCTGCAGGCGCGCCTTCACGCGGGCCCAGTCGTTGCCAAAGGCGGTCACACCGGCCATGCCGGTGACGACGACACGTCGGTTCATATCAGGCCTCCATTGATGGAAATCACTTGTCGGGTCACGTAGCCGGCGATGTCGGACATCAGGTAGGAGACCAGACCCGCCACCTCATCCGCCTGCCCCATCCGCTTGAGGGGGATCATCTTGAGCGCCTCGCTCTCTACCTCGGGGCTCACCATGCCGGTGTCGATAAGGCCGGGGGCCACGCAGTTGACCGTAATACGCCGCTTGGCCAGCTCCAGTGCCAGCGCCTTGGTGGCGCCGATGAGGCCCGCCTTGGAGGCGCTGTAGTTCACCTGGCCACGGTTGCCCATGATGCCGGAGACCGACGACAGGGTGACGATGCGCCCGCCGCGGCGCAGCCCGATCATCGGCATGATGCAGGGCTTGAGCAGGTTATAGAAGCCGTCGAGGTTGGTGTGGATGACGTCGTCCCACTCCCCATCCGTCAGGGCCGGGAAGGCGCCGTCGCGCACGATACCGGCGTTGCAGACCACGCCGTAGTAGGCGCCGTGCTGCTCGATGTCGGCCTCAAGGCGCGCACGGCACTGCTCCCTGTCGCCGATATCGAACTGGATCAGGCGCCCGCTCCCGCCCTGGGCGACGATCTCATCGAGGGTCCCTTGGGCGCCCTGCTGATCCCCGTGATAGTGGACCACCACGGCAAAGCCGTCGGCGGCCAGTTTCAGGGCGATGGCCCGGCCAATCCCCTTGCTGGCGCCGGTTACCAATACGGTCGAGTTCATTGTTTCTGCTCCAGTAAATCTGTCAGTTGGGCCGCCGTGGGCTGGTAGGTGCTCAGGCGCGCCTTGGCGCACAGGGTCTCACCTTGCAGGATGCGGCACTCGAAGCTGGCCATGCCGGCGTCCTGCAGCAGGCAGTGCGCCTCGATGTGCAGCAGGCTGCCGGCGGCAAAGGTGGGCCATTGGCTCTCGTATTTGCGGGTGCCGAGCAGCATACCGATGCGCACCGGCTCGCTACGCTGATGCGCCTGCAAGCCGGCCCAGGCGGCGATGGCCTGGGCCATCAGCTCGATGCCGCACCAGCCGGGCAGATTGCCCTGTGCATCGAGCAGCAGGGCGTGCCGCTCCCCCACCCGGGTCTCGCAGCTGATGCTCTGGGGCTCAGACGCAATGACGCGATCGAGCAGCAACATGGGCGCCTGGTGGGGCAGCAGTTGTTCTATGGGAGGAAAAGTCATGGCGCCTCTTTGCCAAAGATAAGGCTGACGTTGTTGCCACCGAAGGCAAACGAGTTGGACATGATGATGCGGGCCGCCCCGGCCTCCCTGACCAGCGTCAGCGGGGGCAGGCGCGGGTCTTGCGCTTCCCCCTGCGGGGGCAGCGGCAGGGCGCGCTCCAGGAGCAGGCAGCAAAGGGCCGCCTCGGTGGCCCCGGCCGCCCCCAGGGTGTGGCCGGTCAGCACCTTGGTAGAGCTCACCGCCACCCCGTGGGGGAAGAGGCGCGACAGGGCCAGGCTCTCCATCTCGTCATTGAGACGGGTGGCGGTACCGTGGGCGTTGACGTAGTCGATGCGCTCGGCCTCGAGACCGGCGCGCGCCAGCGCCATGCGCATGGCCCGCTCGGCCCCTTCCCCTTGCGGGTGCGGCGCCGAGATGTGCCAGGCATCCGACGACTCCCCATCCCCCAGCAGGGCCAGGGGGGCGGGATCGCGGCTCACCAGAAACAGGGCCGCTCCTTCACCGATGTTGATGCCGTCGCGCCCCGCCGCAAACGGACGGCAGCGCCGCTCGCTCAAGGACTCCAGGCTGTCGAAACCGTTCAGGGTGAGGCCGCACAGGGCGTCGGCGCCGCCGACCAGGGCCACATCGGCCTGGCCGCTCTCGAGCAGGCGGCGCGCCGTGATAAAGGCCCGCGCGCTCGACGAACAGGCGGTCGAGAGGGTCATCGCCGGTCCCAGTATGCCCAGATGCTCGGCAAGAAAGGTCGACGGGGATCCCAGCTCCTGCTGGGCATAGTCGAAGCGAGGCGACATCGCTTCGCCTCTTAGCTGCGCCGCCACGGCTTCCTCGGCCTCGCCGATGCCGGAGGTGCTGGTGCCGAGCACCAGGGCTACCCGATCCGAGCCCACCCGGCTGATGGCCGCGCTCACCTCGGCGTCGATATCGGCCAGGGCGGCGAGCAGCAATTGGTTGTTGCGCGAGTCGTGGCGGGGCTGCGCCACCTCGGGCAGCGGATCGCTCACCCGCCCCACCGGCGAGGTGCGGCCATCGACCAGGGTCCAGCGCTCTTTATCAAGGGGGCTCTCACCCCGGCTATGCCACGCACTCAGGGCGTCGCACACCGCCGCCTTGCCGCGGCCGAGGGCATTGATGAGGCTGTAGGCGTGAATGTAGAGGGTCATGGGGCCAGGCTCTCCAGTGTCAGGGCATAGCCGAAGCGGTGCTGGGTCAGGCTGACCGGCTCGCGCTGGCCCTGCCAGGTTTGATAGTGGATCTCGGTGACCAGCTCTCCGGCGGGGTCGGTGAGGCGCCGGACATCTCCCTCGTCCTTGAGCTGCCAGCCGGCGGGCAGGCGGGGCTGCCAGTCGGCCACGGGCCAGTAGCAGAGCATGACATCCGCCAGCACCTGGGCGGGGGGCGGCAGGGCGTTACCCGGCAGAGGCAGCAGGCGCTCGCTATGAATGCCGCTTCGATCGTAACGCACCTTGAACAGGCGTGCCCCGGTGGGCATCAGGCCGACCAGGGTGATCCCCTGCGGGCCCGCCTCCAGGGCGGTGAGCAGCTGGTACTGCTTGCCCTGGGCGCTGGCCCGTAGCAGTTGCTGGCGGGTGAGAGGCTCGGCCAGGGTGGGCGCCGGCAACGACAGGGGGACGTTCGGGGCGATAAAGGCCTCCACCCCCTGCCGGCTGCTGCAGCCGCCCAGCAGCAACAGCAAACACATCAGATATCTCATCATGACTCCGCAGCCGGCCGCGGGGCCAGCACCATGGGCGATAACAAAAACGCGGTAAAGATCCCGCCGCTCAGCACTATGCCAAAGCCGGCGATGGCCGGGGTGTGGCTAAGCGCCAGCAGGCCGAAGGCCAGCAGGGTGGTGAGGTGGGCGAGCAAAATGGCCAGCAGGGTCGACTGCTGGCGCCCCGGATCCTCGCCGCAGTGGGCGAAGAAGAGGCCGTAGTCGATGCCGATGCCGAAGATGAGGCCGAGCGCCAGCACCCCGAAGAGGGTCAGCGGCTGCTGGCTGAAACCGAGCAGGGCCAGCCCCATGGCGATGGCCAGGGCGTTGACCAGCAGGATCCGCGCCGCGACGCGCCAGCCGACGCGCCGCCAGAGCAGCCCGGTCACCAGCAATACCGCTACCAGCAGCAGCTCGGCCAGCTTGAGGCGATAGTCGGCGAAGAGCTGGCTCCACTGGCTACGCTGATCCTGCCACACCACGCCATCCAGTTCGGTGGCGAGGTTGGCCAGGGCGGCGGCGTCGTGAATACCGGCAAGCGGCACCCAGATGCCGACCCGGCCGTCAGGCAAGGCATGCCAGAGCAACCGGCTCCCTTCGCTGACCGGGCTCGCCAGCCAGGCTTCGGGGGTGAGCGGCGAGAAGGGGCGCGTCTTGGCCTCCACCGGCAGGCCGGCCCCCTGGAGCGCCGCGATGACGCCTGGTTGCAGCTTCGCGATGGCGTGATGGTCCCCCTGCTGGCGGGCCAGGGAGGGGAGCCACTGGCTGATGGCAACGAAGTGATCCAGCTGCCCGCGCTGGCGGGCCTGCTCGAGGTGGCCAGCCAGGGTCTCGAGGCGGGTGAGGGCCTGCTCGCCATCGCGCCCGACCACCAGATAGCCGGTCATGCCCCCCTGCTGGCCGGTCAGCTGCTGGATCTGGCGCTCCTGTGCCTGCAACTGGTGCGGCAGGGGTTGCAACTTCTGGATGTCGTCATCCACCACCAGGCGACTCACGCCGATGGCGCTGACGACGAGCGCCAGCAGCGGCAGCCAGCGGCGCAGGCCTGCAGGCGCGCGCCAGGCGGCAATCCAGCGCGCCTGCCAGCGGCGGATGGGGAGCGGCCCCTGCGACAACTCCCCGAGCCAGGCCGGGAAGAGCAGCAACACGGTCAGGAAGGCGGCCAGCAGGCCGGCCAGGGCGCAGACCGCCAGCTGCTGCAGCCCCGGGAAGGGGGCGAGCCAGAGCAGGGCATAACCGATGAGGGTGGTGAGCAGGGCCAGGCTCAGGCCCGGCAGCAGGTGGGCGCGGGTCTGGGCCGGCGTCTCGTGGCCGTGCAGGCGCCGCTCGCTCATGAAGTGGAGCGCATAGTCGATGGAGATGCCGATGAGGCTGGTGCTGATCACCAGGGTGAAGACGTGGATCTCCCCGAACACCAGCAGCACGGCGCCGAGTCCCCACAGCATCCCCGTGGCCAGCGGCAACAGGGAGAGCAGCAGGGCCCGCAGGGAGCGAAACGCCAGCCAGATGAGCAGCACCACCCCAAAGAGCGATCCCAGGCCGATGGTGGAGATATCCTGCTCGGCCAGGGTGCTGGCGTGCTGGCTGTAAAACAGGGTGCCGCGGCGCAGCAGCTCGGCCCCGGGGTAGTCCTGTTTCAGCGCATCTTCGGCGCGGGTCAGCTCGGCCAGCAGCTGCCGGTTGCGGGCCATGTCGAAGGCCGAGAGGTTGAGCTCGGCGCGCACCAGATACCAGCGCCGGCCATCGGGCCCCAGGGCACTCAACCAGCCCTGTTCGCCAAGCTGCATCGGGCTCTTTTGCTCGAGCACGGCCGCGCGGGTGAGCAACATGGGGTCTGCCTGCCACTCGGCCCGGGAGACGCCGCCGAAGGGGGAGTAGATCTGCCCCAGCACCCACTGGCTCCAGACGCTGGCGCCCCCCGCCAGCCGCGCCCGGGCGGCCGGGGTGAGGTGCTGCCACGCCATCTGCTGCAGATAGGCTTGCCAGGCTCCCGCGAGCTCGGGCTGAGCCCCCTTCACCTGCGCCAGGGCGTCGATGGCTTGCAGCCGCCGGCTCCACCCGGTTGCGGCCGCCTCCCCGTCCTTGCCAGGGGGCAGGCTCACCAGCCACACCAGCTGCCGGTCCAGATTGGCAAGCAGCCCGGCCCGCAGCTCGGGGTGCCACTGCTGATGCTCCTCTTTGGGCAGCAGATCCATCACGCTGGTGTTGAAACGGGCGCGGGGCAGGGCCAGCGCCAGAACGATGCAGACCGCCACGCAGAGCAGCAGCCAGGCCCGCCCCAGCAGGCGCCAGTGTCGTTCAGTGAGCATCAAAGCGGGACTGCTCCTCGGCGCTCAGTGGCAGGGGCTTGAGCTGCCAGTTGGAAAAGCGGATCAGGGTGACATCCCCCTGCCTGTCGTGGATGGCCAGCGACCTGAGCTCATGACTCCCCGTGAGCACCAGGGTGGCGAAGACCTTGTCGAGGGGGGCGCGGATGGGCTCAAGCGTCAGGGTCCACTCCTCTCCCTCGCTGGTGAGGGTGTGACGAAAATAGCTCGCCAGGGCCGCTTCGCTCGGGTCAAACAGGGCCAGCATCAGGCTGCTGAACTCCAGCAGCTGGGGGGTGTCCAGGGTCTGGGCCGGTTGGCCTGGCAACTGCTGCACCATGCGGGTCGGGGTGAGCGTCAGGGTCAGGGGAAAGGGTTTTTGCTGCTGCCACCAGAGCCCCTGGCCCTTGACCAGCAGGATCTCGCCACCGGATCGCAAGGGTTGGCTCAGGCCGCTTATCTGGCGCTCCTGCTCGAAGCGGGCGCTGCGGGCATCGGCGGCGGTGAGCTGGCGCTGCACCTCGGCCAGGGTGATCTGACCGGCCAGCAGGGGCCAGGGGAGCAGGGCCAGCAGCAGCCAGAGGCACTTTCTCACTCTGTCACCCCCAGCCTGTCGAGCAGCACCCGGGGCGAGGCGAGGCACATCTCGCCGCTCTCCTTGCTGACCGCCACCTGCACCGTGTAGCCCTTGCTGGTGCGTTGATGGGTCGCGGGATCGTAGAGCAGGTAGTCAATCTTGAGGCGGTTCTGGTACTCCGCCAGGGTGGCACGCACCCGCACCGTCTGGCCAAAACGCAGGGGTGCCACGTACTTCATGCGCACGTCGATGACCGGCCAGAGGTAGCCGGAGGCCTCCATCTGCGGGTAGTTGTAGTCGATGCGATCGAGCAGGGCGCAGCGGGCCAGCTCGATGTAGCGCAGGTAGTGGCCGTGCCAGGCGACGGCCATCATGTCCACGTCGTGAAACGGGACTGTGACGTCGACTTCGGCGCTCAGTTGCCAGGGCTCAGCCATGGGGCACCTCGTCATAGAGCGGGTAGTGACGGGCCTGCAGGCGCC
This sequence comes from Aeromonas schubertii, assembly GCF_000820105.1. Classification (GTDB taxonomy): domain Bacteria; phylum Pseudomonadota; class Gammaproteobacteria; order Enterobacterales; family Aeromonadaceae; genus Aeromonas; species Aeromonas schubertii. Next base: position 218,693 of record NZ_CDDB01000052.1, on the reverse strand, counting down.
CCATCAGGGCGCGCAGCTCGGCCTCCAGCGGGCGATCTTCGGTCAGGAAGGGGTGATCCCGGCGCACCGCCTCCACCGTGTGAGCCAGCGCCGGGCTAAGGGCGCCTGGCCCCTTGCCCTGCAGGGCGAGACGCAGCTCCACCCCCTGCACCGCAGCCAGCAGGCTGGCACTCGCCACCTGCTCGGTCAGGGTCAGCACCCGCAGGGCGTCGCGGGCCGCGATGGTGCCCATGCTCACCTTGTCCTGATTGTGGCACTCGGTGGAGCGGGAGAAGACGCTGGCGGGCATGGTGTGCTTGAGGGCCTCGGCGGTCCAGGCGGAGGCGCCGATCTGCACCGCCTTGAAGCCGTGGTTGATGAAGCGCAGCGATTCACTGGCACCCGAGAGGTTGCTCGGCAGCCCCTGATTGAACTTGGTGTCCACCAGCTGGGCCAGCTGGCGGTCGAGCAGATCGGCCAGGTTGGCCACCGCCACCTTCATGCTGTCCATGGCCATGGCGATGTGGCCGCCGTAGAAGTGACCGCCGTGCATCACATGCTCCCCGTCACCGTCGATGAGGGGGTTGTCGTTGGCGCTGTTGAGCTCGTTTTCGATGAGCTGGCGCCACCAGGGCAGGCTGTCGGCCACCACGCCGATGACGTGGGGGGCGCAGCGCAGGGAGTATCTGTCCTGCAGCCGGTTGCTGTGGTGGGGCAGCTCGCCGCTTTGCAGATCCGCGCGCAGCCAGGCGGCGATCTGCTGCTGGCCCGGGTGGGGCTTGGCGGCAAACAGGCGCTCGTCGAAGTGGAAGGCGTTGCCCTCCATGGCCACGCTCACCAGCGCCGTGATGCGGGTACACAGGCGCATCAGGTAGTCGCAGCGGGCGAAGGCGAGGCAGGCGAGCGCCGTCATCACGGAGGTGCCGTTCATCAGCGCCAGTCCCTCTTTCGGGCGCAGCTTGAGGGGGCTCATGCCGAGCTCCCGATAGAGATCCGCCGCCCCCATCAGCTGGCCGTCCCGATAGAGATCGCGCTCTCCCACCAAGGCCGCCGCCACATAGGAGAGGGGGGTCAGATCGCCGCTGGCACCGACCGAGCCCTCCTCGGGAATGCGCGGCAGAAGATCTTGCTCCAGCAGCCAGGTGAGGCGCTCGAGCAGGGTAACGCTGACCCCGGAGACCCCCTGCGCCAGGGAGTTGAGGCGGGTGGCCAGCACGGCGCGGGTGGCGGCCGGGCTGAGATTCTCGCCCAGGCCACAGCCGTGGAAACGGGTCAGGTGCAAAGGCAGGGCATCGACCAGACCCAGAGGCACGGCGCGGGTGACCGAGTCACCGTAGCCGGTGGTGACCCCGTAGATGACCCCCTCGTCGGCCAGCAGCCGGTCCAGATAGTCGGCCCCGCGTTGGATACGGGCACGAAAGGCGGGCTCGGGGTTGAGCGTCGGGGTGGCGCGGCGCTCGGCCAGGGCGACCACCTCTTCAATGGTGAGGGGACGGACCCCGAATACGATCTCGTGCATACCTTGCTCAATCCTGCTCATCGGTCAGATGCCAAAAGTCAAAGAAGTTGAACCACTCCAGCGGCGCCCGCAGGCAGTGGTATTCCAGCCGGTCGGCGTAGTGTTGCACCCTGGCCTCGAGGCGCTGCTGGCGCTCGGCACGGGGCAGGGGCAGGCCATCGGCAAAGGGCTCGAAATGGACCCGAAAACGCCCCTTCTCGCGCAACCCGAACATCAGATAGGTGGGGCAGCCGAGCACCGCCGACAGGGCAAAGGGGCCCAGAGGAAAGGGCGCCCTCTCCCCGAGAAACTCGGCCCAGACCACCCGTTTTTCTTTGGTCACCGAGGTGCGATCCCCCACGATCACCACCCACTCCCCCGCCTCGATGCGGGATTTGAGCATGATGGCGGTATCGGGCCCGAGCGCCTGCACCTGTACCAGGTTGAGGCCCGCATCGGGGTTTACCTCTTGCATCAGGGCGTTGAAGCGGGCGGCGTGGCGGGTGAAGACCAGGGCCGTGATGCGCACTCCCTGCTCCTGGCTACCGAGGGCGCGGCACAGCTCCAGGTTGCCCAGGTGCGAACCGATGATAAGCGCCCCCTGACCTCGGGCGGCCTCGTAGTGCTCGCGGTTGACCAGCTCGATATCGTCGAGGCGGATGTCGCCGCGCCAAGCGGCCAGCTTGTCGAGGGCCGCCTCGCCAAAGCGCAGGAAGTGGCGCAGGCTCCCCACCCGCTCGGGCAGGGGATGGCCAAGCGCATGGGCGCGGGCGGAGAGGCGGGCCAGATAGTCGCGGGAGGCCTCGCGCTGGCGGCGACCGGTCAGCCAGAAGTAGGCGATGACCGGCAGCGAGATCACCCGAAAGCCGGGGCGTCCGAGCAGTTGGTAGCTCCACAGCAGGGTGCGGATGCCGAGCAGGGTGCCACGCTCGGGGGTACGCGACCAGTGTGCCCTCCCCCGGTCCAGCAGCCGCCTGGGCCCGCGCAGCAGGTGGACGGCGCCATCGCGCAGCAGGGTCAATACCAGCCGGGTGTGCATCCAGGAGATGCGCAGGTTGTCGTGCAGCGGGTTGAAGTGGGAGAGGCCATCCTCGGGATAGTGCACCCTCACCGGGATAAAGCGCACCGGTACCCCGCGCCAGTGCAGGCGCACCATCACCTCGATATCAAAATCCATCCGCTCCCCGAGGGCGCACTGCTCGAGCAGATCGCAGCTCGTCGCCACCGGATAGACCCGCAGGCCACACATGCTGTCTCTTATCTCGAACGAGAGGGTCTCTATCCAGACCCAGACATGGGTCAGGTAGCGGCCATAGAGTCGCCCCTTGGGCACCGACTCATCGTACTGGGGGGCGCCGGAGATGAGCGCCTCGGGGTAACGCTGTGCCTCGGCCAGCAGATCCGGCAGGCGGGCAAGATCGTGCTGGCCATCCGCATCGACCTGCAGGGCGTGACTAAAACCCCGCTCCCTGGCTGCCTGCAGGGCCGTTTTGACCGCCCCGCCCTTGCCCCGGTTACGCTCATGGCGCAGCAGGGTGACCCAGGTGGCATGCTCGGCCGCCAGCTGGTCCAGCCGGGCGGCGGCAACCGGTTCGCTGCCATCGTCCACCAGCAGGCAGGGCAGGCCGAGGGGGGCGAGCTCAATCAGCACGCCGGCAAGGGGCGCGGCATGGTTGTAGCAGGGGATAATCAGGCAGGGCGTCACGATACCTTGACCCGTCCACTGCTCGCCAGGGGCAGCTCTGCCTGGGCCTCGGCGCAGCCGACCCGGTACTCAAAACGCAGCTGGCCGTCCTCTTGTCTTTGCAACCTCAGCCAGCACTGCTCATCCGGGCGCAGGGGACGCTGAAACTTGAGCTGATCCATCCCCTGAAATTGCCCATCAAGCAGCTTTTCCTCGCGGGCGAAGTGAATGGCCAGGTGCAGCTGGGCGACCCCGGGCAACAGGGGGGCACCGGGGAAGTGGCCACTAAACCAGGGCAGGCCGGCGTCAAGGCGCAGCAGCAGCTGCACGCCGTCGGAGGTGACCTGACGCGCCAGCTGCGTGGGAAGCAGTGAAATATCCATCAGGAGTGTTCTCCGGGTTGTTCGGGGGCCGGCAGGGTGAAGGCGCGGCGCAGCGCGGCGCCATCGCACTTGCCGGCGCCGGTGAGAGGCAAAGCCTCAAAGAGTCTGAGACTGCGCGGCAACGCCACCGGCTCGAGCCAGGGGCGCAGCCGTTGGCGCAGGGCCAGCAAGAAGGCACCGTGACCGAGGCGGGCAAGGTTCGCCCTCCCCTCCGGGGTCAACACCAGGGCAGCCCCCAGGATCTGGCGCCCCCCCTGCTCGAGGGGCAGGACGGCGGCATCAGACACCTCATCGAGGGCCAGGAGACGTTGCTCCACCTCGTCGAGAGAGATGCGTTTCTCCTCGACCTTGATGATGCGATCCAGGCGGCCCAGCAGGCGAAACTGCCCCGGCTCGCCACACAGGACGATGCGATCGCTCCCGCGCCAGGGGGCGGGCTCATCCATAAAGGGGGAGCTCAGCAGCAGGGCTTGCCGCTCGTCACAGCCAACCTCGACCCCGGGGAAGGGGGTCCAGAAGCAATCAGGGCCGCGACTCTGGCGCCAGCCGATGCCGCCGGTCTCGCTGCTGCCGTAGATCTCCACCGGCAAGGGACCGAGCCGGGCGGCGCACTGGCGCGCATCCTCATACGCGAGAGGTCCACCGGAGGAGACCACCCACCGGCAGCCGGGGGCATTCAGAGCCTCGCCGAGGCGCGAGAGAAACGCCGGCGAGCTGATCAGAACCCAGCTCAGGCACTGGCCAGGCAGCTGCTCCGGGTAGTCGGTCTGGCGACGGGCAAACGGCACGCCAAGGCTCAGCGGCAGCAGGATGCGAAACAGCAGGCCGTAGATATGTTGGTGGCTGACGCTGGCAAAGAGACGGGCGCCCATAAGGGCAGCGCCCCACAGGGCCCCCTGCACCCGCACCTCCGCCTCGATCAGAGACCAGGGCTTGGGGATGGCCTTGGGTTGGCCGCTGGAGCCCGAGGTGAAGAGGGTGAGGGTCGGGGCCAGGGAGGGGGCGTGGCAGCTCATGGGCTGTGCGTCGTCGCCAGCAACACTATCCACCCACAAGACGGGACAGGGCAGCGAGAGCGCCTCATTGCAGATCACCCCCTCGAAGGCCTCTTGCTCGAGCAGCTCCTGCAGGGCGGCCACGCGCAGGTGGCCTGGCAGCACCACTTGGTGATCGGCCAGGGCGCAGGCCAACAGGGCCACGGTGAAGTGATAGCTGTCGCTCATGCAGAGCGCCCAGCGGGTCGTGGTGCCAACCTGCAGCTGACCGGCCAACGTCAGGGCCGTGCGGCGCAGGGTCTCCAGGGTGACGTCACCCTGGGCACCGAATGCGACGATGCGCTCCCCATCGGCCTGCAGCAGTTCATCCAGCAGGGTCATGGGTCACCCCGTCTCATTACCCGTTGCCGGATCAGCCACTCGCCGCCCATCAGGGCACCCATCAGCAGATAGCTGACAAGGCCGTTGTAGAGACTCCAGAGCGCCAGGTTCCCCTGCCAGATGGTCCAGGCGGAGAGGGCGCCGTTGGCGATGAAGAAGAGGCACCACACCTGCGTGACCTTGCGGGTATAGCGAATCCCCTGCTCGGGCAAATCCGGCGTGGAGAGCCGAGCCAGCCGCTCCACCAGGGTCATGGGCTGGCGCAGACTCGCGCCAAACATGGCCAGCAGGGTGGCATTGACCGCCAGCGGGTAGTAGAGCAGCCAGTCATGCTCGCGAAACCAGAGGTTCAGCCCCACCAGCAGCAGACCGATGGCCCCGAGCCAACGCGTGACCCATTGCCAGGCCGGCGGCATCGCCGAGCCGGCGATGAGACGAATGGCAAACAGCGGCAACAGCAGCAGCGGCAGCCACTCTCCCCTCCCCGAGACGACACTGAGGTAGACCAGCAGGGGATAGAGCAGCAGCAGGGCGCCCGCCAGCAGGTTGGCTCGCCCCATTACTCTGCGAGCAAGCGCTCGACCGCGTCGACCACGTCGGCGACGGTGCGCACCGACTTGAACTCCTCCGGCTTGATCTTCTTGCCGGTCAGCTTCTGCAGATGCACCACCAGATCGATGGCGTCGATGCTGTCGAGCTCGAGTTGCTGGTAGAGCTGGGCATCCAGGGTCACGGCCTCGGGATCGATCTCGAACAGCTCGACCAGGGCATTGCGGATCTCGTTGAAGATATCGTCTCTGGTCATGGGGTTATCCTCGCTGTGCGGCGACAAGGGCCGCCAGTGCTGTGACGCTGGCAAAGTGGCGACGGGTGTTTTCGTCATCGGCGGAGAGCACGATGCCGTAACGTCCCTTGATCGCCAGCCCCAGCTCCAGGGCATCGATGGAGTCGAGCCCCAGACCATCGTTAAAGAGCGGGGCATCGGCATCGATATCGTCCGGCGTCATGCCCTCCAGGTTGAGGCTGTCGATGATCAGTTGTTTGATGTCTTCAGTTAAGGTGTCTTGCATCTTGAGTCCATAAGGGTGGGGTCGGGCTCAATACCCGTTTGAAATAGTGGGTCAGGTGACGCGCCGCCAGCGAAGGGGGCGCCTCTTGTGACACCAGCTCCAGCGCCTGGCACTGGGGCATGAATGCGATCGTAAAGAGCGGCTTGTGCTCGGGTACCCGAAACCAGGGGTGCTGCTTGGTCAGAAAGGGGGCCGAGCAGTGAATGCGCACCGGTTGCAGCCTGGCATTGCAGCGCACGGCGAGGTGGGCCGCCCCCCGCTGCAGTTGCAGCGGCTGGCCCGGCGTGGTGCGAGTCCCCTCCGGGAAGATCAGCAACACGCCACCCCGTTGCAGACGCTCGCTGCACCGGGGCAACAGGGTCTCGGCCGCCACGTTGGGAATGTAACCGGCTGCCCGCACAATAGCGGCGACAAAGGGATGATGCCAGAGCGCCTCTTTGACGATGCAGTCGCATTCGGGCAGATGGGCCGCCAGCAAGACGTAGTCGAGCAGACTGGGGTGATTGGCGATCACCAACACGCCGCTCAGGCCGGGAGTAAGCCCGTCAAAACGGTAGTCCATGACCCCCAGCCCCCTGAGAATATTGATAAACAGACGAAAGGTCAGACGGATGGAGCTCTGGGCCAGGCGGCGCTGCATCTCTCCCCGCACACAGAGCCATACCAGAGGAAACCAGAACAGGGTCAGCAGCAGGCAGCCCAGGCCAAACAGGGCAAACCCCAGCATGGTGGCAAACAGGCGCCAGAGCCGATTCAGTTTCGCTGCCATCGCCACTCCCGACGTCCGTCAAAGGTAGAAAAACAGGGGGCCTCGAGCAGTTGTGCCCGCCAGCAGGCGAGGGCATCTCCCGAGCCGGTTGCGCCAGAGGTCGTCGCGACACCCTGCCACTGCTCCCCCCTGGCCAACACCAGGCCCACCGCATGGGGAGGCGCCTCATCGACCAGCCAGGGCTGACTGAAGGCGGGGATCTTGCCCTCGAAGCTGATCACCAGCACCCGGTCCATGCCGTCGGCCAGCATGCCCATCGCCTCCTGCAAGGCTGCGGAAAAACTGCCGCTACCGGCGGCCACCGAACTCATGGGAACGGGGTATTTGCCCTGAATAGAGGTCAATCCTGCTGCGGTGTTATGCACCGATTGAGAGAAGTCGGTAGGCGATAGGCTGCGCCGCTCGGCCAGGGCACCGAGCAGGGTCAGGGAGCGCTCCAGCTCACCGTGGCGGCTGGCAAATACGGCGCCATCCACCGGATGACGGGCGAGCAGCTCAAGGGCGATCTCGACCGCCAGGCGTCCCCCCAGGCTCATACGCCGGGCCACCATCATGGGAATGTGAGGCGTCGCAGCCGAAGCAGCAAGGGGCCAACGGCCATCCTGACCCCATGCAAGCCACTCCTCCCGAGTCGACATGCCCGGCGCCAAAGCTCGGCTTTCAACGATGGAAAAAGTGGGCTTACTGTGCACAAAACAACCTTGATGCGATAACAGGTGGCGGGGAGTTGTGATCGGCTCCACAGAAAGCCGGTTCAGCCACGGTTAAGGATTCAAAATAGGAGCTGCATATTACCACCATTTTCCTTCATGAACAGAGGCAAAGTGTGAGCAGACCAATAGAGGTGATAGAAACACAATACAAATGGGCTCGCATATTGAAAGCACCGGGATTTTATTGTCTTATTTAGGCGGCTTTTTTCAGGTGTCATCACTTTTACAAAGGTAAAAAAATGAAACAATTAAAAATTATTTTTGCCGCGCTCGCATTAACCCTGTCCGCGGGCTGCTCGACCACCCAACCCGTCATGAACGTAGCCAGCAGCCCCGTGCCCACCGGCCTTAGCGAACAGGTTGTTTCTCAAGCTATTATTAATGCCGGCGTCAGCAAGCGCTGGGTCATGCGCGAGGATAGCCCCGGGGTAATTAGTGGTCATATTCAGGTTCGCAAGCATCAGGCCACAATTAACATTCCGTACAATACCCAGAGCTACTCCATTAATTATGTGAGCAGCGTCAATTTAGATGATACCGGCAGTGGAAAAATCCATCGCAATTATAACCGCTGGATCAACGGACTGAATCAGGCGATTCAGATCGAACTCAACCGCGCCAGTAGCTACAAGTAAGGTCGGTGTCTTTTGAATCACTATCCGTCCGATAAGTACAATGCGCTGGATGCGATTAGTCAGGCTCAACGGATCGCCTTTTCTCCCATGCTGTTTCAGGCGGCCTGGAGCCTGCGTGAAACCGGCATACTGGCAGCCCTGGCCTCCTCATCCGAGGGGGCCACTGTGGCCATGTTGGCCACTGAAACCGGCCTGACCGAGTATGCGGTGAGCGTGTTGCTGGACATGGGGCTGGGGGGCGGAATCTGTTACCTGAGCGGGGAGCACTATCGTCTGGGCAAGGTGGGACACTATCTGCTCAATGACCCCATGACCCGGGTCAACATGGATTTTGTCCAGCACGTCTGCTACAAACCCCTCGCTCATCTGCAACAGGCGATCGAGCGGGGAGAGCCCTCCGGCCTCAAGGAGTTTGGTGACTGGCAGAGCCTCTACCCCCATCTCAAGGATCTCCCCGAGCCGGCACGAAGCAGCTGGTTTCGCTTCGATCACTTCTATTCGGACTGGGCGTTCAAGCAGGTACAAGACCTGGTCTTCGGCTACGAACCTCGCCACCTCTACGATCTCGGCGGCAATACCGGCAAATGGTCTATCTCCTGTGCCCGGCGCAGCCCGGAGCTGGAGGTCACCATTCTCGATCTGCCCGAACAGATCGCCATGGCCGAGGAGCAGATCCGCGAGGCCGGCCTGGCACAGAGGGTTCGCGGTTATCCCATCAACCTGCTCGAGGAGCGCGAGCTCCCCGGTGAGGCGGATATCTGGTGGATGAGCCAGTTTCTCGACTGCTTCGGTCACGACGAGATCGTGGGGCTGCTGCGGCGCATTCGTCGCAGCATGAAGCCGGGGGCACGCCTGTGCATTCTGGAGCTGTTTTGGGACAGGCAACCGTTCGAGGCAGCCACCTTCAGCCTCAATGCCACCTCCCTCTACTTCACCTGCCTGGCCAATGGCAACAGCCGCTTCTACCACTCCAAGGAGCTGTACCAGTGCCTGCGTGAAGCGGAATTTCATGTGGAAGAGGATCACGATATCCCGGGACCGGGTCACACCCTGCTGGTTGCGACCCCCCTGTGAAGCGGGTAAACAGTAAGGGCTGACTGACTGCATGGAGCCACGATGAAACATCTGCTGCTGATCACCGTCGTGCTATTGGCGGGCTGTGCCGAGCTCAAGGGGGTGGGTCGTACCATAGGCCACACCACTCGTGACGTCACCCGGGAAATAGGTCACACCACCCGCGATGTGACCCGGGAGATTGGCCATGGTACACGAGACACCGTCAATGGCATCGGTAACGAGATAAAGAACAAGTGACACACAAGAGGGCCAACAGGCCCTCTTCTTATAGGTCACTACAGGGCGGCGGCGATGCGCGCCCCCAGGGCGGCGTTGCTGAGCACCAGCTGGATGTTGGCGGCCAGGGAGTTGCCGCCGGTCAGCTCGCAAACGCGGGCCAGCAGGAAGGGGGTCGATGCCTTGCCCTTGATCCCCTGCTCGTCGGCCTCGCGCAGCGCCTGCTGGATGGCCCTATCGATGTCGGCCCTGGGCATGGCGTATTCGGCCGGGATCGGGTTGGCCACCACGGCGCCCCCCGCCAACCCCAGCTCCCATTTCAGACGCAGCGCCTCGGCGATCGCCGCCGGAGTATCGAGCCGGTAGTCCACCTTGAAGCCGCTCTCGCGGGTGTAGAAGGCGGGCAACTCCTCGCTCTGGTAGCCGATCACCGGCACCCCCTGGGTCTCCAGATATTCGAGCGTCAACCCGATGTCGAGGATCGACTTGGCCCCGGCGCACACCACCGCCACCCCGGTGTGGGCCAGCTCCTGCAGATCCGCCGAGATGTCGAAGGTCTCGGGCGCACCACGGTGCACCCCGCCGATACCACCGGTAGCAAACACCCGGATCCCGGCCATGGCGGCGACTATCATGGTCGAGGCGACCGTGGTCGCCCCCATCTGCTTGGCGGCCAGCACGAAGGGGATGTCACGACGGCTGCACTTGGTGACGGCATGGCCCCCCTTGCCCAGGGCCTCCAGGGCGGCGGCATCCAGTCCCACCTTGAGACGCCCGTCCATGATGGCGATAGTGGCCGGCACGGCACCGTTGTCGCGAACGACCTGCTCGACCCGGCGAGCGGTCTCCACGTTCTGCGGGTAGGGCATGCCATGGGAGATGATGGTGGACTCGAGAGCCACGACCGGTTTGCCGGTGGCCAGGGCGTCGGCAATTTCCGGCAGGATATCGAGATAGGTGCTCAGCATGGGTATTCCTCCAGGATTCTCAGTGCGGCGGCCCGGGAGAGGCCGGTAAAAACGGTGTCTTCGCAGCCCACCGCCAGGGCCGAGCAGGCCAGGGCGAAGCGGGCGCTCTCATCGAGGGGGGTCTCCTGCAACCAGGCGTGAACCAGGGCACCCATGAAGGCATCCCCGCCGCCGGTCACGTTGACCACGGGCACGGGCAGCACCGGCAGGTGGGCCTGCTGCTCCCCGTCGCTGTAATAGATCCCCTGCTCCCCCAGACTCAGGAACAGGCGCTGCACCCCGGCGCGGTGGAACCAGGCGGCCACCATGGGCCAGCTCTCGGGCCCGGCGATGGTCATGCCACAGAGGCGCTCGGCCTCCAGCCGGTTCGGTTTCAGGGTGTGGATGGCCGGCAGCCAGGGACGGATCTTCTCCACCTTGGCCACCGAGACGGTGTCGACAAACAGGGGCAGGTGACCATAGCGATCGAACAGCCAGGCCAGGGTCTGGCTCGAGAGGTTGGTGTCGAGCACCAGGGCGCGGGCTCCCGAGAGCAGGCCATCTTGCAGGGCAAGGCGCTGGGGAGTGAGCTCGTCCAGGATCCCCATGTCGTTGATGGCGCAGCTCATCTCGCCGCTGCCGTCATGCAGGCTGAGGTAACAGGAGGTGGCGTGGCCGTCGAGCACCAGGGTGTGGCGCATGTTGACGCCCGCCAGCTGGCTCACCTCCATGAGGCGGTGACCGTGAGCGTCGTTGCCCACCGTCGTGATGAGGCGGGTGTCACTGCCAAGCCTGGCCAGATTCTCGGCGATGTTGCGCGCCACGCCGCCAGCCGCCGTGTGCACCCGCCCCGGGGTCGAATCCCCGAGCGTCAGCGCGCCGAGCGCCTTGCCGCAGATATCCATGTTGGCCCCGCCAATCACCACCGCATAGGGTCCCTCCCTCAGCACGTAGCCACGCCCCATCACGTAACCCTGACGCATCAGGCTCGAGATGTGGCTGGCCAGGGCCGAACGGCTAATGCCGAGCCGGTCCGCCAGATCCTGCTGGGCGATCATGGGGTCCTCGCGCAGCAGATGCAGCACCTCTTGTTCACGCTCAGTCATAGACAAACATCCAATTGCAAACGTTTGTCCATTATTTCCCATTCCCGGGAGAGCGCAACGGTCAGTACAAAAAAGTGTCGGGAAGCGCACAAAATCGACGCCAGGTGCACGGCTGGCCACATGCGCCTATAATCGCGCCCCGTTATCACGAGGAGCCGTCATGAGTCAGGTCACCCTGGGGCTGGTCAATCCCAAATCGCCGGAGAACGTGGGCGCCGTGCTGCGCGCCGCCGGCTGCTACGGCGCCGACGCCGTCTTCTACAGCGGGGTCCGCTTCGAGCTGGCCCAGCGTTTCGTCACCGACACCAAGCAGATGGTGCAGCAGATCCCTCTGGTCGGGGTCGAGTCACTGATCGCCGCCCTGCCTGAGGGGGCCGTGCCGGTGGCGGTGGATCTTATCGAGGGAGCCACCCCGCTGCCCGATTACCAACACCCGGAGAATGCCTTCTATATTTTCGGGCCCGAAGACGGCACCCTGGGCAGTGACATCACACAGTGGTGCCGCGATGTCATCTATGTGCCGACCCGAGGCTGCATGAACTTGGCCGCCTCGGTCAATGTCATCCTCTACGACCGGCTGGCCAAGACCCACAAGGCCTCCTGCAGAGGGGCCTGACGACGGGACAATCAAGCCCCCATTGAAACCAATTAAAAACCGGACCTGGCTCATGTTCCCGTGCCGCGGCGGTGTTCTTTCCCCCCCTACCCCGTAAGATAGGGACGAGGGCGAGGTCTTCCCGCCGCTCGTTCCGGCCCCGCGTGGCCCTACTCAGAGGAGTCTCTCCATGTCCATCAAGAGCATCATGTGTCCCGTCGATTTCTCTCCCATGTCCAAGCCGGTGCTCGACTATGCGGTGTTCATGGCCAAGAGTCACAACGCCAGCCTCAAGCTGGTGCACGTGGTCGATCAGCTACAGGGCTTCGACAGCTACAAGATCCTCCACATGACGGCCGCCGAGATCACCTTCCAACTCGAGCAGCAGGCCCAGGCACATCTCACCGCCCTGCTCGACGAGCTGCCGGTTCCGGCCACCTTCGAGGTCTGCTTCGGACGCGCGCCGGACGAGATCGTGACCCTGGCCGACAAGGACAAGTGTGACCTGCTGATCATGGGTAGCCATGGCCGCACCGGCCTCGCCCACCTGCTGGTCCGCAGCGTCGCCGAGGCCGTGGTGCGCCACGCCCCCTGCCCCGTGCTCATCGTGCGCCAGCAAGAAGAGTGACTCTTTCCGGGCCGGTCACTGCCGGCCCGCTTCCCCTCCATTTGCATTTTGCACAGGCATTACCCTAAATTGGATTGAGCCCAAGGCCCGTCCGTGGCTAAATTGTGCTTAACAATCAATCATCAAGGATGCTTGCCGTGTCACAGTCAACCTCTCGAATCCTGTTGGTGGAAGATACCCTGAGCCTGGCCGTTGTCTATCAACAGTACTTGCGCCAGGAGGGGTATGAGGTCGTGATGGCCGATTGCGGCCAGCGGGCCCTCGAGATCCTGCAGAGCCAGAATGTGCACCTCATCCTGCTCGATCTCGAGTTGCCGGACATGGACGGCATGACCATCTTGCGTCAGGTCACCGAACAGCAACTTCCCTGTGCCGTGGTGGTGATCACCGCCCATGGCTCGGCCGACATCGCCGTGGAGGCGATGCGCTGCGGCGCCTTCGACTTCCTGACCAAACCGTTTGACAGCAAGCGTCTGTGCGCCACCGCCCGCAACGCCCTGCAGCATCAGCAACTGAGTTCTCTGGTTGCCCACTACAAGGAGAATTTCGAGCGTAACTCCTTCGCCGGCTTTATCGGCGCCTCCATGCCCATGCAGGCGGTCTATCGCATCATAGAGAGTGCGGCACCGAGCAAGGCAACCGTGTTTATCACGGGCGAAAGCGGTACGGGCAAGGAGGTCTGTGCCGAGGCGATCCACAAGAGCAGCCCCCGTCGGGAGCACCCCTTCGTGGCCCTCAACTGCGCCGCCATTCCCCACGACCTGATGGAGAGCGAGATCTTCGGCCATGTGAAGGGTTCCTTCACCGGCGCCGTCGGGGATCGCAAGGGCGCCGCCAGTCTGGCCGACGGGGGCACCCTGTTTCTCGACGAGATCTGCGAGATGGATCTCGACTTGCAGAGCAAGTTGCTGCGCTTTATTCAAACCGGCAGCTTCCAGAAGGTGGGCAGCGGCAAGATGGAGTCGGTAGATGTGCGTTTCGTCTGCGCCACCAACCGGGATCCCCTGGCCGAGGTGAAGGCGGGCCGCTTTCGCGAGGATCTCTATTACCGGCTGCACGTCATCCCCCTGACCCTGCCGCCCTTACGCGAACGGGGTGAGGACATATTGCTGCTGGCCCGGGAGCTGCTCTCGCGCTATGCCCGTGAAGAGGGACGCCGCTTCACCGACTTCTCTCCCGAGGCGGTGCGGCTGCTGCTCGACTACCCCTGGCCCGGCAACGTGCGTGAGCTACAAAACGTGATTCGCAATACCGTGGTACTCAACGACGGAGAGCGCGTCGAGGTGACCATGCTGCCGCCTCCCTTGAGCAACCGGGGGGCGATCCAGATGCCTCCTGCCGACAACCCCATCGCGGTCACCGCCGAGGCACAGCCCCAGCCGGTACGCCCACTCTGGATCGTGGAGAAAGAGGCCATCGAACACGCCATCAGGCAGTGTGACGGCAATATCCCCAAGGCGGCCGCCCTGCTCGAGATCAGCCCGTCGACCATCTATCGCAAGAAGCAGGCCTGGGAGGATGCGGGCATCGTCTGATGCCTCAGAGCTTGGCGAGGCGCTTGAGCCTGGCCAGGCGCTCCGGAGCCTCACGCACCAGCCACTCCTCCTGCGACAGGAGAAACCAGGCCCTGGCAAAAAACTCCTCGCTATTGACCTCAGGATCCTGGCGCAGCAGCGCCAGCTCCCCGAGCTCCTCGAACAGATAACCATCGGGTGCCTGCCCGGCCTCATCCATCGCCTCCTGCAACGCCAGTTGGCTGACCCAGGCCTCGTCGCTCTTGCCCTGCTCACGCAGGATCCGCCCTATGCTCCAGCGGGCGATAAAAGCCTGTTTCACACGCTCGTGCGCCTCGTGCCAGTCCAGACACTTGTGCTGCAGGGTCATGGCCTCATCGAGGCGCCCCTGATCAAACAGCGTCCAGGAGAGGTTGTTCCACAGGCTCGGCAACCAACGCTGGGCCCCCTCTTCCTTGCTGCGTTCGGCCAGGGTGATCGCCTGTTGGTGCCAGCGGATCTGCTCGGCACTGGGCAGCGCAATGGCCATCATGTGGGCGGCATCCACCGCCAATGCGTCTTCATGGTGCTTGAGAGCTAGCTGCCAGGCCTTCTCGAAACAGGGCAATGCCTCGCTGCGCCGACCGGCGGAGTTAAAGCTGCGGCCCCGCTCGAGCAGACAGCGCAATCGGGCGCGGGGCGTGGCATCGGTGAGCCCCTGCTCCACCTCGTCGAGCAGGGTATGGGCCTCATCGAACTGGCTGCGCAGGGAGTGGGTACGGGCGAGCTGGGTCTTGAGCTCGAGCAGAGCCTGGAGATCGCCACTCTCGGTCAGTTGTGGCAACAGGGCGAGGAAACGCTCGGCGGTGGCGGCAGGCTGGGTGTAGTCCCAGCAGGCCATAAAGTCGGGTATTCCGTTCATCGGGGACTCCGGGTTGGCAGGCTCCATCCTGCCCTTCCAAGATGCCCCCGCGACCGGGTGCTGGCAAGAATTAGAGCAGCAATCCCAGGCTCATCAGCATCAGCCCGAGGGCGGAGAAGACCCCCTCACGCAGAGCCAGACGGGGCACCAGCGCCTTGGGCAGTGCCGGAAAAATAGAGAGGGCAAACCCCAACCCCGGCATCAGCCAGTTGACGCCGGGGCTGCGCAAGGCGGGATCGATACCATTGTTGGCCACGATCAGCAGGATAAAGAGGGTAAAGGCAGGAAAGACCAGCCAACGGGCACTGCCGGCGGCCATGGCACGCAGCGGAGAGATACGCCACAACAGCATGGCCACCAGAAACAGCGCCAGCGGGGCCAACAGGAAAAGGGATGAGGTGCTCATTGGGATGACTCCAGTCTAGGCAGGGAGGCGATTTAACCAGCCGGATAGCCTTGATGCCAGCACCACGCAAGCCAGGTGTGAGCCCGCTCCCGTGGCAAACGATTAGCGTAGCAGCAGCCAGAGTCCAAACGCGCCCCAGCTTGCCAACAGCAACAGCCAGGGCAGTGGATGATGGCGACGCTCGATCAGGATCTCCACCTCCTCGCTCACCTCGGCCATCTCATTTTGGCTCTTTGCCTTCGCCTGCAGCTTCTTGTAGCGGGAGAGGTCGCGAGCCTTGGCCTTCTGCTGCTTCTTGTACTCCTCAATCCCCTTCTGAATACCCTGAGCGATCAGTTGGGTCTGCTCCTTGGTTTGACCGGGCTTCTGGTTGGCGCGGGCCAGCCGCTGCGCCTCGGCCCGGGTTTCGGGAGAGGTTTTCTGATATTTGGCCATCATAGACTCCACCAGGAAAGAGGCCGGATTTTGCTAAAAAAAGCCCGGAAATACCAGAGACGGGCCATCAAAGCGTTCCTCCTCGGAGAAATAGAAAACGTTTTTATTAAATATCATTTAAATCAATAAGGTGGAGGGTGAGCCCACGATCACAATTACAGCACTTTCTGACTCGGTGATGAAAAAACGTCATCTTATGTTTGCTATAGTGCCGCACGGCCGAATATGGATGGCCCACGATAACGAAAAAGGTGCTATGGAAATGAATAATCTGCTGAAAGGAAGTGTGGCGCTGGCTGTGCTGGCTGCCCTGAGTGGTTGTAACAGCTCCAGCAACGAGAGCGTTGCCCCCTGTACCGAGAACGTCTGCAAGCTGACCGTGCTGCACACCAACGACACCCACGGCCGCTTCTGGCACAACAAGGATGGTGAGTACGGCATGGCCGCCCAGAAGACCCTGGTCGAGCGCCTGCGGGCCGAGGCCAAGGCGGCGGGTAGCGAGGTGCTGGTACTCTCCGGAGGTGACGTCAACACTGGCGTACCCGAGTCCGACATGCAGGATGCCGAGCCCGATTTCGTCGCCATGAACAGCATCCGCTACGATGCCATGGCCGTGGGTAACCACGAATTTGACAACCCGCTTGAGGTGCTGGAGAAGCAGCGCAAGTGGGCCCAGTTCCCCATGCTCTCCGCCAACATCTATGACAAGGCGAGCGGTAAACACTACTTCGACCCCTATAAGGTCTTCAAGTTCGATAACGGCATGAAGGTCGCCGTCGTGGGCCTGACCACCGAAGACACCGCCCAGCTGGTCGACCCGAACAACGTCAAGACCCTCGAGTTCCGCGATCCGACCAAGGAAGCGGCCAAGACCATCGAGCAGATCCGCAGCAACAAAGAGGCCAGCCTGGTCTTTGCCATCACCCACATGGGCCACTATGCGGATGGTCAACACGGCAGCAATGCTCCCGGCGATGTTGAGATGGCCCGTGCCCTGCCGGCCGGTCAACTCGATGCCATCATCGGCGGTCACTCCCAGAATCCGGTCTGCATGGAGCCGGGAACGCCGAACAAGTACGCGACCTTCAAGCCCGGTGATAACTGCATGCCGGATCAGCAGAATGGCACCTGGATCATGCAGGCCCACGAGTGGGGCAAGTATGTGGGCCGCGCCCAGTTCGACTACCAGAATGGCAAGCTGACCCTGACCAGCTATGAGCTGATCCCGGTCAACCTGGTACAACGTGATGCCAAGAACAACGTGCTCAAGGATGGCAGCGGCAACGCCAAGTTCGTTCAAGACGAGATCATCAAGGATCCGACCCTGCTATCCACTCTGCAGGTCTATCAGGAGAAGGGGGAGGCTGAGCTCAACGTCCGGATCGCCTCCACCGATGGCCTGCTCGACGGCGAGCGCAGCAATGTCCGTAGCAAGCAGACCAACCTGGGCCGCCTCATCACCACCGCAACCACGGCCCGCCTCAATGCCGACTTCGGTATCGTCAACTCGGGCGGCGTGCGTGCCTCCATCCAGACCGGCGACATCACCTATCGCGATGTGCTGACCGTGCACCCCTTCGGTAACACCGTCAACAAGGCCACCATGAAGGGCAGCGAGCTGGTCTCCTATCTGGGTCAGGTTGCCACCAAGACGATCACCACCGGCGGCTATCCCCAGTTTGGCGGCATCAATATGGAGGTCAACTGCAGCGCCAAGAGCGTGGCCATCAGCTCCATCGCCGGCAAGCCGTTCGATGCCAATGCCAGCTACAGCTTCGCCATCCCGAGCTTCAGCGCCGCCGGCGGTGACGGTTACCCGGTGATCAACACCATCAACGCCGGTCTGGTCGATGCAGGTGTCCTCAAGGAGTACCTGGAGGCCAAGCAGACCATCAATGTGGCCGACTATCAGCCTGCCGGTGAAGTAACCTTTATCAACAGCGCCGACGCCAACGGCTGTAAGTAATCCACTTCGTGGTAAAGAAAAACCGGAACCCTTGGGTTCCGGTTTTTTTATGCTTACACCTGCCGGTTGGAACCGTAGGCGTAGATGACGCTGCCCCCTTCGATAAGACGGATGATACGCGGGGCCTGCTCCAGAGGGACCACCGGGCACCCCCAACTGCGCCCTAGCTTGCCAAAACGTTTGAGATGGGCCGGGCTGGCATAGGGGGCGCCATGCAGCACGATGGCACGCTTGCGGGCGTTGAGGTTCTTGCCCGGCGTGAGGCCATCGAGGCGAAGGGAGTAACCGTATTTACCCAGGTAGGTCTCGGCGGTGCGATAGACACCGAGGGAGCTCTGGCGCGACTCGGGGCGATCCGAGAAGGCATAGGCCTGCTCATCCCCGGAGTTGCGACCATGGCTCACCCAGGTAGCCGCCAGCAGGCGTCCCTTGAGCATGTCCAGAATGAAGAGACGACGCTCACTCGAGGGCTTGCTGTAGTCGATGATGGTGAGCAGGGCCTTGCGCTTGCCGGGCACCTGGCGATATCCCTGCAGTGCCCCCTCGAAGACCTGGGGGGAGATGAGGCGAGAGAGACCCGAGCCATAGTAGAGGGCACTCTCATTGATAGCCACCGCAGGCGACGACCACCCCACCCAGAGCCCGAGCAGGGCCATACTCCATAGACACTTCCTCATGACATCTCCCTGTCATCGCCTGCCAACTCAAAGAGTTATAGAGCCTCCGTGATGACACAGCAAGAAAAATGCCGGCATGATGCCGGCATTGTCCCTCTAATGTGTCGCCTCAGGAGCGGCTCAGATAGTCGGCCTGCCCCACCCACTTGTAGCTGGTCAGTTCGGTCAGCCCCATGGGGCCACGGGCATGCAACATCTGGGTCGATACCGCCACCTCGGCGCCGAGGCCAAACTGGCCGCCATCGGTGAAGCGGGTCGAGGCGTTCACATAGACGGCCGCCGAGCCGGCACCGTTGACGAAACGCTCGGCGTTGGCGAGATCGTTGGTGAGGATGGCATCGGAGTGGCCGGCATTGTGCTCGCGCATATGGGCCAGCGCCTCGTCGACCCCCTTCACCAGCTTGACCCCCAGGGTAAGCGACAGCCACTCGGTGTCGAAATCCTCAGGCCCGGCATCACGCAGCCCGGTGGCGCTCGCCAGCAGTCCCTTGGCACTCGGATCGGCCACCAGGGTCACCTGGCGCTGGTTCATTCGCTCGGCCAGTGCCGGCAGGAAGGTGGCGGCGATGGCCTCATGGACCAGCAGGGTATCGAGGGCATTGCAGGCGGAGGGACGCTGCACCTTGGCGTTGTCGATCACATCGAGAGAGCGGCGGAGATCGGCACTCGCATCGACGAAGAGATGGCTGATGCCGAAGCCACCGATGATGACGGGGATCGTGCTCTGCTCCTTGCACATCTTGTGCAAGCCGGCACCACCGCGGGGAATGATCATGTCCACATAGCGGTCCAGGCGCAGCAGCTCGCCCACCAGGGCGCGATCCGGGTTGTCGATGTATTGCACCGCAGCGGCCGGCAGCCCGCTCTTCTCAAGTGCCCGCTGAATGACGCGCACCAGGGCCTGGTTGGAGTGAAAGGTCTCACGGCCCCCACGCAGTATGCTGGCGTTGCCGGTCTTGAGGCAGAGGCTGGCGATGTCGATGGTGACGTTGGGGCGCGCCTCGTAGATGACCCCGATGACACCGATAGGCACCCGACGGCGTGACAGGCGCATGCCGTTTTCCAGCATCCGGCAGTCGAGCTCGCTGCCCACCGGGTCGTCCAGAGTGATCACCTTGCGTACATCACCGATGATGCCGGCCAGGCGCGACTCGTTTAGCAGCAGGCGATCGAGCATCGCCTCCCCCATGCCACCGGCACGGGCGGCCTCGATATCCTGGGCGTTGGCCGCAAGGATCTCGGCACTGTGCGCCTCCAGCTCATCGGCGATGGCCGCCAAGGCCCGGTTTTTGGCCGCCGTCGGAGTGACGGCCAGCTGATAGGCGGCCTCGCGGGCCGCCTGCCCCATGGCGGTCAGGGGAGAGAGAGTTTCCTGGCTCATGTACCTTCCTTATTCACTGTGAGTGCCGCCATTCAGAGCAGCACCATGTCGTCCCGATGAATGGCGACCGCGCCATAGCCATACCCCAGCACCGCCTCGATCTGATCCGAGTGCACCCCGCACAGGCGACCCAACTCCTCGTGATCGTAGCGGCAGATGCCCCGGGCCAATTCGCCCCCTTCCGGGCTCAGAATACGAACCACGTCGCCACGGACGAAGTCCCCCAAAACCCGCACTATGCCTTTGGGCAACAGGCTGGATCCCTTCTCACGCACCGCCAGCACGGCGCCGGCGTCCACATGTACCTCGCCGTGAGGAGGGGGGCCGGCGAGGATCCAGCTCTTGCGCCCCTCGAGCGGAGTGGCGATCGCCGGGAAACGGGTGCCGATGCGCTCCCCCTTGGCCAGACGCCCGACCACTTCCGGCACCTGACCGGTGGCGATCACCACATCAATACCGGCGCGGCGCGCCACATCGGCCGCCTGCAACTTGGTGGCCATGCCACCGGTGCCAAGGCCACTGACGCTGCCCCCGGCCAGCTTGCGCAGGGTATCGTCTATGGTCTGCACCTCTTCGATCAGCTGGGCATCGGGATTGGTACGCGGATCGGCGGTGAAGAGCCCCTTCTGATCGGTCAGCAGGATCAAGAGATCGGCATCGGCCAGGATGGCGGCGCGCGCCGAGAGGTTATCGTTGTCCCCCACCTTGATCTCGGCGGTGGCGACGGCGTCATTCTCGTTGATGACCGGAATGATGCGGTGATCGAGCAGGGCACGCAGGGTGTCACGGGCATTAAGATAGCGTTCGCGATCCTCGAGATCGGCGCGGGTCAACAGCATCTGACCGATATGCAGGCCATAGAGATTGAAGAGATCCTGCCACACCTGGATGATCTGGGTCTGTCCTACTGCGGCCAGCATCTGCTTGTTGGCCAGCGTGGGGGCGATGGAGGGGTGCCCAAGGTGCTCGCGTCCGGCGGCGATGGCGCCGGAGGTGACGACCACCACCTGATGGCCATCCCGGTGCAGGGCTGCACACTGGCGCACGAGTTCCACCATATGGGCGCGGTTGAGACGGGAAGAACCACCCGTGAGCACGCTGGTGCCCAACTTGACGACTATGGTTTTGTTTTCCATGGAACCAACAGAAAAAGGGCTAGGGGATTCCCTTTATACCCACGCCCCTGCTGGCCTGCAAGGCGAATTAAGCCCCCCGTCAGGCGGCCGTGATCACCCGCTCCTGCGCCAGATGCTCTGCCGGAATCAACTGGCACTCCAGGTCCCCCAGCAGGGCCGACAGGCGCTCGTAAAACTGGTTCAGGGTGCGCTCGACCTCGTCCTGATGCTTCTTGGGCAAGGCCTTCTCCTGCCAGACCCCTTCCACATCGTAAAAACCGAACTGGTAGTGATAGGTGAAGGCACGCTCCTCCTGCTCCAGCGTCAACCACCACCCCCAGAACTCCCGTCGGTCGGGGGCTGGCTTGGCACTGACGCAGACCGAGAGACAGTCGAATCGATAACACCCTTCCCTGCACTGCTCCTCGCGCAGATAGGGGCCAATGGCCAGAAACTTGCGTAGCAAGCGCTTGTAAGAGACGCCTTCAGACATATCAACCACCTTGTCAATAAGTGAGAGGAGACCCCTGGGGGTCACGGGCTCATTACAACCTGGGGCTTGTCACCCCACCAGATGCAGCTTCAACCAATTTACGGTTTCAATCAATCCCTTATCGTACACATCCCAGAGCGCCTCGCGATCGTAGACGATCGCCTTGCCGTTGCGACTGGCGTTGGCCAGGGCCCTGACATCCGCTTCGGGACAGATGAAATCCAGCTTGTGCCCGATACTCAATATCGGCACGGAAGTGCGGGTGCTGAGCAGTCCCTGGGTCTTGAGCGAAAAAACCTGGCTCTTGGTCTGCAGCAGATCCCAGTCGGCCGCATCGGCCCCGAGGCGATTGGCCAGACTGTCTCGCATCATGCGAGGACAGCGGGCAAAGAGTTCGGGCTGGGTGAAGACCTGGTTCACCCCCGCCCCGAGACAGACCACGGTACGCAACTTGAAAGGCTCGATGAAGGCGAGCCGTGCCGCCACGTTACCCGCCAGACGAAATCCCACCATGGCGATACGCTGATGATCGACCCAGGGCACCTCGCACAGGTGCTGCAGCACCGCCTGATGTAGCCGGCTGGTGTCCTGCACCAGGGGCCAATGCTCCGCATAACCGATCCCCGGCATATCCAGCGACAACATGCCGATGCCGGCCGGCTCCAGATACTTGAGATAGAGCTGCACAAAGTCGATCTGCAGCGAGTCGATCCCGCCGCTCACCATCACCAGGGGCACAGGGCGCTCGGTAGTGGGCAGGTGCAAATATCCCTGGATGCTCTTGCCGCGGAACGGGATCTGCAGCTCCTTGAGGGGGACAGTAAAGAGCTTGCCCGCCTCCCGATAGGCCATGTTGCCAAGCAACTGGGCCTGATCGGCCAACTCGTCCTCCTTGAGATGGGGATAGCTGGCGATGGAGTAGTAGCGGGCAGCCCGCAGCAACAAGGCTCGGGCACTGTCGCGCTCGTCACCGGCCAGAGCCGTCCGGCCACGCTTGTAATAGTCGCCGGCCAACTGGCTCCACTCATAGATCCAGTTACCGGGAACATAGCCCTTGATGGTATCGAGAAAGTGCTCATGGGTGCGTTCCCCATCGGCGGCCGCAATCCGGGACAATACCTCTTCGACCTCGACCGGATCGGCTCCCTGCCAGGCCCAGGCGGGGCGGCGCAGCAGGCGATACCAGCGGGTCGAGAAGGAGCCATCGATAAAGGGACGCTCACCCGGAACCGCTTCCGGCTCGGCAGGGGAACTATTGGATATCTGGGAGGTTTCCCGAACCCGCCTGACCTGGCTAAACAGTCGCTCGGTCAGGGTGAGCTCATCATTCGGTTCCACAAGGGCCTCTCAAGGAGTAGGAAACATGACTCCCATATTAAGCCGATGAGAGGGCGAAAATCACCCCCAAGGGCTACGGCGCCCAGCAAAAAGGGCCCATCTGGACCCCTTGTCACGGCGGGAGAGTTACTCCTCGTCACAGATCGGCGTCATAAACTCCAGCGCCATGTCCCAGGGTTGTTCTATCCAGGTGTCCTGGGGGATGGAGACTTCGAAGTCGTCAACCAGGGGCTCACCCTGAGGCTTGGCGAAGATGGTGATGAACTTGGCGCGGGGATACAGCTCACGAATCGCCTTGGCGGTACCACCGGTATCGACCAGATCATCGACCACCAGCCACCCCTCGCCATCACCGGCCGTGGTCGCCGGCTTGACCACGACCAGCTCGCGCTGGTTGTCGTGGTCGTAGCTGGAGATGCACAGGGTCTCCACATTGCGAATACCGAGTTCACGGGCCATCAGGGCCGCCGGCACCAGACCGCCACGGCTGACGGCGATGATCCCTTTCCACTGGCTGACGGGCAGTTGACGACGGGCAAGGCGGCGAGCCTCACGCTGCAGGTTATCCCATGACACATAAAACTTCTTCGGCATGACGACCTCGGGAGCGGCAGAGCGCTGACGCGCAAAAATGGATTCCTGCAGATGCGACAAAGGGCCGGCACTGGCGAGCAGGCAGGCACTATGATCCAACGACAGGGGATAAAAGTTGCGGCGGATTATAGTGAGGTGACAATCGTTTTTCCAGCGACTTTCACCATACTCTGTGTCCCGGCGCACAGTATGAAATGCAGAAACAAAAACAGCAGGCATCTGGCCTGCTGTCTTGCTTTCCACCGGATTAACGGCGGAAGGGATTGGGATACTGGAAGCTCTGGGTGTAGAGAGCGCTGGCAAACCAGTAAGAGGCGTTGCTGCCGACCATATCAAGACTCCTTAATGCGTAACAAGTAACGTACCTTAGATGCGGGCTTTTCCATAAGCTGATACTCGGTTCCGTGGAGGCGCACTTGCTTTGCTTCTGTTCCCTGGAGGCGTATTGTCCGGTCCATGAAGCGTGATCTTCATCACGGTTTGTACTCTACACCGGGTCTCTTTTTTGCACAACACTTTTGTGAGGAACATCACAAAAAAGGGATTTATCACCCCGGACTCCCCGGCTTTACACTCCTTTACTTTCCATTTGAACAGTTGGCTCACCTTTTTGCGCCGTTGACTGTATTATCCTTGCCACCCCTCTTTCCTGCCGTGTAAGGAGTCATGACGTGGCACAACTGAGTTCCCTCTCCCCCACCCTGGTGTGGCATTTCTTCGAGAAAATCTGCTCCATCCCCCACCCCTCCAAGCACGAGCAGGCCCTCGCCAGCTGGATCACCGAGTGGGCCAATGCCGAAGGGCTGGCGGTGAAGCAGGACAAGGTCGGTAACCTCTTCATCAAGAAGCCCGCCACCCCGGGTATGGAGAACCGCAAGCCGGTGGTGCTGCAGGCACACCTGGATATGGTGCCCCAGGCCAATGCCGACACACCGCACGACTTCACCAAAGACCCTATCGATGCCTATGTGGATGGTGAGTGGGTCACCGCCCGCGGCACCACCCTGGGTGCCGACAATGGCATCGGTATGGCCGCCTGCCTGGCGGTGCTGGCCGACAAGAGCCTCAAGCACGGCCCGCTGGAGGTGCTGCTCACTTCCGATGAAGAGACCGGCATGACCGGCGCCTTCGGCCTCGAGGCCGGCTGGCTGGAGGGGGAGATCCTCATCAACACCGATTCCGAAGAGGACGGTGAGGTCTATATGGGCTGCGCCGGTGGCGTCGACGCCAACATTCGCTTCCCCCTCGAGCTGATCGCAGCCCCCGCGGGCGAGGCATTCGAGCTGCAGGTGAAGGGTCTGGTCGGCGGCCACTCGGGTGGTGACATCCATCGCGGCCGCGGCAATGCCAACAAGCTGCTGGTGCGCCTGCTCAAGGCCGCTCAGGATCTGAATGTGGAGCTCGCCGAGATCCACGGCGGCACCCTGCGCAACGCCATCCCCCGTGAGGCCCGCGCCACCCTGATTGTGCCGGGCGCAAGCGTCAACGCCTTCAAGGCTCTGGTCGATCGCTTCACCGGCATCTACCAAAGCGAGCTGGCGGCCACCGAGCCCAACCTCACCCTGCTGCTGACCCAGACCACGGCGCCTGCCAAAGTGATGAGCACCGCCCTGCGCGATCGCCTGCTGGACGCCCTGATGGCCTGTCCCAACGGCGTGATGCGCATGAGCGACAGCATGGCCGGTGTGGTCGAGACCTCCACCAACCTGGGCGTCATCAAGACCCTGGACGGTGAGGTTTACATCCAGTGCCTGATCCGCTCCCTCATCGACTCGGGTCGCGACCAGATCGAGCAGATGACCCGCTCCCTGTTCGCCCTGGCCGGCGCCAGCTGCGAGTTCACCGGTGCCTATCCGGGCTGGGCCCCGAACGTCAACTCTCCGGTCATGGAGCTGGTCCGCGGCGCCTATCAGGAGCTGTTTGGCAGCCGCCCCAACATCATGGTGATCCACGCCGGTCTCGAGTGCGGTCTGTTCAAGAGCGCCTACCCCGAGTGGGACATGGTCTCCTTCGGCCCGACCATCCGCGGCGCCCACTCCCCGGACGAGCGTGTACATATCGTCGCAGTGGAGCGCTTCTGGCAGTTGCTGAGCCGTGTGCTGGAGCAGATCCCCGCCAAGTAAGGGATGAGCGAAACAAAAAACCGGGCGAACGCCCGGTTTTTTTATTGCTCGCCGTCGCTTTCGTCCCCGAGCCGAAAGCGATGAATGATCTGGTTGCTACTACCACGCCACACCAGGCCCGGATCGGCCAACGCTTGCTCGAAGCGGCCATCGACCAGGGTGTCGATGAGGCTCACCACCTCCTGCTGGGCCGCCGTGAGCTCGTCGAGGCGATAACCGGTCCAACACCAGATGTCCTTGTCCGGGCACTCGGCGCGCACCCGTTTCACCAGGGCCAGCACGTCGGCCAGGTTGGCCGGGTGAAGCGGGTCGCCACCGGAGAGCGAAAGACCGCGCCGCTTGATGCGGGTATCGCTTAAATCGGCGATCACCCGATCGCTCATGGCCCGATCGAACGGGTGGCCGCTGTCGAGGCGCCAGGTGGACTGGTTGTAACAGCCACGACACTGGTGCTCGCAGCCCGATACAAACAGGGTGGCCCGGGTGCCCGGGCCATTGATCACATCAACTGGATAATACTGGTGATAAAACATTTAATCTCTATTCAATACAGAAAGAATAACATCTCTAGGGAAAAGCTTATTAAATCCAACCCCATCCATTGATATTTTCTTTGTTTCTATCTGACCTTCTAAACATACTTTATCGCACATGCAG
This sequence comes from Aeromonas schubertii, assembly GCF_000820105.1. Taxonomy (GTDB): domain Bacteria; phylum Pseudomonadota; class Gammaproteobacteria; order Enterobacterales; family Aeromonadaceae; genus Aeromonas; species Aeromonas schubertii. Next base: position 192,417 of record NZ_CDDB01000052.1, on the reverse strand, counting down.
AATATATAGTATTTAGTCGCATCATCCATCCCATCACAATACTCGTCAATATGAGCAAACCGTGCAAAATCACTAGAGCTCTCTTTGATCAAAGTGACCTCATTGGATAGATGAGATATTCTGGCAGAATGTTCGGCCAGTTGAGCCTTGGTTTCCCTTTCCAACTTTTCTCTGGCTGCTATTTCACTAACCATTAGCTTTGCAAGTCTCATCAGGTCAGACTCCGCCTGGGAAGGTGGAGGATAGTTGCCAAATTTTATAATGGAGGGTATTACTTCATGGAAAACCCAGCGTTGAAATCTCTTACATGCAGGACTCTTGTCTCTCGACAACAAGCGAAGAAGTCCTGGTTGAGTCACATACAATTCATGACCTGGATTATCGAGAGTCGGTTCACCTTGGATTATTTGCTGTTCATCTGGTTCGAGAGCTTCAATTTGTGCACGATAAAAACCATCAAACCCAACATTTACATTCCCTGTCGAATGCAATCTATTTTCAGCAATTAATATACGAACAACATCAGGAAGAGAAAACAAAACCTCTGCATCTCTATTTATTGTTTTTATCTTATTTTGACCCTGTTCTGTTTCATAAGATAAGACAAGAAGAGAAAGATCCATTTTTACCCCACTTTATGTTTTTAAGCATGGTTGCATTAACCAAATGGATAATGCAACCAATACATCACATATGTTTGACGCGGCGCTTGACCTCTTCCTGCTTGCCCGCATTGAAGGGACGGGCATCCGGGCTACCGAGGTAGCCACACACCCGGCGGGTCACCGACACCTTGGCGGGATCGTGGTTACCGCAGCGCGGACAGGTGAAGCCCTTGGAGGTGCACTCGAACTCGCCGGTGAAACCACAGTCGTAGCACTCGTCGATGGGGGTGTTGGTGCCATAGTAGGGCACCTTGTCGTAGCTGTAGTCCCATACGTTCTCCAGCGCCTCCAGATTGTGCTGGATGTTGGGATACTCCCCGTAACAGATGAAGCCACCGCTGGCGATGGGCGGATAGGGGGCCTCGAAGTCGATCTTGTCGTAGGGGTTGACCTGCTTCTCCACATCGAGGTGGAAGCTGTTGGTGTAGTAACCCTTGTCGGTCACCCCCGGCACCACACCGAACTCCTTGGCATCGACGCGGCAGAAACGGGTGCAGAGGTTCTCGCTCGGGGTGGAGTAGAGGCTAAAGCCATAGCCGGTCTCACGCTTCCATCCATCGACCGCATCGCGCAGGCGCTGCACGATGGCCACCGCCTTCTGGCGCAGGGTCTCGTCGTCAAAGACGTGAACCTGGTTGCCAAACAGGGCGTTGATGGTCTCGTGAAGGCCGATATAGCCCAGCGAAATGGAGGCACGACCGTTTTTGAAGATCTCGCTGATGTTGTCATCGGCCTTGAGGCGCACACCGCAGGCCCCTTCCATATAGAGGATGGGGGCGACCCGGGCCTTGACCCCGTCGAGGCGCTCGATGCGGTACATCAGTGCCTTTTTGGCAACCCGCAGGGCGGCATCGAGACGATCAAAGAAGTCTGCCTCGTCGCGAGCCTGCAGGGCGATGCGCGGCAGGTTGAGGCTCACTACCCCCAGGTTGTTGCGCCCCTCGTGAATGAGCTCGCCATTCTCCTCGTAGGCACCGAGGAAGGAGCGACATCCCATGGGGGTCTTGAAGGAGCCGGTCACCTTGACCACCTGGTCGTAGTTGAGGATGTCCGGGTACATGCGCTTGGAGGCGCACTCCAGGGCCAGCTGCTTGATGTCGTAGTTGGGATCGCCCGGCCGATGGTTGAGACCATCCCTGATGGCAAACACCAGTTTCGGGAAGACCGCGGTCTTTTTGTTCTTGCCAAGGCCGGCGATGCGGTTTTGCAAGATGGCGCGCTGGATCATCCGCGACTCCCAGCTCTCGCCAAGGCCAAAGCCGAAGGTGACAAACGGGGTCTGGCCGTTGGCGGTGTGCAGGGTGTTCACCTCGTACTCGAGGGACTGGAAGGCGTCATAGCACTCCTTCTCGGTACGGGCCATGGCATAGCCTTCGGCGTCCGCAATGCCCCACTCCTGTGCCACCTCGCGGTGCTTCTCCCAGCTGATGGTCACGTAGGGGGCCAGCACCTCATCGATACGGTTGATGGTGGTGCCGCCATAGATGTGACTCGCCACCTGGGCGATGATCTGGGCAGTGACCGCGGTGGCGGTACTGATGGATTTGGGGGTGTCGATCTCGGCGTTGCCCATCTTGAAGCCGTGGGTCAACATTCCCTTCAGATCGATCAACATGCAGTTGAACATGGGAAAGAAGGGGGAGTAATCGAGATCGTGGAAGTGCAGCGCCCCGCTCTCGTGGGCCTGTACCACATCACGCGGCAGCATGTAGGTGGTGGCATAGTGCTTGGCCACGATCCCTGCCAGCAGGTCGCGCTGGGTCGGGATCACCTTGGAATCCTTGTTGGCGTTCTCGTTGAGCAGGGCGGCATTGGTCTGCTCCACCAGGCCGCGGATCTCGCGGGCCAGGCGGCCACGGGTCTCGCGCTCGCGATCCCGGTCGTGACGGTATTCGATGTAGACGCGGGCGATCTCCTTGTGATCCGAGGCCATCAGGCGGTTTTCCACCAGAGTCTGGATCTCGTGAATGTCCACCTCACCGCGCCCTTCAAGCTCCAGGCAGACCTGGGCAGCAATCTCTTCGGCCAACTCACGCTGGGGATGAGCGACGGCCTCGGCAGCCCGGGCGACCGCCTCGACAATCAGATTGGCATCAAATGGTGCTCGGCAGCCATCGCGCTTGATCACAACCGGTTTCATGATTCACTCCCCGTAAAAAACCGGCCTGCCAGCCGGTGTCGCCCTTGAATGGTTCACGTCAGCGCCCGGCCCTGGACGCAGCAGACCGTATCCCGGCTAGAGAAAACCCGGACACAGTGCAGACGAGAACAGCTTATGCACAACTTATAAACACAACATATAGGTGAAAAACAAAATAGCGCAACTATATGTTGGGTGTATTAGGCCCGAAACGATCGCCGGGAATATTGATCCAGAACAGGTTTTTGAAACCCTGGCCAGGGCGCAACCAGCGCCATAAGAACCCCACGCAACAGCAGGGCAGAGCCCGCTTGGGCTGCATGGATTGCAAGAGGAAATGAAAAAAAACTCGCCCGTCGGTAAAGGGCGACAAGGGCGTTTATGCTCAACAGACGCTTAGGGAGATCACCTCATGAAACCCATGCTACTTCTGCTGTTGCTCATCACGGTTCAGAGTGTGCAAGCCGGCAAGCTGCTTATCATCAGCAGCTACCACCCCGACTATGCCTGGGACATAAGTTACAACCAGGGAGTGCTGAGCCAGCTCAAGGGTCACCACGAGATAAGCCGCTTCTATCTCGACACCAAGCGCCTTCCCCGCGAGCGCTTCGATCAGCAGGCGGCCGATGCCCTGGCCTTCTATCACAAGGTCAGGCCAGACTGGGTCTTGCTTTCGGATGATAACGCCATCAACTATCTGGCCCACCCCATCGCCGATGCGGGTACTCCCGTGGTCTTTCTCGGCATGAACGAGAACCCGCGCCACAAGGAGCTGCTGGGACGAAAAAACGTCACGGGCGTGCTGGAGCGCCCCCTGCTCAAGCGCAATATTCAGGAGATGTCGCGCATGATGGGGGGGCTCGACAAGGTGCTTGTCTTATTCGACTCCAGTGACGTGTCACTGGCCTCGGTGGATGACGAGTTTCGAACCCAGACCAACCTGAACATAGGGCAAACCCAGGTCACCATAGAGTTGATCGGCAACTACCCGCTCTGGCAGAAGCGGCTGCAGGAATCCAAAGAGCAGGGGTATCAGGCCATCTTTATCGGCCTCTATCACACCCTGACTGACGTGCAGGGGAGACACGTCAGTGAGAACGAGGTACTGGACTGGAGCAATCACCACGCCCCCCTCCCCCTGTTCTGCTTCTGGGAGTTTACCGTTGGCCAGGGCAAGGCGGCCGGGGGACTGGTACTGGACGGGCGAGAGCAGGGCATGATGGCAGCCGGTCTGCTCAATGCCATCATGGACGGTGCCCGGCCAGAGAGCATCTCCCCCCGGGCCGCACAGCGGGGCAAGTATGTTTTCAGCCGCAGTGAATTGGCGCGCTGGAAGCTGACACCACCGGAGCGCTGGGCTAACAAGGTGGAGTGGCTGGAATAACAGAGGGCCCCGTCAAGGGGCCCTCTCGCATCATGCCTGCTCTGCCAGAGCCTGCTGCAACTCGGCCTCGGTCCAGATGGTGATGCCAAGCTCCTGGGCCTTGGCAAGCTTGGAGCCCGCCGCCTCCCCCGCCACCAGCACGTCGGTCTTGGCCGAGACCGAGCCTGCCACCTTGGCGCCGAGTGCCTGCAGGGCCGCCTTGGCGTCATTGCGCGACAGGGTGGTGAGGGTGCCGGTCAGCACGAAGGTCTTGCCGGCGAAGGGTTGCTCGCTGGCCTCCTTCTTCTCGATGGCCGGCCAGTGAATGCCCGCAGCCAGCAGGGCCTCGAGTACCTCGATGTTGTGAGGTTGTCGCAGGAAGAACCAGACGTGTTTGGCCACCACCTCACCCACGTCGGCCACCTCGAGCAGTTGCTCGACCGAGGCGGCACGCAGGGCCTCCAGGGTGAGGAAGTGGTTGGCCAGATTGAGGGCCGTGGCCTCCCCCACCTCACGGATCCCCAGGGCAAACAGGAAGCGCGGCAGGGTGGTGCTGCGCGCCTTGTCGATGGCGGCCACCAGATTCTGGGCCGACTTGGGCCCCATTCGCTCCAGGCGGGCCAGCACGATGGCGTTAAGCCCAAACAGGTCGGCCGGGGTCTTCACCAGCTCCCGCTCAACCAGCTGATCGACGATCTTGTCGCCCAGTCCCTCTATGTCCATGGCGCGGCGCGCCGCGAAGTGCTTGAGGGCCGCCGCCCGCTGGGCGCCGCAGAAGAGACCGCCGGAGCAGCGAGCCACCGCCTCCCCCTCGATACGCTCGATGGCCGAGCCACACACAGGGCAGGCATCCGGGAACAGGATGGCGCGGGCATCCGCCGGACGCTTGGCCTCGACCACAGAGACCACCTGCGGGATCACGTCGCCGGCGCGGCGCACGATCACGGTGTCGCCGACCATGACGCCGAGGCGCGCTATCTCGTCGCCGTTGTGCAAGGTGGCGTTGGAGACGGTAACGCCGCCGACGAAGACGGGCTTGAGCTTGGCGACCGGGGTGATGGCGCCGGTGCGGCCGACCTGGAACTCCACGTTCTCAAGCTCGGTCATCTCCTCCTGGGCGGGGAACTTGTGGGCGGTGGCCCAACGGGGCGCGCGCGCCACAAAACCCAGCTCCTGCTGCAGGGCGATGTCGTCCACCTTGTAGACCACCCCGTCGATCTCATAGGGAAGCCGGTCCCGACGGGCCAGGATGTCGTCGTGGAACGCCTGGCAGCCGGCGGCGCCCTCTTTCAGTTTCACCTCGGGGCTAAGGGGCAGCCCCCATGCCTGTAGCTGTTGCAAGCGACCAAAGTGAGAGCCTCCCAGCTCGTCGCCACCGACACCCACCCCATAGGCGTAGAAGTCGAGGGGACGGGAGGCGGTGATGCGGGAATCGAGCTGGCGCAGGCTGCCGGCGGCGGCGTTGCGCGGGTTGACGAACACCTTCTCGCCGGCGGCCAGGGCCCTGGCGTTCATCGCCTCAAACCCGGCCCTGGGCATAAACACCTCGCCGCGCACCTCGAGGCGTGCCGGCCAGCCAGCGCCGCTGAGGCGCAGGGGAATGGTGCGGATGGTGCGCACGTTCTCGGTGATCTCCTCCCCCGTGCTGCCATCGCCCCGGGTGGCGGCGCGCAGCAGCAGGCCATCCACATAGAGCAGGCTCACCGCCAGACCATCGAGCTTGGGCTCGCAGCAGAAGGTGAAGGTGTGGGAGCGCTTGAGCCTGTCCTGCATCCGTTGTTCGAAGGCCAGCAGCTCCTCGTCACTGAAGACGTTGTCGAGACTCAGCATGGGGATCTCGTGGGTCACCTGGGCAAAGGCCGACAGGGGGGCCGCACCGACACGCTGGCTGGGGGAATCGGGAGTGCGCAGCTCGGGATGCTCGGCCTCGAGGGCCAGCAGCTCGCGCATCAGGCGGTCATACTCGGCGTCGGTGACGGTCGGGGTGTCCAGCACATAGTACTGATGGCCATACTCGGTCAGCTGCTGGCTTAGTTGGCGGTGACGGGTCTGATAATCGCTCATCGTCTTCTTTCCGGGGTCCAGAAATGACGATGCGGCACCAAAGTACCGCATCGGGAAGGGTCATGGGTTCAACGCTTGCCTCAGTCGCGGCTTGCCTCGTAGGCGGCCAGCTCACGGCGGCAACGATCGATGGTCTCGTCGCTGAGGGGGCTGCGCTCCATGTCGGTCAGCATGGCGTCGAGATCGCTGGCCAGCTGATCGGCGGTGCGCAGCATCTCTTCAAACGCCAGAGCGGCGTTGCTGCGCAGGGGCAGTTGCATAAACAGCGACACCCCCGGAGTGGTGAACTGCTCCATCCGGTAGGGGTTGAAGGTACCCGGCTTGACCATGTTGATGATGGAGAAGAGCACCTCGCCGTGACCGTCGGCATCCTCGTGGCGGTGGAAGATCTCCATCTCGCCGAACTTGAAGCCGGTCGCCAGCAGGGAGGAGAGCAGGGTGCCCCCTTCCAGCTCGCGGCCGGGACGAGCCATCAGGTTCATCACGTAGACGTCCTGCCAGGTCTTCTCGACCGGCGCACGTACCGGTTCGGCCTCCGGCTCATAGGGGGGCTCGGCACGCAGTGCGGGCTCGGGCTCATAACGGGGCTCGGCGCGCAGCTCGGGTTCGGGCTCATAGGCCGGCGGTTGCGGCTCCTCGTCGAGGGGCGCGCTCATCACGGGCTCGCGCTGGGGACGGCTGCGAGGCTGTACCGGTGTGCGGCGAATCACGGGTGAGGGCTTGCGCACCGGCGCAGGCTCTGGTTGAACCTCATCGTCCTCCTCCGGCTCGGGCTCATAGGCGGGGGGGCTCATGCGCGGAGCCGGCTCGGCATAGGCCAGTTCAGCCGGACGCGGCTGACGGGCATAGGCAGGCTCGACACGAGGCTGAGGCTCGAGAGGCGGCAGCTCGTCTTCGTCGTCCTCTTCCTCGCGGCGATAGATGGGGGGGGCACGGCGAGCCGGCTTGGGCTCCTCCGGCTGCATCTTGGGCTCGGCGCGACGGCTGCTGACCACCCGCACCTGACCGATGCCATCATCATCGAAACTGTCGTCATCGCGGGAGCGGGTCTCGACCCGGCCGAGAGGCTTCTCCTTGATGGGCGACTTGCGATTCTTTCTGTTAGTCCACAACCCGTGAATGAGCAATGCCGCGATGGCAATCCCGCCCAAGGCAACCAAGATGTAGCGCAATTCCTGCATTAGCTGCTTCTCTTTCTAGTTTTGCTCAGCCAGAGCGACGGCTTCACCAATATCAACCGAGACGATGCGGGATACCCCGGGCTCTTGCATCGTCACGCCGACCAGCTGCTCGGCCATCTCCATGGAGACCTTATTATGACTGATGTAAACGAACTGTACTGTGCTCGACATCTCTTTGACAAGAGAACAGAAGCGACCCACGTTCACTTCATCGAGCGGTGCATCCACCTCATCCAGCATACAAAAAGGTGCTGGATTGAGTCTGAAGATGGCAAAAACCAGCGCAAGCGCGGTCAGCGCCTTCTCCCCTCCAGACAACAGGGCGATGGTAGCATTCTTTTTCCCCGGTGGTCTCGCCATGATGGTGACCCCGGCCTCCAGCAGATCGTCGGAAGTGAGTTCGAGCCAGGCGCTCCCACCCCCAAATACCTTTGGAAACAGCGATTTTAAATCTTCGTTGACCTTATCGAAAGTGTCTCGGAAGCGGATTTGTGTCTCCCGGTCGATTCTTTTGATGGCCTGCTCCAGGGTTTCGAGGGCCTGTTCGAGGTCCTGGCACTGGTTTTCCATGTATTCGGCGCGGGTGCGCGCCTCTTCATACTCCTCGAGCGCCGCCAGGTTGATGGCGCCCAGTGCCGTCACCTGCTCCTCCAGAGCCTGGATCTCCTGACGCAGCTTGCCGCGATCCGCCTGTAGCAGGGCGGCCTGATCGAGATCGGCAAAGCGCACCCCCAGCTCCTCGAACTGCTCGTGCAGTGCCTGCCTGCGAGTGAGCAGTCGCTCTCGCTCCAGCCTTAGCTGTGCCAACTTCTCTTGCAGCCCCACCAGAGACTTGTGATCCTCCTGGCGACGTTTGTCGAGGGCCGTCAGCTCACTTTCGAGGTGGGCCAGCGCCTGATGGGTGGTCAGTTGCTCCGCCTCCAGCCGGCGCTGGGTCTCGAGCAGGGGGGGCAGATCCACCGCCTCATCGCGCTCGGGCAGGGCCAACTGGGCGTGCTCTTCGCGTACCCGGACCAGCTCGGTGCGATGGAGCTCGCACAGATGGCGGCAGCTCTCCCGCTCCTGCTGCAGACGCTGGGCATCGGAGTGGGCGTGCTCCCTGGCCTGCCTGGCCTGCTCCAGACTCTCGTCGAGCCCCTGCTGCTCCCGCTGCGCCCGCTGCAGCGCCTCATCCTCTCCCCGGCTCTGCCACTCCTCGAGGCGCTCCTCGGCCAGCAACTTGGCCTCACAGGCCGCCTCCTGACGCGCCTGCTCGGTCACGAGCTCTTCATCCAGACGAGCGAGCTCGCCGGCGATACGCCGATGACGCTCGCCACGCTCGCTCTGGCGCCCCTCCTCGAGTCGCCACAGCTCCCGCGCCTGCTGCAGACCCTGCTCGGCTTCGCGCAGCCGCGCCGTCGTCTGCGCCAGCGCCTCGTCAGCACTCGCCGCCATCACCCCGGCCTGCTCGTGCAGGGCTTCGAGGCGCAGTGACTCGGCCTCCAGGTGCACCGCCTCGCCGGCCAGTCGCTCACTCTCGGCCTGCAAGGACAAGCGCCCCAAACGCTGGCTCTGTCCAAGATCGGCCCAGTTACGGCCAAACCACTCCCCGAGCGGGGTGATCACCGACTCGCCCTGCGCCAGCGTGGGTCGCAGGGCAAGGGCAGCCGCCCTGTCCGGCGCGGTGCGAATGGTATTGATAAAATCCGGCAGATAGTCGCCCCTGACCCGCTCGGCCAGCGAGCCGGCGGCGGGGGGGGCGGCCCGACCCACAAAGCGCCCCTGCACGATCTCATGGTCGGACTCGCCCGTGGTGGCACCCAGCCAGTGACCGAGTACCTTGTCGAGGGCCTGGGCCCAGGCCTGGTCCAGAGTGAGGTGATCCCCAAGCCCCTCCTGCGGCTCCTCGCCGAGCAGGGCCTCCAGGGTCTGCAGGCGCGCCCTGTGCTCGCGCAGGGCACCCAGGGCACCCTGCCAGCGGGCCTGAGCCTCCCGCAGCCCGCTCTGACACTGGCTCTGCCTGACGGCGGCGCCGGCGTGGTTCGCCTGGGCTGCAGCGAGCGCCGCCTCGAGAGGGGGAAGAGGACTCGGGGAGACCCCCATGACGGGTTCGCCCCGCTCGTCTTCGAGCTTGAGGCGGGCGAGACGGATGCGGGCCAACAGCTCTTGCCGGTGGCTGACCTCGGCGTTGAGGCGAGTCAGCTCCCCTTGCAGCTCCCCGAGGCGCAGTTGCCACTGCTCGCGCAACCCGCGCAGCTGCACGACCCGCTCCTGACCTGCCTGCTGACGCCCTTGGGCCTCCTCCTGGCGGGCCTGGGCCTCCTCGAGGAGCAACTCGGCCCTCTCCCCCTCCAGCTGCAACTCGCCCAGCCGCGCCTCTTCCCGGGCCAACTGCTGCCCCAGGTGGTGCATACGCTCGGCCAGGGCGGCACGCCGACGCTGCCACTCCCTGCCCTGCTCGGCCCGGTGCAGGGTCTGCTGCTCGAGACGGGCGATGGCCTGACCACCGAGGAAGATCTGCTGCTGACGTTCGGCCTGCTCGGCCTGGCGCTCCTGGCGGGCGGTGGCAAGAGTCAGGGCTTGGGCCTCGTCGTGGGTGCGGCGGGCATCGAGGGCCGCCAGGGCCTGCTCATGTTCGGCGAGGGCCCCTTTGATCTCGACCAGCCGGTTTTCGATGCTCCACAGCTCGGAGCCGATCAGTTCGCTGCGTGCCGCCCGGCTGCGCCCCTTGAGCTGACGATAGCGCTCGGCCGTCTCGGCCTGGGCCTTGAGGTGCAAGAGCCGCTCCCCCAGCTCGCCCCGAATGTCGCCGAGGCGTTCCAGGTTGTCCCGGGTGTGACGGATGCGCTGCTCGGTCTCGCGCCGGCGCTCCTTGTAGCGCGACACCCCGGCGGCCTCCTCGAGGAACAGCTTGAGATCGGCCGGACGGGACTCCACCAGCCGGCTGACGGTGCCCTGCTCTATGATGGCGTAGCTGCGCGGGCCCAGCCCGGTGCCGAGAAAGAGGTCGGTGACATCCTTACGCCGGCACTTCTGGCCGTTGATAAAGTAGAGGTTATTGCCATCCCGGTAGACCTCGCGGCGCACCGCTATCTCGCTGAAGCGGCCAAACTCGCCGGGTACCCGGTGATGGGGATTGTCGAAGACCAGCTCGACCGAGGCGCGGGAGTGGGGGGAGCGGTTGGTGGAGCCATTGAAGATGACGTCTGTCATGTTCTCGCCACGCAGATGGCGCGCCGAGCTCTCCCCCAATACCCAGCGCACTGCGTCGATGACGTTGGACTTGCCGCAGCCGTTGGGCCCCACGACCGCCGTCATGTCCGCCGACAGACTGATCCGGGTGGGCTCCACAAACGACTTGAAGCCGGCAAGCTTGATCGATTTCAGACGCATGGAGAGGGGCAATCGTCGAGGGAAATGGCTGGCAACTTTACCAAATCGACAGCTTGTTTGTAATATGCGGGCATCTTCCGACCCACAGATGGACTCCTGATGAAGCAACCCCTGGTGAAAGATTCGGTCAGCGGCGCAGACTACTTCCTGCGCGGCTTCTCCCTCATCCGCCAACCGGGCATCCGCACCTTCGTGCTGATCCCCCTGTTGGTCAACGTGGTGCTGTTTGCCGCCGCCTTCTATGCCCTGCTGCTGCAGCTCGATGGTCTGTTTGCCTGGCTGCACCGGCAGATCCCCGAGTGGCTCTCCTGGCTCGACTATCTGCTCTGGCCCCTGGCCCTCATCACCATACTGGTGCTCTTCTCCTTCATCTTCAGCTCGGTGGCCAACTGGATAGCGGCCCCCTTCAACGGCCTGTTGGCCGAAAAGGTGGAGCAGGCCCTGACCGGCGAGACCCCGAGCGACAGTGGCGTGATGGACGTGGTCAAGGATATCCCCCGCACCTTCGGTCGCGAATGGCTCAAGCTCAAGTACTACCTGCCCAAGGCCATCGGCTGCCTGCTGCTGTTCCTCATCCCCGTGGTGGGGCAAACTCTGGCCCCCCTGCTCTGGTTCCTCTTCAGCGCCTGGATGATGGCGATCCAGTACGTGGACTATCCCTTCGATAACCACAAGATCGATTTCGTCACCATGCGCGAGGCGCTCAAGGCGCGGCGGGGCAAGTGCCTGAGTTTCGGCGCCCTGGTGACCCTCTTCTCCTCTATCCCCGTGGTCAATCTCTTCGTCATGCCGGTCGCCATCTGTGGCGCCACCGCCATGTGGGTCGATCAATACCGGACACAACACCTGCCACGACGGGCAGGGTAAACAAGAGGGGCGCCGCGGCGCCCCTCATCATTAGAAAAACTAACATTAATTTTTTGCATTTGCCCCACGCTCCTTGCATGAGTAGGATCCCCAGCTTTCGAATACCCTGGGATTTCTCATGCTGCACCTGCTCTTCATCATCGGTCTCATCGCCGAGGGGATGACCGGCGCCCTGGCCGCCGGTCGCCGCCGAATGGATCTCTTTGGCGTCATCATCATCGCCTCGGCCACCGCCATCGGGGGCGGCACCATCCGTGATGTGCTGCTCGGTCACTATCCTTTGCTCTGGGTGGAGCACCCGGAATACGTGCTGCTGGTGGCCGCCTCTGCCATGGCTGGCGTCGTCTCGGCGCCCCTGATGCGTTACCTCGGCAAGCTCTTTCTCGCCCTCGACGCCATGGGGCTGGTGGTCTTCTCCATCTTCGGTGCGGCCCGGGCTATCGAGATGGGCCACGGCCCCGCCATCGCCTGCATCATGGCGGTGGTGACCGGCGTCTTCGGCGGCGTGCTGCGGGATCTCCTCTGTCAACGCATCCCCCTGGTGTTTCGTCGGGAGCTCTACGCCGCCGTCTCCCTCGTCACGGCCGCCCTCTACTGCCTGGCCCTGGCCCATCAGGTGCCCAATGAATGGGCCGCCTTCGGTGCCATCGGCATCGGCTTCGTGTTGCGCCTGCTGGCGGTACGCTACAAGTGGGGCCTTCCGACCTTTCACTACCAGTTCGCCGCCCACTGAACGCAGAAGAGGCCAGCCGGTTCACCGGCTGGCCTCTCTCTTTGCAATCGGGCCCGAGTCGCCGCGTCAACGACGCCGCACTTACTCGGTGCGCTCCTTGAGATACCCCGCATAGTCGGGGATCTCGACGGTGAAAGCGCGGTTCATGTGGGGACAGTCCATCAGGAAATCGGCGGTCGCCTCGTTGGTCGCAACCGGAATGTTCCAGACCGCCGCCAGGCGCAACAGGGCCTTCACATCCGGATCGTGGGGCACGGCGTTGAGGGGATCCCAGAAGAAGATGAGCACATCGATTTTGCCCTCGGCGATGAGGGCACCCAACTGCTGATCCCCCCCCATGGGGCCGGAGAAGAGGCAGGTAATGGGGAGCGAGGCCGCCTTGCCGAGCCGGGTACCCGTGGTACCGGTAGCATAGAGGTGGTGCAGCTTGAGCTCCTCCTTGCGCCGTAGTACCCAGCGCTGAAGAGACTCTTTCATGTTGTCGTGGGCCACCAGGGCAACCCGCTTGTGGGCCGCCATTTCGCGTGTGGTGCTGCGCATCGTCAATTCCGTCGTCAGTTGCCAAAACAGGGGGGGCCATGCTACCCGAAAGGGGAGACAACTACCCATGACGCGTGGCGATAAGTGTGATCCTGCCGGCGCTTTACCTAGTCGCGCCCGCCCGGATAGAGGGTCATCCCCAGCGCCACAGAGAGGGCGGCCAGCCTGGCCAGCAACAGGGGTGGCAGGGTGTGGATGAGGGTCTCCCCCTCCCCGCTCTCGTAGCCCATGTCGAGGCGGCGCATCTCGCAGCGCCGCCAGATTGCCGCCGAGGCGGTGGACAGGGCCTCAATATGGGCCACCAGCCTCTCGATCACCGGACCGGGCTCCTCGAGCCCTTCCCCCTCTTCACCCAGTTCGAAACGGGCCAGCCACGAGCCGCCCTCCGGGTGCAACGCCAGCCGCGACATACCCGCCAGCTCAAACTCCCTGGCCAGGGGAGTGAGATCCTCGCAAGAGGCCAGATCCAGATCCACATTCAAAAATCGGCAAGGCGTCATCCCGCTTCCCTACTGCAAGCCGAGGGCATAACGCAGGGCCAGCGCCTTGAGCGGCCCCGCCTTGTCCGCCAGATTGAGCCCCAGGTTGCGCACCACGGACAGAGGCCCGAGCCGGTTGCTAAAGGCGGCGTAGAAGAGATCCATCCCCGACTGCATCAGCTGGTTGTCGGGGCGGCGACGACGCTCATAGCGGCCGGCCAGCGAGGCCTCGTGCCACAGCTCCCCGGCCCTGGCCAGCAGGTCGCACCAGCAGGCCACGTCCTTGAAGCCGAGGTTGACCCCCTGACCCGCCAACGGATTGATGGTATGGGCGGAGTCCCCCAGCAGCACCACACGACCGGCGTGATAGCGGTTGGCATGGCGCCGCACCAGAGGAAAGCTGCCGCGCCCGGTGATCCGAAAACCGCCGAGGCGGTGTGGGAAGGCGGCCCGAACGGCCTGTTCCAGCTCGGGCAGGGTGAGCCCCATCAGCTCGCGGATGCGCGCCGGGCTGTCATACCAGACCAGGGAGCCATGCGCTCCACAAAGCGGCAGGAAGGCGCGCGGGCCGCTCGGGGTAAACTGCTGCCAGGTCATATCCTGCTGTCCCTCATCGGTGTCGATGTTGATGAGCATGCAGTGCTGACGGTACTCGAAACGCGACACCCCGATGCCGGCCAGCCGGCGGGTGAGGGACTCGGCCCCGTCGCAGGCCAGCACCCAGCGGGCCCGCAGCTGGCTGCCATCATCGAGCGTCAGGGTGGCACACTCAGGCGTCTGGGCCAGTGCCGTGATGCGGGCCGGGGTCAGGGTGTGCACATTGGGCCACGCTTCCATGGCCGCCAGCAGCCCCAGCTGGATCAGGCGGTTCTCGACGATATAGCCGAGCTGGGGCAAGCCCAGATCGTCGGCACAAAAGCGGGTGGCAAAGCCCTCCCACTCCCAGGTCTCGAGGCGGCGATAGGGGCAGGCGCGCATGGCACGGGTAGCCTCCCAGGCGCCGGCTCGCTCGAGCAGAGAGACCGAGGCGGCGCTGATGGCCGAGACCCGCAGGTCCATGGGCTGAGCCGGGTCGAAGGGGGCGGGCAGCTCGGCCTCGATGACACTCACCTCGAGTCCCTGGCGCGCCAGCAGGCAGGCGGCCGCGGCGCCGACCATGCCACCGCCGACGATGGCGATATCGCAAGATTGCATCATTGATTGTTCCGTGGACGGTTCCATTGGCGGAAAGTGGGGCCATTGTAGCCTGCTTTGGAGGCTCGTGGCAGCGTGGGGGAGTCGCAAAAACCGCATGCCAGGCAGGGATTTGCCCCTCTGGATATTAACTGGTCAGAGCCACCTTTGCGGAGTAAAATGCCCGGTCCTTTGATCATGCCGACATCAACACCCGCAAGAGTAGCAATGAGCAAGAAACTTCATATCAAGACCTGGGGCTGCCAGATGAACGAGTACGACTCGTCCAAGATGGCCGACCTGCTCGACGCCAGCAACGGTTACCAGCTCACCGAAGAGCCCGAAGAGGCCGATGTGCTGTTGCTGAATACCTGCTCCATCCGTGAGAAGGCGCAGGAGAAGGTATTCCACCAGCTGGGGCGCTGGAAGCTGCTCAAGGAGAAGAATCCCGCCCTGGTAATCGGGGTAGGTGGCTGTGTCGCCTCCCAGGAGGGAGACGCCATCCGCAGCCGTGCCCCCTATGTGGACATCGTCTTTGGCCCCCAGACCCTGCACCGCCTGCCGACCATGATCAAGAGCGTCCAGGAGGGCCGCGGCGCCCAGGTGGACGTGAGCTTCCCCGAGATAGAGAAGTTTGATCGGCTGCCCGAACCCCGTGCCGAAGGCCCCACCGCCTATGTCTCCATCATGGAGGGGTGCTCCAAGTACTGCACCTACTGCGTGGTGCCCTACACCCGTGGCGAAGAGGTGAGCCGTCCCCTGGACGATGTGCTCTACGAGATCGCCCAACTCGCCGAGCAGGGGGTGCGCGAGGTCAACCTGCTGGGCCAGAACGTCAACGCCTGGCGTGGTGCCACCCATGACGACGGCATCTGCACCTTCGCCGAGCTGCTGCGCCTGGTGGCCGCCATCGACGGCATCGACCGCATTCGCTACACCACCAGCCACCCCATCGAGTTCACCGACGACATCATCGAGGTGTACAAGGATACCCCCGAGCTGGTGAGCTTCCTGCACCTGCCGGTGCAAAGCGGCTCGGACCGCATCCTGACCCTGATGAAGCGCCCCCACACGGCCCTCGAGTACAAGTCGAAGATCCGCCGCCTGCGAGCCGCCCGCCCGGACATCACCGTCAGCTCCGACTTTATCGTCGGCTTCCCCGGCGAGAGCGAGGAGGACTTCGAGGCCACCATGAGGCTCATCGAGGAGGTGGGTTTCGACATGAGCTTCAGCTTCATCTTCAGCCCGCGCCCGGGCACCCCGGCCGCCGACCTGCCGGATGATGTGGATATGGAGGTGAAGAAAGAGCGCCTCTATCGACTGCAACACGTCATCAACAACCAGGCGATGCAGCTGAGCCGCGCCATGCAGGGGTCGACCCAACGCATCCTGGTAGAGGGGCCCTCCAAGCTCAATCCCATGGAGCTGCGTGGCCGCACCGAGAACAACCGGGTGGTCAACTTCGAGGGTCCCCACAGCCTCATCGGTCACTTCGCCGACGTGGAGATCACCGAGGTGATGCCCCACTCCCTGCGCGGCCGCTTCCTGCACGGGGAAGAGGCGATGGGTCTGCGGGTCGCCACGGCACCGGGCGAGATCCTGGCCCGCCGCCCGGACAACGTGCCGGACGAGCTGGGCGTCGCCGGCTTTACCCCCCACTGATTCCATCAGCCGCCTGCCCTTCGGGCGGGCGGCTTCGTCTTGCGAGGATCCCTTGAGTCGACACATTTCTACCATCAACCTGCACCTGGAACCCGCCGACAATGCCCGGCTGGCCAGCCTGTGCGGCCCGTTCGATGACAACCTCAAGCAACTCGAGCGCCGCATGGGCGTCGAGATCAGCTATCGCAACAACCACTTCCAGATCCTGGGCAAGCCGGCCCAGGCAGAGGCTGTCGCCGCGCTGCTCAAGCAGCTCTACGTGGAGACGGCCCCGGTGCGCGGCAACCAGATCCCGGATATCGAGCCGGATCAGGTGCACCTGGCCATTCTCGGCAGCCAGGCCATGGAGCAGGATGAGGGGAGCCCGGAGCCGGGCATGAGCTGGGGCAAGGAGGTCAACATCAAGACCAAGCGCGGCATGATCAAGGCCCGCAGCCAAAACCAGTCCCAGTACATCGCCAACATAGTGCGCCACGACATCACCTTCGGCATAGGGCCGGCCGGCACCGGCAAGACCTATCTGGCGGTAGCGGCCGCGGTGGATGCCCTGGAGCGCCAGGAGATCCGCCGCATCCTGCTGACCCGCCCGGCGGTGGAAGCGGGCGAGAAGCTCGGCTTCCTGCCCGGGGATCTCTCCCAGAAGGTGGACCCCTACCTGCGCCCTCTCTATGACGCCCTGTTCGAGATGCTGGGCTTCGAGCGGGTGGAGAAACTCATCGAGCGCAACGTCATCGAGGTCGCCCCCCTCGCCTATATGCGTGGCCGCACCCTCAACGACGCCTTCATCATCCTCGACGAGGCGCAAAACACCACCACAGAACAGATGAAGATGTTCCTGACCCGTATCGGCTTCAACTCCAAGGCGGTGATCACCGGGGACATCACCCAGATCGACCTGCCACGGGGTGCCAGATCGGGGCTACGCCATGCCCTTGAGGTGCTGCAGGGGGTCGATGGACTCTCGTTTAACTTCTTCCAGTCCCAGGATGTGGTGCGCCACCCGGTGGTCGCCCGCATCGTCCAGGCCTACGAGGCATTCGATGCCGAGCTGGCCCGTCAGAAGGCCAGTGCCGACGCCGAGCGTCAGGCCAACAAGGAGAATCAGGCATGAAGGTCATGCTGGATCTGCAGCTCGCCTGCGAAAATGAACAAGGGCTGCCGAGCGAAGCCGACTTCCAGCGCTGGCTGGACGGCACTGTGCTGGGCTTTCAGCCGGAGGCCGAGGTGACCGTGCGCCTGGTAGACGAGGCAGAGAGCCAGGATCTCAACCTCACCTACCGGGGCAAGGACAAGCCGACCAACGTGCTCTCCTTCCCGTTCGAGGCTCCGCCCGGCATCGACCTGCCCCTGCTCGGGGATCTGGTGATCTGTCGCCAGGTGGTGGAGCGCGAGGCCATCGAACAGGACAAACCCCTGGAGGCCCACTGGGCACACATGGTTGTCCACGGCTGCCTGCATCTGCTAGGTTATGACCATATTGAGGACGACGAAGCCGAAGAGATGGAGCAGCTTGAGCGCGACATCATGCACGAACTGGGCTACGCCGACCCCTATGCCGATGACGAGCAGTAATCCCCTTGAAACCCTTGGGGCTTAGCCTCATATCTGCCGCATCACCCCTTAAGTGAACCATCAAGAGACAAGATGACCGACGATCACCCTAGTAGCGGCTCGCCGAAGAAGAGCTGGCTCGACAAACTCAGCCAACTGTTCCAGGGCGAGCCCAAGGACCGTAACGACCTGGTAGAAGTGATTCAGGACGCCGAAGAGCGCGATCTGATCGACCAGGATACCAAGGACATGATAGAGGGCGTGCTCGAGATCGCCGAACTGAGGGTCAGGGACATCATGATCCCCCGCTCCCAGATGGTGACTATCGAGAAGTCCCAACCCATCGAGGCCTTCCTCCCCGTCATCATCGAATCGGGTCACTCCCGCTTCCCGGTGATCAACGAAGACAAGGACCACGTGGAGGGGATCCTGCTCGCCAAAGACCTGCTCAAGGTGGGACTGGCTCAGGAGGAGGAGCCCTTCTCCATCGAGCGTTTCCTGCGCCCTGCGGTCATCGTCCCCGAGAGCAAGCGGGTCGACCGGCTGCTCAAGGAGTTCCAGGCCGAGCGCTATCACATGGCCATGGTGGTGGACGAGTTTGGCGGTGTCTCCGGTCTGGTGACCATAGAGGATATCCTCGAGCTCATCGTTGGCGAGATCGATGACGAGTTTGATGACGATGACAACGAGCCCGACGAGATCCGCCGCATCAGCAAGCGGGTCTTCTCGGTCAGCGCCCTCACCGAGATCGAGGACTTCAACGACTTCTTCGGCAGCGAGTTCAGCGACGAAGAGGTGGACACGGTGGGCGGCCTGGTGATGCACGCCTTTGGCCACCTGCCCGAGAAGGGGGAAGAGGTGGTGCTCGACGGCTATCAATTCAAGGTGATGCACGCCGACCGTCGCCGTCTGCAGCAGTTGCAGGTTAAGATACCGGAAGACCATGTTGCCGCCCAATCAGAGCCCCAATAATCCGTGAAATCGAGACTCCTGATCACTCTTAGCGCCCTGTTGTTCGGGGCGCTCGCCGTTATGGCCTTCTCACCGTTTAACTACTGGCCTCTGGTCATTCCCTCCCTGCTCGGCCTCTATGCCCTGATCGACAGGGCCAGCCCCAGGCAGGCCGCCTGGCGTGGCTTTGGCTACGCCATGGGGATGTTTCTGCCGGGGTTGTGGTGGATCCACGTCAGCATGACCGAGTTTGGCGGCATACCGCTGCCGGTGGCCTTCGTGCTGCTGGCAGGCCTGTCGGCCTACCTGGCCCTCTACCCGATGCTGGCCTGCTGGGCCTTTGCCCGCTTCTTTCGCCAGCGCCACTGGAGTCGCTGGCTGCTCGCCTTCCCGGCCCTCTGGCTGGTGGCGGACTGGCTGCGGGGCGTGGTGCTGACCGGCTTCCCCTGGCTCTGGTTTGGCTACACCCAGATCGACGGTCCTCTCAAGGGGCTGGCTCCCCTGCTCGGGGTTCAGGCCATTACCCTGGCCCTGCTGCTCACCGCCTCCAGCCTCTGGCTGTTGTGGCAGAGCCGCCGCCTCCTCTGGCTGGCGGTGCCGGCGGCCCTGGTGGCCCTGGCCATGCTCTCCATGCAGCACAGCTGGGTGACCCGCGGCGAGCCGGTCAAGGTGGCCCTGGTACAGGGCAATATCGAGCAGTCCATGAAGTGGGATCCGGAGACGCTGGTCCCCACGGTGCGCAAGTATCAGGATTTGAGCCGTCAGAACCAGGACGCCGACATCATCGTCTGGCCCGAGTCCGCCATCCCGGCCCTCGAGAAGGAGATGGTTCCCTACCTGGAGAACCTGGACAAGGCGATGAAGGTCAACGACACCGCCCTCATCGCCGGCATCATCAACTTCGACATGGACCAGCGCCGCTTCTACAACGTGGTGCTCGGCATGGGAATGACGGATCTCGACGGCAAGCAGAGCTACCACTACGAGCAGGGCAACCGCTACAACAAGGTCCACCTGCTGCCCATCGGCGAGTACGTGCCCTTCGGCGATCTGCTGCGCCCCATCGCCCCCTTCTTCAACCTGCCCATGTCCTCCTTCAGTGAAGGGGCGCCGGTGCAGGAGAACCTGCTGGCCAAGGGGCTGCGTCTGGCCACCGCCATCTGCTACGAGATCATCTTCCCCGAGGAGTTGCGCCGTAACGTGACCGAGCAGACCGACTTCCTGCTCACCGTCTCCAACGACGCCTGGTTTGGCAAGAGTATCGGCCCCTGGCAACACATGGAGATAGCCAGGATGCGGGCGCTGGAGTTCTCTCGCCCCCTGCTGCGCGCCACCAACACCGGGATCACGGTCGCCACCGAGAGCGATGGCCATATCCTTGGCCAGTTGCCCCAGTTCGAGGACGGGGTGTTGCGGGTCGAGGTTCGCCCCGCCACCGGCGCGACCCCCTACCAGCGCGTTGGCAGTTGGCCCCTCTATGGCCTCTCGGCCCTGATGCTGGGGCTGGCCCTCTGGCTGCGTCCGCGCGCTCACCCCTGGAGCGAGCGAAACGACTGAGACTCCCAATAAGAAGAGGCGCCCGCAGGCGCCTCTTCCTCTCTTGACGTCCCATCACGGTGAGAGGGGCTCGCGCACGAAGGCTGTGGCCCCGCACTGGATGCACTCACCGAGCCGCTCCGGCCTCAGCACAGTATGACGGTGGCCGCACAGGCGGCACACCATGACCCCGAGCCCGACCCAGTCACCGGACCGATACTCCCCCTTGTGCTCGAGATCGGCCGCCAGCTCGGCCCACTCCACCTGGGTGCGATCGGTCGCCTCCACCAACCAGGACCAGATGGAGTCCTTGATCAGGAGTGTGAATTCAGACTCCGGAGTATCCTGACGCCCCTCATCGAAGTTGCCCAGATCCCGCTTGACGTACTCGGCGATGAGGGCCCACTCGTCCCGGGTCAGATCGCCGGCCGCCTCCAGATAGGCCTGCACCCGGGCGATGAGCCGGTTGAGGCGCTCCTCCTGATACTGCCCGGTGGCCTCCCACTGGGCCCGCAGCTCCTCGATAAAGGCCTCGTAGCCCTTTTTCTGCTTGTCCATGGTCTCTCCCCCCTCCTTGCCAGTCCTGGCCGGTTGTTGCGGCCGCCGTTACTGGGTATTCTATGGCGATTTTCCAGCTGGATGTTCCAATCCAATTCACAGATCCGGATGCCACCAATGCAAGAACAGTACGTTCCCCAGACGATCGAGCCCTCAGTGCAGCAGCGCTGGGACACCCAGAAAACCTTCAAGGCCGTGGAGAAGGTCGACAAGGAGAAGTTCTACTGCCTCTCCATGTTCCCCTATCCGTCGGGTCGTCTACACATGGGGCACGTTCGTAACTACACCATAGGTGACGTGGTATCCCGCTATCAACGACTGAATGGCAAGAACGTGCTGCAGCCCATCGGCTGGGACGCCTTCGGCCTGCCGGCCGAAAACGCCGCCATCAAGAACAAGACGGCGCCAGCCCCCTGGACCTACGAAAACATCGAGTACATGAAGAACCAGCTCAAGATGCTGGGTCTGGGCTATGACTGGGACCGCGAGCTGGCCACCTGCAAGCCGGACTACTACCGCTGGGAGCAGTGGTTCTTCACCAAGCTCTACGAGAAGGGTCTGGTCTACAAGAAAACCTCCTCGGTCAACTGGTGCCCGAACGACATGACGGTGCTGGCCAACGAGCAGGTGGTCGACAACTGCTGCTGGCGCTGTGACACCCCGGTGGAGCAAAAAGAGATCCCCCAGTGGTTTATCAAGATCACCGACTATGCCGACGAGCTGCTGAGCGACATCGACAATCTGGAAGGCTGGCCGGAGATGGTCAAGACCATGCAGCGCAACTGGATTGGCCGCTCCGAAGGGGTCAACATCAGCTTCAATATCGAAGGCCAGGCTGATCATCTGGAGGTCTACACCACTCGTCCGGACACCTTCATGGGCGTGACCTATGTGGGCATCGCCGCAGGCCACCCCCTGGCTCAACAGGCCGCCGAGGGTAACCCCGAGCTCGCCGCCTTTATCGAAGAGTGCAAGAACACCAAGGTGGCCGAAGCCGAGCTCGCTACCATGGAGAAGAAGGGCATGGCCACCGGCCTCTATGCCATTCACCCGCTGGATGGCCGCAAGGTCCCGGTCTGGGTCGCCAACTTCGTGCTGATGAACTATGGCACCGGCGCCGTGATGGCAGTGCCGGGCCACGATCAGCGTGACTTCGAATTCGCCACCAAGTACGGCCTCGACATCAAGGCGGTCATCAAGCCCGCCGATGGCGACGTCGACGTGAGCGAGGCCGCTTACACCGAGAAGGGCGTGCTGTTCAACTCCGGCGAGTTTGACGGTCTCGACTTCCAGGGTGCCTTCGATGCCATCGCCAACAAACTGGAGAGCCTTGGCTGCGGCAAGCGCACCGTCAACTTCCGTCTGCGCGACTGGGGTGTCTCCCGTCAGCGCTACTGGGGCGCCCCCATCCCGATGCTGACCCTGGCTGACGGCACCGTGGTGCCGACCCCGGACGATCAGCTGCCGGTGCTGCTGCCGGAAGATGTGGTGATGGACGGCATCCAGAGTCCGATCAAGGCCGACGCCGAGTGGGCCAAGACCACTTATAACGGTCAGGAAGCGCTGCGCGAGACCGATACCTTCGACACCTTTATGGAGTCCTCCTGGTACTACGCGCGCTACTGCTCCCCGGACTACGACAAGGGTATGCTGGACCCGGCCGCCGCCAACCACTGGCTGCCGGTGGATCAGTACATCGGCGGTATCGAGCACGCCTGTATGCACCTCCTCTACGCCCGCTTCTTCCACAAGCTGCTGCGTGACACCGGACTCGTAAACAGCGACGAGCCGTTCAAGCGCCTGCTCTGCCAGGGCATGGTGCTGGCCGACGCCTTCTACTACCACGACGAGAAGGGTGGCCGGGTCTGGGTCAGCCCGCTGGACGTGACCGTCGAGCGCGACGAGAAGGGGCGCATCACCAAGGCGGTGGATAACGAGGGTCGTGAGGTGATCCACTCCGGCATGACCAAGATGTCCAAGTCCAAGAACAACGGCATCGATCCCCAGCTGATGGTGGAGCGTTACGGCGCCGATACCGTGCGTCTGTTTATGATGTTCGCCTCCCCGGCCGAGATGACCCTGGAGTGGTCTGACTCCGGCGTGGAAGGTGCCCAGCGCTTCCTCCGCCGCCTGTGGCGGATGACCTTCGAGCATGTGGGTGCCGGCGCCGCACCGGCCCTGAATGTGGCCGCCCTGAGCGGTGACCAGCAGGCCCTGCGCCGCGAGCTGCACAAGACCATCAAGAAGGTAAGTGACGACGTGGGTCGCCGTCAGACCTTCAACACCGCCATCGCCGCCATCATGGAGCTGATGAACCATCTGGCCAAGCTTGGCAACGAGGAGCAGGATCGCGCCCTGATGCAGGAGGCGCTGGAGGCTATCGCCGTCATGCTCTACCCCATCACTCCGCACATCTGCTGCGAGCTGTGGCGTGCCCTTGGCCAGGGTGGCGAGATCGACGACGCCAGCTGGCCGGTCGCCGACGAGGCCGCGCTGGTCGAAAATGAGAAGCTGGTGGTGCTGCAGGTGAACGGCAAGGTACGTGGCAAGATCACGGTGCCGGCCGACATCAACCAGCAACAGGTCGAGGAGCTGGCCATGACCGATGCCGGTGTGCAGAAGCACACCGAGGGCAAGACCATCCGCAAGGTGATCTATGTCGCGGGCAAGCTGCTCAACATCGTCGCCAACTGATCAGAGAGAGGACACCATGAGTCGCTTGATGCGTCGCTGGTTGGTGGTTCTGGTTGCAGGCCTGCTGGTGCAGGCCTGTGGCTTCCACCTGCGTGGCATGGCTATTCCCCCCGAACTGATGACCATGAAGGTGGTCGGTGACAACAAGAGCGATTTCTATCGTATGGTCACCACCCGGTTACGGGCGTCTGGCGTCACCCTGGCCGACAAGGAGGGGATCCCCGTCCTCACCCTGGGCGGTGTGGGGAGCTCCAACCAGGTGGCCTCGGTCAACGTGCAGGGTACCGAGATAGAGTATGTGATGGGCTTTAGCACCCAGTTCACCGTCTCGGCACCGGGCAAACCGACCCAGGTCTTCCCCATCACCTTCAACCGCAGCTTCCTCAACAAGCCCGATGCGGCCCTGGCCTCCTCCCGGGAGCAGGAGCAACTCAACCGGGAGATGCAGGAGCAGGCAGCTGATCAGGTGATCCGGCAGCTCAGTCAGGTCAGCTTCTGATGCGAGTGTTTCCCGAACAGCTCGATGACCACGTGAGAGCAGGGCTTAGGCCCTGCTATCTCGTTTTTGGCGACGAGCCACTGCTCAAGATCGAGGCCATCGACACGGTGCGTCGGGTGGCTCGCGAGCGCGGTTTCGACGAGCGCCACAGCTTCACCGTCGAGCCCGGACTGGAGTGGAGCCAGGTCTACGACGCCTGCCAGGCCCTCTCACTCTTCTCCAGCCGCCAGATCATCGAGCTGGAGCTGCCGGCCAAGGTGGACAAGGATCTCGCCGCCCGCATCACAGAGATAGGCCAGCAGCTGCATCCCGATCTGCTGCTCATCCTCTCCGGAGGGCGCCTCACCTCGGCCCAGACCAAGGCGGCCTGGTTCGACAAGCTGGAGAAACAGGGCACCTGGGTTCCCGTCAACCACCCTGAGCCCCGCTTCTTCCCCCGCTGGATGGGGGCACGCTTCCAGCGCTTCGGCCTCAAGGCCCAGCCTGATGCCATCAACTTTATGTGCCATAGCTATGAGGGGAATCTGCTGGCCGCCAGCCAAGAGATAGAGAAGTTGACCCTGCTCTCTCCCCCTCAGCCGGTGACGGTTGCCTACCTGCAGGAGACCATCACCCGTCACGCTCACTTCACCCCCTTTCAGCTTATCGACACCCTGTTGGAGGGGAAGATCAATCGAGCCCAGCGCATCCTGGCCGCCCTGCGCGCCGAGGGCACGGAGCCGGGCCAGCTGGCCTGGACCCTGGCCCGCGAACTGGAGCAGCTGGAAGCCCTGGCCCTGGTCCGTCAGGCCGGCCAGCCACTGGCCGAGCACTTCAGCCGGCTGCGCATCTGGCAGAGCCGCCAGCAGCTCATCAATCAGGCCCTTAACCGCCTCCCGGTAACCAAGATACGTCAGCTCTGGTCGCTGATGGCCCGCCTCGACGAGTGCCTGCGCCGCTTCGACGGTGAAGGGAGCTGGCTACAATTGGCCACCCTCTGCCTCGGCTTTCGTGACGCCGCCCTCCTCCCCCTGCCGGAAGACTCTCCATGCTGACCCCCCCCATCGGCTTGCTGGGGGGGACTTTCGACCCGATCCATCTGGGCCATATCAAGCCGGCCCTGGCGGCCCGCGATGCACTGGGCCTTGACGAGCTGCGCCTGCTGCCAAATCGGGTCCCTCCGCACAGAGCCAGCCCCCACTGCAGCGCCGAACAGCGTCTGGCCATGGTACATCTGGCCGCCAACGAATTTGGCCTCTGCGTGGATGAGCGGGAGCTGCGGCGGGATCGCCCCTCCTGGACTATCGATACCCTCGAGGAGCTGCGTCACGAGCTGCCCGAGACCCCTCTCTGTTTTTTGATGGGGATGGACTCCCTGCTCTCCCTGCCCAGCTGGCACCGCTGGGACGAGTTGCTCACCCTCGCTCATCTGGTGGTGAGCGTGCGTCCGGGCTGGGACGCCGCCGAGGCCACCACACCGGTGCAGGCGCTGCTGGCGCATCACGGCACCCTGCGGGTCGATGACCTGCACCAGCGCCGCGCCGGCCATATCTGGCTGGCCCATAACGAGCCGCTCGCCCTCTCCTCTACCGAAATCCGGGCCAGACTCGCTGCGGGGAACGATCCACGGGATTTGTTGCCTGAATCGGTAGCGGACTATATTCGCAACAACGGGCTCTATGTGGGAAAGAGTGGCCCCGTGCTATAATCCGCCGCCCCCGACGCGACGCAATACAGGAGAAGGTCATTGCAAGGCAACGCACTTCACGCCTTTATCATCGACAAGATCGATGACATGAAGGGCCGCGACATCGTCACCCTGGACGTACGCGGCAAGTCCACCATCACGGATACCCTTATCATCTGCTCCGGCAACTCCAACCGTCATGTTCGCTCCATCGCCGACCATGTGGCCAGCGAGATGCGTCATGCGGGTCAGGATCCGCTGAGTGTCGAGGGAGAAGACACGGGTGAATGGGTACTGGTGGATCTGGGCGAGGTGATCGTCCACGTGATGCAGGATGAATATCGCGACTTCTACCAACTGGAAAAGCTCTGGGGCGGCGCCCCGGTCGAAGCGGCCTAGTTGATGAAGATACAGTTGATTGCGGTGGGTACCAAGATGCCCGCCTGGGTTGAGCACGGCTTTCAGGAGTACCGTCGCCGCTTTCCGAAGGATATGCCCTTCGAGCTGCAGGAGATCCCGGCCGGCAAGCGCGGCAAGAATGCCGACATCCCCCGCATACTGCAAAAAGAGGGGGAAGCCATGCTGGCCGCCGCCGGCCGCTCGCGCATCGTCACCCTCGATATCCCCGGTAAACCCTGGACCACGGAACAGCTTGCCGGCCAACTCGAGGCCTGGAAGCTGGATGGCCGCGACGTTGCCCTGCTGGTCGGCGGGCCCGAGGGACTCTCCCCCGAGTGCAAGCAGGCCGCCGAGCAGAGCTGGTCCCTCTCGCCACTCACCCTGCCCCACCCTCTGGTGCGGGTACTGGTGGCCGAGAGCCTCTATCGGGCCTGGAGTATCACCACCAATCACCCCTACCACAGGGAATAGTCAGTCCATGAGTCACGCCGCTTGGGAGCCCCGATGCTGAAACAACGGGTAGAGATGCGCGATCACAGCGCCGAAGGCAGCCTCTTCTTCCGCCGGACCCTGGTCGCCTACATCGGCATGGTGGCGCTGATGCTGGTGCTCTTTGGCAACCTTTACTATCTGCAGGTGCTCTCCTACGACACCTATCAGACCCGCTCCAACGACAACCGCATCCGGGTGGTGCCGGTGGCACCGACCCGTGGTCTCATCTACGACACCAACGGAGTGCTGCTGGCGGAGAACCGCCCCGTCTACAGCCTGGAAATCGTGCCGGAAGAGGCAAAGAATGTGGACAAGATGGCGGACGATCTCATCGCCCTGCTCGGTCTGCCGGAGGGTACCAAAGAGAAGTTCCTCGCCGAGACCAAGCGCCAGCGCCGCTTCAAGCCGGTGCCCCTGTACGAGAAGCTCACCGAGAAGCAGGTAGCCCTCTTCTCGGTCAACCAGCACAACTACCCGGGTGCCAGCATAGAGGCCTATCTCAAACGTTACTATCCGTTTGGGGACACCCTCACCCACGCCCTCGGTTATGTGGCCAAGATCAATACCCGCGACGTGGAGCGCCTCGACAAGGAGGAGAAGCTCGCCAACTACGCAGCCACCAAGGACATTGGCAAGCAGGGGGTAGAGAAGTACTACGAGGATGAGCTGCACGGCACCGCCGGTTACCAGGAGGTCGAGGTGAACAACCGTGGCCGGATCGTGCGCACCCTCAAGTTCCAGCCGCCGATCCCGGGCAAGGATATCTATCTCAATATCGATATCCGCCTGCAGCTCTATGCCCAGCAGCAGTTGGCCGGCCGGCGCGGCGCCATCGTCATGATGGATCCCAGGAGCGGAGCCATTCTGGCCATGGAGTCGAGCCCGAGCTATGACCCCAACCTGTTTGTGACCGGCATCTCCAACGCCAACTATTCGGGCCTGCTCAATGACCCGGCCCGTCCCCTGGTCAACCGCACCACCCAGGGCATCTATTCCCCCGCCTCGACGGTCAAACCGCTGATGTCGGTGATGGGGCTCAACGAGGGGGCTATCACGCCGGGTTACCGCTACTTCGGCGGTCCCACCTACTCTATCCCGGGCACCACCAAGAAGTTTCGCGACTGGAAGAAGTGGGGGCACGGCTGGCTCGACGTCTACCGCGCCATCGAGGTGTCGGCGGATACCTACTTCTATGATCTCGCCTATCGGGTCGGCATCGACCGTATCAACGAGTACATGACCAAGTTCGGTTTCGGTCAGTACAGCGGGGTCGATATCTACGAGGAGACCCGTGGGGTCATGCCGTCCCGGGAGTGGAAACGCAAGCGTTGGCGCCAGCCCTGGTTCCAGGGTGATACCATCTCCATCGGCATCGGCCAGGGCTACTGGAGCTCGACGCCCATACAACTGGCCAAGGCCATCAGCATACTGACCCAGAATGGCCACGATGTGACCCCGCACCTGCTCAAGCGCACCACCACGGCGACCAGCAGCGAGGATGCCCCCGTCAATCCCAATATGGCGCTCACCGTACGTGACAACAGCTACTGGAGTGTGGCTCGGGAGGGGATGTGGCGGGTGATCAACGGCCATGAGGGAACCGGTCGCAAGGCCTTTGCCAACACCCCTTATGTGGCGGCCGGCAAGTCGGGTACCGCCCAGGTGGTGAGCCTCAAGGAGAACGAAGTCTACAACGCCAGCAAGATGAAGGTGGAGCACAGGGACAACGCCCTGTTCGTCGCCTTTGCCCCCTATGAGAAACCGGAAGCTGTGGTCGCCCTGGTGCTGGAAAACGCCGGGGGAGGCAGTAGCAATGCGGCTCCGGTGGCCCGTGCCATGCTGGACGCCCTGTTGCTGCCTCCTTCCCCCCCATTGCCACCGGCTCCCAGCAAGGCCGTTCCTCAGCCGGAGACCCAGAGTCATGAGTAATTCCGAGCGCCGCACCAGCATCTGGTACCGGATGCATATCGATCTCCCCCTGCTGCTCGGCCTGCTGGCCGTGATGGCCCTCTCCATGGTGGTGCTCTACTCCGCCTCGGGCCAGAGCATGGACGACCTGCTCAAGCAGGCCATTCGCGGTGGCCTCTCCCTGGCCATCATGCTGGTGATGGCCCAGTTCAGCCCCAGCTTCTACGCCCGCTGGGCCGTGCCCCTGTTTGTGGTGGTGGTGCTGATGCTGATCGCCGTGGATGTCTTCGGCCATATCGGCAAGGGGGCCCAACGCTGGCTCGATCTCGGCTTTATGAAGTTCCAGCCTTCGGAATTGATGAAGCTCTCCATGCCCATCATGATCGCGGTCTGGCTCAGCCGCCACTC
The DNA here is from genome assembly GCF_000820105.1 of Aeromonas schubertii. GTDB lineage: Bacteria > Pseudomonadota > Gammaproteobacteria > Enterobacterales > Aeromonadaceae > Aeromonas > Aeromonas schubertii. The sequence continues at coordinate 163,516 of NZ_CDDB01000052.1, read as the reverse complement.
CCTGCCTCCCAAGCTGGGTCATCTGGTGATCAGCATAGTGCTGGTGCTCTTCCCCACCCTGCTTATCGCGGCCCAACCCGATCTCGGCACCTCCATCCTGGTGGCGGCATCGGGCTTCTTCGTTATCTTCCTGGCCGGCATCAGCTGGTGGTTGATCGGCCTGGCCGTACTGCTGGTGGCCGCCTTCCTGCCGGTGCTCTGGTTCTTCCTGATGCACGACTACCAGCGCCAGCGGGTCTTGATGCTGATCGATCCGGAGAAGGATCCCCTCGGCCGTGGCTACCACATCATCCAGTCCAAGATCGCCATCGGCTCCGGCGGCATCTTCGGCAAGGGGTGGCTGGAGGGGACCCAATCCCAGCTCGAGTTCTTGCCCGAGCGCCACACCGACTTTATTTTCGCCGTCTACAGCGAGGAGTTCGGCCTCATCGGGGTGGCCCTGCTGCTGGTGCTCTACCTCTATGTCATCAGCCGCAGCCTCTATATCTCGATGCAGGCGCAAAACAGCTTCGAGCGACTGCTGGGGGGCGCCCTGACCCTCACCTTCTTCGTCTATGTGTTCGTCAACATGGGCATGGTGAGCGGCATACTGCCGGTGGTGGGGGTCCCCCTGCCTCTGGTCAGTTACGGCGGCACCTCCATGGTGACCCTGATGGCCGGATTCGGCATCCTGATGTCAATCCACACCCACCGGCGCCTGCTGGCATAAGCTGTCGCATGCCTCCCCGCCCAGGGGAGGCATTTTCTTTCGGGCCATGCTAGGATGCGCCCCTCCCTGCCGATTATTTCACCGAGGGCAGGGGCCGATACATCGACCCTTGGAAACCTCATCCGATGATCCTTCGCCCTCTGCTCTGTGGCCTGCTCGCCCTGTTGCTGACCGCCTGTGCCACCCCTGCGGCCCCGCCTGTCAGCACCTCCCCCTCTCGCGAAGCGAGCGAGCCCCCCTTGCATGAACTGCTGGCCCGGGCCGCCACACCGCAGAAAGCGCCGGAGCGAGACGAGCAACCCGAGCCCCTGAGCGGCTGGAGTGGCAGCGGTCACTATCGCACCACGGGCACCGCCTCCTGGCTCTCGCGCTCCCTCGACGGGCGACGCACCGCCAGCGGTGAGGTGATGAACAGCCACCGCTTCACCGCCGCCCATCGCACCCTGCCCCTTGGCAGCTACGTCCGGGTGACCAATCTGGGCAACGGGCGTCAGGTGATCGTCAAGATCAACGATCGGGGCCCCTTCAACCGCCACCTGCTGATCGACGTGACCCATGCCGCCGCCAGCGAGCTGGGTATGGTACGCAGCGGCAAGGCCCGAGTCCGAATCGAATCGGTAAGCAGGGCGACGGCCCGTGCCGAAGCCAAACCGCTCAGCCAGACGGCGCAGGCCACCCAGCCCCCGCAGCACACGGCCCCGGTCAAGGGCAAACGTATCCAGGTCGCGAGTGGCGCCAACAAGGAGAAGCTGGTGGCCGAGGGGAAACGCCTGCAGGCCAGGCTGGGCCTTCCCTATCAGGTCAGGGGGCAGGGCCGCCTCTATCGTCTGATCCTGGGTCCGGTAGCAAGCCAGGCCCAGCAACGAGAGCTCAAGCATGTCAAAAACGCCGGTTATCCCCAGGCATTTTTAATTAATTGACCCCTATCCATGTGCCCTTCCCCCTGTGACGAAGGGACACATCTGGTATAGTTGTCGCCGTTTCCGTTTCATGGGGGCGCGCATGCTCCCGCCAGGCACCCAGGAAGTCGAAGATGTCCAAACTTGTTAAATCGCTGCTCCTCACCACCCTGGTCAGCACCGCTGCCTCTGCCAGTACCGATCCGGTCGTGGTGCCCTCCGCCCCCGCCATTGCCGCCAAGTCCTACATACTGATGGACTACTACACAGGGCAGACCCTGGTGGAGCAGAACGCCGACGAGCGTCTGCCCCCCGCCAGCCTGACCAAGATGATGACCTCCTACATCGTCGGCCAGGAGCTGGCCAAGGGGAACATCAAGCGCGAAGACATGGTGACCATCAGTCAGAACGCCTGGTCCAAGAACTACTCCGACTCCTCCAAGATGTTTATCGAGGTGGGCAAGCAGGTCTCGGTGGACGATCTCAACAAGGGCATCATCATCCAGTCGGGCAACGATGCCTGCGTCGCCATGGCCGAGCACATCGCCGGCAGCACCGACTCCTTCGCCAGCCTGATGAACACCTGGGCGGCCAAGCTTGGCATGACCAACAGCCACTTCATGAACCCCCACGGCCTGCACGAAGCCGAGCACTACTCCACCGCCCGCGACATGGCCCTGCTGGGTCAGGCCCTGGTGCGTGACGTGCCCGAGGAGTACAAGATCTACTCCCAGAAGTCGTTCCAGTTCAACGGCATCACCCAGCACAACCGCAACAAGCTGCTGTGGGACGCCTCCCTCAACGTCGACGGCATCAAGACAGGTCACGTGAGCGAGATCGGCTACAACCTGGTCGCCTCGGCCACCAACAAGGAAGGGATGCGCCTCATCTCCGTGGTGATGGGGACCGCCAGCGAGCGCGTGCGTGCCGAAGAGAGCAAGAAGCTGCTGACCTACGGCTTTCGCTTCTTCCAGACCCTGACCCCCTACAAGGCCGGTACCGAGCTGGTGACCCAGAAGATCTGGATGGGTGACAAGTCCACCGTCAAACTCGGTGTCGACAAGGATGTGGCGGTGACCATCACCCGTGGCCAGTCCGACAAACTCAAGGCCGATTTCCAGCTCGACAGCGAGCTGAAGGCGCCCCTGAGCAAGGGGCAGCGTGTGGGCACCGTCTTCCTCAAGCTGGGTGACAAAGAGATTGCCCAGGTGCCGCTGGTGGCACTGGAGGAGGTACAAGAGGGCAACCTGCTGAGCCGCATCTGGGATTACCTGATGATGCTGGTACAGAGCCTCTTCAAGTAAGTCTCCGCGACGGCGCCCAATGGGCGCCGTTTTGTTTCTACTGTAATAACCGTACGCTTTGCCAGTTCCGCCCATCACCGATTTGTGGTAAAAAGCAGCACCCCGGTGTTGGGGCTGCCGGGACCTCCCCTTGAAGGGGGACTACCCTGCCCCCATACTCAGCCGAGAGACGAACAACCGGCCGATCCCCTCGGCCACAGAGTAGGTAATGCGATGAATACCAAGTTTGACGAGCTGCTCGAATTTCCCTGCAAGTTCCCCTTCAAGGTGCTGGGCGTGGCCGATCCCGTCCTGCCAGAGCGGGTGGTAGAGGTGCTGCAGCTTCACGCTCCCGGTACCTATAGCCCGGTCGTCCGCCCCAGCAGCAAGGGTAACTACCACTCGGTCACCGTGACCGTGATCGCCCAAAGCAAGGAGCACATCGAGGCCATGTACACCGCCCTCGGTGAGATCGAGCAGGTCCGCTACGTCCTGTGATCGCCGGCCCCGCCTGGCGGGGCTCTGTTTTTCAGCCATCGAGGAGTCCCATGTCTGAGCCATCGCTCCCCCCTCTCATAGTGCGCCACCTCGGCCGCCGCCCCTACCAGGCGGTATGGGATGCCATGAAGGCCTTCACCGATAACCGCACGCCACAGACCCCGGACGAGTTCTGGGTGGTGGAGCACGATCCCGTCTTCACCCAGGGACAGGCCGGCAAGGCAGAGCACCTGCTCAATCCTGGCGATATTCCTGTGGTGCAGAGCGATCGGGGTGGCCAGATCACCTATCATGGGCCGGGACAGCTGGTGCTCTATGTGCTGGTAGATGTGCGCCGCAGCCATCTGACGGTGCGGGATCTGGTGAGTGCGCTGGAAAACGCCATCATTGCCACCCTGCAACAATGGGGCATCACCTCCTCGGCCAAACCGGATGCGCCGGGTGTCTATGTGGATGGGGCCAAGATAGCCTCTCTGGGCCTTCGGATCCGCAAGGGCTGCTCCTTCCACGGATTGGCCCTCAACATCAAGATGGATCTGGCGCCGTTCCAGCGCATCAACCCGTGCGGCTACGCCGGCATGGTGATGACACAGGCCAGCAGCCTGGGTGGACCCCAGAGTGTGAGCGAGGCGACGGCCCCACTGGTCACCGAACTGGCCCGCCTTATCGGCTACGACACAATAACGAATTCCGAGAGTGAATCATGAGCAAACCCATTCGTATGGAGCCGGGCGTCAAACTGCGCGATGCCGACAAGATGGCCCTGATCCCGGTGAAATTCATGCCGGATCCCAACGAGGAGCTGCTGCGCAAGCCGGACTGGATGCGGATCAAGCTCCCCCCCAGCAGCCAGAAGATCGATCACATCAAAAGCACCCTGCGCAAGAACAAGCTGCACTCGGTCTGTGAAGAGGCCTCTTGCCCCAACCTGGCGGAGTGCTTCAACCACGGCACGGCCACCTTCATGATCATGGGCGCCATCTGTACTCGCCGTTGCCCCTTCTGCGACGTGGCCCACGGCCGTCCGCTGCCCCTGGATCCGGAAGAGCCTAAGAAGCTGGCCCTCACCATCAAGGAGATGGGACTGCGCTATGTGGTGATCACCTCGGTAGACCGGGACGACCTGCGCGACGGCGGTGCCCAGCATTTTGCCGACTGCATCCGCGAAATTCGCGAGCACAGCCCCCAGACCCGCATCGAGATCCTGACCCCGGACTTTCGCGGTCGTATGGAGCAGGCCCTCGAGGTATTCCGCGACACCCCGCCGGATGTGTTCAACCACAATCTGGAGACAGCCCCGCGCATGTATCGGGTCGCTCGCCCGGGCGCCGACTACCACTGGTCTCTGGAGCTGCTGCGTCGCATCAAGGAGATGCACCCGGACCTGCCCACCAAGTCCGGTCTGATGATGGGACTGGGTGAAACCAACGAAGAGATTGTCCAGGTGCTCAAGGACTTGCGTGAGCACGGGGTCAACATGCTGACCCTGGGGCAGTATCTGCAACCGAGCCGCCACCACCTGCCGGTGAAGCGCTATGTGCCGCCCGCCGAGTTCGATGAACTCAAAGAGGTGGCGATGGGGCTTGGCTTCAGTCATGCCGCCTGTGGCCCCTTCGTGCGTTCCTCCTACCACGCCGACCTGCAGGCCAAGGGCGAAGAGGTGAAATAAGCCTCCCATGCCATAAAGAGAGGGCGCCATCGGCGCCCTCTCTCTTTTCTGTCAGCCATAAAAAACGCCCGCACTGTGGCGGGCGTCCTGGCTCTCTTAGCCCACCAGGGCAAGCGCATCGCGAGCGATGACCAGCTCCTCGTTGGTCGGGATGACCAGTGCCGGACGGCTGTCGGCCGTGGTGATCAGCCCCTCGCCACCGAGCACGGCGGCCTTGTTGGCCTCCTGATCGACCTTGAAGCCCATCAGGGCCAGGCGAGCAAGGATCATCTCGCGGATAATGGCGGCGTTCTCACCGATACCACCGGTGAAGACCAGGGCGTCGAGGCGACCCTCCATGGCGGCGGCGTAAGCCCCCACGTACTTGGCCACCCGGTAGGTGAAGACATCCACGGCACGCTTGGCACCGGCATCGGTGTCGTAATTCGTGGTGGCATAGCGGCAGTCACTGCTCGCCTCGGTCAGGCCGAGCAGGCCAGAGTGCTTGGTCAGCAGGGTGTTGATCTCGTCGACCGAGTAACCCAGCTTGTCGTGCAGGAAGAAGACCACGGCCGGATCGATGTCACCGGAGCGAGTGCCCATGGCCAGCCCTTCCAACGGGGTCAGCCCCATGGAGGTATCCACCGACTTGCCCCCCTTGATGGCACAGACAGAGGCGCCGTTGCCCAGGTGGCAGTTGATGATATTGAGCTCATCAATCGGCAGGTTCAGGGCCTTGGCGGCCTCTTCGGCGATGAAGCGGTGGGAGGTGCCATGGGCGCCGTAGCGACGAATGGCGTGCTCTTCGTAGAGCTTGTAGGGCAGCGCGTAGAGATAGGCTTCCTGTGGCAGGCTCTGATGGAAGGCGGTGTCGAAAACGACCACGTTCTTGTCGGCCAGCTGCGGGAACACCTTGAGAGCGGCCCGGATACCGATGAGGTGTGCCGGGTTGTGCAGGGGTGCGAACGGGATGGCGGCCTCGATGCCGGCGATCACCTCGTCATCCACGCGCACCGAGCTGGAGAACCGCTCACCGCCGTGCACGATGCGGTGACCAATGGCGACCAGTTGGGCCGCCAGGGCGGGATCCTGGCTCAGGATATGGTTCACGATAAAGTCGAGGGCCTCCTGGTGAGCCGCACCGGCTCCCAGTTCGGCTTCGCCCTTGACCCCGTGCAGTTTCCACTTGATACGGGCATCGTCCAGGTTGAAGCACTCGGCCAGGCCGGAGAGGCTGGCCTCACCGGTCTCGGCATCCATGACTGCGAATTTGAGGGAAGAGCTACCGCAGTTCAGGATCAATACCAACTTGCTCATCTTCAGAATCTTCCTGTGATACGGCTGTCGCCGCGTCGTTACATCCACATGGGACAGGATCCCCGCAGTGGGGCTGTATGGCCGCCTCGGCAGCCAATCTTTCAATTCGTTGCCGGCTCAGTCCAGCAGGCTCTTGTGTACCTTGACCACCAGCTTGCGTACCGGCGCGGGCAGGCCCTGGGTGCAGAGGGGACGGTGTAGCTCACCCGGATAGAAGATAGCGAAGTCGCCGGGTCGCATGGCCAACCAACTCTCCTGCTCCACCTCCACAAACCAGAGGTCGGGGTGAGGATGAGTGAGCCCCTCCAGCCGATATTGCTGGGGGCCGACACCGATCCACTCGCGTCCCGAAAGCAGCAACTGGATGTCGAGATACTCCTGATGAAACTCCCCCAGGCGCTCATCGGCTGGCTGGGTGAGGTCTTCTTGCACCAGGCAGAAGAGGCGATCCCCATCGATCGTCATCCGTCCAATGGGGTGTCCCTCCCAGTGTTCGACGGAGATGACCAGATCGCGCAGAATCGCCGCCAGAGACGGGGGGAGCAGGGCCTGGTCAAGGGCCATCAGGTTACCTGTGATCATGCAAGACCTCGCTCAACGCAACAAAAAGGGCCAAACGGCCCTGATAGTGTCATCAACATCGTACCAGTTGAAACAACATTATTACCCAACTAATTTCGCCTGATATTGACCAGAAACAAAAACAGGAGCATCTGCTCCTGTTTTATAAAAAATATTTAAATGATTCAAATTTTCTTTAGGTTCTCAACGGGACGTGCATACATGGCCCGCCAGATATCCCTGTGTGCCTCGGGTACCTGAGCCAGTCGCGCTTCAAATGCCTGCCGCTCGGCCTGCTCCACCTGATCCGCCTCGCCGGCCGCCAGATAGTTGTTGGGAAAGAGGCGATAGTTGCGCCAGATGACCCGGTCAATCACCTCGGCCAGCTCGTCGGGATCGGAGAATCCCTCCTGCAGTGGTGCCCCAAAGGTCACATGCACCCGCCCCTTCTGACCGACGATACCGGCGACTATGCTCTCGATATCCTCGAACTCCCCCTTCTCGTAGCGCCCCGTGTGTGCCTTCTCATAGAGCTCGCGCGCCTTGGCCATGTCGGTGGGATCACACTCGTAGGAGATACTGACCGGCACTATGTTGAGATGGCGCATGTAGTCGGCAAACTCGATCTTCTGCTTCTTGCCGTCCATGTAGAACATCTTGAGGATGGCCGGATCGGTTCTGTCATCCCCATCCTTGGCCCGCCCCTCCTTCTGGGCGATCCAGATGGAGTGACCACTCGCCAGGGATTCACCGATATAGGCAGAGAGATCGCCAAAGGTCTTCATCATCTCCCGCGGCCCCTTGGCGGAGCGTTTGACGATAAAGCTCTTGTTCAATCGCATCAGCTCGGTGGCGCAGGGCTTGCGCAGCAGGTTGTCACCGATGGCGATGCGCACGGTATCGAAGCCGTTCTTGAACAGACCCCAGTTGACGAAGGCAGGATCCATGGCGATGTCGCGATGGTTGGAGATGAAGAGATAACCCTTGCCCGGCTCGAGGTGCTCGAGGCCGGAGAAGGTGACGCCGCGGGTGGAGCCGGCAATCATCCGCTCCATATAGCGGGTCACCCCGAGCTGAACCTGGCGCACCGTATTGACGCCGGCCCACTTGCGACGCAGCACCAGACGGATGAGGGGACGAATGGCCCAGCCCAGCCAGCCGACCAGGTTGCCAAAGCGGTAGCGGGCGATGGCGCCGATGAACTCGTCATCCTGAACAAGGCGTTCAATTGCCCCTGCCACTTCGTCGTCGTTGTAGGGGCGGATCTCCGCAAATCTGTCTACTTCTGCCACTGTATGTGCCTTTATCTTCGGGGAAAGAGGTGCCCTGCACCCTCAAATTTCAGGGCGCAATTTTACACGCTTTTCCACTGTGGGATACGCAACACCAAGAGATCTGAGATCTGACCAGTAAAATATCAGGTATCCGGTGCCAGCGCCCACCGCACGGCAGCCTCGGCATGAAGCGCCGTGGTGTCATACAGCGGCACGGCGGCCGCGCACTCCCCCACCAGCAGGGCAATCTCGGTACAACCGAGGATCACGGCACCGGCCCCCTCTTCAGCCAGCCGCGCGATCACCTCGAGATAGGCCTGGCGTGACGCCTCACGGATCTCGCCGAGGCAGAGCTCATCGTAGATGATCCTGTGCACCAGCTCCCTGTCTGCCTCGCCGGGCACTACCACCTCCAGGCCAAACTGCTCCTCGAGGCGGGCGCGATAAAACGCCTGCTCCATGGTGAAACGGGTGCCGAGCAGTCCGACCCGGCGCACCCCGTCGGCCACCAACCGCTCACCGGTGGCGTCGGCGATGTGCAGCAGCGGGATCGACACCGCAGCGACCACATCGTGCGCCACCTTGTGCATGGTGTTGGTGGCGATCAGCAGAAAATCGGCGCCGCCGGCCTCCAGAGAGCGGGCGGCTGCGGCCAGCTCGCGCCCCGCTTCTTCCCACCGCCCTTGCGCCTGTAGCCGCTCGATGACGGCAAAGTCCACGCTGTGCAGCAGGATACGCGCCGAGTGCAATCCTCCCAGATCGCCACGCACGCCCCGGTTGATGGCCTGGTAATAGCTCACGGTCGACTCCCAACTCATGCCACCCAAGAGACCGATACAGCGCATGGCTCACTCCTTTCGTAAAAAAGGCCCCGCAGGGCCAACAAGACAGACGTCTAGATCCAGATCATCAGCACGCAGGCCGCCGTGGCGACGCCCATGCCGAGGTTGAAGCGCCGCCAGCCAAGCGGCGTGCGGATGAGGCGCCGCACCTGGGCACCAAACACCACCCAGAAGGCGCCGGTGTAGAGGCCGGTGCAGAAGAAGATGGCGAGCACCCAGAGGGCGGAGGGCCAATAGGCCTCGCCGGCCAGGGTGAAGCCACCGATGGCCGACAGGGCCATCATCCACGCCTTGGGGTTGAGCAACTGTAGCAGCGCCCCCTGGTGGGCCGGGATCAGAGAGCGGTTACCCTCCGCCGGACCCGAGGCAGTGGCCACCTTCCAGGCCAGCCACAACAGATAGAGCGAACCCGCCACCTTGAGCAAGTCATGCAGCAGGGGCAGCTGCTCGAAGATGATCCCAAGCCCCAGAGCCATCGCCAGGATCATCAGGTTGATGCCCCCCACCACCCCCACCAACAGGGGCAGACTGCGGCGAAAACCCTGGGCTGCCCCGCTGCTGGTCAACAGCATGTTGTTGGGGCCCGGCGTTCCGCAGGTGACCAGGGCAAACCCCGCCAGGGGCAGTAACCAGTTGAGATCCATCGTCACATCATCCTTTTCGGGCGAAAGGCCCTACTATGCCGCAGGGGTTTCATGCATAACAAGCCGCCTGTATGCCGGTTGTTTGCATGCATTTTCTTACATCCAGAGGGTCACCACGCACAGCGCCGTCAGCCCCCCCAGGGTACCGTTGAGACGGCGCCACCCCTGATCCGAGCTTATCCAGTTGCCCAGCTGCCGACCAAATACCACCCAGATGAAGCAGACCGGCAGGGCTACCAGGGCAAAGCTGGCCATGATGATGAGCTGGCTAGGCCAGTAACCGGCGCCATTCTGACTAAACAGGCTGATGGCCGAGATCCCCATCATCCAGGCCTTGGGATTGAGAAACTGAAAGCCCAGTCCCTCGAGCAGGGTCATGGGACGGGCACGACCGGCCGGGTCCCCCGGCGAGCCAGCCAGGGTGATACGCCACGCCAGCCAGAGCAGGTAGAGGCTACCGACGATCTGCAACCCGGTTCTCAGCCATGCTCCCCCCTCGAACAGGGGATAGAGACCGAGGGCCAACACCAGTTGCAGCACAGGTTGGCCAGCGCTCACCCCGATAAGGTGTGGCAGGGTGCGCCGCACCCCGAAATTGGCACCCGAGGCAGTCAACATCAGGTTGTTGGGGCCCGGGGTACCGCACATCAGTACCGCAAAGCCAAAGAGGGTGGCGTACCATTCGAGTGTCATCTGCGTTGCTCCTGTTTCACCATATTGTATCGATACAATGCCGATACTTTGCTTGTGCACTGCCTGTAAGCAACGCTATATTGAGTTCATTTCTCGATCAATGGATTTATTGTCACCATGACAATTTGGACCCCGGAGCTCGCCGCCCACGACGGCCCCCTCTATCTGAGACTGGCTCAAGCCATTGAGCACGCCATCGCCGAGGGCACACTGCCCCCCGGCTCGCGACTGCCGACCCAACGCGCCCTGGCCGACCGGCTCGGGGTGACCGTAGGCACCATCACCCGGGCCTACGCCGAGGCGGAGCGGCGCGGCCTGCTCGCGGCTCGGGTCGGTAACGGTACCTGGGTGCGGGAGAAGGGGGAAACCAGCGGAGCCGACTGGCCGGTGCGCGAAGAGCTGGAGGGGCGCATCGAGCTGTGGCAGAACCTGCCGGTGCCTCTCGATCGGGCTTCCCTGGTGGGACCTCTGCTGCGTCAGCTGGCTGACGACCCCCATCTCAACCGCCTGCTCGGGTACGACCAGGAGGCGGGCCGGCCGCACCAGCGCCAGGCCTTCCTCGACTGGCTGGGGAGCCTCGGTATTCAGGCCGGGCACGATCGCTTCTTGTTTTGCAACGGCGCCCAGCACGGCATCCTGCTGACCCTGCTGGCCACCGGCTGCGTCGGCGAGAGCATCGCCTGCGAGGGACTGACCTACCCCGGCCTGCTTGGCGCGGCGCGCCAGCTGCGCTGCCAGGTAACTGCGGTGGCCATGGACGACGAGGGGATGCTACCTGAGGCGCTCGACACCCTCTGCCGCCAGCGTCGACCGCGTCTGGTCTACCTCACCCCGACCCTGCAAAACCCCACCACCGCCATGATGGGCGAGGCGCGCCGCCGCGCCCTGCTGGCCGTGTGCGAACGGCACGGAGTCTGGGTAGTGGAAGATGACGTGAACGGCCTGCTGCCTCTGGATCGCCCCACTCCTATGGTGGAGCTGGCACCGGAGCGGGTCATTCACCTCGGCAGCCTGGCCAAGATTGCCTGCGGTGGCCTGCGGGTAGGCTTTCTGCTCTGCCCGCCAGGCCTGCACAGCGCGTTGGCCCAGGCGATGCGCCTGTCGAGCTGGATGGTGAGCCCGCTGCTGCTCGAGGTCGCCTCCCGCCTGTTACGCCAAGGGCTGGCCCCCCTGCTCGAGGAGCAGCGCAGGGTGCTGGGTCGACGTGGCGAGCTGCTGCGCCAGTTGCTGCCGGAGGCCCGCTGGCACAGCGGCGCCATGCACGCCTGGCTGCCCCTGCCTGCCCCCTGGCGCAGCCAGGAGTTCGTGGCAGCAGCCGACGCGGTCGGGGTTGGCATCACCAGCGGCGAGCTGTTTGCCGCCGGCCAGTATGCCGCCCCCCAAGGAGTGCGTCTTAGCCTGAGCCAACCCTCCAGTGACGCTCTGCTCGCCGAAGGGCTGACCCGGCTGCGCGATCTGCTGGCCGGCTCGCCTCCGATCGTCCCCATCCTGTAGGGACATTTCACTCGCGCCTGAAGAGCGCACCGGAAATAACGCCCCCTTTTCCCACTCAGCGGGTGGCATGGGGGCGATATCTCATCAGAAAAATCATCCGGTTACGCAATGCTCCGCCGAGCTTGTTATATTAATAACTCAATCGAATCCGCTTCTTTTATCTACCTCTGCGGGGAGCTCTCCGGGTATGCAATTTCTCATCGTCGAAGAAACCCCCCTGATCAGCACCGCCATCTGCCTGACCTTGCGCAAGCATGGCCTGGGCGTGGAAGAGATGATGCAGTGTAAAGACCTGCATGCCATCTCTTCTCTCCTTCATCATTACCACTTCGATGCCATCATCTGCCGTCAGAGTCACTATCAGGGGCATGAAGGCATCAGGCTGTTACAAGAGGCCGACTATCAAGCACAACTGCCGCCCGGAGTGGTCCTCTTTCTGCTCAACGAGGATCCTGAGCCGCTGACGCTGGGTCTCTCGACCATTCACTTCGAGTTGCAGCTCCCCATTCCATTCACCAGCCAGTCGCTGGACGACAGTGCACAAGAGCTCATCAACCTTACCCGCGTCACTCGGCCCTTGTGCCCGTCAATCCGGCGGCAAGAGTGGGCTCTCACCCTGCATCAGTGTGAAGACATTCAATTTCGCCTGTTTCAACATCCCTTGGTCAGGCTCCACCTAGATCGCCTCAAGGGGATGCTGCTCTTGCAGCAACGGGCCTATCTGGATGCGAGCCAACACTACGCCCTGTGTGCCACCGAATACCCGGCTAGCTGGCCCCGCTGCGGCCTCTTTCTCGCCATGATTGGCTTGGGGCGCCTCGATGTGGCCCAGCGGGATCTGGAACTACGGGCCTCATCGTTGAGCGAGATCAGTCTGCTCAAGTTAACCGTGATCCTCGATGTTCAGGAGGGGCGCTGGTTTGCCGCCAAACTGAACCTCGAGAAGCTGCTCCATCAACAACATCATCCAGACTTTCGGCACGCAGCGATTCTACTGGCCATCTTGCTGCATGATGTCGACATGGGGTGCCATCACATCGCACAGCTAAAGCTGGCCTTCTTCCCCGAAGGGCGGCTGCGCCTCAGTGTCGAGCAATTCATGCTGGAAGTGGCGTTGAAGTTACTCTGGCAGCGCTCAACCCTGCCAAGGGACCACACCCTGTCGCTGAAGTTTCAAGAGCTGGGCCCTCTCTCCCCTCCGCAGCTGTCCGAACGCGAAGCCGGGGTAGTGCAGGCGCTCTGGTCTTTACTCGATAACGACTTCGATGGCGCCATGACCCGCTTGACCACGCTGGCTGACGAGGAGAATCCGGCACCCGGCGCACTCCTGCTTGAGTTCGCCCTCAGCCACCACTGCACCCTGACCCAGAGAGCACTCCAGTGTCTGGAGAAGCTGGGGAGCCTGCAGCCCCCCACGCCTCTCTCGCCGCTGCTCGGCACCCTGGTGCATCGCACGCTGGAGAGCCTAGGACAGTTTGTGCAGGAGGAGGACGACCGGCTGGAGCAACTTCGCAGCGCGCGTAACGACGCTATCCGTCATCATCAGTGGCAACGGGCCCTGCAACTGAGTATCACCCTCTGTACCGATTTTCCCGCCTACCCCGCAGAGGCCTGGGCCACCCTCAACTTGCTGAGCCGGGCCTGGCCCGGTAATGCCCCGGCCAGCCAGGTGGCATCGCTGGTTGAGAGCCTCACTCAGCGCCTGGATCGCGATGCCGGATTCCAGACTCACTACGGTGAGCGTTACGGCGCACTGCTGGGACAGATCCATCGCCATCTGGACGAACATCTCTCCCCCTGAGACCCGGCTTCTCTTCATCAGGCGGGTCGGTACAATGGAACTCCCCCACTCAGGAGCCCCGCCATGTCAGGCCTTCGCCCTCTTGCCATCTCCCTGCTGGCGCTACTGCTGAGCGCCTGTGCCACCCCGCATCAGCGCCAGCTGGGCTCGGCTCTCACCACGCTGGAGGGGGAGCTGCAGCGCCTGGAGGAGCAGTTGGCGAGCCTCAACGCCCTCCACTACCAGAAGGCCATCGATGCCCCCCTCTCCCTGCGTCGGCATCTGGCCGAGCTGGAGAGCCAGGGCGTTCGGGTTCGCTTAAGCGACGGCCCTGAGCTGACCTATGAGTACCGGCTCGATACACCACCAGCCGGCGGCAGACTCAGCGCCGCTCCCTGCCACGACTACGAGTTTGAGTTGCGCCGCCTCGGCCGCCTCGGCACCCTGCACCTCGAGTGGCAAGGGGGCGAGCTGCGGGGAGCGCAGAGCCAGCGTCAGTCTGACTGCCGCTGGCCCGCCGACTCAGACTACGCCGCGCACCAGGATGCCACCGATGAGCAAGGGGGCGAGCCAGCGCCAGCAGCCGAGCAGGGCCACCCGCCAGTGGGGGGCTAACTGGCCGGGCAGAGCCTGACGCCCGAGTCGCCACCCCAGCAGCAGGGTCAGACCCAACCCGAACAGAGGCATCATCAGGTTGGAGGTGACGAAGTCCAGCAGATCGAAGATCCCCTTGCCAAACAGGGTAACGCCCGAGAGGGGCCCGAACGAGAGGCTCACCGGAATGCCGGTTCCCATGATGGCCAGGGTGACCAGGGCCGAGGCCCGTCCCCGCGCCATCCCCCACTGCTCACAACAGAAGCGCACCAGGTGCTCGAGCAGCGAGATGGAAGAGGAGAGAGCTGCCATGGCCAGCAGGACGAAGAAGATGACGGCCAGGGGTTGTCCCAGTGGAATATGCTGGAACATGGCAGGCATGGTCATGAAGGTAAGACCGGGACCCGCCGCGGGATCGATACCCGTGGCCGCCAGGGCCGGGAAGATCATCAGACCCGCCAGCACGGCGATGAGGCTCGCCAGTATCACGACCCAGAGGCTGGAGCGCCCCACCCCGGCGGTATCCGGCAGATAGGCCCCGTAGGTGGTGTGGATGCCAAGACCGATGGAGAGCGAGAAGAAGGCGAGCCCCATGGCGTCCAACACGCCATCCACCCCGAGTTTGGAGAAGTCGGGCTCGAGGAAGTGACGCACACCGGCAGAGGCGCCGGGCAGACTCAGACCAACGCCCACCAGCAGCAACATCATCACAAACAGGGCGGGCATCATCCAGCGCAGGGAACGCTCCACTCCCTTCTGGATATCACCGCGCAACAGCCACCAGGTGATGCCGGCAAACAGCATATGGGTCACCAGGGGCCACCAGGGATGGCTCACATAACCGTTAAACAGGGCCGTCAAGGCCGAGCCATCCCCATGGGCCAGCTTGCCGCTCGCCGCCATGGCCACATAGCCCAGGGTCCAGCCCCCCACCACGCTGTAGAAGCTGTAGATGAGAAAGCCGCAGAGGATCCCCATCCAGCCCAGCAGCCGCCAGTGACCTCCGGCCAGCCGGGCGAAGGCGCCCACCACCCCCTGGCGGGTCAGGCTGCCGAGCAGGGTCTCGGCCATCAATACCGCGACCCCCAGCGTCAGGCTAAAGAGCAGAAACACCAGCAAAAAGGCACCACCACCGTTGGCCGCGGTCACATAGGGAAACTTCCAGATGGCGCCGAGACCGACGGCGGTGCCGACAGAGGCGAGGATATGGCCGAGGCGAGAGGACCATTGAGACTGCATCGTATGAACTCCGGTCAAAAAGAAGGCGGGCCCTGATGGCCCGCACACGGTTCATACGTTACCGGTGACAACCGGCAATCACTACCACGATATTCCACCAATTCGCACCATTTTTAGCACGACTCACCAACCGGTGGCTGAAACCAAATTGGTTGTGCTATCAGGCCGATCGCAGACCTCAGATCACCCCGAGCTCGCGCAGTCGCTCCATCAGGTAGGAGTCGGCGGTGTGACGCTCGGAGAGCACCACATCGGGACGGGGATGGAGGAACAGCGGCAGGGAGATTCGCGCCTTGTTAAGGCTGCCACCGGTGGGGTTGATCACCCTGTGGGTGGTTGAGGGGTAATAGCCCTGAGAGGCCTCTTGCAACATGTCACCTATGTTGATGATAAGGGTGCCAAAGTCACAGGGCACATCCATCCACTCTCCGTCGGCCCCCATCACCTGCAGGCCCGGCTCGCTGGCTGCCGGCAGTATGGTGAGCAGGTTGATGTCCTCGTGGGCGGCGGCACGAATGGCCCCGGCCTCTTCGGTACCATTCAGGGGCGGGTAGTGGAGCACCCGCAGCAAGGTCTTCTGGCTACCCTCGATCATGGAGGAGAGGGGGCAACTGTAGTGCGCCGCGATATCGGCGGGAGTGTGTTGCTCGACCCAGGAGAGCAGCTCGGCCGCCAGCTCGTTGGCGAGTCGGTAGTACTCCATTGCCTGGGCGCTCAGCTCCTCCGGGATCTGTCCCCAGGGATAGATATGGAAGTACTCCTTGATATCTTTCTTGGTATGACCCTTGGCCACCTCGGAGACGGAAGGGGGGAAGTAACCATCCTGAGTCTCACGGTTGAAGTGGAAGTCGTGCTTGCGCTCGCTGTTAAAAAATTGCTGCCAGTTGTCATAGATTGCCTGAACCAGCTCACGGGGGATGGGATGGTTGGTCAGCACACCAAAACCCGTGGTGCGCAGGGATTCGGTGAAACGGGCCGCCGCATCCGGGGCGCGGTAGTCGACAGTCAGAACTTTCATTATTATGTTTCGCTCATGTTAAAGGAGGCGACATTCTAGATCCTGGCGGCCCGGCTGCAAAGTCCCGATAATTGAGTGCGCCTTCGCTTCGGCATAGAATCGGCCTCTCTTTCCTGACGAGACTCTCTTATGAATGCACGCCTGCTGCTGCTCTCTCTTCCCCTGATCCTCGGTGGTTGTAGCGCCCTCTCCGAAGAGGAGTGCCGAACCGTCAACTGGCATCACCTCGGTTATCAGGATGGAGAGCGGGGGCGTCCTCGCGATGTGGTAAGCCAGTATGGTCAAAGCTGTGCCGAATACGGGATCCAGCCAGACAGAGCCGAGTGGGAGAAGGGTTATCAGAAGGGACTGGAGCTCTACTGCATTCCCGAGCTGGCCTACCGCAAGGGGCGTAATGGTGATGAGTATCAGGGGGTTTGTCCCAATGACGCCAGCTTTATGAAGCAGTACCAGCGTGGCCGGGACGAATACCTGGTAGAGAAGCGCATCGGTGAACTGCAGCAGGAGCTGAGCACTCTCAACACCAGCATAGGTACCCTGGAGATGCAACTGCGCAACAGCAAGGAGAGCTCGGATCGCAGCTACTACCGCAGCCAGCTGGATCGCGCCAACCGGCGGGCCACCGCCATCGAGCAGGAGATCTGGCGCCTGCGCAATCCACCCACCGTTATCCAGTTCAAGCTGTAGTGTGAAGAGGGCGCCAACGGCGCCCTCTGTCATGTTCAGGTGCGAAAGCGTCGCACCATCTCCTGCAACTGGGTGGCCAGATGGTTGAGCTCGCCGCATGCCTGCGCCATCTGATTGGCCCCGGCGGTCACCTCCTCCGAGGCGTGGCTGATGTTAACCACGTTGCGGTTGAGCTCTTCGGTCACGGCCCCCTGCTCCTCGGTCGCCGTGGCGATCTGAATATTCATACTGGAGATGCTGCTCACCGCACCGCTTATCTCCGAGATGGAGCTCCCCGCATCCCGCGCCGTCTCGACAGTCGAGCTCATCATCTCCTGACTCTGCTGCATGGTGGCTCCCGCCTGCTCGGCACGCTGCTGCAACTCGGCGATGATGCTGTTGATCTGGGTGGTCGAATCCTGGGTTCGCTTGGCCAGGGTTCGCACCTCGTCGGCCACCACGGCGAAACCACGTCCCTGCTCACCGGCCCGGGCTGCCTCGATGGCGGCGTTGAGGGCCAGCAGATTGGTCTGCTCGGCAATGCCACGGATCACCTCGAGCACCACGCCGATATTGCGGCTGTCATCACCCAACTGACGAATGACGGCGGCCGTGCTCTCGATGGCCCCCGCCACCTGCTCGATGCGACGAATCGACTCCTGCACCGTCTTGGCTCCCTGTTCGGCGCGCTTGCTCGCCTGACCGGCGGCACTGGCCGCCTCGCTGGTATTGCGGGACACCTCCTGCACCGTGGCCTGCATCTCGTTCATGGCGGTAGCCAGCGAATTGAGCTCGTGCTGCTGGGTATTCATATTGCCCGCTGACTGGCTGGAGACGGCGCTCATCTCCTCTACGGCCGAGCTCATCTGCACCACGGCCCCGGACACTTCACTGACCAGCTGACGCAGGTTCTGCTGCATCTCGCCAAACCCTTTCGCCAGTTTGCCAAGCTCGTCGTTATTGAACTGGCTACTGTCGACCCGCACAGTGAGATCCCCGGCCGCCACCTTGCGTGTCTGCTCCAGCAGCGCCATAACGGGGTTACGGATCTGGGCCGTCAGCAACCAGGCGATCACGACCACAAAGACAACCGTCAGCAAGCCGATGACGATGTTGATATTGCGCGAACTACTATAGGAATGATCGATCTCCTGATTCATGACACTGGCACGTTGATCGTTGATCTCCCGCAGTCGCGTGGCATGAGTGGCGGCTTCGGCCAACGTTGTCAATGTTTCGTTCTTGCGCAGGCTTCTGGCCTTCTCGAGATCTTTTCGCTGCAAGGCATCCACCAAGGTTTCGTGATAGCCAAAGTAGCGCTTGGCCGTCTCATTAAGGGCATTAAAGGTCTGCTCCTCCTGACCTGAAGGGTCGAAGGGAAGTCGCCCATAGCTCTGGGAAGCCTCATCGAATGAGGATCTGGCCTTGGAAAAGCTCTGGGTGTAACGATCAAACTCTTCACTATCCTGATTCAGCACGGCCACCGCCTGACTCAACTCGGCGCGGCGCGCATCGGTCAGCGCCAGCTGCATCTGACTGGCCAAACGAATCGAGGGGATCAGGTTGTCGGTGATCTCTGTGGTCTGATCGTTAAAACGGGAGAGCTGCAGTGTCGAAAACCAGGCCAATCCAAGCACCAACACGGCCAAAAAAGTAAACCCGGCACTCAGCTTCTGACCGATGGACATGTTTGTAAACATAAAGGAGCATCCTTGAAATTGATCGGCTCTCCGGTCGCCACAGGGGGACCCGGAGGGGGTCATATTGAGCATAGCTGGATGGGTAAAAACGCAAGGAACTCCCCACCTCCGATCTCATATCGACCCCCAAGGCCAACCCCTTGATTCAAGTGGCACTAATAACAGTGCTATCACTCGTGCCAGGGTCTCTTCTTTCTCTCAACCACCAGCCATTCGAGCAGGGCTTCGGGGTGTCCCAGCATGCCGGCGATCTGGATCCGCTCCAACCGCTCCCCCTGCTGCAGCGCCAGGGTGGGATACCCCTGTCCACCGATGCGTCGTAGCCACCACTGGCTATCTCGCAGATGCTCGACCAGAGGGGCCGCATCAAACGCCGCCCGAAATGCCCCGGACTCGATGCCCTGCTCGGCCGCCAGGCTCGCCAACAGGGAAAACTGCCCAACCCTGAGGCCGTCCCGGTAATGGCACTCCTGAATGCGCCGTAGCAGGGTCAGGGGATGCCCCCCCAGCGCAGTCACCGCCAGGATGGCACGCAGGGGAGGCTCCGAGTCGAGTACGCCCTGCTCATCGAGCAGTAGCTCGTCGAAATAGCGAGCCCCGAAGGATTGACCGGTGAGGGCGGCGATCCGCTCGTCATGGGGACGCACATAATCGTGCAAGGCCCGCCCCATGGGCCGGCGACGCTCCTCCAGCCAGAGTCCGCCCCCGTGCAATTGCAGACGCAAACCCGGCAGGGTCGCGGCCACCTTCAGCAGCGGGGCCGCGCCATAGCACCAGCCGCACAGAGGGTCATAAACATAATGCAGGGTGTCTTGAATCATTACATTACCTCGCGGGGCCGATCGCCCGGCCCCAGCTCTGCCTTACCACTTCATCTCGCCGGTCGCGACCTTGGCACCGATGGCCAGGCCATCGTCCACCGGCAATGCCGGGTAGGCCTGTTTCATCGCCTCGATCAGGGTGGCGGAGTCCTTGCTCTTGGCCAGCTCGGCCTCGAAACGCTGGACGTAGTCGCGGGTGAAGGTGACGGCGTCGACGCCCTTGGGCATCTCGCCCAGATAGTGGCCAGGAATGACACGCTCGGGCTGGAGCGCCACCAACTGGTTCAGGGTCTCTACCCACTGACCGCGCGCAGCCTGGGTCTGACTGTCGGCCATCCACACATGTACGCCGCTGTAGATGGCCACCCCGCCGAAGGCGGTCTTGACCGAGGGGGCCCAGAGGAAGGCGCTCGGGGTATTCATTCCCTTCACCTCTATGGTCTCTCCCTCGAGGGTCAGATGAGAGGCATTCATCACCTGGGGCACGGTCAGACTCTTGGGAGCACCTTCACCCAGAATGGGACCCCAATAGGCGAGCTTGGCATCCTTGGTCTGCTTGATGTGGTCGACCACATGCTGGCTGGCGACCACCCTGGCGTTGGGGAAGGCTGCAACGATGGGTTCGAGGCCGAAGTAGAAGTCAGGATCCCCGCCACTGATGTAGATGGTGGTGAGGGTCTTGCCACTGCGCTTGATCATGTCGACCAGCGCCTGGCCGTTCTTCACGTCGAACTGGGCGTCGATCAGAATGGCTTCCTTCTCGCCAAGCACCAGCTCGGAAGAGACCGGAAAGATGGCATTTTCACCCGGGTTGTAGACTTCAATCGACAGGGGGGCGGCACCGGCAGCGGTGGCGGTCAATGCGGTGGCCAAAGCCAGAGGGGTGATACCTGTTTTCATATTGTGCTCCTCAAAAGCAGTGTTGTTGCGATGGAGAGCACTCTATTTCATTAAAATGGTTAAAAATACCGCATAATAGCGACATCACTGTTGCACATATCGAGCAAATAAATGGATCGACTCACCGCACTCAGGGTCTTCGTGACCGTCGTCGAGAGAGGCAGTCTCAGCGCTGCCGCCGAGCGACTCGACATCTCCCGCGCCATGGTCTCCCGCTATCTGGCCGAGCTGGAGCAGTGGATGGGGGCTCGACTGCTGCATCGCACCACCCGTCGTCAGAGTCTCACCAGTGCGGGTGAAGAGGCCCTCTCCCACGCGCGGGCCATGCTGGCCATCGGCGACGAGATGGCCCAGCTGGCGATACGCCAGGATGCCGCCCCCAAGGGACAGCTGAGGGTCACCTGCAGTTACTCCCTGGCCGACGCCTTTCTCATTCCCGCCAGCCACGACTATCTCGCCCGCTGGCCGGGGACTGCCATCGACATCCTGCTGGTGGATCGTACCGTCAACCTGGTGGAGGAGCGCATCGATCTGGCCTTGCGTATCACCAATGATCTCGATCCCAACCTGGTGGCGCGTCGCCTCGGTGGCTGTCGCTCGGTGATCTGCGCCAGCCCCGCCTATCTCGCCGCCCACGGCACACCACAGAAGGTGCAGGATCTCGCCCTGCACAACTGCCTCACCTATGCCTATTTCGGCAAGAGTCTGTGGCACTTCGAGGGGCCCGAGGGCCCCGAATCGGTCCCCGTCAGCGGCAACCTGAGCGGTAACATCTCCAACCTGTTGCTACGCGCCACCCGGCTCGGCACCGGCATCAGCATGCAGCCCCTCGCCTCTGCCACCCCGCTGATCGAACGGGGCGAGTTGATCCCTCTGCTCACCGGGTACGAGCCGCGGCAACTTGGTGTCTATGGGGTCTACGCCACCCGCAAGCAGATGTCTCCCCTGCTGCGCAGCTTCCTCGACTTTCTGGTCGCGCGAATGAGGGAGGATCCCCTCTGGCAGGGGGCCGAGTAACAAGAAAGCCACCCTGGGGTGGCTTGCTCTCTTATGCATCGAAATGGTTGGTTGTCACGGCGGCTATCTCGGGCTCCGTCTCCTCCCCGGAGAGGTAGATATCCCGATAGGCCACATAGATGGAGTAGTTCAGGGCCGGCATCACCACCAAGAGCCCCACCAGCAGGAGCATGCCCCCCAGCAGAAGCAACAGGAAAGCCAGCACACTCCAGGTGAGGAAGGGCCACATGTTGCGCAGACAGCCGAGGAAGCTCAGGCGCAGGGCCAGCAAGACGGGCACCCGGTGAAAGAAGATGAGTGCCGGGGCAAAGGTAACCGCCATCAGCACGGGCACCACCAGCACCAGTCCGGCCAGCATCGCGAGCAGCACGGCCCTGGCCTCTTCCGGGGTCGCCGCCAGGGTGGCAGGATCCTGTCCCAACAGGTCGGCAACCCCCCAGTGGGAGAGCAGGGTCATCACCAGCTGGACGATCAACAGCACCAGAGTACTCATCACCAGCCCCCCCAGCACCAGCGGGGTCAGCTGGCGACGGAATCCGGCGAAGAGATCGCCAAAGTCGATCTGTTGCCGCACCTGGGCGTGGTGCGCCGCCACCATCCACCCCGCCATCCAGACCATATAGAGCAGATTGGAGATGAGTCCGCCGGCCGGCAAGCTCTCCAGCAAGACGCCGGCCACCAGCCAGCAGAGCACCATGGCCACGCTGACGCCGCGCCCCCGGTTGAAGAGATCGAAACCGTGGCGGGTCCAATACCAACCACGACCCATACCAAACTGGCGCGGCGCCACCAGGGCGGGCATATCCTGCATAGACTGACTCCTGAAATAGATAACCCGTCGATTCTATATAAAAAGCGTGAACATGCCATGAGCGGCGCGGACCACGGCAACAGGCGGTAACAAAAAGGGGCCCCGTTGATGGCCGATTCCCGTTAAGATGGCCCGATCCCCCTCATCACGGAGCCGCCATGTCCCGCCGTCTACTCACTCTCCTGTTACTGCTCTCCCTGGGGACCAACGGATGGCTCCTGATGCGCCCCCAAGCCAAGCAGAGTGCCCCTCCCTCATCGTTCGAGGCAACCCCGGCCCCCTCCTGCCCACCACAGCAGGTCGCCTCCGGGCGCCCATCACCGCCACTGCGCAGCGAACCCGCGGCGACCCAGCCAGAGCCGCCGACGGCAGAACTGGAGCAGGCGGTCAGCGAGTGGAGTCAGAGCAGTGATGGCAGCCTGCTGCTGGAGAAGCTCTACGAGGCCGAGCAAGGTAGCCAGTTACCCCGACTGTTCGAGCGACTCAATCTGGCACAAGGAATACGGCCCCAGGTGAGCGATCTGCTCAAGGAGCTCTATCGCCTCGGCTTCGACACCCCTCAGCAATATGAGGTGCGCAGCCAGCAGATCTGGCAGGAGATCGCCGCCCTGACCGGTACCGAGGCCCGTGAGCAGCTTGAGCAGGAGCTCTACAGCGGCGATCCCTATCGTCTGATGGAGCTGCAGGGGCGCCTCGCCGAGCGCAGCACCCCTCTCGAGCCTACTCAGCGGCATGCCATGACCCGACTGATGATGGAGGCTCACCGCCACCTCAATCAGAGTGAGCCGGGGGATGCGGCCAGCTGGCTCGAGAGCCAGCGCGTCTATACCCAGGAGGTGCTGGAGCAGGGACACCAGCTCCTCAATCCGACCCAATATCAGGTACTGCGCGAGATGCTGGAGCTGGAGCTGCTACGCCAGGAGGTCAGCGCCCAGATGGAGCGGATCTACCGCAGCGTCGAGCCTCAGGAGTAGTCCCCCCGGCGCTCCCGTCTCATGGCCAGCACCATGACCAGGGTCAGCAAGACGCTGCAGGAGGGGAGCGCCAGCCAGACACCGGAGACACCGAAGAGGGCACCAAGGCCGAACAGCAGGCCGCCGATGAGCAGTAACTTTCCACCGGTCAACAGGGTCGCTACCCGTGGCCGGTTGATGGCCTGAAAGTAGGTGGCCCCCACCAGCAACACCCCCTCCATGGGAAGCCCCCAGAAATAGAGCCAGATGCCGGAGACCGCCACCGGCAGCAGGGCTCCGTTATCACCGGCAAAGAGCCAGACCGCCCCCTCAGGCCAGAGATAGAGCGGCACCACTCCGGCCAGCGCCACCAGCAGGGTCACCGCAAGCGCCAGATTACGGATGCGCAGCACCCGCTCCCTGTGTCCGGCACCGGCATTGAAGCTGGCGATGGGCTGGATCCCCATGGCGATCCCCTCGAAGATGAGATAGAAAAATGCCTCTGTGTAGCTGATGACCCCATAGGCGGCCACATGCAATGCGCTCCCTACCCAGAGCAGCGCCTTGTTGTGCAGTGTCAGTACCACAGAGAGATAGAGGTACATCAGGAAGCTGGAGAAACCGAGACGCAGGGTCTGCAGCATCAATCGCCCATTGGGTCTCAGGGTATCCCGCCCGATCCGCAGACCACTGCGGGACGTAAAGAAGTGGCTCAGGGCCCAGACACCGGTCACCGCCTGGGAGAGCATGGTGGCGATGGCGGCGCCGGCCAGCCCCCAGGGCAGCACCACCATGAAGAGCCAGTCCAGAAACACATTGAGCACGCCTCCCGTCACCAGGATCAGGGTAGTGAGACCCGGTCGGCCATCGTTGCGCAGCAGGGAGGTAAAGGCCATGGAGAGCACGGCGAAGAAGCCGAGACCGGCATACCAGTGCAGATAGTCGATACCCGCCTCGAAGATGACCCCCTCGGCACCCATCCAGCGCAGCAGCGCCTCCCCCTGGATAAGACCGATGCCACCGAGCAGCACGGAGGCCAGCACCACCATCAGGAGGGCGTTGCCCACTATATGGCGGGCCACGCCCCCCTCCCCCTTGCCCAGGTGGAAGGAGGCGAGGGATGAGGCCCCCATGCCGATGAGGGCGCCGGCGGCATAGAGCACGGCGCAGATGGGATAGGCCAGCATGATCCCCGCCAACCCCTCTTCACCCAGAATATGGCCGACGAAGATGCCGTCTATGGTCACATAGATGCCGGTAACCAGCATGGCCGCGACCGTCGGTGTCACATAGCGCCAGAAGAGGCGCGTGAGGGGGGCCGTTCCCAGATCTGATAGGCTCATCAACCAAGACTCAAAAAGGCAGGGGGCTGAATCATAAACGATTTTTAGTCGCGCATCTGCCCGCTCGCGCCTTTACCCACCTCGCTGGCTGCCTTAGGCTAGGGATCCTGTTCTCCCCCGGACCTCGCCCCATGAGAAGACTCCTGCTGTTGCTCGCCCTCTTCCTTGCGCCTCTTGTACATGGGGAGGAGCAGCTCATCCAGATAGAGCAACAACTGGCCGCCATCCCTTCGGCCGACACCCCGGAGAACCAAAAACTGCGCGAGCCGCTGCAACAGGCGCTGCAGGCGGCGCGGGAGGCGAGCCACTACCGGGAGCTGGCCGAGAAATACCAGACCGAGCTCATCAACTACCACCAGACCTCTTCGCAGCTCAAGGCTCAGGTGCAGGGCTGGCAGCCACCACGGCGCCTCCCCACCGAGCAGTTGAATGACTCGAATCTGGGTCTGGAGATGAGCAAGACGGCACGCCGTCAGCTGGAGCTAAGACGCCAGCGTCAGGGTCTGCTCGATGAGCTCTCCCAGATAGAGAGTGGTGGTCTTGACTATCACCAGCGGGTCGACGCCCTGCGTCGCCAGCTCATCCAGGTCCGCCAGCAGGCCGACAAGCTGCAACTGGGTGGCGAATCGGGCCGCCTCGCAGAGGCCAATCGCCTGCTGTTGCAGGTGCGCGAACAGAGCCTCGGAGAGCGCATCGCCATGCTGGAGCTGGACCAGCTCTCCGCCCCCCAGCGCATCGACCTCGCCAAGTTGAGACTGCAGGAGGTCAATCTCGCCATCACCGATGAGGATGAGTGGCAAAGTACCCTGGTCAGCCGCCAGGATCAGCTGCGACGGGAGAAGAGCGAGCGCATCCTGGCCGAGAGCGAACGGCTGCGCAAACAGCTCAAGGGGGATCAGCCCCTCTTGCAGGAGCAGCAGCAGTACAACAGCTCTCTCTCCCTGCAGCTCGAGACTATCGAGGAGTCCATCGACAGGGTCCGCCAGGAGCAGAGCCGGGTCGACAAGCGCCTGCAGGAGCTGAGCGAACTCGGCAGTGCCCTGCGCGAACAGATGGAGTGGCTGCAGGTCAGTGATGCCTATGGGGAAGATCTGCGCGGCAAGCTCTCCGAGCTACCGGCCCCTTACCCCCTGCCGAAGCTGGAGAGCCTGATCGTCAAGACCCGGGTCGCCAAGCGTCAGTATGACAACGAGCTGGCCGAACTGGGGGATCTGGCCCAGGCCCGCAGCCGGGTCGAGCAGGGAGAGACCCTGGATCGTCCCCAGCAGCTGGTACTCGACAGCCTGCTCAAGGCCCGTCGACAGCTCCTGACCCGACTGCTCGATGCCAGCGACAGCCTGCTGCAGGATCAGACCCGGCTCAAGCTGCTCTATAGCCGGCAAAACAGCAAGATTGCCGAGATACGGGATCAGGGCAGCAACCATCTGTTTTGGCTGCCCGACACCCGCCCCGTGAGCGGTGAGTTACTGCTGGACACCCCTGCGGCTCTGGGGCTGGCCCTCAAACCGGGCCAGTGGCGGCAGTTGATAGAAGCCCTGCAGGTCCCCCCTCTTTCGACCCGGGTCACCGTCTTCAGTGCCCTGCTGATCCTGGCCTATCTCTGGTGGCGTCTCGGCCGGGATCTGCTCCGTGTCAACCAGGCCATAGCACCGCGGATCGGCAAGGTGACCCAGGACAAGTTCAGCCTCAGCAGCCGCTTGCTGCTGCGTGCCCTGCTCGCCTCCCTTCCTCTGCCAGCCATGGTGTTCTTGCTGCGTTACCTCTATCAGGGCGCCTGGGAGTATCCCTTTGCCAATGCGGTGATAAGCAGCCTGGGGGAGCTCTGGTTCCTGCTGTTTGCCCTCCTCTTCACCCGGCATCTCTGTCTGGATCGGGGGCTGCTGGCACTGCACTTCGGCTGGCAGCCCGACCGGGTGGCCCGGATCTGGGGGCACTTCAGGGTGCTGATGCTGATCCTCATCCCCAGCTTCTTTATTCAGGGTATAGGAGATGCCTATCAGGGGCATGCCCTCTATGACACTCTGGGCCGTCTCGCCTTTATCATCGGTTCTCTGTGGCTGCTGCTCTTCTTCTATCGCCTCAATCGGGAGCGACTCCCCCTCACCTGGGGTCAGAGTGACATGAGCAAGCCGCACCTGCTGCACCACTTCGTCTGGAACAGCCTGATGCTGGCCCCCCTGCTGGCGGTGGGTGGGGCCCTGTTCGGCTACTTCTTTACCGCCCGCACCCTGCTGCGCCAACTGGAAGTCTCCTTGCTCTGCGCCCTGCTCTTCATGCTCATCTATTATCTGGCCAGGCGCTGGATGCTGATCCAGCGGCGCCGCCTCCAGTTTGAGCGGGCCAAGGCTCGCCGGGCCGAGATCCTGGCCCAGCGGGAGCAAGAGGAGGGGCTGCTGGAGAGCAGCGAGCCGAACGAAGAGATGGAACTGGACCTCGATACCCTGAGTGCCCACTCCCTGCGCCTCATTCGCACCCTGTTGATGCTGGGTTACACGGCCCTGCTGATGTTCTTGTGGTCTGATCTGATGGGGGCCTTCAGCTTCCTGGGCAACATAGAGCTGTGGCAGGTAAGCAGCACGGTCGGGGGCATTGCCCAACTGGAGGGGGTCACGATCAAGGATCTCGCCCTGACCCTGTTCGTCCTCATCATCACGGTCGTCACCGCACGCAACCTGCCCAGCCTGCTGGAGCTCTCTTTGCTTCAGCATCTGAACCTGACACCGGGAACCGGTTTTGCCATCACCACCATGGCCAAATATATGGTGATCGTGGTGGGGGCCCTCTCCTGTTTCTCCCTGCTCGGCATCGACTGGTCCAAGACCCAGTGGCTGGTGGCGGCCCTCTCGGTCGGCCTCGGCTTCGGGTTGCAGGAGATCTTCGCCAACTTCGTCTCGGGTCTCATCATCCTGTTCGAAAAGCCGATCCGTATTGGCGATACGGTCACCATTCGCGATCTCACCGGCACCGTATCCCGCATCAAGACCCGGGCAACCACCATCGTCGACTGGGACCGCAAGGAGATCATCATGCCCAACAAGGCCTTCATCACGGAGCAGTTCATCAACTGGTCCCTGTCGGACGCCATCACCCGGGTCAAGATCCGCATCCGTATCGCCCTGCATGCCGATCCAGTCCAGATCCAGAGGCTGCTGGAGGAGTCCATCCTCCAGTGCAGTCTGGTGCTCGATACCCCGACACCGGAAGCCTTTCTGGTAGAGCTGACCGACTCGGCCCTTATCTATGAGCTGCGGGTCTACGTCAACAACATGGATCACCGTATGCCCATCACCCACGAGCTGCACAACCGGGTGCTGGGCAGGCTCAAGGAGCTGGGGCTGGCCCTGCCCCACCAGCAGATCGACATCCGCCTCTCCAGGGCGTAAGGAGTAACAAGATGCTGTTGATTGCCCACCGCGGTGCCAGTGGCCTGGCACCGGAAAATACCCTCAAGGCATTCCACCTGGCGCTGGAGCAAGGGGTCGCCGCCATCGAGCTCGACGTGCAATACGCCGACGGAGAGCTCTGGGTCTTTCACGATCGCCGGCTGGAACGCTGCACCAATGGCCACGGGGTACTCACCCGGCAGAGCCGGGAGTACCTGGCGGGGCTCGATGCAGGCGATGGGGAGCCCATCCCCACCCTGTGGCAGGTGATGACTCTGGTGGCGGGCCGCTGCGATCTCCATATCGAACTCAAGGGCCCTGACACGGCCCAGCCGGTCGCCGAGCTGATGCGACGGGCCGAGATCGAATTGAAGGTGGGCCCGCAACGGTGGCTGGTCTCCTCCTTCGACCACAGGGAGCTGCTCCATTTCCAGCGTCTGCGCCCCGAGGTGCGCCTCGGGGCGCTCATTGCCGGCGTGCCCCGCCATCTGGCCCGCTTCGCCGCCGAGATGGGGTGCTGGTCTATCAATTGTGATGTGGACTTCGTCGATGGTGAGCTGGTGAACGATGCCCACACCAGAGGACTCAAGGTGTTGGTCTACACGGTGGACAGGCCGGAAGAGTGGCAATGGCTGGCAGAAATAGGGGTCGATGGAATCTTTACCAACCACCCGGAACGCGCCACCCTGCCCAGCGCTAATTAAGCTATAGGTTAAGAGTGCCTGAACTATCAGGAATATGAGGGATCAGTCGATATTATTGGAGAAGCCCGACCGCCGGCTCTACACCATAATAATCATCGACATGCTCGTAAGGTTATAAGGACATACACCATGAACCTTTCCATCAAGAACAAACTGGTGCTGGCCATAGGCCTCATCATCCTGGTTATCACAGGGTTGCAGGTGTGGTACAACACCTCGCAGCTGCGCGAAGAGACCCGCAAACTGGTCTGGAACTCGGTCGATATCGCGTCCATCTCCAACGTTCAGGGCATCTCTCGCTGGCTCGATGCCCGCATCGGCATGGTCACCTCCGTCAAGGAGGCCTTCACCCAGCAGGATGAGCCTATCACCTACCTCTCCCAGGCCGAGAAGGCAGGCGGGTTCGACCTGGTCTATGCGGGCACCGAAGATGGCAAGATGATCCAGAGTAAGGCCACGGATCTCCCCCCCGGCTATGATCCCCGTCAGCGCCCCTGGTACAAGGACGCCATGGCCGCCGGCAAGCTGGCTATTACCTCTCCCTATGCCGATGCCTCAACCGGCAACCTGGTCATCACCATCGCCGAACCTTTCCAACGGGGTAATACCAAGGGCGTCATCGCCGGGGACATCGCCATCGACTCCCTGATCCGCGATATCCTCGCCATCGATCTGGAAGGCACCTATGTCATGCTGCTCGACAGCAACGGCACCATCATCGCCCATCCGGACAAGAGTCTCAGCATGAAGCCGAGCACCGAGATCTTTCCTGAGCTGACCGCGGCCAAGATCAAGGAGCTGGGCCATGACGGCACCATCTCAGAGCTGGAGGTGGCCGGCAAGCCGAGCGTGTTCGACCTCACCGCCATTCCCAACACCACCTGGTACTACGGCATCGTCATCGATCAGGATATCGCCTATCAGGCGGTCACCCGGATGATCACCTCCGCCATCTGGCAGGGACTGCTCACCATCCTCATCGTCGCAGGCATCTCTTACCTGGCCATCAGCGGCTCCCTGATGCCTCTCAAGACCCTGGGTGAGGCCATCGCCGATCTCTCCCGTGGCAACGGAGATCTGACCCGTCGCGTCAAGATCGAGCGAGACGACGAGGTCGGTGTGGTGGCTCGTCACGTCAACACCTTCATCACCCGTATCCACGAGATGGTCAAAGACATCTCCAACTCCTCGGTGCAGCTCAACCAACAGGCCATCTCCTCCCACCAGATGGCGCAGCAGAGCAACCAGGGTCTCTCACGCCAGCAAAACGAGATCTCCCAGATCGCCACCGCAGTGCACGAGATGTCAGCCACCGCCGTCGAGGTGGCCAGCAATGCGGAGCAGACCGCCGAGGCGGCACGCGCCTCTGCCGGCAGCTGTGAAGAGGGCAAGCAGGTGATCGCCCGCAACCAGCGCTCCATCACAGACCTGGCCTCTCAGGTAGAGCACGCCTCAGGCATCATCCAGGAGCTCGAGAAGAACGCGCAGGAGATCAACACCATTCTCTCGACTATTCAGGGTATCGCCGAGCAGACCAACCTGCTGGCCCTCAATGCCGCCATCGAGGCGGCCCGGGCCGGCGAGCAGGGCCGTGGCTTTGCGGTGGTGGCCGACGAGGTGCGGGTTCTCTCCCAGCGGACCCACAGCTCGACCGTCGAGATCCGCAGCATGATCGAGACCCTGCAACGCAACACCCAGGGGGCCGTGGGCACCATGCAGGAGAGCAAGCTGCTGGCCCAAAACAGCGTGGACGACGCCAGCAATGCCACCCAGGCTCTGGAGCAGATCGTCGAATCCATCGGTCAGATCTCCGACATGGCCACTCAGATCTCCAGCGCCGCAGAGGAGCAGCGGGCCGTCACCGACGAGGTGAGCCGCAATATCCAGGCGGTCAAGGATGTGTCGGACGAGCTGGCCGAGCAGGCCGAGAGCTCCAACCAGATTGCCAACCAGCTCAAGAACATCTCCGGGGAGCTCAACAGCCAGGTCGGCATGTTCCGCATCTGATGATCTTCACCATGACAAGGGGAGCCAATGGCTCCCCTTTCTGATGATCTATCACCCTCAACGAAAAGAGCGGCCCGCGGGCCGCTCTCTCATTACTCGGATGCTTATACCGCCTGCTGCAGAATCACAGAGTCCGCCTTCTTGGTGTAGGTGGCGATCTCGTTGAAATTCAGGTAGCGGTAGGTGTCGGCCGCGGTGGCGTCCAGCTCCTTGGCGTAGTGCAGGTACTCTTCCACGGTCGGGATCTTGCCGAGGATGGCGGCAACCGCAGCCAGTTCGGCAGAGGCCAGGTAGACGTTGGCCCCCTTGCCCAGACGGTTCGGGAAGTTGCGGGTAGAGGTGGAGACTACGGTTGCCTCGTCAGCCACACGTGCCTGGTTACCCATGCACAGGGAACAGCCCGGGATCTCGATGCGGGCACCGACTCGGCCGAAGATGCCGTAGTAGCCCTCTTCGGTCAGCTGGTCCTTGTCCATCTTGGTCGGCGGGGCGATCCACATGCGGGTCGGCAGCTGGCCACTGAACTTGCCCAGCAGCTTGCCGGCGGCACGGAAGTGGCCGATGTTGGTCATGCAGGAGCCGATGAACACCTCGTCGATCTTGTCGCCAGCCACACTGCTCAGCAGACGGGCATCGTCCGGATCGTTCGGCGCGCACAGGATAGGCTCCTTGATGGTGGCCAGATCGATTTCGATGATCTCGGCGTACTCGGCATCCTGGTCCGCCTCCATCAGGGTCGGGTTGGCCAGCCACTCTTCCATCCCCTTGATACGACGGGTGATGGTGCGCACGTCGCCGTAGCCTTCACTGAGCATCCACTTGAGCATCACAATATTGGACTTCAGATACTCGATGATCGGCTCTTTATCCAGCTTGATGGTGCAACCGGCGGCGGAGCGCTCGGCGCTGGCGTCGGCCAGCTCGAAGGCCTGCTCCACCTTGAGGGTTGGCAGACCTTCGATCTCGAGAATGCGGCCGGAGAAGATGTTCTTCTTGCCCGCCTTCTCGACGGTCAGCAGCCCCTTCTGGATGGCGGCGTAGGGAATGGCATGAACCAGATCACGCAAGGTGATGCCCGGTTGCAGTTCGCCCTTGAAGCGCACCAGCACGGATTCCGGCATGTCCAGCGGCATCACGCCGGTGGCGGCGGCGAAGGCCACCAGACCGGAGCCCGCCGGGAAGGAGATCCCGATGGGGAAGCGGGTGTGAGAGTCACCACCGGTACCCACGGTATCCGGCAGCAGCATGCGGTTCAGCCAGGAGTGGATGACGCCGTCACCCGGACGCAAGCTCACACCGCCGCGGTTCATGATGAAGTCCGGCAGGGTGTGGTGGGTCTGCACATCGACCGGCTTGGGATAGGCGGCGGTGTGGCAGAAGGACTGCATGGTCAGGTCGGCGGAGAAGCCGAGGCAGGCCAGATCTTTGAGCTCGTCTCGGGTCATGGGGCCAGTGGTGTCCTGGGAGCCGACCGTGGTCATCTTGGGCTCGCAGTAGGTGCCCGGGCGGATGCCCTGCACGCCACAGGCCTTGCCCACCATCTTCTGGGCCAGGGTGAAGCCCTTGCCGGTGTCGGCCACCGGTTGCGGACGGCGGAACACCTCGGAGTGGGGCAGACCAAGCGCCTCACGGGCCTTGTCGGTCAGGCCGCGGCCGATGATCAGCGGAATCCGGCCACCGGCGCGCACTTCGTCGATCAGCACGTCAGTTTTCAGTTCGAACCGGGCCAGCACCTCGTCGGTGCCGTGCTTGCAGATCTTGCCGGCGAACGGGTAGATGTCGATGACATCGCCCATCGCAAGTGCAGAGACATCCACCTCGATGGGCAGGGCGCCGGCATCT
Organism: Aeromonas schubertii; assembly: GCF_000820105.1. Taxonomy (GTDB): domain Bacteria; phylum Pseudomonadota; class Gammaproteobacteria; order Enterobacterales; family Aeromonadaceae; genus Aeromonas; species Aeromonas schubertii. The sequence goes on along the minus strand of NZ_CDDB01000052.1, from coordinate 130,876 downwards.
TCCATGGTGTTGAAGAAGATGGGGGCGATCTTGCCACCGAGACAGATGCCGCCGGCACGCTTGTTGGGCACGTTGGGGATGTCGTCGCCCATGAACCACAGCACCGAGTTGGTGGCGGATTTACGGGAGGAGCCGGTACCCACCACGTCGCCCACATAGGCCAGCGGGAAGCCCTTCTCTTTCAGCGTCTCGATGGTCTTGATGGGACCTATGGTGCCGTCCATGTCCGGGGTGATACCGGGACGGGCCATCTTCAGCATGGCCAGGGCGTGCAGCGGAATATCGGGGCGGGACCAGGCGTCCGGGGCCGGCGACAGGTCGTCGGTGTTGGTTTCGCCCGGCACCTTGAACACGGTAACGGTCAGCTTCTCGGCCAGGGCCGGGCGGGAGAGGAACCACTCGGCATCGGCCCAGGATTGCATCACCTGCCTGGCGAAGGCGTTGCCGGCCTTGGCCTTCTCTTCCACATCGTGGAAGGAGTCGAACATCAGCAGAGTGTGGGAGAGGGCCTTGCCAGCCAGCGGGGCCAGGGCGGCGTCGTCCAGCAGGTCGATGAGCGGCTGGATGTTGTAGCCACCTTGCATGGTGCCGAGCAGGGTGACCGCCTCTTCGCGGCTCAGGATGGGGGAGCTGGCCTCACCCTTGGCCACGGCGGTGAGGAAACCGGCCTTCACATAGGCCGCTTCATCAACACCGGGGGGAACGCGATCGGACAATAACTCTTTCAGAAAGCTCTCTTCACCGGCGGGAGGATTCTTGAGCAGCTCGACCAGGGCGGCGACTTGCTCAGCGTCCAGAGGTTTGGGAACCACTCCCTCGGCAGCACGTTCTTCGACGTGTTTACGGTAGGTTTCAAGCACGACTAATTCCTCTTTGGTCTTATGGGTCGCCGCGGCGGCGATCGTCCTTGCGGGACACCCGTAGGGTGCCCCCCACTATATAAGTTTTAACGACTAATTAAAATCCACTCAGAACCGGCTGGCCGGTCAAAAAATCACATTTATTTAATTAACAGCCAGTTATAAAAGCATCGCTGTGTCCATAGCCGGAAACGTTAATAAGTTGTCATCAACGGAAGGTACTCCCTAGCTGCAGATAGATGGACTGACTCCCCCCCTCTGCGGCCCCCACACCGAAGAAGATGGGGCCGAGGAAGGTCTCGCTGCCAATATAGAGCGAGCCCGCCGTGTAGGAGGTCTCGAAGCGAATGTCGTGCCCCTGATCCCATACTCCGCCCTGCTCGAGTGAGCCCCCCACATAGAGCGGCAGGCGGAAGGGGCCGAAGTCGTTGTCCGCCAGTCGATAGATATATCGCAGGCCGCCAAACAGGCTATATCGTCCCGACAGCTCGTGGGGCTTGAAGCCCGACAGAGTGAACATGCCTCCGAGATCCTGGGCAAACAGGGGCAAATCCTCGCCACTTTGGGTACCACCGGCACCCAGCATCAGGTTGAGACTGTGCCTCTCCCAGGACCAGGGTTTAATCAGGGTGACGTCATAGCTGCTGCCATGGGAGTGGCTCTGCCCCCCCTCACCATCGTCCTGATTGATGTGCATATAGCCGATCTGCCCCTGGAAGAGGAGGCCATTGTATGGGAAGTAACGGCTGTCCAGGGTGTCGTGTTCGAGGCGCAGGAAGGGACCCCAGGCGCTGGACGAGAGATCGCTTATCCCTATGCTGTCAATGCCGATATCGCCCTTCATGGCCGCGACACCGAGACTGACCCGTTGCCAGGGGTGAATATTCCAGCCGACCGCCCCCTCAGCGGACCAGAAGGCGTACTGGCTATCGAAATAGTAGGTCTGGCTGCTGCCGCCTTCGCGGCCACGGCGCAGCCCCCCCTCGTCGGTCAAATAGAGGCGACGGGTCTCCTTGTCATAGGCCAGGCTCACCTGACCGAAGTAAGTCTGAGAGGGTTCAAGCGGGCTGTAAAACTCGGTCTTGAGGTGCTTCCAGGTGCCGAGCGATGCCTCACTGTGCCACTCCCCGCCCCACTCGTTGATATTGGTGCGGGTATAGGCCGCCCCCACGTTGTAGTTGGAGGTACTCTCAAAATCGTCGGTGAAACCGAACTGGAAGTTGAGGTAGCCCGGTCCCCAGTTCTTCTCATGGGCGTCGACCACCAGCACATTTTCATTTCCCCGTTCCTCGATTTGATAGGTAACCCGATCGAAGGACTCGAGGGCATAGAGACGGCGTACCCCAGCCTCAAGGCTCTCACGGGTCTGCACCTTGTGAGGCTTGACCTGCATCGCCGCACGAATGGTCTCATCGGCCAGGGAGGATTGGTTGACGATATCGACCCTGTCGATGTAGTAGGCGGGCAGGGCGCTGTTTTGCGCGCGCCGGCTCAGCTTCTGATCCCGATAGGCCTTGTAGCGGGCAGGGGACAAAGAGAGCGCATCGAGGCGCAGCGCAACCCGTTTTGCCGCCTCTTCCCCATAGTGGATGCCATCCGGCATACGGGCGAAATCGGCAATCCCCATATTGCCGAATGCGGGGGTAATCAGGATATCACGCTCCCCGAGGAGTGCCTTCTGTCGCTCTGTTCCAACCTGGGTCATATAGGTGGTCATCTGATCCAGCATGGCCAGACCCGAGGTCAACTCGCTCTTGTCCCTTAGCCTGGCTCCTATGTCTACGGCAATAACAATATCGGCCCCCATACTCTTGGCCACATCCACCGGCATATTGTTGACCGCCCCCCCGTCGGCCAGGATCCGCCCCTCCCACTCCACCGGCTTGAGGATCCCCTGGATCGACATGGAGGCCTGCATCGCCTTGGCCAGGCTGCCGTGGTCCAGCACGAAGGGGGTCACCGTCTCCATGTCGGTAGCGACGGCACGGTAAGGAATGGGGAGATCGTTGAAGCTCTTCTGTACCGGCAGGTTGGAGGTGGCATCGCGCAACAGGGCAGCCATGGATTGGCCCTGAAAGAAGCCATCCGGCGATTTGAGCGTGCCTCCACTGATCCCTATGTCGGTGCGCAACTGATAGAGTTCGTCCTGCTGCTTCTGGCGCAGGGAGAGAGCATCCCGGCTGACCCTGTCGTTATAGCCCTTGTTCCAGTCGATATTGAGGGTGGTCTGCTCCACCTCCTCGGCCGATAGCCCCATGGCATAGAGTCCTGCCACGTAGGAGCCCATGCTGGTGCCGACCACGATATCGACCGGTATGCGTTTCTCTTCGAGCACCTTGAGCACGCCGATATGAGCCGATCCTTTGGCACCGCCACCACTGAGCACCAATGCAATCTTGGGGCGATCGGCGGCGTGGGAGACAAATGAAGCAAGTGTGAGGGTGACCAGGGCAAACCCACGCCAAAAGAGACTCATAGAGGCATCCATCCAGAGCAGAAAAGGGGCGAGGAATACTATAAAGGGAGACCCCCCTGACGCAAACCGGAGTGTGAACGCAAACGTATCGCTGCAATATCGACTCGCTCGGCCTTAGGTAATAAAAATCCCTGCCGCTACACTCTTCGTCGGCGATTCCGCTCCATTGGATCTAAGCATGTTTAACCATCTCACCCTGAAGCAAAAAATTGTTTCAACCCTGTTATTGGCCGTCGTGCTCTCCTGCATGCTGGTGGGTTACTTCAGCCAACGCTCGGCACAGCAGCTCATTGAAGAGCAGCTCTTTGCCCATGAGCTGCCCAACCTGACCCAACGTATCGGCAAGTCGATAGAGGCCGAGCTCAATCCTGTCGCCGGAGCGGCACGGCAACTCGCCAGCGACCGCTTCCTGCTCGACTGGGTCTCTCGCGGTATGCCCAAGGAGCAGGAGCCTATCGTGATCGATCAGCTCAGGGACGTGGCCAATCAGTATGGTCTGGTGACCGCCTCCTTCGCCGATCGCCAGAGCGCGGCCTACTACAACCAGGATGGCTTCTTGCGTAACCTCACCCCGGAGCAGGACGGCTGGTTCTATGCCTATACCCGAGGCTCACAGGATCTGATGCTCAGCATCTTCCGCGAGTCCACCGGTGAAGTGAAACTGTTTGTGAACTATCAGCAGCTCAATGGTCGCGGGCTGGCAGGACTGGCCAAGTCTCTCGACAGCATGGTCGCGATGCTCTCGGGCTTTCGCATCGGGCAGAGCGGGTTTGTCTTCATGGTCGATGGTCAGGGCAAGGTGAAACTGCATCCGGATGCTGCCCGTATCGATCGGGATACCCTGACTCAGCTGGCGGGAGCTGATGCACAGCGTCTTCTTGGCAAGCAAGAGTTCGCACTGATCGAATCCAGCGCCCAGGGGGAAGAGCGGGTTTTGGCCTCCAGCTATATTCCCCTGCTCGACTGGTATCTGGTCGCCCAGGTACCCAAGGAGGAGATCTTTGCCGGCCTGAATCAGGCTCGCACCCGGATCCTGCTCATCACTCTCGCCATCGCCGCCGCTATGGGGCTGCTTGGCATGTTGCTGGCCGGCTCGGTAAGCCGCCCACTCAACCAGCTGGCTCGGCTGTTCCGTGAACTGGGCAGCGGGGATGGGGATCTGACCCACAGGCTCAGGGTCGATGGCGGCGACGAGCTGGCCGAAGTGGCCAAGGGCTTTAACAACTTCGTGGCCAAGATCCATGCCTCCATCACTGAGGTCGCCGAAAACTCACGGCAGCTTGCCCTCACCGCCAACGAGGTCGCAAGCAAGGCACACCTGACCCAGAGCAACTGCACCGCCCAGCGGGATCGCACCGTGCAGGTAGCCACCGCCATCCACGAGATGGGTGCGACGGTCAACGAGATTGCCGGCAATGCTTCCCAGGCCGCCGAGGTGGCTCGCCTGGCCAACGACCAATCCGGTATCGGGGCCCAACTGGTGGGTACCGCCCGGGCCAGCATCGTCTCCCTCTCTGGGGAGATCGAACAGGTGAGTGAGGTGATTGAGTCTCTGGCCAACCAGACCGACTCCATCGGTAGCATCCTCGATACCATCCGCGGCATCTCGGAGCAGACCAACCTGCTGGCGCTCAATGCCGCCATCGAGGCCGCCCGGGCCGGCGAACAGGGACGCGGTTTTGCCGTCGTGGCCGACGAGGTGCGCAATCTCGCCAGTCGATCGGCCGCCTCGACCGAGGAGATCCAGGGGATGATCAATCGCCTGCAACAGCAATCGAGTCGCGCCGTCGAGGCGATGCGTGGCGGCCGCGAGCAGAGCCTTGGTGTGGTCACCCAGGCTGACGAGGCCAACGGCGCCCTGGGCCTCATCACAACCCATATCGCCCAGATCAGCGACATGAACATTCAGGTTGCCACCGCAACGGAAGAGCAATCGAGCGTGGTGGGCGAGCTCAATCGCAACGTCGAGGAGATCAATCACCTGACCATGGAGACCGCCGATCTGGCAGAGCAGTTGACCCGTTCCAGCCAGGGACTGCAGCGGTTGTCGCAGCAATTGGACCAATTGGTCGGACACTTTCGTCTGTGATGTGAAAAGGGGAGCCACACGCTCCCCTTCTTGTGCCTGTCCCCCCCTTCTCCGGTCAACTCCTGGCGCTGGGTCACCCACAACATCTGGAAAGCCGCCACAAAGCAGCCATACTCGTCGCCTCTGTCAGGAGGAACGATGAGAAAGAGTCTTGGTGTAATAATGCTGGCGCTGCTGCTATCGGCCTGTAGCCAGCAAGGAGCGGTGCGCATCCGTGATGCCGACATCCGGCTCGATGATACCCACATCCGCATCAGCGATGGCAACAGTGGTGGCTCGTTTTGCCCCCCAGGGCAGGCGAAGAAGGGGCGCTGCTAGTGGCTCCTTTTCTGCCGATACATCAGGGTATCGGCATGATGCAGCAGTGACTCGAGATCGCCCAGTGGCGCCTGTGGCGTATGGGTGACGGCTCCGACAGAGAAGTCGAGTCGATAGTCGGGCTGCTCGCGGTTCTCCTTGTCGATTACCTGCCGAAAACGCTGCAGGGCCAGCTCTGCCTGAGCACTATCGGTATAGGGTAGCAAGGCAACGAACTCATCTCCCCCCAGCCTGGCGCACACGTCGGCGTCGCGAAAGGTCTCAACCATCAGGGCGGCAAAGCGGCGCAGCGCCCTGTCACCGACCCTGTGTCCAAGGTGATCATTGATCTGCTTGAACCCGTCCAGATCGAAATAGAGCAGAGTCACCGGATACCCTTGACGCTGCGCCAGACGGAAGCTCTTCTCGGCCAACATCATGAATCCCCTGCGATTGGAGATCTGGGTCAGCTCGTCCAGGGTCGCCCACTGCCCTGCCTCCATCTCATGGACCACGATCTGCCCCAGCTCCCTGAGCAAGGCCCTCTCCGGCTCGTGGAATTGGCGGGGCTGGCGGTCAAGAATGCAAATAGTCCCCAGCCGGCAACCATTGCTGGCTTTCAGTGGATAGGCGGCATAGAAACGGATGTGGGGCGAGCCCACCACCAGTGGATTATCCCAAAAACGAACATCCTGATGGGTATCCTCCACCACCATCAGCTCTGACTGCAGGATGGCATGAGCGCAGAAAGAGACCTGTCGCGGGGTCTCCGCAATATTGATGCCCCAGGCTGACTTGAACCATTGGCGCTCCCGATCGATCAGCGAGATAAGGGCGATGGGCACACCAAAGATGCGTCGAGCCAGACGGGTAAAGCGATCGAATCGCTCTTCTGCTGGGGTATCGAGCAATCCGATGCGCCGCAGGGTCTCCAGCCGCAGTGGTTCATCGGGTGACATGGCGGGCTCTTCCATCTCTCTCCTCCCTGGCTCTCTGGGCCTAGCGTACCGGCTCCTTCGCCGCACGCTTCGCCACCTTGCGCTCATACATCAGGCTGTCCGCCTGTTTGAGAAGTCCATCCAGATCAGGGGGAGTCGAAGGATCATAAGTGACAATCCCCTCACTGCAGGCGAGTTGATAGCCTCGTTTTCCGGAACCATTGTGACGGGCAAGATCCTTGTGGAAACGGGCGATCGCAGCGGCCGCCTGAGCCTGATTGGCACCGGCCAACAAGACCGCAAACTCGTCCCCTCCTAGGCGGGCGTAAACATCGGCATCCCGAAATGAGTGATTGATCAGGTTGGAAAAATCTCGCAAAGCCTGATCTCCCTCATCGTGCCCAAAGGTGTCGTTGATCTGCTTGAAGCCATCCATATCCAGATAGACCAGACTGACCGTCTGCCCAAGCCGGTGAGCCTGCTGCAGGCTTTTCCCGGCCAACATGGTGAAGCCACGGCGGTTGGAGATCTGGGTCAGCTCATCCAGGGTCGACAGCTGCAGGGCCTCCAGCTCACGCACGACCATGGCAGCCAGATCCTCAAACAGAGTCAGCTCCTCATCGTCCATATGCCTGGGTTCACGATCGATGATGCAGAGGGTACCCAGCGCACAGCCATTGGAAATCCGAAGCGGACAGCCTGCATAGAAACGGATATGGGGCTCGCCGGTCACCAGGGGATTGTCCGCGAACCGGGCGTCGAGCGCCGCATCGCGAACCACAAAGGTCTCGGTTCCCAGAATGGCATGACCACAGAAGGAGATATCCCGTCCCGTTTCACTGGCATCAAGCCCCTGGCAAGACTTGAACCACTGCCGCTCGGCATCCACCAGGCTGACCAGAGCGATGGGGACGCCGAACATGCGACGCGCCATGCGGGTCAGGCGATCGAAACGCTCTTCGGAGGCGGTATCGAGAATCGCCAGGGAACGCAGGGTCTCGAGGCGCAGCACCTCGTTGACCGGCAGGGAGGGACACTTCATCGGCAAGACTCCTGTGTATAGGTGATACCCTCTAGTATGTCAGATCCTCACCCTCCCACCCGCACCTGCAAACAAAAAGGCGCCCCAAGGCGCCTTCTCACTTCACTATACTTATTTTTTCTTCTTGGCCTTGGCGTTCGGCAGGTCGGTGATGGAGCCTTCGAACACTTCGGCAGCCAGGCCCACGGACTCGTGCAGAGTCGGGTGGGCGTGGATGGTCAGGGCGATGTCTTCGGCGTCGGCACCCATTTCGATGGCCAGACCGATTTCACCCAGCAGCTCGCCGCCGTTGGTGCCCACGATGGCACCACCGATGACGCGGCCGGTCTCTTTCTCGAAGATCAGCTTGGTCATGCCGTCGGAGCAGTCGGAGGCAATGGCGCGGCCAGAGGCTGCCCACGGGAAACTGGCCACTTCGAAGGTGATCCCCTTCTCCTTGGCTTCCTTCTCGGTCAGACCGACCCAGGCCATCTCCGGCTCGGTGTAGGCAATGGACGGGATCACCTTGGGATCGAAGTAGTGCTTCTTGCCGGCGATGACTTCGGCGGCCACGTGACCTTCGTGCACACCCTTGTGCGCCAGCATGGGCTGACCCACGATGTCACCGATGGCGTGGATGTGCGGCACGTTGGTACGCAGCTGCTTGTCCACTTCGATGAAGCCACGCTCGTTGACGGCGACACCGGCCTTCTCGGCATCCAGCAGCTTGCCATTCGGCACACGGCCAACGGCGACCAGCACGTTGTCGTAGCGAACCGGCTCGGCCGGAGCCTGCTTGCCTTCGAAGGAGACATACAGACCGTCTTCGCGGGCTTCAACGGCGGTGACCTTGGTCTCCAGCATGATGTTGAACTTCTTGGCCACACGCTTGGTGTAGACACGGACGATGTCCTTGTCAGCGGCCGGAACCAGCTGATCGGCGAACTCGACCACGTCGATCTCGGAGCCCAGGGAGGAGTACACGGTACCCATCTCCAGACCGATGATGCCGCCACCCAGCACCAGCAGCTTGCCCGGTACAGTGGTCAGCTCCAGCGCGTCGGTGGAGTCCCATACGCGCGGATCGTCGTGCGGGATGAAGGGCAGCTTCACCGGACGGGAGCCGGCGGCGATGATGGCGTTGTCGAAGGTGACGGTGGTCTTGCCGTCGGCGCCTTCTACCTCGAGGGTGTTCGGACCGGTGAACTTGCCCAGACCATTCACCACCTGAACCTTACGCATCTTGGCCATGCCGGCCAGACCGCCGGTCAGCTGGTTGATCACCTTCTCTTTCCACAGGCGGATCTTGGTGATGTCGGTCTTCGGCTCGCCGAAGACGATGCCGTGCTCGGCCAGGGCCTTGGCCTCTTCGATCACCTTGGCCACGTGCAGCAGGGCCTTGGAGGGGATGCAACCCACGTTCAGGCAGACGCCACCCAGGGTGGAGTAACGCTCGACGATAATGGTATCGAGGCCCAGGTCGGCTGCACGGAAGGCAGCAGAATAACCGGCAGGGCCAGCACCCAGAACCACGACCTGGGTTTTGATTTCTTTACTCATCATGACCTCTTTGTCGTTCTTATATCCCCGGACAGCGCAGTATGAAATGCCATATTGGTGGGCTGTCAGCGCTTAAAAAAACCGGGGCAAGTTTACAATCCTGTTAACGAATTGAGAAGCAAAAAGGGCGGGCTATGGGCCCGCCCTCTCACTTACAGGACCAGTCGACGAATGTCGGACAGGACACCATTCATGGTGGTGATGAAGCGAGCACCGTCGGCGCCGTCGATGACACGGTGGTCATAGCTCAGGGCCAGCGGCAGCATCAGGCGCGGCACGAACTCCTTGCCGTTCCACTTCGGTTTGAAGTCTGACTTGGAGACGCCGAGGATGGCCACTTCCGGCGCGTTGACGATCGGGGTAAAGCTGGTACCACCGATGCCACCCAGGCTGGAGATGGTGAAGCAACCGCCCTGCATGTCGGCTGCGGTCAGCTTGCCGGCACGAGCCTTCTTGGAGATCTCGGCCAGATCGCGAGACAGCTCGATGATGCCCTTCTTGTTGACGTCGCGCACGACCGGAACCACCAGACCGTTAGGGGTATCCACCGCCACACCGATGTGGATGTACTTCTTCATGATGAGCTTGCTGCCGTCTTCGGACAGGGAGCTGCAGAAGCGCGGATGGGCTTCCAGGGCCTTGGCGGCGGCTTTCAGGATGAACACCAACGGGGTGATCTTCACGTCCAGCTTCTGCTTCTCGGCCAGAATGTTCTGCTCTTTACGGAACGCTTCCAGCTCGGTGGTGTCGGCCTCGTCGAACTGGGTGACATGGGGGATCATGGCCCAGTTGCGATGCAGGTTCGGACCGGAGATCTTCTGGATGCGGGTCAGTTCGACCTCTTCCACGTCACCGAACTTGGCAAAGTCAACCTTCGGCCACGGCAGCACGCTCATGCCGTTACCAGTGCCTTGGCCTGCAGCCGGTGCAGACTCGGCACGCTTGATGGCGTCCTTCACATAAGCCTGCACGTCTTCTTTGACGATGCGGCCCTTGCGACCGGAACCCTTGACCTTGGCAAGGTTAACGCCGAACTCGCGCGCCAGGCGGCGTACCGCCGGGGAGGCGTGCACGTAGGCGTCGTTGGCTACGAAGTCGGAGGCGGCAGCAGCCTGGGCAACCGGCGCAGGGGCGGCAGCAACCGGAGCAGCAGCAACAGGAGCTGCGGCAGCAACAACCGGGGCGGCAACCGGAGCAGCACCAGCCACTTCGAACACCATGATGAGCGATCCGGTGGAGACCTTGTCACCCGCCTTCACCTTGATCTCCTTGACCACACCGGCGAACGGGGCCGGCACTTCCATGGAGGCCTTGTCGCCTTCCACCGTGATCAGGGACTGCTCGGCCTCGACCTTGTCACCCACGGCCACCATGATCTCGGTCACGCTGACTTCATCGCCACCGATATCCGGCACGTTGACATCCTTGGCGGCGGCAACAACCGGGGCAGCAGGTGCAGCAACCGGAGCCGGCGCGGCAGCAGCGGCAGGTGCAGCGCCCGCCACTTCGAAGACCATCACCAGGGAGCCGGTAGAGACCTTGGCGCCAGCAGCAACCTTGATCTCGACCACACGGCCCGCGAACGGAGCCGGTACTTCCATGGAAGCCTTGTCACCCTCTACGGCGATGATGGACTGATCGGCCTCGACCATGTCACCCACGGCTACCATGATCTCGGTGACTTCGACTTCGTCACCGCCGATGTCCGGTACGTTGACGTCCTGGCGAGCGGCAGCGGTCGGAGCAGCAGCCGGCGCGGCAGCACCCTCGGCTTCGAAGATCATGATCTGGGAACCGGTGGCAACCTTGTCACCCACCTTGATCAGGATCTCTTTGACGATACCAGCGGCCGGAGCCGGCACTTCCATGGAGGCCTTGTCACCCTCTACCGCGATGATGGACTGGTCGAGTTCGACCTTGTCACCCACGGCCACCATGATTTCCGTGACTTCAACTTCATCGGCGCCGATATCCGGAACCATAATCTGTTTGGACATTGTGCTTTATCCTCTTGCGCAGACCCGCATGACAATCACAGTCATGCGTATCTCGCGTTAACCTTTGCAAGGCCGCGCCATCTCTGGCGCGGCTCTTGACCCTCTTAGGCGTACAGCGGGTTGACCTTGTCGGCGTCGATGCCGTACTTGGCAATGGCCTCGGCCACAACCTGCTTGTCCACCTCGCCGCGCTTGGCCAGTTCGGTCAGGGCAGCAACTACCACATAGAACTCGTTCACTTCGAAGTGACGGCGCAGGTTGGCACGGCTGTCGGAACGGCCGTAACCATCGGTGCCCAGCACGCGGTAGTGCTCGGTCGGCACGAAGGCACGCACCTGATCGGCGAAGGACTTCATGTAGTCGGTCGCGGCGATGGTGGCCTCGGTACCCAGCACCTGAGCGATGTAAGGCACGCGAGCGTCGGCTGTCGGGTGCAGCATGTTCCAGCGGTCTGCGTCCTGACCGTCACGGGCCAGTTCGTTGAAGGAGGTCACGCTGAACACATCGGAGCCGATGCCGTATTCGCTCGCCAGGATCTGGGCCGCCTTGCGAACGTGCCCCAGGATGGAGCCACAACCCAGCAGCTGTACCTTGGCCTTGGTGCCGGCCACGGTTTCCAGCTTGTAGATACCCTTGCGGATACCCTCTTCAGCGCCTTCCGGCATGGCCGGCATCGCATAATTTTCATTGAGAGTGGTGATGTAGTAGAACACGTTCTCCGGGTTCTCACCGTACATGCGGCGCAGGCCGTCCTGTACGATCACCGCCACTTCATAGGCGTAAGACGGGTCGTAAGAGATGCAGTTCGGGATGGTGTTGGCCAGGATGTGGCTGTGACCATCTTCGTGCTGCAGACCTTCGCCGTTCAGGGTAGTACGACCGGAGGTCGCGCCCAGCAGGAAGCCACGGGCTTGCTGATCACCGGCTGCCCACGCCATGTCGCCGATCCGCTGGAAGCCGAACATGGAGTAGTAGATGTAGAACGGGATCATCGGGCAGTCGTTGGTGCTGTAAGAGGTGGCAGCAGCCAGCCAGGAGGACATGGCGCCCAGCTCGTTGATACCGTCTTGCAGAACCTGACCCTGCTTGTCTTCCTTGTAGTAGGAGACGATGTCACGGTCTTGCGGGGTGTACTGCTGACCGTGCGGGCTGTAGATACCGATCTGACGGAACAGGCCTTCCATACCGAAGGTACGGGCTTCGTCAGCCAGGATCGGGACGATGCGCTTGCCGATAGACTTGTCTTTCAGCATCACGTTCAGGGAACGCACGAACGCCATGGTGGTGGAGATTTCGCGCGCCTGTTCACCCAGCAGCGGGCCGAAGGCATCCAGCGCGGGAATTTCCAGCTTGGTGGTGCTTTCGCGCAGACGGGTCGGCACATAGCCTTTCAGAGCGGTGCGACGGTCGTGCAGGTATTTGTGCTCGGCAGAACCGGCTTCGATCTTCAGGTAAGGCAGATCGGCCAGCTGTTCGTCGGCGACCGGCAGGTTGAAGCGGTCACGCAGGTGACGCACGGAGTCCAGCTCCATCTTCTTGACCTGGTGAGCGATGTTCTTGCCTTCGGCCGCTTCGCCCATGCCATAACCCTTGATGGTCTTGGCCAGGATAACGGTCGGCTTGCCCTTGGTCTGGGTCGCCTTGTTGAAGGCAGCAAACAGCTTACGAGGATCGTGACCACCGCGGTTCAGGGAGAAGATCTCCTCATCGGTCATGTCTTTGACCAGCGCGGCAGTTTCCGGGTAACGGTTGAAGAAGTGCTCGCGGATGTAGCCACCGTCGCGGGACTTCATGGTCTGGTAGTCACCGTCCACGGTCTCGTTCATCAGCTGGATCAGCTTGCCGGAAGTGTCTTTCTTCAGCAGCTCATCCCACTTGCGACCCCAGATGACCTTGGTGACGTCCCAGCCAGCGCCGGCGAACAGGCCTTCCAGCTCGTTGATGACCTTGCCGTTGCCGACCACCGGGCCATCCAGACGCTGCAGGTTGCAGTTGACCACGAACACCAGGTTGTCGAGTTTTTCACGCACTGCGACGGTCAGGGCACCCTTGGCTTCCGGCTCGTCCATCTCGCCGTCACCCAGGAAGGCGTAAACGGTCTGCTCGGAGCAATCCTTGATACCACGATCGGTCAGGTACTTCAGGAAGCGAGCCTGATAGATGGCGGCGATGGGGCCCAGGCCCATGGAAACGGTCGGGAACTGCCAGAAGTCCGGCATCAATTTCGGGTGCGGGTAGGAGGGCAGGCCCTTGCCATCCACTTCCTGACGGAAGTTGTCCAGCTGCTCTTCGGTCAGACGACCTTCGGCGAAGGCGCGGGCATAGATGCCCGGGGAGATGTGCCCCTGGAAGTAGACCAGATCGCCGCCATCCTTCTCGTTGCGAGCACGGAAGAAGTGGTTGAAGCAGACATCGTAGATGGTCGCAGAAGAAGCGAAGGAGGACATGTGCCCACCCAGGTCCAGATCTTTCTTGGAAGCGCGCAGCACGATCATCATGGCGTTCCAGCGGATGATGGCGCGAATGCGGCGCTCCATCTCCAGGTCACCCGGGTAGTCCGGCTCGTCGCTGGACGGGATGGTGTTGATGTAGTCGCGATTGGCCTTGGCAGCCACGTCCACACCGCTGGCGCGGGCCTTCTCGGCCAGCTGTTCCAGGATGAATTGGGCGCGTTCCGGACCCTCTTCACGCAGCAGGGATTCCAGAGAGGCGAGCCACTCCAGCGTTTCTATCGGGTCCACATCGTTCTTCAGGATATCAGACATGGCTGGTTCCTATTGTTATTGCACGGCGATTAAGATGCGCGAAAATTCGACAATTAAGCCTTGTTGGATGGGGATTACTGCTGACGGATCCGGCGCATGGAGCGCTGGATCCTGCTCTCTTCCCGCTGCATGTCCAACAAGGTGTCCTCGATAAAGGCCAGGTGCTCATGACAAGCACTCCTGGCCCGCTCCGGAGCCCCCGAAAGAATAGCCTCGATCAGATTCGCACGATGGCGACGGATCTTGACTACCACTCCCGGACGGCGATTCAAAATCTCATTATTTTGCAGAATGTTTTGTTCAAGCATCGACCCCATGGCGCGCAACAGGTGCAGCAGCACCACGTTGTGAGAGGCCTCGGCCACCGCCAGGTAGAAGCCGGTCACGGCCACCGACTCTTCGGCCAGACCGAGCTTGCCGGCCTCCTCGATGGCGGCCTGGGCGGCTCGAATCCGCTCGAAGTCGCCCTCAGTGCCACGCAGTGCGGCATAGTAGGCGCAGATCCCCTCCAGCGCGTGACGGAATTCCAGCAAATCATACTGGGCCTCCGGATGACTGGAGAGCAGCTCAAACAGGGGATCGGCCATCCCCTTGCTCAGGGCATTTTGCACATAGGTTCCCCCACCCTGGCGCCGATAGAGCAGCCCGCGCGCCTCCAGGCGCTGAATCGCCTCCCGCAATGAGGGGCGCGATACCTGAAACTGGATGGCCAGCTCGCGCTCGGGGGGCAACTTCTGACCCGGCTGCAGGCTGCCTTCCAGAATCATGTTTTCCAGCTCGGCCACGATGGCATCGGCCAACTTGGGCTGGGTAATCTTGCGATAGGGCATGGGAGAGACTTTGTTAAATTGGTATTACCAATTTCATGGATGGGGCGAAAATTAGCAGAGGAGGCGAGGAAAGTCCAACGAAATGATGATCCACATCAAGAAAGCGGAGTACCCAAGGGGAGGTATTTAGGCCTCTTCATGATGTGCATCAAAGAAATTGGTAAGACCAATAATCATGAGCTCGCTCACAAAATACATTATTGCAACAAACAAAAAAGGCCTGCCATACGCGACAAGTCTTTGATTTGAAATATTAAAATTTAGTTTAATCGCCATTAACCCCGAGACGATAACGGACCCAGTCAAAGGCAGATCCGGGATCGCTCTTGCGCCCGGGAGCGATATCGCAGTGGCCGGTCAAGCGCTCCTGGGTAATGGCCGGATAACGGCCCATCAGGGCCCGGGTCAGCCCTGCCAGGGTTTCATATTGAACCCTGGTGTATGGCACCTCATCCGTCCCCTCCAACTCGATGCCGATGGAAAAGTCATTGCACCCCTCTCTCCCCGCAAAGGAGGAGACGCCGGCATGCCAGGCCCGCAGATGAAACGGAACATATTGCACCAGCTCGCCATCACGGCGGATCAGACAGTGGGCCGACACCTTCAGATGGTGGATGGTAGCAAAATAAGGGTGAGCGTCAGGGTCGAGCCGACCGAGGAAGAGATCATCAATCCAGGGCCCCCCAAACTCACCGGGAGGCAGGCTGATGTTGTGCACCACCAACAGGGAGATATCCTCTGCCACCGGGCGCACATTGTGATGTGGTGACGGGACCGGCCGGGCTTGTTCGCACCAACCATCTGAATCGATGGAAAAAACTGTGTTAGGCTGAGTCATCATTTTCCTGTCGCGAACCCGCCTATGAGCAGCATCGCCCCCAAGACGGCCCGCTGGTTCTGGTTGCTGGCCTGGCTGGCCCTACTGGGCCTGCTCACCCTCTATTTCAGCGAGCGCAGCCGTCCCGGCGTCAGCGCCGATGGTGCACTGCTCCTGCCCCGGGACGCCAGCGGCCACTATCGGCTGGAGGGTGCCATCAACGGCCAACCGGTGCAACTGCTGCTCGACACCGGCGCGACCCTGATCAGCCTGCCTCAGTCGGTGGCCGATCGCCTCGGCATACACCCCACCGGGCAAACCAGGGTCTCAACCGCTGCCGGTACCGTGCTGGTCGGCACGGGGCACATCGATTCACTGGAGATGGGCCCCCTGACCCTGTACGATCTGGCGGTCTTTATCAACCCGGCGCAAGACGGCCAGCAGGTGCTGGTCGGCATGAATGCGCTGGCCAGGCTCGAACTCATACAGAAGGAGCGGCAACTGCTGCTTCGCCCCCTGCAGGAATAGAAGGCATGCTACAACAGGACATCACCCGCGCCGTACGCACCGCACTGCTCGAAGATCTCGGCGGTGCCCTCACTACCGATGGTCAACCGGATGCCGGTGCCGATATCACGGCTCAGCTCATCCCGACCGACCGACACGCTACCGCGCGTATCATCACCCGTGAGGCGGGGATTTTCTGCGGTAAAGCCTGGGTGGAGGAGGTGTTTGCCCAATTAGGCGGTGAGGTAGAGATCGTCTGGTCTGTGGCCGATGGCGACCGCCTGGCTCCCAATCAGGAGTTGTTTCGCCTGACCGGCCCGGCCCGCGTGCTGCTCACCGGTGAGCGCAACGCCCTTAACTTCGTGCAGACTCTCTCCGGCGTCGCCACCCTCACCGCCCGCTATGTGGCAGAACTCGCCGGCACTCACTGTCGTCTGCTCGATACCCGCAAGACGATTCCGGGACTACGCACCGCCCAGAAATATGCGGTCACCTGTGGTGGCGGCAAGAACCACCGTATCGGTCTCTATGACGCTTACCTTATCAAGGAGAATCATATCCTGGCCTGTGGTGGTATCGCCGAGGCCATTACCGAGGCGCGTCGCCTCAACCCCGGCAAACCGGTGGAGGTGGAGGTGGAGAGTCTGGCTGAGCTGGCGCAGGCGCTGGACGCCGCTGCCGATATCGTGATGCTCGACAACTTCGACGTGCCCATGATGCGTGATGCCGTCGCCCTCAACGCAGGTCGTGCCAAACTGGAGGTCTCCGGCAACGTCACCCTGGAGACCCTGGCCGACTACGCCGCCACCGGCGTCGATTTTATCTCGGTCGGCGCACTGACCAAGCACGTGCGGGCCCTCGACCTCTCCATGCGTTTTATTGCATGACGCCCCCCTTGCCGAACTTGCAAAAGGCGCCTCTGGCGCCTTTTCTATTAGATGAAGCTCCAGATGTCGACCCCCTGAGTAGCCGGAGCCTTGGACCGGGGATCAGAGCTAGCCTATTGTTTCAAAAGAGGCTTTCGATACATTCTTGTTAAAATATGTGACGGGAGGTGTTGTCTAGGGATAAGGAGTCGGACAGGATAGTGATTGAGCACTCATCAGTGCTCCCAGCTTCTCGGGTACAACGCAGAAAGGAACTTTGCTATGAAAAAACAGACGGGTTTTACCCTTATCGAACTGATGATCGTGGTTGCGATCGTCGCCATATTGGCTGCCATTGCGCTGCCTGCGTATCAAACCTACACCAAAAAGGCCAGATTCTCAGAGGTTGTGGCAGCTACAGGGCCATACAAAACCGCCATTGAACTCTGTGTACAAAATGGCAATACGATTGCACAGTGTGGTACTGCTGGTACCAATGGTATCCCTGCATTACCCGCTGCCAACGAAGGTTTCGTAGGTAGTATTGCTCTAAATGCAACAACAGCAGCAATTACAGCAACAGCTAATGGTATTCTAGATAACCAAGCTACACCTGCAGCATATACGTATATACTCACTCCCACTTTACAAACATCAGGCAAGCTAACGTGGGCGAAAACAGGTAGCTGTGTTGCTGATGGTATTTGCTAAATCGGTATGACCTCTAGCCCCCATAGCGGCCTGGCCATTAGCCTGGCCGCTTCCTCCCTTATCAGTGAGCAGGACTCACAACGCTTCGTGAGTCAGGCCAAGGCCCAGCGCAAACCGTTTGTCACCTTCCTCATTGAAAACGAGATTCTCGGCAGCAAGGAACTCGCCGATTTTTGTGAGCAGGAGTATGGTGTACCTCTGCTGGATCTGGATGCCTTCGATGTAGCCGAGATCCCGCAGAAATACATCAACCAGAAGCTGATCGAAAAGCATCACGCCCTCCCCATCTACACTCAGGGCCATACCCTCTATATCGCCATGTCAGACCCGACCAATGTGTCGGCACTGGAGGAGTTTGGCTTTAACTTCGGACTCCACACCGAGGCGTTGCTGGTCGAAGAGGAGAAGCTGGTCCACGCCATCGGCAAGCTGCTGGAGAGCGACAGCGATGCCCTCGGCATGGAGAACATCGACGAGGCGGAGATCTCGGATCTCGAGGTGGCCGACGAGCAGAGTCGGCTCGATGAGACGGTCAGCACCGCCGACGATGATGCCCCCATCGTCAAATACATCAACAAGATCATGATGGACGCCATCAAGCGGGGAGCATCCGACCTGCACTTCGAGCCCTACGAGACCAAGTACCGCATCCGTTTTCGTATCGACGGCATACTCCATGAGGTGGCCACACCGCCGGTCAACCTGGCCAACCGCTTCTCGGCCCGTCTCAAGGTGATGGCCCGCCTCGACATCGCCGAGCGCCGCCTGCCCCAGGATGGACGCATCAAGCTCAAGCTGTCGCGCAACAAGGCGATGGACATGCGGGTCAACACCCTGCCCACCATGTGGGGAGAGAAGGTAGTTATCCGCCTGCTCGACTCCTCGGCGGCGCGCCTCAACATAGAGCAGCTCGGCTTTGACGACAAACAGAAAGCCCTCTATCTGGATGCCCTCTCCAAGCCTCAGGGGATGATACTGGTGACCGGCCCCACCGGCTCGGGCAAGACGGTCTCCCTCTATACGGGCCTCAACATTCTCAACACCATAGAGCGCAATATCTCTACCGCCGAAGACCCGGTCGAGATTAACTTGCCCGGCGTCAATCAGGTACAGGTCAACCCCAAGGCGGGGCTGACCTTTGCCAGCGCCCTGCGCGCCTTCCTGCGCCAAGACCCGGATGTGGTGATGGTCGGCGAGATCCGGGATCTGGAAACCGCCGAGATCGCCATCAAGGCGGCCCAGACCGGCCACCTGGTTCTCTCCACCCTGCACACCAACTCCGCCGCCGAGACCCTCACCCGGATGATGAACATGGGAGTGCCGGCGTTTAACATCGCCTCCTCGGTGACCCTCATCATGGCCCAACGGCTGGCACGCAAACTCTGCCCTCACTGCAAGACGCCCGAGGCGATCCCCGAGGCGGAGCTGCTCAAACTCGGCTACAGCCAACAACAGGTCGAGGCGGGGATCCAGCTCTACCATGCGGTGGGGTGCAAGGAGTGTTCGGGGGGTTATAAGGGGCGTGTCGGCCTCTATGAGATGATGTCCATGTCGGAACATATCGCCCGCATCATCATGCAGGGAGGCAACTCCTTGCTGATTTCCGCCCAGGCCCAGAAGGAGGGGATGCGCACCCTGCGTCAATCCGGGCTTGAGAAGGCGCGCCTTGGGGTCACCAGCCTGGCCGAGGTGAATCGGGTCACCACCAACTGATCGAGAGACGGAGTGCAAGGATGGCAACGCTGGCTCAGAAAAATAAATCGCCCAAGATCTCCGCCTTTCGCTGGAGTGGCGTGAACCGCAAGGGACAGAAAGTCTCCGGCGAGATGCAGGCCGACTCGGTCAATACCGTCAAGGCTGAGCTGCGCAAGCAGGGGGTGACCGTCTCCAAGGTGAGCAAGAAGTCCCAGGGGCTCTTCTCCAAGGGCGCGGCCAAGATCAATACCATGGATATCGCCGTCATCACCCGCCAGATCACTACCATGCTCTCGGCCGGCGTGCCTCTGGTACAGACCCTTCAGGTCATCGCCCGCAGCCACGAGAAGGCAACCATGCGCGAGCTCGTCGGCGAGATCGCCGCCAATGTGGAGACGGGCACCCCCCTCTCCGAAGCCCTGCGCCAACACCCACGCCAGTTCGATCAGCTCTACTGCGACCTGGTGGAAGCCGGCGAACAATCGGGAGCTCTCGAGACCATTTTCGATCGCATCGCCACCTATCGGGAGAAGACCGAAGCACTCAAGTCGAAGATCAAGAAGGCCATGTTCTACCCCACCATGGTCATCATAGTGGCCATCGTCGTGACCTCTATCCTGTTGTTGTTCGTCATCCCCCAGTTCGAGGATATCTTCAAGAGCTTCGGGGCCGAACTCCCCGCCTTCACCCAGTTTGTCATCGGCATCTCACGCTTCATGCAAGACTGGTGGTATGTCTTCTTCGGCGGTACCGCCCTGGTTATTTTCCTCTATGTGCGGGCATGGCGTGCCTCCGAGAAGGTACGAGACCGAACCGACAAGTTTGTGCTCGAGCTCCCCGTGGTCGGCATGATACTGCACAAGGCGGCCATGGCCCGTTTTGCCCGCACCCTGGCCACCACCTTTGCCGCCGGTATCCCGCTGGTTGACGCACTGATCTCCTCGGCCGGGGCCTCGGGCAACTATGTCTATCGCACCGCCATCATGGCCATTCGCAACGAAGTGATCGCCGGCATGCAGGTCAACGTCGCCATGCGCACGGTCGATCTCTTCCCCGATATGGTGATCCAGATGGTGATGATCGGCGAGGAATCGGGGGCCATCGATGATATGCTCTCCAAGGTCGCCACCATCTTCGAACAGGAGGTGGATGACCTCGTCGATGGCCTGACCAGCCTGCTCGAACCCCTCATCATGGTGGTATTGGGGGTACTGGTAGGGGGCATGGTCATCGCCATGTACCTGCCCATCTTCAAGCTGGGGGATGTGGTGGGTTGATCCCGACCATCTGCTATCGAATCCTATGACCCTGTTGCTTCAACTCAGCCAGGCCATGCCCTGGCTCTACTATCTTCTGGTGGCGCTCTTTGCCCTCTGTGTCGGCAGCTTCCTCAATGTGGTGATCCATCGCCTTCCCATCATGCTGGAGCGCCAGTGGCGCGAGGAGTATCGGGACTACTTCACCCCGGATGAAGCAACGGAGACCGCCCCCTTCAATCTGATGGTCCCGCGCTCCCGCTGCCCTGCCTGCGGTCACGGCATCACGGCCGCCGAGAATATCCCCCTGCTGAGCTGGCTCTGGTTACGCGGCCGTTGCAGTGCCTGTAAGGCACCTATTTCGGCTCGCTACCCGCTGGTTGAGTTGGTCACGGCTCTGCTCTCACTGGTGGTGGCCTGGCAACTTCCCGCCGGTTGGCCCACCCTGGCAGGGCTTCTGCTCACCTGGTCGCTTATCCCCCTGACCCTGATCGATCTGGATCGCATGCTACTGCCCGACCAGATCACCCTGCCCCTGCTCTGGGGAGGAGTGCTGGTCAACCTTGTCGATGGCTTTGTCCCCCTCTCCGATGCGGTGATCGGCGCCATGGTCGGATACCTGACCCTGTGGAGCCTCTACTGGGCCTTCAAGCTGCTGACCGGCAAAGAGGGGATGGGGTATGGGGACTTCAAACTGCTTGCCGCCCTTGGCGCCTGGCTCGGCTGGCAGGCACTGCCCCTGATCCTGCTGCTCTCGGCACTGGTCGGAGCCATGGTTGGTATCACACTGATTCTGCTTCGCCGCCACCAGCAGGGTAATCCCATCCCCTTTGGCCCCTACCTCGCCATGGCCGGGTGGATAGCCCTGCTCTGGGGTGACGGGATCACCCGCTGGTACCTCTCCACCGTGCTGTAACGAGGCCACTATGTATATCGTCACCCTCACCGGCGGGATCGGCAGTGGCAAGACCACGGTAGCCAACCGCTTCGCCGCTCTCGGTATTCGGATTGTCGATGCTGATCTCATCGCCCGTCAGGTCGTCGAGCCCGGGAGCCCGGCCCTCACCCGGATTCGGGAACACTTCGGGTCACACATTCTGGATCCCCGGGGGGCACTGGATCGGCGAGCCCTGCGCGAGCGCATCTTCGCACATCCGGCAGAAAAGGCATGGCTGAATGCCCTGCTTCATCCCCTCATCCGTGAAGAGATGGTTCGTCAATGCCAGCAAGCCGACTCCCCCTACTGCCTGCTGGTGGTTCCCCTCTTGGTAGAAAACCGCCTCACCGGCCTAGGTCAGCGGGTACTGGTCATCGACGTGGACGAAGAGGTCCAGGTTGAGCGGACTTGTCGACGTGACCGAGTCACCCCGGAGCAAGCACAGGCCATCATCGCCTCCCAGGCGACTCGCAACGAACGCCTTGCCGTTGCCGACGATGTGATCGTCAATCAGGATCGCTCAGAGGCTGAGCTGGAGAGCGAGATTTTAGGGTTACACCAGCAATATCTGACATTTGCCACTCAACAAGGCCACACTCAATAGGTACACTAGCGCGGTTTTAGAAGAGGCCAGGAGCAGGCATGATTTACGATTTTCCTCTCAATGAAAAAAGCCGGACCTACCTGCGTCTGGAGTCCCTGTTTTCCCAGATCGGTGACAACCTGGAGCAAGAGCTTCCCTGGGGCCACATCGCCTGTTTCAAGGCCATCTTTGACCTGCAAGAGCTGCTGGAACGGGGGGACCTGCGCGCCGATCTCATCAAGGATCTGGAGCGCCTCGGGCAACGACTGAACCGATGGGCGGCCCTGCCAGAGGCCGATCTCGAGCAGATCGACCATATGCAGACCGACATCGTGAGCCTCTCCCGTCAACTGCTCAGCTCCCCTCGCCCGGGCGCCAGGCTGAAAGAGGATCGACTACTCGGCTCCATTCGCCAGCGCTTTTCCATCCCGGGTGGTCTGTGCGCCTTCGACGTCCCCCAGTTGCACCACTGGCTGGCACAGCCTCACGCCCGGCGTCTTCCGCAGATGAGGGGGTGGCTGGCCGATATCACCCTGATGATCGACGCCATTCGCATGCTGCTGCGTCTGTGGCGTGAATCCGGCGCCTTTACCGACAAGGTGGCCATCAACGGCTTCTATCAGGATGTGGCCGAAGGGGCCGAACTGATCCGTATTCGACTCGAGCACAGCCAGGAGTGCTACCCGACCCTGAGCGGCCACAAGAACCGCTTTGCGCTCCGCTTCCTGCCGGCCAGCGACAGTGCTATCGGCGATGTCACCTTCCAGCTTGCCTGCTGCTAAGGAGCCATCATGGTGACCAAGGTTAAATGCCCCACCTGCCAGGCCGATGTTGAGTGGACTCCCGAAAGCCCCTATCGCCCCTTTTGCAGCAAACGCTGTCAGCTGATCGATCTGGGCGAATGGGCCAACGAAGAGAAACGGATTCCAGCCGAGCCTGAGGATCCTCAGCCAGACTTCGGCGACGATGAGTGGCACTGAATGAAGAAAGGGTCCTTACGGACCCTTTCTCTTATCGCCGGTGTAGCCCCTGTTGTAGCCTGGAGACGATGGGCGCATTGGCATCGGGGAAGTGATACTCGTGTAACCGGGCAAGAGGCACCCAGCAGCACTCCTGCCCTTCCCGACCATAAGGCTCGCCTTCAAAGCGGGTTACCTTCCAGATGTCGAGCAGCACCGACTTCTCCGGGTAGTCGTGGCAGAGCTCCATAAAAGGGATACAGTCGAGCACCCTAATACCGATCTCTTCCCACAGCTCCCGATCCAGGGCCGTCAGCAGATCTTCCCCACTCTCCACCTTGCCACCGGGAAATTCCCAGCGATCCCCCTGATGGCGATCGGCAGAGCGCTTGGCCAGCAGAATATCGCCCCGTTCGTTCTCGATGACACCGACTGCCACCCAGACCCGTTTTTTCTCTTCCATTGCCTATCTCCTCAACGCAACGAGGCGGGCCCCGGGCCCGCCTCGTTTCACTCGGCCAGGGCTCAGCTCAGCTGACCGTGGCAATGCTTGAACTTCTTCCCAGAGCCGCAAGGGCAGGGGTCGTTACGCCCCACCTTCTGCTCATCGCGCACGAAGGTGGTGTTCCCCTCCTGCTGCGGTTCGGCCAACGGATTCTCGGCATCGGCGTGGGAGTATGTACGGGGGGCAGACTCGGCACGCTGACGCTGCTGCTCCTCCATGGTCTCCACATCCCGCTCCTGCACCTGTACCCGGCTCAGGATGCTGATGACGTCACGCTTCAAGGTCTCGAGCATCTGGGTGAAGAGCTCGAAGGACTCGCGCTTGTACTCCTGCTTGGGGTTCTTCTGGGCGTAGCCACGCAGGTGGATTCCCTGACGCAGGTAGTCCATCGCCGCCAGATGCTCCTTCCAGAGACCATCCAGCGTTTGCATCATCACCGCCTTCTCGAAGTTGCGCAGCACCTCCTTGCCGACACGCTCCTCCTTGTGGGCATAGATCTGGGCTGCCTCGGCCAGGATCCGCTCGCGCAGCTTCTCTTCATAGAGCTTGTCGTCCTCTTCCAGCCACTTGGCAATCGGCAGGTCGAGGGAGAAGTCACCCTTGAGACGGGCCTCCAGACCCGGCACATCCCACATCTCCTCGAGGGACTGGGGCGGAATGTACTCGTCGATCACGCTGCTGTAGACATCGTCGCGGATCACATGAATGGTCTCGGAGATATCGTCGGTATCGAGCAACTCGTTACGCTGCTCATAGACCACCTTACGCTGGTCGTTGGCCACGTCGTCAAACTCGAGCAGGCTCTTGCGGATATCGAAGTTGCGTCCTTCCACCTTGCGTTGGGCATTCTCGATGGCCTTGGTGACCCAGGGGTGCTCGATAGCCTCGCCCTCTTCCATCCCCAGCTTCTTCATCATCCCGCTCACCCGATCGGAGGCGAAGATGCGCATCAGGCTGTCTTCCATGGAGAGGTAGAAACGGGAAGAGCCCGGATCCCCCTGACGGCCGGAACGACCACGCAGCTGGTTGTCGATACGACGGGACTCGTGACGCTCGGTACCTATGATATGCAGGCCACCGGAGGCGATCACCGCATCATGGCTCTGCTGCCACTCGGCCTTGAGCGCAGCAACCTGTTCATCGCTCGGGTTTTCCAGTTTGGCCAGCTCAGATTGCCAGTTACCGCCCAGTACGATATCGGTACCACGACCGGCCATGTTGGTGGCGATGGTGACAGCACCCGGCTTGCCTGCCTGGGCCACAATTTCGGCTTCCATGGCGTGGAACTTGGCGTTCAGCACCTGGTGAGCGATCCCCTCATTTTTCAGAATGTTGGAGATAAGCTCTGAGTTTTCGATAGAGACAGTACCCACCAGCACCGGCTGACCGCGCTGCACACACTCGCGGATATCCTGCACGATGGCGGCGTATTTCTCCTTGGCCGTGAGATAGACCAGATCACCCATGTCTTTACGCACCATGGGGCGATTGGTCGGGATAACCACAGTATCCAGGCCATAAATCTGGCGGAATTCAAACGCCTCGGTATCGGCGGTACCCGTCATGCCCGCCAGCTTGTCATAAATACGGAAGTAGTTCTGGAAGGTGATAGAGGCCAGGGTCTGGTTTTCGTTCTGGATCTTGACCCCTTCCTTGGCTTCCACCGCCTGGTGCAGACCATCGGACCAACGGCGACCCGGCATGGTACGACCGGTGTGCTCGTCGACTATGATGATCTCGCCATTTTGCACTATGTAGTCCACGTTGCGCTCGAACAGGGTGTGAGCACGCAGGGCCGCGTTAACATGGTGCAACAGGCTGATGTTGCTGGCGGAGAAGAGCGAATCGTGCTCATCGAGGAGCCCCTCTTTCTTGAGCAACTCTTCGACAAAGATCTGACCGTTCTCGGTCAGCAGAGCCTGACGATTCTTCTCATCTACCGTGTAGTGGCCGTCACCCGTGTACTCCTCGGTATCCTCTTTATCCTGCTTGACCAGATTCGGGATCAGCTTGTTGACACGGATATAGAGCTCGGAGCTGTCTTCGGCCGGACCGGAGATGATAAGCGGCGTACGTGCCTCATCGATGAGCACCGAATCCACCTCATCCACCAGGGCGTAGTGGAGGGGACGCTGAACCCGCTGATCAGGCGAGAAAGCCATGTTGTCACGCAGGTAATCGAAACCGAATTCGTTGTTGGTACCGTAAGTGATGTCGGCAGCATAGGCGGCGCGCTTCTCGGCCGGGCCCATACCAGGCACGTTACAGTCGACCGTCATGCCGAGGAAGGCAAACAGGGGGCGGTTGGCCTCGGCGTCACGCTTGGCCAGGTAGTCGTTCACGGTCACCACGTGAACACCGCGACCGGTCAGGGCATTCAAGTAGGCCGGCAGGGTAGCGGTCAGGGTCTTACCTTCACCCGTCTTCATCTCGGCGATACGGTTGGAGTCGAGCACCATGCCACCGATCAGCTGCACGTCGAAGTGACGCATGCCAAATACCCGCTTGGAGGCCTCACGCACGGTAGCAAAGGCCTCGGGCAACAACTGCTCCAGGGTCTCACCCTGCTCGAGACGCTGACGATACTCGGCGGTCTTGGCCTGCAGTTCGGCATCGGAGAGAGCCTCAAACTGCGGCTCCATCGCATTGATTTGTTTGACGATCTTGCGTAACGCCTTGAGAGTTCTGTCGTTACGGCTGCCGATAATCTTGGTAAGCAGTGTGCTGATCATGTGTACCAACTGTTTCTGATGATAAACGCGCCCCGGAGGGGAACAAAAAAGAAAACCATTAACCCCGTTTGACCGTCATATAACGGGAGGGGTTGACCTGACGACCATCTTTCAAGACTTCATAATGCAGGTGCACACCGGTGGCACGCCCGGTACGTCCCATCAGGGCAATCTTCTGCCCCTTGTCGACCAGGGTGCCCACTTGCACCAAGGCCTTGGAGTTGTGCGCATAGCGGGTAACCAGGCCATTGCCGTGGCTGATCTCGATCATGATGCCAAACTCGGGGTGACGACCCGACCAGCTCACCACACCGGGGCCAGAGGCGAGGATCGGCGTGCCGGTCTTGCCGCGAAAATCGATCCCCTTGTGCATCTTGGCGCGGCCGTTGAACGGGTCGACCCGGCCGCCAAAACCGGAAGAGACCCATGCACGGCGACCCGCCACCGGCGTTCCGTCGATGAGTCCCTTGTCCACTATATTGTGATTCATCACGAAGGATTCAAGGACTGCGAGCTGCTCTTCGCGATTTCCCAGCTGATAACTGAGGTTTTTCATGGATTCTTGCAGCTCATTGAGTCCCACTTCCAGATCGGGATCATAAGAAGGCCCTCCCATGGGGGGAGCCTCACTGAAATTGAATTCGTCGGGATCGAGCTCGGCCTCTTCGGTAAGCCGCTCGCCGAGGGCATTAAGACGACCCAGTTGGGCCTGCATGGTGCCCACCTGGGCAGCCAGCATGGCTAGCTGCTGCCGGGAGGCCTCTTCGGCCGTGGCTTCGCTCTGTTGCTGGGCCAGATCCAGGGCCATCTCGAGGGAGGCGATCTTGCTCTGCCAGTGACTCCAGGTCAGCCATCCGCCACTGCCCGTCAGGCAGAGGAGTAGGGTTCCGATACCCAGCAGGTGCCAACGCGGGATATGAAGCCGGCGACGCCGCTTGCCGTTGAGGATCAGGGTAAGACTCATAGGATAATCACTGTCTGCTCGGTCGTTGGAAAAACAGGCCGGGAGAGGCGGTGTTAATCAGGGGGGTAAGAAAAACGGGGCGTCGGTGCGGAGAGGAGACCGACGCCCTGTCATTCATCCTATCAGGCCAGGACCAGCGAGTGGTCGTAGTAGGCGATAGGGGCCTTGGCCTGCTCATCCTCGAAGGTCACCAGTTCCCAGGCTTCCTGGTTGGCGAGCAGGGCACGCAGCAACTTGTTGTTCAGCGCGTGGCCGGTCTTGAAGGCCCGGAACTCGCCGATGATGCTGCGGTTGCACATGTAGAGATCACCGATGGCATCGAGCATCTTGTGCTTGACGAACTCATCTTCGTAACGCAACCCCTCTTCGTTCAGGACCCGGTAGTCATCGAGTACCACCGCATTCTCCAGACTGCCACCGAGGGCCAGATTCTGGGAACGCAGATACTCGATGTCGCGCATGAAACCGAAGGTACGAGCGCGGCTGATCTCCTTGACGAAGGAGGCACCGGAGAAGTCCAGTACGCAACGCTGGTTGCGGCCGGCAAACACGGGGTGCTGGAAATCGATCTCGAGATCCATCTTGAAGCCGTTGTGATAGGGGTGGAATTCCGCCCACTTGTCACCGTCTTCGACCCGAACGCTCTGCTTGATACGCACAAACTGCTTGGGCGCATTCTGTTCCCGAACCCCGACCTCCTGCAGCAGGTAGATGAAGGGATGGGCACTGCCATCCATCACCGGCACTTCCGGTGCATCCACCTCGACATAGAGGTTATCGATCCCCATACCTGCCAAGGCGGCAGAGAGATGCTCGATGGTCGAAACACGCACCCCCTGGTCGTTGACCAGGGCGGTACAGAGCAGGGTGTCACGCACCTGATCCGCGTTGGCAGGCAACTCCACCACAGGATTGAGATCGGTACGCAAGTAAACGATCCCTGTGTTAACAGGAGCCGGACGGAACGTCATGGTGACTTTCCGGCCAGAATGCAGACCAACGCCTGTGGCCTGGACACTCGTTTTCAAGGTTCTTTGTCTAATCATGGGTGCATCCGCTCAACAGCAAAATTCATGGCTAAAAAGCCGTGGCTGCCCATCTTAGCACAATCCTTAAACAACAAACAAACCGAGGTCGGATGACCTCAGTCCGCTTGCTTGCGCAGGAAGGCCGGGATGTCCAGATAATCGGGCTCGCGACGGGCCTGAGGCTCGGCATTCACCACCTTGGCCGGGGCCTCTTCCATCACACGGCCGGGCATCATCTCACCCAACGGCTGACGAACCGGACGCTCCTGAACCTGGTTGTTCTTGACCAGAGTGATGTCCGGCTTGCGCTCGGCACCGATACCGGTGGCCACCACGGTCACACGCAGTTCGTCCTGCATCTCCGGGTCGATAACGGTACCCACCACCACGGTGGCATTCTCGGAGGCGAAAGCCTTGACCGCGTTACCCACGGTTTCGAACTCTTCGATGGTCATGTCGAGGCCGGCGGTGATGTTGACCAGGATGCCACGGGCACCGGCCAGATCCACGTCTTCCAGCAGCGGGCTGGAGATAGCCTTCTCGGCCGCCTCTTCGGCACGATCGTCACCGGAGGCAGAGCCGGTTCCCATCATGGCGGTGCCCATCTCGCGCATTACGGTACGTACGTCCGCAAAGTCGACGTTGATGAGGCCGGGACGGGTAATCAGCTCGGCAATGCCCTGCACGGCCCCCAGCAGCACATCGTTGGCCGCCTTGAAGGCGTCCAGCAGAGAGATGCCACGACCCAGCACCTTGAGCAGCTTGTCATTGGGGATGGTGATCAGGGAGTCCACATTCTTGGAGAGCTCCTCGATACCGTGCTGGGCGAAGCCCATGCGCTTCTTCCCTTCGAAGGAGAAGGGCTTGGTCACCACGGCCACGGTCAGGATACCCATCTCGCGGGCCACCTCGGCCACGATCGGGGCGGCACCGGTACCGGTACCACCGCCCATACCGGCGGCGATGAAGACCATGTCGGAACCAGCCAGCAGTTCACGCAGGCTCTCACGATCCTCCATGGCGGCGTCACGGCCCACTTCCGGGTTGGCGCCGGCGCCGAGACCCTTGGTGATGCCACCACCAATCTGCAGGGTGGTATTGGCGCTGGAGTTGCGCAGGGCCTGGGCATCGGTATTCACCGTGATGAACTCCACGCCCTCGATGTTTTGACGGACCATGTGCTCGACGGCGTTGCCACCGCCACCACCTACGCCCACCACCTTGATGACGGCTTCGTCCGTATGGCTATCCATGAATTCAAACATAATGTCTCTCCGCTTTATTTGCTGACTTCAGCAAAATTCTTAAAACTCGCCACGCAACCAGTTGCTGACCCGTTTGACCAGCCCACCGACACTCGCTTTGGCGGCATATTCCTTGCTCGGACCGCTGCTCTGATGCGTGCGGCCATACTGCAGCAGGCCCACGGCCGTGGAATAGACCGGCGCCTGCACGTAATCACTCAGGCCACGCACGTTGAGGGGTTCCCCCACTCGCACCTGGCACTGAAATACCTGTTCTGCACACTCAACGATGCCCTCGATCTGGGCGGCACCGCCGGTGAGCACCACGCCGGCGGCCAGCTGATGCTTGACCCCCTGCTGCTTCAATTCGTTTTGCACCTTCACCAGCTCGTCATGGACCATGGAGAGCAGTTCGGTGTAGCGCGGCTCGATCACCTCGGCCAGGGTCTGACGCTGCAGGCTGCGGGCGGGACGTCCCCCCACGCTCGGCACCTCTATGGTGTCCTCCTTGCTGACCAGACGCCCCAGGGCGCAGCCATAACGCACCTTGATCGCCTCGGCATCCAGCGGCGGCGTGCCAAAGGCGTAGGCGATATCGCTGGTGACCGTGCTGCCGGCGTAAGGAATCACCTTGGTGTGACGCAGGGCTCCGCCGGTAAACAGCGACATGTCCATGGTGCCACCGCCGATATCCACCACGCAGACGCCGAGCTCCTTCTCGTCCTCGGTGAGGACGGCGTAGCTGGACGCTAGGGCAGAGAAGATCAGCTGATCAACCCGCAGACCCACCTTCTCCACACATTTCTCGATATTGCGCGCCATGTCGTTATGGCAGGTGACGATATGCACCTTGGCCGCCATCCGCACGCCGGAGAGGCCAACCGGATTCTTGATCCCCTCCTGGTAGTCGATGGCGAACTCCTGGGGCAACACGTGCAGCACGCGCAGCTCGTCGGAGAGACGCACCGACTTGGCGGTGTGGATCACGTTGTCCACATCCTCCTGGGTCACCTCCTCGTCGGAGATGGGCACCATGCCGGTCTCGTTGCGACAGTCGATATGCTTGCCCGAGAGCCCCAGATAGACGGAGCTGATCTGGCAGTCGGCCATCATTTCGGCCTCTTCGACGGCACGACGCAACGACTTGACCACGGAGTCGAGGTCATTGACGCCCCCCTTGTCCATGCCGCGCGAGGTGTGGCTGCCCATGCCGATGACGTTCAGTTCACCGTCCGGCAATACCTCACCCACCAGAACCGCCACCTTGTTGGTGCCGATGTCCAGTCCGACAATCAGGTTTCTATCTGCGGCTTTGGTCATTCACTTTCTCTTCGTTCTTCTTCCATCCAACCGCCAATCCGGTGTCGTATCTCAGGTCCACGTAAGCGATCAGCTCACGGGGCTGGATATCCGGAAAGACATCGACAAACCGCTGCAGTCGCGAGAGCTCATCCGAGCGCCCGAGAAACAGCTGGATGCCCCCTTCCAGGGTCAACTCCCAGGCATGACGAGCCGTGAGATTGACCTTGGCGATCCTGAACCCTTTCGGTGTCAACACCGCCTGATACCCGTAGTAGGCCTCGAGCACCCGCTTGGCCTGATCATCCGGCCCCGACAGGGAAACCAGAGGAAACTTGACCCGGTCGGGCGCCTTGAAGATCACCCCGTCCTTGCTCAGGAAGCGGTTGCCATTCCAGCGCGATGCCACCGTCTGCTCGGTCAGGAACACCTTGATCTTGTTCGGCCACTTCTTGCGGACCGACACCTGAGCCACCCATGGCAGGGCATTCAGGCGCGCCTGGACCGCATTCACATCCAGCTCGAAGAAGTTGCGTGACTCGGCACCGTCAAGCACGGCGATTCGCACCTCTTCGGGCTTCACATAGTCGTGTTGCCCCTGCAGCAACAGCTCACTCATGGGCAACCGATTCGCATCCGTCAGCCAGTCGCTGACATTCAATGCACACCGGTAGAGGCCCCATATCACCAGCAGGAAGAAGATGATCCCTGCGAGGAAGCCTCCTTTGGTGCGCGGCTGTGCCCTTGCCTCCAACCTGCGCTCCCCGTTCAACCCCTTGTCTCGCCGGCGCCAGCGCCGGACTCGCCATTATATAGGCCCCGACATGGGGGGCAAAACCCCCATGACGGACTCAAACGTCCGATTTCATGCGGTTTATGTCCAATTTCATCTCGGCGAGGCGTCGGCTGAGGGCGCCAACGTTGCCGGCCCCCTGAGTCAGCACCAGATCCCCCTCACCCACTATGTCTGCCAGCACCGCCGGCACGTCATCCGGCGTCGCCACGAAGATGGGTTCGAGATTGCCACGGGAGCGGATAGAGCGGCACAGTGCCCGCCCATCGGCACCGGGAATGGGATCTTCACCGGCAGCATACACTTCGAGCATCACCAGCACATCCACCTTGGAGAGCACCTCGGCAAAATCCTCGTAGAGATCACGGGTCCGGGTGTAGCGGTGGGGTTGGAACACCATCACCAGGCGCTTCTCGGGCCAACCGGCACGGGCGGCGTTGATGGTCACCTTCACCTCGCTCGGATGATGGCCGTAGTCATCCACCAGCATCGCCTTGCCACGGCCGGTCTCAAACTCGCCAAACTGCTGGAAACGGCGGCCTACCCCTTCAAACTTCTCGAGGGCACGAACGATAGCCTCATCGGCGATGCCATCTTCGGTCGCGACCGCGATGGCGGCGGCGGCATTCAGGGCATTGTGAATACCCGGCAGGTTGAGCTTCACCGCCAGCTCTCCCCCTTCCTTGCGGCGGACCTTGAAGCAGCTGTGGTGGGTGGTCTGGACGAAGTCGAGCACCTGCACATCGGCATCATCAGAGAGGCCATAGGTGATGGTGGGGCGCCCAATGTCGGACAACAGACCACGGATCACAGGATCGTCCACGCAAACCACTGCCAACCCATAGAAGGGGAGGTTGTGCAGAAACTCGATGAAGGTGGCCTTGAGGCGGGAGAAGTCACCGCCATAGGTATCCATATGATCCGCCTCGATATTGGTCACGATAGAGACCATCGGCTGCAGATGCAGGAAGGAGGCATCGCTCTCGTCCGCCTCGGCGATAAGGTAACGGCTGCTGCCCAGACGCGCATTGGTGCCGGCACTGTTGAGCAGACCACCGATGACAAAGGTCGGATCCCGCTCAGCCTCGGCATAGATACTCGCCACCAGACTGGTGGTGGTGGTCTTGCCATGGGTGCCTGCGATGGCGATGCCGTGACGAAAACGCATCAGCTCGGCCAGCATCTCGGCACGGCGCACCACAGGGATGCGCAGCTCGCGGGCGGCCAGCAGCTCAGGGTTATCCTGGCGGATGGCGGTGGAGACCACGACCACGCTCGCCCCTTGCACATGCTCGGCACTGTGGCCGAGGCAGATCTCGGCACCCAGGGCCTCGAGACGCTCGGTCACGGCGTTACGTGCCAGATCCGAGCCGCTCACCTGATATCCTTCGTTGGCCAGGACCTCGGCGATCCCCCCCATGCCGGCACCACCGATGCCGATAAAGTGGATGCGACGCACGCGGCGCATCTGGGGAATCATGGTACGCAGTTTTGCCAGTTCAACCTTGGTCATAGCTCTCTCTCACTCGGCCAGACGTTTGCATTCATCCGCAACACGCTCGGCCGCATCGGTGATCGCGATGCGACGAGCCGCCTGGGCCATCTTCAACAATGTATCCCTGCGACCGGCCAGCCAGACCAGACGGGCAGCCAGAGAGGCCGGTGTCAGATCGGACTGGGGCAGGAACTCGGCCGCACCGCCGTCGACCAGGGTCAGGGCGTTGCGGGTCTGGTGATCGTCTACCGCATGGGGTAGCGGCACAAAAATGGCGGCCACGCCGGCGGCAGCCACCTCGGAAACGGTCAGTGCGCCGGCACGGCACACCACCAGATCGGCCCAGGCATAGGCCCCGGCCATCTCCTTGATAAAGTCGCTCACCTCGGCCTCGAGACCCAGCTTGCCATAGGCCATGGCCACGGCCTCCTGGTTGCCCTTGCCGGTCTGATGGCGCACCTCGACAGGGATGCCTGCCGCGGCCACCGCCAGGGGGACCTGTTCATTCAGGACCCGGGCTCCCAAGCTGCCACCTATGATCAGCAGGCGAAGCGGGCGCTCACCGCCCCCCATTCTCTCATCGGGAGCGGGCAGAGCAACCACCTCGGGACGCACCGGGTTACCCACCACGGCGGTACGGCGGCTCGGGGCAAAGGCGCCGGGAAAGGCCATCAATACCCGCTTGGCGATGCGTGCCAGCAGCTTGTTGGTCATGCCGGCGGAGGCATTCTGCTCGTGCAGCAGCAGCGGAATGCCGGAGAGCCAGGCCGCCACGCCACCGGGGCCGGAGGCAAAGCCTCCCATGCCCAGCACCACATCGGGGCGGATGGTCTTGAGCACCTGGCGAGCCTGCAGGATCGACTTGACGATACGATAGGGGGCCTCGAGCAGGCGCTTGAGGCCATTGCCGCGCACCCCCTGAATATCGATAAAGGAGATGGGATAGCCGTGGGCCGGCACCAACTCCGCCTCCATCCGGTCGGCGGTGCCGAGCCAGTGGATGGTCCAGCCCTGCGCCTTCAACCGATCGGCCACGGCCAGACCGGGAAACACATGGCCCCCGGTACCACCTGCCATCACCAACAGAGTCTTGCTCACTACGCCTCCCGCACGCGCGCCTGGGCACTCGCCTGGCGCAACTCAAAATCGATACGAATCAACATACTCACCGCCACCGACATGATGATGAGGCTGGAGCCGCCATAGCTCACCAGGGGCAGGGTCAATCCCTTGGTGGGCATCATGCCGCTGGCTGCCCCCACGTTGACGAAGGTTTGAAAACTGAACCAGATGCCGATGCCGATAGCGAGGTAGCCCTCGTAGAGGCGCTGGGCCTGGAGGCAGGCGTGACCGAGACGCAACGCCTTGGCCGCCATGAAAAACTGCAGGGCCAGCACCGCCAGCACACCGAGATAGCCAAGCTCCTCACCCAGGATGGCGAAGACGAAGTCGGTGTGTGCCTCGGGCAGGTACTCAAGCTTCTGGATCGAGTTACCGAGCCCCTCCCCCAGCCAGCTGCCACGGCCGAATGCCATCAGGGACTGGGTCAACTGATAACCGCTGCCAAAGGGATCGGCCCAGGGGTCGAGGAAGGAGGTGACCCGTCGCATCCGGTAGGGCTCGGCGATGATCAGGGTCACCACGGCCCCCACACCGGCCAGGATCAGGCCAATAAACTGCATCAGACGAGCCCCGGCCAGGAACAGCATGCCGAGGGTCGTGACAAACATCACCACCACAGAGCCCAGGTCGGGCTGCAGCAACAACAAGATAGCGAGCACAAAGAGCACCGCCAGGGGCTTCATAAAGCCGATCAGCCGCTCGCGCACCTCGTGCTGGCGGCGCACCAGATAGCCGGCCAAGTAGACAAACAGGGCCAGCTTGGCAAACTCGGCCGGCTGCAGGTTGAAGGGACCCAGCGGCAGCCAGCGTACCGAACCGTTGACGCTGCGACCGGCAACCAGCACCAGAACCAGCATGATGATGGCGAGCAACAGCATGGAGCCGTTGTACTGCTGCCAGCGCATCATGGGCACCTGCAGCACAAACCAGGCGATACCGACGGCCATCACCAGGAAGGTGCCATGACGCTTCACAAACAGGAAGGGATCCCCCGCCAGGGAGATCCCCTCGGGAATAGAGGCAGAGGCGACGATCACCAGCCCCACCATCATCAGGGAGAAGGCCAGGGTCACCAACTGGCGATCATAAAGCGCACCGGGACGCTGGGGCATCAACACCCCCCACACCCAGACGGCGACCGATCGCAGCATCCCCTTCATAGGCTCATCACCTGTGCGGTGAAGCGGTCACCCCGCTCCTCGAAGGATTTGAACTGATCCAGGCTGGCACAGGCGGGCGCCAGCAGTACCCAGTCACCGGGGCGAGCCTCGGCGGCGGCACGGGTAACGGCCTGCCCCATGTCAGCCACCTGCTCGGTCGGCTCACCGAGGGCTGCCAGCAGGGCGCCATCCTGACCGAAGCAGTACATCTTGTCGATCTGGCTGCCGAGCAGGGCCTGCAGCGGACTAAAGTCCTGCCCCTTGCCCTGACCGCCGGCCAACAGGATCAAGCGCCCCTTCACCGCCTCGCGCACCCCGGCCACGGCAGCCAGGGTGGCGCCCACATTGGTCGCCTTGGAGTCGTTGATCCAGCGCACGCCCCCCACCTCGCGCACGAAGCGGGCGCGATGGGCCAGGCCCTCGAAGCGACGCAACACGGTGAGCTGGGGTTCACGCGGGATGCCGACCGCATCGCACAGGGCCATGGCGGCCAGGGCATTGGCCTGGTTATGGGCACCCACTATCTTCATCTCATCGACCGCCAGCAGAGGCTCCCCGTGCAGGGTGAGCCAGGGACTGCCGTCGATCTCGCAGCGACCGTAGGCGTTACAGTCAAGGCCAAAGCTGCTCCAGACGCTCCCCACATCGGGCAGGGTCTGGGGATCGTCCCGATTGACCAGGATGTGGCGAGAGTGCTGATGGATCTTCTGTTTGGCGGCGCGGTAATCGGCCATCCCCTCGTAGCGATCCATGTGATCTTCCGAGAGGTTGAGCACCACCGAAGCGGCCGCTTGCAGGCTGTGAGTGGTCTCGAGCTGGAAGCTGGAGAGCTCCAGCACATAGAGATCGGCGGGCGCGTTGAGGAGCGCCAGTGCAGGAACCCCGATGTTGCCCCCCACGCCAACCCGAAGGCCTGCTTCCTGGATCATCTCACCGACCAGGGTGGTAACAGTACTCTTGCCGTTGGAGCCAGTAATGGCCACGATGGGGGCCTTGGCCTCGCGCACGAACAGCTCGATGTCGCCGACGATCTCGACGCCGCGTTCGGCGGCGGCCTTGAGCTCGGGAGTCGCCAGGGCGATGCCGGGGCTCGCGACGATGAGGTGCGCCTGGTTCAGGCGCTCCCCATCCAGTCCCTGAACCAACTCCACCTCGGGAGGCAGTTGATCACGGCCGGGCGGATTGGCCCGGGTATCCATCACCAGAGGGGTCACGCCCTTGGCGAGGAAGTACTCCACACAGGAGAGGCCCGTCTTGCCGAGTCCGATGATGATGACCATGGGCTTACCTCACCTTCAGGGTCGCCAGACCCAGCAGTACCAGTACGAGGGTGATGATCCAGAAGCGCACGATGACGCGCGGCTCCG
The DNA here is from genome assembly GCF_000820105.1 of Aeromonas schubertii. Taxonomy (GTDB): domain Bacteria; phylum Pseudomonadota; class Gammaproteobacteria; order Enterobacterales; family Aeromonadaceae; genus Aeromonas; species Aeromonas schubertii. Next base: position 94,003 of record NZ_CDDB01000052.1, on the reverse strand, counting down.
GCCAGCCCTTCTTCTCGTAGTGGTGGTGAATAGGAGCCATCCGGAAGATTCGCACACCGCGCAGCTTGTAGGAGCCCACCTGCAGGATCACCGACAGGGTCTCCATCACGAAGACGCCGCCCATGATGACCAGCAGAAACTCCTGACGCACCAGCACGGCAATGGTGCCGAGCGCGCCGCCGAGCGCCAGGGAGCCAACGTCTCCCATAAAGACCTGGGCCGGGTAGGTGTTAAACCAGAGGAATCCCAGACCTGCGCCTATGATGGCGGTGCACACCACCACCAGCTCGGAGGTGTAGGGCACGTAGGGAATGTGCAGATAGCTGGCGAAGTTGACGTTGCCGGTGGCCCAGGCGATCAGGGCGAAGCCGGCGGCGACCATGACGGTGGGCATGATGGCGAGCCCGTCGAGACCATCGGTCAGGTTGACCGCATTGGAGGTGCCGACGATGACGAAGTAAGCCAGCACGATGAACAGCAGCCCGAGCTGGGGCATCACCTCCTTGAGGAAGGGCACCACCAGCTGGGTCTGACCGTCATGGGTAGCGGTTCCATAGAGGTAGAAGGCGACCACCAGGGCCACGGCCGACTGCCAGAAATACTTCCAGCGGGCGATGAGGCCATCGGTGTTCTTGCGCACCACCTTGAGGTAGTCATCGGCGAAACCGATGGCGCCATAGGCACCGAGCACGAACAGCACCAGCCAGACATAGGGGTTGTCGAGGCGGCACCAGAGCAGCACGGAGATAAAGATGGAGGCGAGGATCATCAGCCCGCCCATGGTGGGGGTGCCCCGCTTGCTCAGGTGGGATTCGGGGCCGTCGTTGCGGATCACCTGGCCAAACTTGAGGATCTGCAGGCGACGGATCAGGCGCGGTCCCATCCAGAGGGCGACGAACAGTCCGGTCAGGATCGACAGGATGGAACGAAACGTCAGGTAGGAGAAGACGTTGAAGAAGGTGAAATGCGGGGTGAGCAGTTCCGCCAGCCAGACTAGCATGATGCCTGCTCCTGATGGTGCTTGACCATCTCGACGATATCTTCCATCCGGGAGCCTCGGGCCCCCTTCACCAGTACCGCTATCTCTGTATGGGTTTCAATCATGGTTGCCAGCACTTCATAGAGTGATGCCTTGTTATCAAAATGACGACCACCCGCGGCATCTGCGGTATGGCGACTCTCTTCTCCGACCGTGAGCACGGCGTCGAGACCGCACTCGCGAGCATGACGGCCGACGCGAGCGTGCTGCTCGGCCGACTCGGCGCCCAGCTCCCGCATGTCGCCAAACACCAGTACCCGGTAACCGGCCATCTCGCGCAGGGCATCGATCCCCGCCAGTACAGACTCCACGCTGGCGTTGTAGGTGTCGTCGATCAGGGTGAGGCCACCCCAGCGCTGGACGCAGAAGCGTCCCTTGACCGGCGCCATCCTCTCCAGTCCCGCCTTGATGGAGGCCAGAGAGGCGCCGAGCGCCTGACATCCTGCCGCCGCCGAGAGGGCATTGGCGATATTGTGACGACCCGGAATGGCCAGCGTCAGCGCCACTTCGCCCTCGGGGGTGACCATGACAAACTCGGCGCAGCCGGCTGCGTTGATACGGATATCGCGGGCGTGGAACGGTTGGGTCTGGTCTTCGATGGAGAAGGCGCAGCGGATCCCCCGCTCCCGCCACTTGGGCCAGAATTCGTTGTCGGCGTTGACGATGGCGGTGCCCCCCTCGCCCAGTCCCTCGAAGATCTCGCTCTTGGCGTGGTAGATCCCCTCGAGGGAGCCAAATCCCTCCAGATGGGCCGCCGCCACGTTGTTGATGATGGCGGCATCGGGCAGGGCCAGGGAGGTGGTCCAGGCGATCTCCCCCTTGTGATTGGCGCCAAGCTCCATCACGGCGAAACTGTGCTCGGGTTCGAGACGCAGCAGGGTCAGGGGAACGCCCACCTCGTTATTGAAGTTACCGGCGGTGGCCAGCACCCTCCCTTCGTGGGAGAGGATGGCCGAGGCCATCTCCTTGACCGTGGTCTTGCCACAGCTGCCGGTGATGGCGAGCACCTTGGGATTGACTCGCTGGCGCACCAGACGACCGAGACGACCGAGACCACGCAGGGTATCGCTCACGATGAGTTGCGGAATGGCCAGGGGCAGCTCGCGCGCCACCAGCAAGGCGCTGGCGCCGGCGGCGAGGGCCTGGTCACAGAAGTCGTGGGCATCGAAACGCTCGCCACGCAGGGCGACGAACAGGGAACCGGGCGCCAGCTGACGGGTATCGGTGCTGACGGCGGTAATGGGGCAATCCTCCCCGACCAGGCGCGCCTCGATGGCGTTGGCGATGTCGGTGAGTTGAAGGGTCATCATCTGAATGACTCCGGTAGTGTTTGCAGCACGGCAGCGACCGTCTCACGATCGCTGTAGTGGCGCTTGTCCTTGCCAATGATCTGGTAATCCTCGTGCCCCTTTCCGGCCACCAGGACGATATCTTGCGGGCCCGCCTGAGTCAGGGCCAAGCGAATGGCGGCCACCCGATCGTGCTCCACTTGAACCGCGTCGGGCTGCTGCAAACCGGTAACCATGTCTGCCATGATCTGACGCGGATCCTCGGTGCGGGGGTTATCGTCGGTCAGGATCACCCGGTCCGCATGACGCTCGGCCATGGCCGCCATCATGGGCCGCTTGCCCCGGTCCCTGTCCCCGCCACAGCCAATCAGGCACCAGAGGCGTCCATGACAGTGCACTCGCAGGGCCGCCAGCGCCTTCTCCAGGGCATCCGGCGTGTGGGCATAGTCGACCACGGCGAGGGGTTTACCCTGGCCGCCAAAGCACTCCATGCGGCCGGTGACAGGCTGTAGACGGGGTGCACTCTCGAGCAGGGCATGGAACTCATAACCCAGCACCAGCATGACTCCCATGGCAGCCAGCGCATTGGCCACGTTGAAGCGGCCCAGCAAGGGGGCGGATAATACACCATTCCCCCACGGGGAGTTAATCCGGGCACGAAAACCCTGCTGATGAAATTCGAGGTCCGAGGCAATGATCTGCGGCCCCGGATGGCCGGCCACCCCACCCTCCAGGCTGTAAGCGACGGCGGCGGGTCGACGCGCCAGCCACTGGCGCCCCACCTCGTCGTCCCCATTGATGACGGAACAGGACTCATCGACCCGATCCAGCAGCCGTTCTTTGGCCGCCCCATAGGCGTCCATGGTGCCGTGGTAGTCCAGATGATCCCGGCTCAGGTTGGTGTAGGCGGCCGCGGCGAAGCGCAGACCCGCCACCCTGTGTTGCACCAGACCATGGCTGGAGACCTCCATGGCGACGAGATCGGCGCCCTGCTCACGCAAGACGCGCAGGGAACCCTGTACCTCGATGGCGCTGCCGGTGGTATTGGCCGCCTCGACCAGATCCCCAAACAGACCATTACCCACGGTGCCCATGACGCCGGCACGCCCCCCCAGCAGGGTGCGCCAATTGGCCACCAGCAGCGCCGTGGTGCTCTTGCCGTTGGTCCCGGTCACCCCCACCAGTTGCAGCTGGCTCGCCGGCTCACCATAGAAGCGACCGGCCAATGCAGAAAGATGAACCGGGAGGTCGTGAAGCCCCACGCAGGGCACGCCCACATCGGGGGCAACATAGCTCCCGTCGGCCTCAAACAACACGGCAGCGGCTCCCTTGGCCACCGCCTGTTCGATGAAGCGCCGTCCATCCACCTGATGACCCTTGACCGCCACAAACAGGCACCCCTCAGCGGCTTCGCGGCTGTCGAGGGTTAGGCCGGTCAGCGCGAGCGCAGGGGCACTCACGCCGAAGGGTTGCAGCAGTTGATCAAGTGCGGGGAACAAGGGGAGCCTCCTGACGGGCGAGTTTGCCGACCTGGGGCGCCGTGTTGGCGTCCGGTCTGATGTTGAACAGTTGCAGCACACCGCCCATGGCCTCGGCGAACGGCGGCGTCGCGACGGCCCCCCCGTAATAGGCCTTGCCCTTGGGTTCGTTGATGACCACGACCATGGCGAAGCGGGGATCGCTGGCCGGTGCAAAGCCGGCAAACCAGGCCATGTAATCCTTGCCGTAGCCTCCGGCCACCGCCACCTTGGCGGTACCACTCTTGCCACCGATGCGATAGCCAGGAACCTTGGCCTTGGGGATCGCGCTGTCAACCACGTACTCGAGGGCACCGAGCATCGCCTTGGCATCCTTGGGATTGATCACCTGCTCGCAGGTGGGAGCCTTGTCGAGGCGGGTGACCGAGATGGGCACCCGGCAGCCGCCGTTGGCCAGGGTGGAGTAGGCCGAGACCAGCTGCATCGGGGTCACTCGCAGGCCATAGCCAAACGACAGGGTGGCACGCTCGATATCGGACCAGCGGCGACGCTGGGGCAGCATGCCACCGCTCTCTCCCATGAGGCCGCTACCGGACTCGATGCCGAAGCCAAGCAGACTGAGGGTGTTGATCATGTCCTGGGCCTGCATGCGCAGGGCGATACGCGACATGCCGATGTTGGAGGAGTAGCGCAGGATATCGTGGAGGTTGTTGGCGTGATGGATACTCACGTCCTTGATCTGCTTGGCACCGATAAACAGAGGCTTGGAATCGATGAAGTCATCCCAGCTGGTCACTCCTGCGTGAAGGGCACTGAGCAGGATCAACGGCTTGACAGTGGAGCCCGGCTCATAGGTATCGGTCACCACCCGGTTGCGTACCCGGAAGCTCTGATACTGACCCCGGTTGTTGGGGTTGTAGGAGGGGGAGTTGACCATGGCGAGCACCTCACCGGTCTTGATATCCAGCATCACCATGGAGCCGGAGGTCGCCATATTCTCGTCGGTCGCCTTCTTGAGAGCCCGATAGGCGATGGACTGTACCCGCTGATCGATGCTCAGGTGCAGATCGTTGGCATCTTTGCCCTCTTTGACCACCCCCAGATGCTCGATGACCCGACCATGCCGGTCCTTGCGTACCCGCATCTCCCCCGGGGTGGCGGTCAACCAGTCGTCATAGCTGCGCTCGATCCCTTCGATCCCGCGGCCGTCGATGTTGGTCACCCCCACCAGGTGAGCGCTGATCTCGCCGGTCGGGTAGAAACGGCGCGACTCGGGACGAAGATAGACGCCCCCGAGCTTGAGCCCCTTGATGTACTCGGCCACCGCCGGCGTGACCTGACGCTGCAGATAGACGAAGCGCTTCTTGGGATTGGCCACCTTGTGCTTGAGACTCTTGAGATCCACTTTGAGCACTTCGGAGAGCGCCTGCCAGGCGCGTTCATTGTTGACGGCACCGGATTCGTGAACCGTCTTGGGGTCGGCCCACACCGCCTCTACCGGCACAGAAACCGCCAGTTGTTCCCCGTTGCGATCGGTGATCATGCCACGCACGGCCTGGGTCTCTGTGGTACGCAGGGAGCGCATGTCCCCCTCCTGACGCAGGCGATCCGGATCGATGACCTGGATCCAGGCCAGGCGCAGCACCAGGCCAACAAACGCGATGCCGATGAAGACGATCAGGGTACGGAAGCGCCACGGATGGACCGTGGTCGTCTGCTTGGCGTTTTTGGCCGCCTTGGGGGTCGGTTTGCGGCTCATGGCTCTATGATCACCTTCTCGGTGGTGACGATGGGACGCGCCATCTGCAGCTTCTCCATCGCCAGGGCCGCCACCCGCGAGTGTTCTGCCAGGGTGCTCTGCTCGAGGAGCAGGTGACGCCACTCGATCTCGAGGGAGTCACGCTCGGCCATCAGCTCGTTGTAACGGGAGGTGGTACTACGGGTCATGTTGGTGACCAAAATGCTGGCAAAGGCGGTCACCAGGACCGCCAGGATCAGGAAGAGCTGGATCTTGTGGCGCCCCAGGTCGGAGAGGATCTCGCGAGAGAGGTTGATGCGCTCCTCGGCCATGGCTACTCCGGCAACCGCTCGGCTACTCGCAGCACCGAGCTGCGGGAGCGACTGTTTTGGTTGACCTCGTCATCGGAGGGCTTGAGCGCCTTGCCGATCCCTCTTAATTTACGATCGCCCTTGAGCTGGGCCTCGGTCAGGGGCAGACCACGGGGGATCTCGGGCCCCTTCTCATGCTTGCGAATGAAGTGCTTGACCAGGCGGTCCTCGAGGGAGTGGAAGCTTATCACAGACAAACGCCCGCCCGGTTTGAGAATGGAGAGGGAGGCATTGAGGGCGCACTCGATCTCGTCGAGTTCGCTGTTGATATAGATACGGATCGCCTGGAAGCTGCGGGTGGCGGCATGCTTGCCCTTCTCCTTGCTCGGATTGACACGGGCAATCATCTCGGCCAGCTGGCGGGTGCGGGTGAAGGGCGTCTCGTCCCGATCGTGGACGATGGCGCGCGCTATCTTCTTGGCAAAGCGCTCCTCTCCGAAGGTCTTGAGGACCCAGGCGATGTCGTCAATATCCGCGTGGGCCAGCCACTCGGCCGCACTCTGACCGCTGGTCGGGTCCATCCGCATGTCGAGAGGACCGTCTTTCATAAAGCTGAAACCGCGATCCGCATCATCCAGCTGGGGTGATGACACCCCAAGATCCATCAAGAAACCATCGATCTTGCCGGTCAGCCCACGCTCGGCAATATAGCCAGCCACCCCGGAGAAGGGGCCGTGGACGATCTCGAAGCGGGGATCATCGATAGTAGACGCCTCGGCAATGGCCTGGGGATCCCTGTCGATGGCGATAAGACGCCCATCGGGACCCAGTTGCTGCAGGATCAGGCGGGAGTGACCGCCGCGACCGAAGGTGCCGTCCACGTAGATGCCATCCGGCTTGATGGCCAGCCCTTCCACCGCTTCGTCGAGCAGTACCGTGATGTGTTCAAAGCCTTGCGTCATTTATAAAGAGAAGTCCTGTAGTCGATCGGAGCCAGACCAGTCATCCTGCGGCAGGTCCCGAATGTCATCGTCCACTTGCTTGAGCCAGCGCTCTTCGTCCCATAACTCGAACTTGTTGAGCTGCCCTATCAGCATCACCCGCTTGTCCAGCCCGGCATGGGTACGCAGAGGTGCACTCAGCAGCAAACGTCCATTGCCATCCAGCTCACACTCGCTGGCATGGCCGAGCAGAAGGCGCTGCACCCGCCGCTCCATGGGATTCATGTTGGAGAGAGTGCGCAACTTGCGTTCAATCTCTTCCCACTCGGGCAGTGGATAGAGCAGCAGGCAGGGATGGGTCAGATCGATGGTGCAAACCAGCTGGCCCTCGCACTCATCACGAAGCCAATCACGAAATCTGGTCGGTATAGCCAGCCGCCCCTTGGTATCGAGGCTGATGGCATGAGCACCACGCAACACCCGCTTATATTATCCCTTGCTTGCCCTATCCCTGGATCGAAAAACCACTTTGATCCACTTTTCTCCACGGTAAAGTTTAAGGAGGGGACAGATCCTTTTCAAGCAAGCAGGGGCCACAATAGGAGCCAAAAGAGGGGGTAATTCGAGGAAATAAATAAAGAGCGCTGATTTTACAGAAGATATTGCCAGGCCACTGGATGAAAAGTGCGCGTCACTGATTGCCGAGTCACTCCGATCCGCAAGCCATCAGCCCGACTCTCCGTCTTGCGGGGCGGTAAAACGGAGAACCCCGCACCGGGTGCGGGGTTCTGAAATAGGGTCGGAGTTGGCCTGTAAGCCGGGTTCTGTACCGGATTTCCCCGGTGGCAACCATTCCTCTAGGCCTGCAATCACTCGCAGGCTCCAGCAACCTACCCGCCCCCAACGCGGGCCGCGCCAAAGGGGGCCTATTTGGTCTTGCTTCGGGTGGAGTTTACCGTGCCACGAACTGTTGCCAGTCGCGCGGTGCGCTCTTACCGCACCCTTTCACCCTTACCTGATCCCTTGCGGGCCATCGGCGGTCTGCTCTCTGTTGCACTGGTCGTAGGCTCGCGCCTCCCAGGCGTTACCTGGCACCCTGCCCTGTGAAGCCCGGACTTTCCTCCCCTCCGCCCGTCTGTCCCGAGGGACACAACGACGAAGCAGCGATTGCCCGGCCAACTCCGGGCGCGGATTATAGCCTCAGGGAAGAGGGCGGGTAAACCGTTAAATCCCGATTATTCACCGCTGAGGTGTTCGAGGCCGTATTTGTAGAGGGCATTTTTCTTCACCCCATGAATCTCGGCACACAGGGCCGCCGCCTTCTTGAGCGGAAGCTCGGCCACCAGCAGCCCCAGGGTGCGAATCGCCTCGGCAGGCAGATCCTCGGGATCCTTGCGTGCCCCGGCGACCATCAACACCATCTCGCCACGGGTACGATGCTCATCTTCACCCAGCCAGGCGAGCAGCTCGGAAGCGGGCAAACCATGGATGGTTTCGAAAGTCTTGGTCAACTCCCGTGCCAGCACCACCTGACGCTCACCCAGAATGCGGGCGATCGCCTCGATAGTCTCCAGCACCCGTCGTGGAGACTCGTAAAAGACCATGGTCCTTGTCTCATCGGCCAGATCCTGCAACTTGTCGTCCCGCCCTTTGGCCTTGGCCGGCAAGAAGCCTTCGAAGGTGAAGCGATCGGTCGGCAAGCCGGCGGCAGAGAGGGCCGTGATGGCGGCGCAGGGGCCGGGCAAGGGCACGACCTTGACTCCCGCCTCACGACAGCGGGTCACCAGGTGATAACCGGGGTCGCTGATGAGCGGGGTGCCGGCGTCGGAGACCAGGGCCACGCTCTTGCCCTCCTTGATGCGCGCAATCAACACCTCGGCCTTCTGCTGCTCGTTGTGATCATGAAGGGCAAAGGTGGGCACCGAAATCTGGTAGTGGCTAAGCAGAATGCCGGTGTGGCGGGTATCTTCGGCCGCCACCAGATCGACGCTGCGCAGGGTGTCGAGGGCACGCTGGGTGATGTCCGCCAGGTTTCCGATGGGAGTGGGAACAATATATAGAGTGGGGATTACGTTCATGAAGTCTCCGCGCGCCCCGACACAATTGTGTCGCCATTATGCCCCGTTTACACTATGGGGAATTTTCAACACTGGTCGGGGAATGAACTTGAACCGGTTTACAAAACAGCTAAGTGTATCACGACTCGCCGGCATCCTGGTTGCCGCTCTGTTGCTTGCTTCCTGTGCCTCTGGCCCGGGTCAGGATGGCGCCCACCAAGGCCCCCCCTCTCCCTTTGCCAAGATCACCCAGGAAGCGGATTGGTATCTGGATCGGGTCGACGAGAATAAGCCTGCCGAGGCCTTCAGCTGGCAGATCCTGGCGGCTCGCAGCTATCTGGCCGTCGGTAAGACAGGTCCTGCCGCAGCCTTGCTGCAACAGTTGCGCAAACAGGCCAAGAGTGCCGAGCAGTTGGCTGAGCTGCAACTGCTGGAGGCCCAGATCGTGCTGGCTCAGGGCAACAGCAAGGGCGCACTGGCACTGCTGGAGCAGAAACCCGCCACCGTCCTCGACCAGGAGACCGACAAGCAGTGGTACCTGCAGCGGGCCAACCTCCAGCTCGACAACAACGATCGCTTTGGCGCCGCCAAGAGCCTCATTGCCATGGACCCGGTGCTGCAGGGTGCGGCCCTGAGCGAGAATCACCGCCAGATCTGGACCCTGCTGCAAGGCATGACTCCGGCCACTCTGCAATCCCTGCAAGAGGCCCCGGCCCCCGACGCAACCACAGGCTGGTTGCAACTGGCTGCCCTGGTCAATCAATACGGTGCCCAGCCCGATCAGCTCACCCGTCAGCTTCACATCTGGAAGCGCAGTTTCCCGCAACACCCGGCACTGACCGACATGCCGGCCGGGCTCGGGCAACTGCTGAGCACAGAGTTTAGCGTCCCCTTGCAGGCCGCCGTACTGCTGCCCCTCTCGGGTAATCTCGCCTCGCAAGGGCAGGCTATCCAGTACGGCATTCTGATGTCTTACAAGCAAAGCGGCAGCGAGCTCAAGGTGAAGTTCTACGACACCCAGAGCAAGGGAATCGCCCCCCTCTATCAGCAAGCCGTAGCCGAAGGGGCCGATATGATCATCGGCCCACTGCTCAAAGAGAGAGTCCAGGAGCTGCTGGCCCTCAAACCCACAGTGCCTGTACTGGCGCTCAACGAACTCGACAAACCGGTCACCGGCGAGCGACTCTACTTCTTCTCCCTCTCGGCCAGCGCCGATGCGGCGCAGGCCGCCCGCTACCTGCACCAGCAAGGATATCGTCAGCCCCTGGTGTTGGCGGCGCAGGACCGCATCGGTTATGCCAGCGTTCAGAGCTTCGAGAAGGCGTGGCAAGAGGCCAGCCAGGGACGTGCCATCGTCGCCACCTATGGCGGCCGGCAGGAGATCCAGGGCATGGTGCGCAACGCCCTGAGTGGCAGTGCCGCAGGCCGTGTACAGCAGGTGGCCCCCCTGGATGGTACGGCTGAGCCCCAGCACAATACCTTCAACGGCATCGATGCGGCCTATATCGTGGGGAACCCCACCGAGACCCGCACTATCAAACCTTATATCGACTTCAATGTGAGCCAGGCCAATGGCGGGCTGGCCACCTTCACCGCGGCACGGGGCTACGACAGCCAGTCGCGCGAAGTACTGCCGGAGCTCAACGGGCTGCATATCTCGGACATGCCCATCATGCTCGGCTATCACGATGAGCTGAAGGCACAGGTTCAACAACTGTGGCCGCAGCTGCAGGGGGATGCCCTGCGCCTGTTTGCCATGGGCTACGACGCCTTCTCGTTGACCGGCAAGTTGCAACAGTTGAGGGCCATGCCCACCATGAGCATGCCCGGTCTGACCGGTGAGCTCAGCGTGGCCAGCGACGGAGTGATCCAGCGTCAGCCCGTCTGGGCGACCTACCGCAATGGTACCCTGCGTGACGAAAATGCCCCCACCCCCCAGGTGACCGATGAAGCGACTCCTCAAGCAGATGCAGCTGCACCTGCTGAGCCTGCTGCCAACGACGTCTCCGACGCATCCGGGCAGCCGCTTTGAGGTGATGGCCGAGCAGAGGCTGCAGGCCGCAGGGCTGCAGCCTCTTTGGCGCAATTATCGCTGCCGCGGTGGTGAAATAGACCTTATCATGCGCCAGGGGCAGACCCTGGTCTTCGTCGAGGTGCGCTATCGCGCCAACCGCAGTCACGGCGGTGCCGCCGAATCCATCACCAAAGCCAAGCAACACAGGGTACAATTGGCCGCGCGCCACTACCTGCAACGGCATGGACTCAATGAAGCGAGCCAGTCCTGCCGCTTCGATGTGGTGCTGTTTGAAGGGGAGACACCGGAGTGGATCCCCAATGCGTTTTAAGAGGAAAAGATGACAGACCGCATCAAAGAGAATTACACCGAGAGCATTCAGACCAAGATTGCGGCAGCCGAGGCGCTCTCAGAGGCCATCCACACCGCGGCCCAGATGATTACCATCTGCCTGCTCAACGGTAACAAGGTGCTGGCCTGCGGTAATGGCCCTTCGGCTGCACTGGCCCAGCTTTTTATCGCCGAGCTGGTCAACCGCTACGAGACAGAGCGCCCCTCCCTGCCGGGCCTGGCACTGACCCCGGACATGGCCACCATCAGCGCCATCGCCACCGACAGCGGGTTTGAAGAGATCTACGCCAAGCAGATACGGGCGCTGGGGCAACCGGGTGATATCCTGGTGGCCATGACCACCTCCGGACACAGCCGCAACCTCATCAAGGCCGCCGAGGCCGCCCTCTCGCGCGACATGACCATCGTCGTGCTCAGTGGCGGGGACGGTGGGGAGATCGCCGGCCTGCTGGGCCCCAACGATGTGGAGATCCGCGTGCCCTCCACACGGACCCCCCGTATTCTCGAGGTCAATCTGTTGACCCTGCACTGCCTGTGTGATCTCATCGACCAGACTCTTTTCCCGCAACAGGAAGACTAAGACCATGCGCAAGCCAATACTGCTCCTTGCTCTCTTGACCGGCTCTCTGCTGCTGCAAGGGTGTGCCGCCCTCTTCGTCGGGGGCGCCGCGACGACCGCCAAGGTCGCCGGCGACCGACGCACCGTCGGAACCCAATGGGACGATCAGAATATCGAGCTCAAGGCCGCCAACCTGCTGGGTGGCAACAAGGCCCTCTCGGACAACAGCAAGATCAGCGTTTACAGCAACAACGGTCGTGCCATTCTGATCGGCCAGACACCGACTGAAGCCTACAAGGCCGAAGCCGGTCGTATCGTCAGCCGCATCGAAGGGGTTCGTCACGTCTACAACGAGCTGCGTATTGGCAAGCCTGTCAGCCTCTCAACCCGCAGCAATGACAGCTGGATCACCTCCAAGGTGCGCGCCGACATGCTGGCCGCCAAAAACTTCGACAGTGGCAAGGTAAAGGTGGTGACCGAGAATAGCGAAGTCTTCCTGATTGGCCTGGTGACACGCCAGGAGGGAGAACAGGCGGTCAACATCGCTCGCCATGTCAGTGGCGTCAAGCAGGTGATCAAGGCCTTCGAATACACCCAACAGTGACTATCGGCCTACAAAAAACGCAGCCAATCGGCTGCGTTTTTTTACGTCATCACTTGACCACTTTGAGGGTTGGACGACCACTCGGGCGCGGTGGCTCAGGGTCCGGCTGCTCCGGCTCCCCGGCTGACTCGAGCCAGGCCTCGTAGGCCGGCTCGGGCGGGAACAGGGTACCGACCCCGTTCTCACGGGCATGAATGGCAACGATAGCCGCCATCGGGATATAAACCTGCTGGGAGACACCACCGAAGCGGGCACTAAAGCTCACCGCCTCGTTATCCATCTGGAATGCAACCACCGCCCGGGGGGCGATGTTGAGCACAATCTGCCCATCCTGGGCATACTGCAGGGGAACGGCGACGTGGGGCACGTTGACGTTCACCACCAGATGAGGGGTCAGATCGTTGTCGAGCAGCCAATCGAAAAACGCCCGCAGCAGATAGGGGCGGCTGGGCGTCATCTTGATCTCCATGCTCATGCGCCGAGACGGATTTCGCGCTCGACCTCGGTCAGGGAGGCCTGGAAAGATTCACGCTCGAACAGGCGCACCATGTAGGCCTTGAGCTCTTTGGCACCACGACCGGTCAGATCGATACCCAGGCTCGGCAGACGCCACAAGAGCGGAGCCATGTAGCAATCCACCAGACCGAACTCCTCACTCATGAAATAAGGCATCTCGGTAAAGATGGGGGCAATGGCCAGCAGGTTGTCGCGCAGCTCGTTGCGGGAAGCCTCCACATCCACACCTGCCATGATCTTGTCGGCCAGGGTGTACCAGTCCAGCTCGATGCGATGCATCATCAGACGGCTGTTACCACGGGCCACCGGATAAACCGGCATCAGGGGCGGATGGGGAAAACGCTCGTCCAGGTATTCCATGATGATGCGAGAGGTGTACAGCGCCAGCTCGCGATCCACCAGCGTCGGTACAGAGTTGTACGGGTTCAGCTCGGCCAGCTCTTCCGGCAGGTGATCCATATCAACCTGGCAAATATCTACGGTGACACCCTTCTCGGCCAATACGATACGCACCTGATGGCTGAACATATCGTTGGCACCGGAAAACAGCGTCATCACAGAACGCTTATTGGCAGCTACAGCCATTGACCCCTCCAGTCATTTAAAAGCAGAAACGGCAATGAAGCGACGGGCCTCATTGCCGTACACAATTTTACCCTTTTCTGGTCGCTTAGTGAACGTCGCGCCAGTATTCCTTCTTCAACAGCACGGTAAAGATGAAGAAGATGACGATGAAGCCAAGCACCCAGAAGCCCATGCGTTCACGCTCGAGCTGGACCGGCTCACCCGAATAGACCAGGAAGTTTACCAGATCGAGCACGGTCTGGTCATATTCTTCGTTGCTCAGCTCGCCATTCCCGTCGGAGACCACGCTGTGGGGCACCTTCACCTCTTCACCGTTGATCACCTCGGTGGAGTAGTGAAGACGCGGAGTGCCCTGCAGGGGCTCCAGCACATGGGGCATCCCGACAGAGGGGAAGACCAGGTTGTTCACCCCGAACGGACGGGTCGGATCCACGTAGAAGGAGCGCAGATAGGTATAAATCCAGTCTGCTCCGCGCACCCGGGCCACCAGGGTGAGGTCAGGCGGTGCGGCACCGAACCACTTGGCGGCATCCTTCTCGGAGACCGAACTCTTCATCAGATCGCCTATCTTGGCGCCGTTGAAGATGAGGTTCTCCCTCATGATATCTTCCGGAATGCCGAGATCCTCGGCCACCCGGTTGTAGCGCTGGTACTGGGTGCTGTGGCAGCCAGAGCAGTAGTTCATGAAGGTGGTGGCACCCCGTTGCAGGGAGGCCTTGTCGGTCAGGTCATAGTGAGCCTTGTCGAGCTTGATATTCTCCCCCCCTGCGGCCAGGGCCAGAGTCGGAAGCAGGGCGAGCACGGCAATAATCATCTTTTTCATTTGGATGTCACCCTTTCCGGCAGCGGCTTGGTACGTTCATTCTTGCTATAGAAGAACAGCAGGACGAAGAAACCGAAGTAACCCAGCGTACAGATCTGTGCGATCAGTGTCAGGGTCGGGGTCGACGGCAGCACCCCGAGAATCCCGAGGATGATAAAGCAGACCACGAACTGGGCGATGTTCAGCTTGTGCAAGGCACTGCGATAGCGCACCGAACGCACCTTGCAGCGATCCAGCCAGGGCAACAGGAACAGCACCACGATGGAGAGGCCCATCATGATGACACCGAGCAGCTTGTCCGGCACCGCACGCAAGATGGCATAGAAGGGGGTGAAGTACCACACGGGAGCGATGTGTGCCGGGGTCTTCAGGCCATTGGCCACTTCAAAGTTCGGCTTCTCGAGGAAGTAACCCCACATGTCCGGCTTGAAGAAGATGATGGCGCAGAAGAAGAAGAGGAAGCCGGCCACACCGATCATGTCTTTCACGGTGAAATAGGGGTGGAATGCCACCGCATCCAGCGGCCAGCCCTTCTCATCCTTGTGCTTCTTGATGTCGATACCGTCCGGGTTGTTCGACCCCACCTCGTGCAACGCCAGGATGTGCATGGCAACCAGCATCACCAGCACCAGCGGCAACGCGATGACATGCAGGGCGAAGAAGCGGTTCAGAGTGGCACCGGAGATGACGTAGTCACCACGGATCCAGAGGGTCAGATCGTCACCGATGACGGGAATCGCCCCAAACAGGGAGATGATCACCTGGGCCCCCCAGAAGGACATCTGACCCCAGGGCAGCAGGTAGCCCATGAAGGCCTCGGCCATCAGTACCAGGAAGATCAGCATGCCGAAGATCCACAGCAGCTCACGGGGCTTCTGGTAGGAGCCGTAGATGAGGCCGCGGAACATGTGCAGATAGACCACCACGAAGAAGGCGGAAGCGCCGGTAGAGTGCATGTAACGCAGCAGCCAACCGTACTCCACGTCGCGCATGATGTACTCGACAGAGGCGAAGGCACCCTCGGCAGAGGGGTTATAGTTCATGGTCAGCCAGATACCTGTGATGATCTGGTTGACCAGCACCAGCATGGCCAGAGAACCGAAGAAGTACCAGAAGTTCAGGTTCTTGGGTGCCGGATATTTGGCCATGTGATCGTTGTACATGGCGGTGAGCGGAAAGCGATCGTCGATCCACCCCATCAACTTGGCAAACATGATCAAGCCTCCTTGCCGTCGGCACCCACCAAAATGGTGGTGTCATTGAGGAACTGGTAGGGCGGGATGACCAGGTTCAGCGGTGCGGGCACCCCCTGGAAGACACGACCGGCCATGTCGAACTTGGAGCCGTGGCAGGGGCAGAAGAAGCCCGAGGTGACTCCCTCTACCTGCTCGCCAAAGCTGTCGGGCAGATAGGTCGGAGAACAACCCAGGTGAGTACAGAGCCCCACGGCAACGAAGATCTCGGGCTTGATGGAGCGATAGCCATTCTGGGCGTAATCGGGCTGCTGCGGCTCCTCGGAACCCGGGTCCCTCAGCTTGCCATCGTGCTCCGGCAAGGCGTCGAGGGTCGCCTTGGTACGGTTCACCACCCATACCGGCTTGCCACGCCACTCCACCCGGATCAGCTGACCCGGTTCCAGTTTGCTGATGTCCACTTCCACCGGTGCGCCGGCGGCCTTGGCCTTGGCACTCGGATTCCATGACTTGATAAAAGGCACTGCGGTAAATGCAGCTCCCACCCCGCCAACCGCAATGGTTGACCAGGTTAGGAATCTGCGGCGACCGGTATCAACTGGCGCATTGCTCATCCAAAAACTCTCCCATGTGGACTCCGCGCATTCTTATAGTTTCCCTGTTCAAGGTTTTCCGGTGACAACAGCGGCGGAAGCAGGAGTTACAATTGTCACAGAAAAATCGAGGAAATTTTAAAGAAAAGATAACAAGTTGACAAGAATGACAAGCAGGGGGCAAAACCGATAACAAAAAGAATTTTTCTCTTTTGTGACGAGGGGTTGGATTTAATTAGTGAAATTTATGCGCATAAAAAAAGCCTGGCTTGCGCCAGGCTTTTTGAAACCCGATAAGGGTTCGCAACTCTCGCGAATTAACGCTTGGAGTACTGCGGACGCTTACGAGCTTTGTGCAGACCGACTTTCTTACGCTCAACCTTACGGGCATCGCGAGTAACAAAGCCAGCTTTACGCAGTTCGGAGCGCAGAGTCTCGTCGTACTGCATCAGAGCACGGGTGATACCGTGACGGATCGCACCGGCTTGACCGGAGATGCCACCACCGGTAACGGTGATGTACAGATCCAGTTTCTCGGTCATCTCAACCAGTTCCAGCGGCTGACGAACGACCATGCGAGCGGTCGGACGGCCGAAGTACTGCTCCAGGGAGCGCTGGTTGATGATGATGTTACCGCTGCCTGCCTTGATGAAAACGCGAGCAGTGGAGCTTTTGCGACGGCCGGTACCGTAGTATTGATTTTCTGCCATGTTGCCAGTTCCCGATTAGATATCCAGTACTTGAGGTTGCTGAGCAGCGTGGTTGTGCTCGGCGCCAGCGTAAACTTTCAGCTTACGGAACATGGCACGGCCCAGCGGGCCCTTCGGCAGCATGCCCTTGACGGCAGCTTCGATGACCATTTCCGGCTTACGCTGAATCAGCTTGTCGAAGCTGATGGACTTGATACCACCCGGGAAACCGGAGTGAGCATGGTACATCTTGTCGGTAGTTTTCTTACCGGTTACACATACCTTCTCAGCGTTGATAACGATGATGTAATCACCGGTGTCAACGTGCGGAGTGTACTCAGCTTTGTGCTTACCACGCAGGCGGGCAGCGATCTCAGTGGCGATACGACCCAGAGTCTTGCCTTCTGCGTCAACAACGTACCAGTCACGTTTTACGGTTTCTGGCTTGGCAACGAAAGTTTTCATTAAGTTAAACCCAATTACCTGTTACAGACCCAATTGCTTATGGGGGCTCACCCACAAACAACAAACGATGGCCTACCTGTACCCCTTCGAATACAAGTAAAACCTGATAGAGTGCCGCCAGGTTGGCAGCTTGTAACGTGGGCCGGGCGATTATAAGTGAAGTTACCCTAAAGATCACTCTCCAATTTCACTGCCCATGAAACCATCGAGTGTCGCCCGGCCCTACCTGCCGCAGATGCCCATCCGACTGGCAGGCGCGGTATTGTGACTAAGGAAGGTGCTCTCTGGCAAGGTATTCGTGCGATTGCATCTCCTGTAGCCGTGAGAGACAGCGGGCAAACTCGAAGTTGAGCATCCCCTGGCCATAGAGTTCATCCATGGGCACCGCCGCCGAGATGATCAATTTCACATGCCGCTCGTAGAACTCGTCGACCATGGCGATGAAGCGGCGCGCCGCATCATCGCTACCCGCCCCCATGGGTTGGACATTGGCGAGCAACACCGTCTGGTAGCAACGCGAGATCTCGATGTAATCGGCCTGGGAACGAGGGGTACAGCAGAGCTCGGCAAACTCCATGTAGAGCAGATCATCGTGCGCCCCCAGTGTCGAGAGTCGACGACCAAGCAGCTCCATCTCCCCGTGCTGGGGGGATGACCCGCTGAGCTGCTGAAAGTAATGAACCAGGTTCTCTGCCGCCCTCTCGTCCAGAGGGGAGTGGTAGATCTCCGCCTGCGCCAGGGTCCGCAGCCGATAGTCGGTGCCACCATCGACGTTGATTACACGACAGTGTTGCTCGATAAGGGCGATCGCCGGCAGAAAACGGGCTCGTTGCAGGCCATTACGATAGAGCTCGGCAGGGGGAATATTGGAGGTGGCCACCAGGGTGACGCCTCGACCAAACAGCTCCTGCAGCAAGGTTCCGAGCAGCATGGCATCGGTAATGTCGGAGACAAAAAACTCGTCAAAACAGAGTATATCCGCCTCTGCAGCGAGGTTTGCGGCCACCTGCTTGAGTGGATCTGGCACCCCGCCAAGCCCCTTGAGTTCAGCGTGAATGCGATACATGAAGCGGTGAAAATGCATGCGCAGCTTGCGCTCGCCCGGCAAGGCATCGAAAAAAAGATCCATCAACCAGGTCTTGCCTCTGCCGACACCACCCCACATATAGATCCCGGTGACGGGATCCAGAGACTGAGGCTTTTGCCAGGGACGCCACCACACTTTCTGGCTGGTCGGAGTCGGGCGCTGCTGCAAATCCTGATAGAGTCGCTCCAGCTCGGCCACGGCGGCCTGTTGGGCCGGGTCGGCCACGTAACCGGATCGCTGCAGATCCTGCTGATATCGCTGTTGCACTGTCATCCCGATGTCGCGCTTCCAAGTCCCTGAATGTGGTACAAAATGGTACCACGCCCCCAGGTGGCGCTGTATAGTGCCAAGCGGGATAAAACCGGCCGGGATGGTCGTTACCCCTTGTTTGTACTGGTTTTAAGGAGCTTTTATGAGTCTGGTAAGTGCCATTGTTTTCGCCGTTGTTGCCCTCGTATTGGGCGTAGTGCTGGGGCGACTCAGCGTACGCAGTCGTGATGCAGGGCGTCTGGAGCAAGAGCTTAAAAAGGCCCATAAGGAGCTGGATAGCTATCAGAGCCAGATCAGCACACACTTCGCCGACAGCGCCGCCCTGATGGAGCAGATGGCCGAGCAGTATCAGGAGCTCTATCGCCACATGGCCCAGCAGAGCCAGTTCCTGGCCAAGCACGGTGAGAGCCCCTTCAAGGTGGTCGAGGAAGCCCCCCAACCCCAAAACGCCGAACCTGACTTCCCGCCTCGCGACTATGCCGGCGCTTCTGGTCTGCTCAAGCAGTCGGGACAGGGCTGATTGAACTAATCGCACCGCCTCGTGGTCTGACCTTGTCGTATAACACTGTTTTTTATCTCGGGAGCATTCTTATCTATGCGTAAATCTCTCTCCTTGCTTAGTGTTGTCGCCCTGAGTGTCGGCATGGCCCTGTCCGCCGCACCGGCTCAGGCCGCACTGCCTTCCCTGTTTGGCAATTCCGACAATGCCACCAACAACAGCGAGATGCCGAGTCTGGCCCCCATGATCGAGCAAGTGACCCCCGCCGTGGTCAACATCTCTGTCTCGGGCAAGAAGATCACCCGGCAGCGTCTGCCCGAACCCTTCCGCTTCTTCTTCGGCCCCGACATGCCGGCAGAGCAGGTGCAGGAGCAGCCCTTCCAGGCACTGGGCTCCGGCGTCATCATCGATGCCAAGAAGGGTTACGTCATCACCAACGCTCACGTGGTTCACGAGGCGGACGAGATCAAGGTGAGCCTCAAGGATGGTCGTGAGTTCAAGGCCAAGAAGATCGGTGAAGACAAGCAATCCGACATCGCCCTGCTGCAGATCAAGGCCGATAATCTGGTCCAAATCCAGATGGCCGACTCCGACAAGCTGCGGGTTGGTGACTACGCCATCGCCATCGGCAACCCCTTTGGCCTGGGTCAGACCGTCACCTCGGGCATCGTCTCTGCGCTCGGTCGCAGCGGCTTGAACGTCGAAAATTTCGAAAACTTTATCCAGACCGACGCCGCCATCAACTCGGGCAACTCGGGTGGCGCCCTTATCAACCTCAAGGGTGAGCTGATCGGCATCAACACCGCCATCCTGGGGCCAAACGGCGGCAACATCGGCATCGGTTTCGCCATCCCCTCCAACATGGTGCGTGACCTGACCGAGCAGATCGTCAAGTTTGGCGAGGTCCGCCGTGGCCAGCTGGGGATCCAGGGCCAGGAGCTCACCTCCGACATCGCCAAGACGTTCGGCTATGACAAGCAGTATGGCGCCTTCGTCAATCAGGTGATGCCGGGCTCGGCCGCCGATAAGGCAGGTATCAAGGCCGGCGACATCATCGTCAGCATCGACGGCAAGGAGATCCGCTCCTTCGGCGAACTGCGCGCCAAGATCGCCACCATGGGGGCCGGCAAACAGGTCAAACTGGGGCTGGTACGTGATGGCAAGCTGCAAGAGACCACGGTGACCCTCAAACAGGCCGACGACAGCGATGTGCGCGCCGATGTACTGCACCCGGCACTGGATGGCGCCAAGCTCAGCAACGTCACCGAGCCGGTGAACGGTGTCGAGATCAGCGATATCAACCCGCGCTCTCCCGCAGCGGCCACCGGCCTGCAGAAGGGGGACATCATCCTTGGTATCAACCGGGTACGCGTCAACAACCTGAGCGAACTGGCCAAGATGCTTAAGCAAAAGAGCGATGTGCTGGCTCTCAACATCCAGCGGGGCGAGGCGTCACTCTACCTGGTGATCCGCTAATCCCCTCCTCTCTGTGCAATCGAGCCGCGGGCCTGTCCCGCGGCTTATTTTTATCCATGGATGATGGTATTCTCGGCCGGTGCGCGCTTTGGATAAACACTTCATGAAAACCCCACCTCTTCTCAGCTACCTGGGCAAAGCCGTCGGCTTTGGTCTCGTGATGGCAGCCATACTGCTGCTGCTTTTTCCCAATCTGAGGGGCGGTGAACCCATCTCCATCGGCTCGGGGCGCGATCTGAGCTTCTCCTATGCGGCTCATCGGGCGGGGCCTGCCGTGGTCAACATCTACACACGCAGCTTCAGCCGCGACAGCAACAATCAATCCGAGCTGAGACCCCAGGGACTCGGCTCCGGGGTCATTATGAGCCAGCGCGGCCACATCCTGACCAACTACCATGTGATCGCCGAGGCGGATCAGATCATCGTTGCCCTGCAAGACGGGCGCATCTTCACCGCCGAGTTGGTGGGCTCGGACAAGCTCACCGATCTGGCCGTGCTCTATATCGAAGCCGACAACCTGCCGGTGATCCCGCAAAACCCCGACCATCAGCCTGATGTGGGGGACGTGGTACTGGCTATCGGCAACCCCTACAACGTGGGACAGACCATCACCCAGGGGATCATCAGTGCCACAGGCCGCATCGGCCTCTCCAGCATGGGGCCCGAGAGTAATGGCCGCCAGGATCTGTTGCAGACCGACGCCGCCATCAACGAGGGCAATTCGGGCGGCGCCCTGGTCAACGCCAGGGGCGATCTGGTCGGCATCAACACCGCCGCCTACCATATCAACGGCAATCAGGAAAGCTATGGCATCAGCTTCGCCATCCCCTACAAGCTGGCCAAACGCATCATGGACGAGCTGATCGCCAACGGCCGAGTGATCCGCGGCTATCTCGGCATCTCCAGCATCGAGATCAATCCCATCATCGCCCGCATGATGAACCTCGGTGACCTGCGTGGACTGGTGGTCGAGAGCATCGACCCCAAAGGACCGGCGGCCAAGGCAGGACTACAGCGTGGCGACGTGCTGCTCAAGATTAACGGAGAGGCCATCAAGGGGATCCGCAGTGCCATGGATCGCATCGTCGAGAGCCGCCCCGGCAGCCAGTTGCAACTGAGCGTGGTGCGCGACGGCAAGACCCTGGAGCTGCCGGTGACCATCGAAGAGGATATGCGCTACCCGCAGCAATAGACGATCCCGATCACAACCCTGACAAGCGCGGGCTCTCGCCCCCCACCCCCTTAAATTTGATGTTCCTCACACACGGCGCCCCTTGGGGGCGCCGTTTTTGTGACCGCCTTCACCCAATCGCCTCTCCTGGCAAGGCTTTTCCAGATGTAACTGGAAAAAGAGCCCCTCCCTCTCACCGCGTCCTCTGCATAAGGTGTCTCCATCCTCTTCAGTCGTAATGGAGACAACCCTTGACCATCGATGACCTCGCCCACCAGAGGCAAACCGATCTGCTGCTGGTCCGCGTCTTGAACCTGCTGTCGGAGCATGGGATTCACCCCAACGATGTCCAGCGCCAGATGCTGGCCTCCCACCTCAAGGCCATGGTGTGGCGCTCTCACAGCAGCGAGCCCTTACCCGACGTGGATCTCTCCCTGTTTGAGGAGATCTCGCCTCTCTCGCTGCGGCTCGCCGAGCGGGTCACGGCCTGGCTCGATGGCCTGGCCTACGAGGAGGCACACCTGTTATCCGTCCACTTCGAAGTGGCCAAAGAGAATGAACTGAGCTCAGTAAAAGGAGAGTGCTAAATGTCCGCAATCAAAGTTGTGATAGGCGATCGCCTCGGCAAGGGCCAGAAAGTGGGGGCCGGAGCCGAATCCGCCGGAGCCAGCGTCACCGTCATCCCGGGCATGGCGGCTGACATGAAGCTGGGGGATGTGATGAACAAGGAGCAGGCCCAGCTCGGTATCTCCTTCTGTGGCAGTGGCGGTGCCGGTGCCATCACGGCCCAGACCAAGTATGGCTACCGCTGCCGCTACGGCATGCGCTCGGTCGAAGAGGGCGTCACCGCCATCAACGAAGGGTGCGTGGTACTGGGCTTTGGTTTCATGGACAAGGAGGAGCTGGGCCAGAAGCTGGTCGAGGCCTTCATCAAAAAACACGGGGTCGCCTGATGAAAGTGGTCACCCGGCGTCAGATCCGGGTCAGCGGCAAGGGGAGTTCACGCCAACACGCCTTTGCAGCCGCCCTGGGACAGGTGCAGACCACCCTGCTGCGCGAAGGAGAACAGGTGCTCCTGCGCGTCGAACCGCTGGAGGTCGACGTGGTCGAGGCTCGGGAACGCGTCTGGACCGAGCGTTTTCTGTTCCTGTTTTTGCCAAGGGAGAAACGGGAATACAGCGTCACCCTCGACATCACGGTGAGCATGACCAGCCTGGATACGAGCGCGGTGACCTTCAGCCGAACCTGAGTCGCATCAATAACAAGGAACACAGTATGCTTTCAATCATATTGCTCAAGTCCCTCATCATAGGGGGACTGGTGGGTGTGGGGGTCGGAGCCGGTGCGGCCCGCATGTTCCACGCTCCCACGGTACAGGGAATGGGGGCATTTAGAACCCTGGGCGAGCTGAACTCCTGCGAGGGAGACCCGGCCGCCCACTTCTCCTTCGGCCTCGGCTTCTTCTTCAACGCCTGGGCCTCTACCGTGGCCGCCGGCGCCTTTACCCAGGATGTGGATCACCGCATCCTGCCCAACTGGGGGGCCGCCGCCCTGATGGTGAAGAACCGCGATCTCGCCACCACCCTGCACGATCCCAGAAAGATGGCCATCGCCTGCGGCATCATTGGCGCCATCGTCGTCGCCTTCCTCAACAGCACAGCCGCCGCCGTCCCCGCCGCCCTGCAGGTGACCGCCGTCAAGGTGCTGGTACCGGCCGCCAACTTGCTGGTCAACACCGTCATGCCGGTCATCTTCTGGCTCGCCGCCATCGAAGCGGGGAAGCGCTCCGGCTTCTGGGGCACCATCTTCGGGGGCCTGGCCCAGCTCATCATGGGCAACGCCGTGCCTGGCCTGGTGCTGGGGATCCTCATCGGCAAAGGGGTCGAGGAGAGCGGTTGGAACCATGTTACCCGAGTGATGATGGGGGCCATCGTGCTACTGTTCGTCCTGAGTGCCTTCTTCCGTGGCTTCGATATGAAGCTCATCGAGTCCTTCCAGCTCGGGGTTCCCGACTGGCTGAACTACATCCACACCACCCTGAGCGGCAAGTAAGGAGCGAGCCATGGACGAGAAATTACGCAATAACTTCTGGTATGCCGACTGGTCCTTCCCCATTCTGGTCGGGCTGCTCTCGGCCGGTGTCTTCGCCGGAACCCATATGTACTACCTCTACGGGGTTGGCGCCTTCAACGAAGTGGCCTTCGTCTCCATGCTAAGAGCCGGTATTGACAGCGGCGTCTACGGGGCGGTCGCCGCCTTCGGCGCCAGCTTCCTGTTCGCCCGCATCATCGAGGGCTCCCTGGTCGGGATCCTCGATATCGGTGGTGCCATCCAGACCGGGGTTGGCCTCGGGGTTCCGGCCCTGCTGCTGGGGGCCGGCATCGTCTATCCGGTGGAGAACTTCTTCGCCTCCCTGATCACCGGCATGGTCGTGGGGCTGGCCATTGGTTACGTGATCATCCTGGCGCGCAAGTTCACCATCAATCAGGGGGACTCCACCTACGGCGCCGATGTCATGATGGGGGCTGGCAACAGCTCGGGACGCTTCCTTGGCCCCCTCATCATCCTCTCGGCCATGAGCGCCTCCATCCCCATCGGTATCGGCTCTCTGCTCGGTGCCCTGCTGTTCTACATCTGGGGTAAACCCATCACGGGTGGCGCCATCCTGGGGGCCATGGCCCTCGGTGCCCTCTTCCCCATCGCCCTGACCTGAGGCCGGCACCATGTACGATCTCATCATTCGCCGGGCTCGCACTGTGGATGGCCAATTGCTGGACATCGCCACCGAGGAGGGGCTCATTGCCGCCCTCGGCACCCTGCCCGAGCGTGCCGAGGCGAGCCACAGCCTCGATCTCGCCGGCAAGGTGCTGCTCAGCGCCGGCTGGATTGACAGCCACACCCACTGCTACCCGGACTCGCCTGTCTATCGCGATGAGCCGGATCGGGTCGGCGTCGCCGGTGGCGTCACCACCGTCATCGATGCCGGCAGCACGGGTGCCGACGACGTGGATGCCTTTGTGGCCCAAGCCTGCCGCTGCCAAACACGGGTGCACGCGCTGCTCAATCTGTCACGCATCGGCTTGCTGCACCAGAATGAGCTGGCCGACCGGCGCGATCTCGATCTCCCCCTGGCAGAGGCCGCCCTGGCCCGCCATCCCGACTTCCTGGTCGGTCTCAAGGCGCGCATGAGCGCCAGCGTGGTGGGAGAGAACGGACTCTGGCCCCTCGCCCAGGCCAAGGTGTTGCAGGCCCGCCATCCCGGCCTGCCGCTCATGGTGCACGTGGGCAATACGCCCCCCGACCTCGACGAGATCGTGGACCGTCTTGGAGAAGGGGATATTCTGACCCACTGCTACAACGGCAAGCCGAACCGCATCCTGAACCCGGGCGGCGAAGTGCGCGCCGCGGTCACGGCGGCCCTGCACCGTGGCCTGCTGCTGGATGTGGGCCACGGCAGCGCCAGCTTCAGCTTCGAGGTGGCAGAGGCGGCGCTGGCTCAAGGAATGGCCCCACACATCATCAGCTCCGACATCTACTGCAAGAACCGCGAGCAGGGGCCTGTGTTTGCCCTGGCGCACGTCATGTCCAAGTTCCTGCTGCTTGGCCTCTCTCTGGAGCAGGTGATCCAAGCCGTGACCGAGACGCCAGCCCATGCCCTGCGCCTGACCGACCGGGGCCGCCTCAGCGTTGGCCTGGCCGCCGATTTCACGCTCTTCGAGCTGCACGACGAGCCCCATCTCTTTATCGACTGTGAGCAGTCACCGCGCTCCGGGCATCTGCTTATTCGACCTCTGGCGGCCATCGTGGCCGGCCAGCTGACCCTCACCGACCACGGGATTACACATCATGCCTTCCACTCCTGATTCCCTGCACGCCCGCTATGGCCTCAAGGAGGTGATCAATGCCTCCGGCCGCATGACCAAGTTGGGGGTTTCCACCCCGAGCGAGGCGGTGATCGCCGCCATGACCCAGGGGGCCGGCCACTACTTCGAGATGAACGATCTGGTCGAACGCACCGGCGCCCACCTGGCTCACCTCATCGGGGTGGAGGATGCGGTGGTGGTGGCTTGCGCCGCCGCCGGCATCGCCCAGAGTGTGGCTGCCCTCATCGTGCGCGGCGATCTCTATCGCCTCGAGCACCTGCACGCCCACCCCCACGAGGTACCGTGCGAGATAGTGCTGCCCAAGGGGCACAACGTGAACTTTGGCGCACCGGTCGGCACCATGGTCAACCTGGGGGGTGGCAAGGTGGTCGAGGCTGGCTATGCCAACGAGTGTTCCGCCGCCCAGCTGGCCGCCGCCATCACGGAGAACACTGCCGCCATCCTCTACATCAAGTCTCATCACTGTGTGCACAAGAGCATCCTGGGAGTGGCTGAAGCCGCCGCCGTGGCCCAGGCATACCGCATTGCGCTCATCGTCGATGCGGCTGCGGAAGAGGATCTGCGCCTCTATCACGAGCTGGGGGCCGATCTGGTGATCTACAGCGGCGCCAAGGCCATTGAAGGGCCCACCAGTGGCCTGGTCATCGGCAAACGCGACTATATCGCCTGGGTACGCCAGCAATCCGCCGGCATCGGCCGCGCCATGAAGGTGGGCAAGGAGGGGATCCTGGGACTGACCCGAGCCATCGAGGAGTACCTGGCTCGCCATGCCGAAAGCGCAGAGTCAATGGGTGAACGCATGCTGCCACTGGTCGAGGCCATGAACGCCCTGCCCGGCGTCAGCAGCCGTCCTGTGATGGACAGCGCCGGACGCGATATCGCCCGCTGCGAGATCCGCTTCGACGAGCGCTTCCCCCTGAGCGCCAACGACGTCGTCAAACGTCTCGAGCGGGGCAACCCGGCCATCTACTGCCGCGGCTACCGGGCCAACGAGGGGGTGATCGAGATCGATGTGCGCAGCGTATCGGCCACCCAGCTGCTGCAGATCCGTGATGCCATCCACCACCTTTGCCAGGAGTAACCCATGTCTCTTTCCGATCGTTTCTACCGCGGCCGTGTCTGCCTCAACGTGTTGGCCGGCTCCAAACAGAATGCCCGCGATATTTTCACCGCCGCCGAGGGCCATGTACTGGTCGGGGTCCTCTCCAAAAACTACCCGGACCTCGACAGCGCCGAGGCGGACATGCGCGACTATGCCGGTCTCATCGACAATGCCCTCTCTATTGGTCTCGGTGCCGGTGACCCGCGCCAGTCCGCCATGGTGGCGACCCTGGCCGGGCGCCTCAAGCCACAACACGTCAACCAGGTGTTTACCGGTGTCGGCGCCAGCCGCGCCCTGCTGGGCGATGCCGATAGCCTGGTCAATGGCCTCATCTCCCCCACCGGCACACCGGGCATGGCGAAGATCGCCACCGGCCCACTCAGCGCAGCACAACCGGATGGCGTGGTCTCCATCGATACCGCCATCGCCCTGCTCAAGGACATGGGGGGCAGCTCGGTGAAGTTTTTCCCCATGGGGGGGCTCGCCTGCCGGGAGGAGTATCGGGCGGTGGCCGAAGCCTGTGCCCGCAACGACTTCATGCTGGAGCCCACCGGAGGCATCACTCCCGATAACGTCGGCGCCATCCTCGACATCGCTCTCGAGGCGGGGGTGGGCCGAATCATCCCTCATGTCTACAGCTCCATAATGGATCCTCAGACAGGCCTGACCCGCCCCTCACAGGTCAGCGAGTTGCTGCTGATGGTCAAAGAGCGCCTGGGCTAGACACCCCGACTTGCCCCGGCCATGTCTGGCAGGCATGCTGGGGCGATTAAGCAGGAGTTGCATGCATGGCCACCTTCCCACACCCCCGCCTGCGCCAGCTGTTTGAAGCCCTTCGCCAGGAGACCCTGTCTCAGGAGGAGCTGGCCCGACGCCTGCAGGTTTCAACACGCACCGTGCGCAGCGATGTCGCCCTTCTCAACGAGATCATCGCTCCCCATGGTGCCCACCTGGCCCATTCGAGGGGCGAGGGCTACCAGCTTACCCGGTTCGATCCGGCGCGCTTCGAGCGACTGCAGCGAAGGCTCGATGAAGAGCTGGCACTGCCGCGCACCAGTCGCGAGCGGGTCATTCACCTGATGGTTTTGCTGCTCGGTGCCGAGCGGGGGATCAAACTGGATGAACTGGCCGATACCTGGTACCTGAGCCGTACTGCCTTGCAGGGTGACATGGGGGAGGTGCGCGAGCGCCTCGCCCGGTTTGGCCTGCAGGTGGAGAGCCGCGCCCATCAGGGGCTGCAGCTGGTCGGTGACGAACTCGCCATTCGCGCCTGCCTGGCACAGCTGCTGGCCCAGGAGCTCAGAGAGGGGCAGCCGATCCAGACGCTGCTCCATCTGCTCTGTCCGAGCCACACGCTGGGTGTGGTACGGGAGCAGATCCAGCCCCTGCTCGATCTCTCCCCCCTGCGCTTCTCTGACGATAGCCGTCAACAGTTGGCCCTCTATTGTGCCATCGTGCTCGCCCGTCTCGCCGCAGGAAAGAGCCAGCCGACACTATCCTGCCCCGAGATCTGCCCGCAGGCGGTAACCCTGGCCCGCACCATCCTCTCCACCCTGCCAACCCTGACCGAGCCGGGCAGTGGCGAGATCAACCTGCTCGCCATTCAGTTGCAGGGTCGGGCCAGTCTGCCCGCAGGCCTGCTCACGGCGCTCCAGGAGCAGGAAGGGCGGGAGTTGGTGAAGCACCTGCTCGAGCATATTGCGATCCAGTACGGCTATGAGCTGGGCGATGACGATCAACTGGCGCGGGATCTCCTGAATCATGTGCTGCCCATGTTGCTGCGGGTGCGCTATCACATCGCCAGTCATAATCCCCTCACCGACCATATCAAGCAGCACTATCCCCTCGCCTACGACATCACCCTGGGAGCGCTGGCCGAATGGTGTCACCACAAACACTACGACTTCACCGACCACGAGATAGGCTATCTGGTGATCCACGTAGGGGTTGGGCTGGAGCGGCGTTACGACATCGGCTATCGCCGGCCGCCACGCGCCCTGCTGGTGTGTGACGGAGAGAACGCAACGGCGCGCCTGCTCGAGGCTCGTATCCGCCGGGATTACCCCCAACTCGCTCTGGAGGTGATCTGGTCTCTGCGCGACTATGAGGCGAGGGCCGAGCTGGATGCCGACTTCGTCATCAGCACCAGCCGCCTGGAGGAGAAGGGGCTGCCCCTGCTGCAGCTTCACCCCTTCCCGACCCAGGCCCAGCTCGAGCAGCTCGGCAAGCTGGTACTCAGCGATCGTACCCGCCCCTATCTGCTGAACAAATACTTCTCCCCTCATCACTTCCTCTATCTGGAAGAAACGATGAGTCAGGCGGCCCTGTTCAGGCATCTGTGTCATCAACTGGAACATGAGGGGAGCGTGCCCCCCGAGTTTCACGCCTCCCTGTGCGAGCGCGAGCGAATCGTCTCCACCTGGCTGGGAGATGGCATCGCCACCCCCCACTCCCTGGCCCTCCTGGCTCACCAGACCTGCGTCTATACGGTGTTGGCGCCGGAAGGGATAGAGTGGGGCCAGGGGGAGAGAGCCCAGGTCATCTTCCTGCTCGCCATCGGCCACTCCGACTACGAAGAGGCGATGGGGCTCTATGACATCTTCCTGACGCTGATGAATGAAAAAGCCAGCAGAGATCTGCTGGCTTGTCACGACTTCACGGCGTTTTACAAGGCGGCCCGGCGGCTGCTCGACTAATCCTCGTCGAAGCCGCTGGCAAACAGGGCGACCACGGCCTCCAGGGCCTGGACCTCCTCGGGCCCCTCTACCACCACCTCGATGTGCCCCCCCTGGGCGGAGTCGAGCATCAGCATGGCGATGATGCTGTTCGCCTCGGCCTCGACGCCGGTCTCGTTGCGCAGCAACACCTGGGCATCAAACTTCTGTACCAGCTCGAAGAGCATCATGGCGGGCCGGGCGTGCATGCCCAGCCGGTTTTTCACCTCGACCGAGGCGTGCAGGGTCATTGCTTATCCTTAGCGGCGCTCTTCTCCAGCGTGCGGTGGCGAAGCTGTACATTCTTGCCCAGCTTGCGAAAGCTCTCGGCCAGACGCTCGGCGATAAAGACGGAGCGGTGCTGACCGCCGGTACAGCCAATCCCGACCGTCAGGTAGCTGCGGTTGTTGCGCTCCAAATGGGGCAACCAGGTCGTCAACATGCTCTCGATCTGCTGGATAAAGAGCATCACATCACTCTGGCTGGCCAGATAGTCGGCGACCGGCTGGTCCTTGCCGGTGAAAGGCTTGAGCTCGGGGATCCAGTGGGGGTTGGGCAGAAAACGGGCATCGAAGACGAAGTCGGCATCCTTGGAGATGCCATATTTGAAACCAAACGACTCGAACACCATGACCAGTTCGCTCTCTTTCTTGCCCAGTACCCGGGTCTTGATGAGCTCGCTTAAGTCGTGAATGCTGAGGCTGGTCGTATCCACCCGCAGATCGGCGCTGGAGGAGAGGGGCGAGAGGAGGTGGGTCTCCTCCCGGATGGCCTCATCCAGCGTCAGCTGGTTGCGTGACAGGGGGTGCAGACGGCGGCTCTCCCCGTAGCGGCGCAGCAGGGTGCTGTTGTCGGCATCGAAGAAGAAGCTCGAATAGTCCACCCGCTTCTCACTGCGCACCTGGCGCAGCAGCTCATCGAGTTTATCGGGCACCTGCGGCAGGTTGCGCACATCGATGCTCACTGCCAGCTTGTCGTACTGCCCCTCCAGCGCCACGATAAGCTGGGGCAGCAGGACAACCGGCAAGTTGTCGACACAGTAGTACCCCAGATCCTCCAGAACCCTCAGGGCAACCGTCTTGCCGGCCCCGGAGCGGCCGCTGACGACGATGAGTTGCATACTTCCTCCTTACATCCTGGAGAGCCCGCGGCGGGGTTCAGGCGGAAATCATGATCTGGTAGAGCTCTTCATCGCTGGCCGCCTGGCGCAACTGACGGCAGATGCCTTTGTCAGCAAGCCGCGAGGCCATCATGGAGAGTGTCTTGAGGTGCTGCTTGCATTCGCTCTCGGGAACCAGCAGCGCAAAGAGAAGGTCGACCGGTTGGTTGTCGATCGCATCGAAAGAGATGGGCTCTTCGAAGGTGAGCAGCACGGCGGTCGGGGGAAATTCGTCCCCGATACGGCCATGGGGAATGGCGATACCGCCGCCGATCCCGGTACTGCCCATCTTTTCACGGGCCAACAGGCACTCGAACAGGGTCTGACGAGAAGTGCCCAGATGATCGGCCGCCAACTCACTGATGAGTTCCAGCGCCCGCTTCTTACTACTACAAGGGACTGCACTCCGGGTGCAGTCCCTGCTCAATATGTGTTCCAGTTGCATCTTATTTTTGCTGTAGCTTGTCTTTGTGCTTGATGATCTGTCGATCCAGCTTGTCGATCAGGGTATCGATAGCGGCATACATGTCCGCATGCTCGGAGTTGGCGAAGACTTCGCCACCGTTGACGTGCAGCTTGGCCTCGGCGATCTGCTTGAGCTTCTCGACATTGAGAACCACGTGCACGTTGTTGATATGGTCGAAATGGCGCTCCAGCTTGGCAAACTTGCTATTGACGTACTCCCGCAGTGCTTCGGTGATCTCTACATGGTGTCCAGTCAGATTGATTTGCATAACGTCTTCCTTTTGTTTTGCCTACACCAGGCGTTTGCGCTGATTGGAGGGTGGAATCATGAGGGACTCGCGATACTTGGCGATGGTCCTTCGTGCCACCATGATCCCCTGCTCTGCCAGCAGATCGGTGATCTTGCTGTCGCTAAGCGGCTTGGCAGGGTTTTCGGCCGTCACCAGTTTCTTGATCAAGGCGCGGATGGCGGTCGATGAACATTCTCCCCCACCTTCGGTATTCACATGGCTCGAGAAGAAGTACTTCAGCTCGAAAATACCGCGGGGAGTATGCATAAATTTCTGGGTAGTCACCCGGGAGATGGTCGACTCGTGCATCTCCACCGCCTCGGCGATGTCGTTCAGCACCATCGGCTTCATCGCCTCCTCCCCATACTCGAAGAAGCCCTGCTGCTGCTCGACGATGCAGTTGGCCACCTTGAGCAGGGTCTCGTTACGGCTCTCCAGGCTCTTGATAAACCAGCGAGCTTCCTGCAAATGGGAGCGGATAAACTGGGTATCTGTGCTGCTGCGGGCGTTACGCGCCATGGCCGCATAGGTCTCATTGACCCTGATCCGCGGCGCGCTGTCGGGATTGAGCTCGACCACCCAGCGCTTTCCCTTCTTGACCACGGAGACATCCGGAATCACGTATTGGGAATCGCTCTGCACCACACTATTACCGGGGCGGGGCTCGAGCTGAAGGATCATGTCGAGCACCTCCTTGAGCTCGCTCTCCTTGAGCCGGGTCTTGCGCGCCAGTGTCCGGTAATCGCGGGCCCCCAGCAGATCCATGTGCTCGGTCACCACCTCGATCGCCTCTTTGAGCCAGGGGAGGGTCGGTTCAAACTGGCCAAGCTGGATCAGCAGGCACTCCTGCACCGAGCGGGCGGCCACCCCGACGGGGTCGAAATGCTGCACCCGTTTGAGCACGGCTTCAACCTCGTCCATCTCCACACTGTATTCTTCGGAGCTGACTGCCATCTGAATATCTTCGAGGGTCACGGTCAGGTAGCCGGACTCGTCGATGGCATCGATAATGGCCAGGGCGATGGCGGCATCGAGATCGGAGAAGGGGGTGAGACGCATCTGCCACAGCAGATAGTCCTGCAGGTTTTCGGTGGTTTCCCCCTGGTAGACGGTCTCTTCCCCGTCGAAGGAGGGCGTCGCCAGCTGGGCCGTGCCGGCCGAGTAGACCTCATCCCAGGTCGTATCAACCGGTAATTCGTCAGGCATCTGCTCCTGGGACATGGCCTCGGAGCTATCCATCTGGCTGGCATCGCCGACTTCCGGCATAGGCTCTCGCCCATCCGGATCCAGATCACTTTCCTCCTGCTCCAGCAATGGGTTGCTCTCTAGGGCTTGCTGGATTTCCTGCTGAAGTTCCAGGGACGAAAGCTGGAGTAAACGGATGGCCTGTTGTAATTGTGGCGTCATGGTCAGCTGTTGACCCAGACGCAGCTGCAGTGTCGGCTTCATCTACGTTGGAATGTCCTTATGTTCAGCATTCAGGCGAGGGGAGATCACCCTTACTATAGACTGAATTGATCCCCCAGATAGACCCGCTTGACCTGTTCATCGGCCAGGATCTGCTCCGGGGTTCCTTCGGCGATCATCTTGCCATGGCTGACGATATAAGCCTTCTCGCATACATCCAGAGTCTCCCTGACATTGTGGTCCGTGATCAAGACGCCAAGCCCGCGATCCTTGAGATGCTGGATGATCTTCTTGATGTCTATCACAGAAATCGGGTCCACGCCGGCAAAGGGCTCGTCGAGCAGAATGAAGCGGGGATCCGCCGCCAGGGCTCGGGCGATCTCGACCCGACGGCGCTCGCCACCGGAGAGACTCTGGCCCAGGTTGTCCCGAATATGGGTAATGTTGAACTCTTCCAGCAATTGCTCGACCAGGTCGACCCGCTCCTCTTTGGAGAGTCCCTTGCGCGTCTCTATGACCCCCATCAGGTTGTCGTAGACCGAGAGACGACGAAAGATGGAGGCCTCCTGGGGCAGGTAGCCGATTCCGTTACGGGCACGCTGGTGCATCGGCTGGGCACTGATATCACGATCGTCGATGGTGATGTGGCCCGCGTCCCGTTGAACCAGGCCCACAATCATGTAAAAGGAGGTGGTCTTGCCGGCTCCGTTCGGCCCTAGCAGGCCCACGATCTGACCCGTGCCCACCTCCAGACTCACGTCGCTGACCACCATGCGGCTCTTGTAGCTCTTCTGCAGGCCTACCGCCTTCAATACCGCCATGAGCTTACTCCTTCTTGCCGTCAGCCGGCTTGTCAAAACTCTCCACCTGATCGGGGAGGAAGACCGTCTTGACCCGTGAGCCGGTATCGCTGCTCTCGGCCATCATCTTCTGTTTGACGATGTCATAGCGGATCAGATCGCCGTTGACCTGGCTATCTTCCTGCTTGAGCTGGCCATTGCCGGTGATGGTCACCAGACGCTTCTTGAGCTCATAGCGAATGGTGTCCCCATGGGCGTTGACCGGCTTGCCGTTGTCCAGGATCTGGAAGAAGGTGGCCGGTTTGCCATAAGCGGTCATCACCTCGGAACCCTTCTCGGCCCCGCGCACCACGACCACCTTGTCGGCGTGGATCTTGATAGTTCCCTGGGTGATGATCACATCCTTGGTAAAGGTGAGGCGGTTATCCTGCAACTCGGCCGTCTGGGTCACCGCATCCACATAGACCGGCTCGGCGAAATCCGACTGCTTGGCCTGCAGGGTGCCGCAGCAGAGCAGGGCCACCAGGGCGAGATTAACGTTTTTCATTGAAATAGATCGCATGACTCTGTTCCAGTAACTCAAAGTAGCGCTTGTCCAGATTGCCCCTGAGACCGAGTCCCCCGGTCTGCAGGTCCTTGCCAAGCATCTTGACCTCTTGATTGCTGCGTATGTCCTGATTATTCAGGTCCAGCTCCATATATTCGGTATCGAGGCGCTTCACCGGCCCCTCCTCCAGCAGTCCGTCCACCTGTACCTTGCGGCGCAAGATGGCGTTATCACCGACGTTAAGCACCCCCTCCTCGGCGGTAAGGCGCCATTCGGGCCGCCCTTGCTCATCGTAGCGATAGAAGATGGGTTGAGTCATGTTGACCATCTCGATGGCACGGAAATACTCGGCGTAGACAGATTCGAGACGGTCCTGCAATCGTCCCTCCTCGTCATATTGAAGGGTCACCATGTCCCGAGCGACAAAATCGGGCTGAAAATGCTCTTTCTGCGTCGGCTCCACCGTCGCAACCGGCTTGTTCAGCACCTGCCAACAGGCCAGTGCCACGATAAAGAGCACGCCAAAGAGCAGGGTCTGGCGGTTCATACGGACACCTCCGCACCGCCATCGAGCAGCCCTCTGGCCTGCAGTAGCAGATCGCACACCTCGCGCACCGCCCCGAGCCCTCCCCCGAGTCGGGTCACCATATGGGCTCTGGCCAGCACCAGCGGATGCGCATCCGCCACCGCCACCCCCAGGCCGCACGCCTGCATCACGGGCAGATCGATGGTGTCATCCCCCACGTAGGCGGCCTCCTCGGGAGACAGCCCCAGCTCGGCCAGCAGTCGTTCGAAGTGGGGCAGCTTCTCATCCGCGCCCTGCACCAGATGCCGCACCCCCAGGCTCGTCATCCGATCGGCGACGATACGTGAGCTGCGCCCCGTGATGATGGCCAGCTCGACGCCGGCTCTCATCACCGCCTTCATGCCGGCGCCATCCCGGGTGCAGAAGGTTTTGAACTCCTCCCCATTATTCCCCATATAGATGAAGCCATTGGAGAGCACTCCGTCCACGTCGCACACCAGCAGCCGGATGCGAGCGGCACGGGCCATCAGCTCGGCCGGCACGGTGCCATAGGGCGTCATCACATCAGACATCAAATGACCCTCGCGCGCAGCAGGTCGTGCATGTTGAAGGCCCCAAGCGGGCGTCGATGCTCATCGACCACAAGTAATCCATTGATTTTACGGGTTTCCATCAATTTCACCGCCTCGGCGGCCATCATAGCAGGCCCCACGGTAATGCAGTTGGCCGTCATCACCCGGCTGATGGGGGTGTGATGGATATCCACCTGCTGGTCCAGAATGCGGCGCAGATCCCCGTCGGTGAAGAGGCCCGCCAGGGTACCGTCGGCAGCCACTACGCCGGTCATGCCGAGCCCCTTGCGACTCACCTCCAGCAGCGCCTCGCTGATGGAGGCATCGACGCTCACCAGGGGCAACATCGCCTCCTTGTGCATGATGTCGCAGACCCGCAGCAGGAGCCGCTTGCCCAGAGAGCCGCCGGGATGAGAGAGGGCGAAATCGTCGGCGGTGAAGCCGCGCGCCTCAAGCAGGGCAACCGCCAGGGCATCCCCCATCACCAGGGTCGCCGTGGTGCTTGAGGTGGGCGCCAGTCCGAGGGGGCAGGCTTCACGAGCAACCCGGATGCAGAGGTGCACATTGGCCTCACGGGCCATGGTGGAGGCCGGATTGCCGGTCATACAGATGAGCGGCACCCCGCGACGCTTGAGCACCGGCAGCAGGGCCAGGATCTCGTCGCTCTCTCCCGAGTTGGAGATGGCAACGATGAGATCGCCCTCTGAAATCATGCCCAGATCCCCGTGGCTCGCCTCACCGGGATGCAGGAAAAACGCCGGGGTCCCTGTGCTGGCCAGGGTGGCGGCGATCTTGCTGCCGATATGGCCCGACTTGCCCATGCCGGTCACCACTATCTTTCCCCCGCAATGCAAAATCATCTCACAGGCCCGATCAAAGGCCTCATCGAGGTACTGCTGCAGGCCGGCGATCGCCTCCTGCTCAATCTCCAGCACCCGGCTGGCACTGAGTTTGAAACGGGAGACCACAGAGACGTTTTCGCTGACATCGGACATGAAAAGGGGGCTCCGAAACAGGGTGGAAAGGCGGGATTATAAAAAACTCTGACAGGATAAGCGAATCGGCTCCGTTTTCATCAGTATTGACACATTTGGCAACACAAATTTGTCGCATCTGCGGCGATCTCCCCCTGTTCAATAGTTGTTCCGGAAGATTGCTTCCCACTAGACTAGCCCCTAAAATTTGCCCCTTGTCACAACTGGATGGACCAAGGCTTGAATCCTGACCTGATTACCATCAACAACCTCACCTTCAGTCATGGGGATCGCCTCCTCTATGACGGCATCAGCCTGCATATTCCCCGAGGCAAGGTGACCGCCATCATGGGACCCAGCGGGATCGGCAAGACCACCTTGCTGCGCCTCATCGGCGGGCAGTTGAAGCCCACCAGTGGCGAGGTACTGTTCGATGGAGAGAATGTTCCGGCGCTGCCGCGCAGCCGACTCTACGAGCTGCGCAAGCGCATGAGCATGCTGTTTCAAAGCGGCGCCCTGTTCACCGGGATGACCGTCTTCGACAACGTGGCCTTTCCCCTGCGCGAGCACTCGGGACTGCCCGAGGAGCTCATCCACACCATCGTCATGATGAAGCTCGAGGCGGTGGGCCTGCGTGGCGCCGCCAGACTGATGCCCTCCCAACTCTCCGGTGGCATGGCCCGTCGCGCCGCCCTGGCCCGGGCGATAGCCCTCGACCCCGAGCTCATCATGTATGACGAACCCTTCGTCGGGCAGGACCCCATCACCATGGGCGTGCTGGTGAAACTCATTCGCGATCTCAACGATGCCCTCGGCATCACCTCCGTCATCGTCACCCACGACGTCACCGAGGTGATGACCATCGCCGACTACGCCTACATCATCGCCAACCGCAAGGTGGTGGCCCAGGGCACTCCGGAGCAGTTGCGCCGCGAGGATAACCCGGAGGTGGCCCAGTTCCTCAACGGCCTGCCGGATGGCCCAGTCCCCTTCCACTTCCCGGCCGGCGAGCTGCTACAGGATCTCTGATGTTGATTGATTTGATTGGCCAGTTGGGCCACCGCGGAGTGCGCGCCATCACCGCCGTCGGGCGGGCCGGCATCATGCTGTTCCACGCCCTGGTGGGCAAGCCGGCCCCGCGCAAGCACTTTCCACTGCTGGTCCAGCAGCTCTATGTGGTCGGCGTCCAGTCGGTCGCCATCATACTGGTGTCGGGTCTGTTCATCGGCATGGTGCTCTCCCTGCAGGGCTACAACGTACTGGTGGACTTCGGGGCAGAACAGAGCCTGGGCCCTCTGGTATCGCTCTCGCTGCTGCGGGAACTCGGTCCCGTGGTCACCGCCCTGCTCTTCGCCGGCCGCGCCGGCTCGGCCCTGACCGCCGAAATCGGCCTGATGAAGGCGACCGAACAGCTCTCCAGCCTGGAGATGATGGCCATCGACCCCCTGCGTCGGGTGGTGGCTCCCCGTTTCTGGGCCGGAGTCATCAGCATGCCCCTGCTCGCCTTTATGTTCAGCCTTATCGGTATTCTGGGTGGCAAGCTGGTCGGGGTCGACTGGCTGGGGGTCGACGAGGGGGGCTTCTGGTCCGCCATGCAGGCCGCCGTCGACTGGCATGAAGACATCATGCAAGGCGCCATCAAGAGCCTCATCTTCGCCATGGTGGTGACCTGGATCGCCCTGTTCAATGGCTACGATGCCAAACCGACCTCTGCCGGCATCAGCCAGGCGACCACCCGAACCGTGGTCCACTCATCCCTGGCCGTGCTCGGCCTGGACTTCGTACTCACAGCCATCATGTTTGGATAAATCGATGAAATTCAGCAAGACAGAATTCCTGGTCGGCAGCTTCATGCTGGCTGGTATGGGCGCCATCCTGGCCCTGGCCCTGCAGGTGGCGGGGTTAAGCTTCAAGAGCGAAGGGGAAACCTATACCATTCACGCCCATTTCGATAATATCGGCGGCCTGAAAGTACGCTCTCCGGTCAAGGTCGGTGGTGTGGTCGTCGGCCGCGTCAGCAACATCACCCTGGATCCCAAGAATCAGGTACCTCTGGTGACCATGCAGATGCAGAAATCGGCGGGCCAGTTTTCCGAAACCAGCACCCTCTCCATCCTCACATCCGGTCTGCTCGGTGAGCAATATATCGGCCTGGTCCCCGGGTTCAGCGATGAAGAGATGGGCACCCGTGAGCTCAAGGATGGAGACACGTTGGAAGATACCAAGTCTGCCATCGTCCTGGAGGACTTGATCGGCAAATTCCTCTACAGCAAGTCAGACAGCGGCAAGGAGTAATCACGATGAAAAAGATTCTGTTAGTGCTCGGCATCATGGCCGGCCTGCTCTTCTCTCTGGTGGCCCGGGCCGACACCTATCCGGCTGACCCCTATGCTCTGATCCAGCTGGCCGCCGACAAGACCTTTGCCCGCCTCAAGAGCGATCAACCCCAGATCAAGACCAATCCGGACCACCTGCGGGTGATCATCCGCGAGGAGCTGCTGCCCTACATCGACAACCGCTTCGCCGCCTACAAGGTGCTCGGCAACCAGATTAAACAAACCACCCCGGAGCAGCGTGACGCTTTTGTGAGCGCCTTCACCGAGTACATGATCAGCTCCTACGCCGATGCCCTTGCCCATTACGACAAGCAGACTGTTCAGGTCGAGCCGGCCAAGCCGCTCGATGGCAAGGAGATCACCGCCGTCAACCTGAGCGTGAAAGAGGCCGGCAAGCCCGATATCAACCTCGAGTTCAAGCTGCGCAAGAACAACAAGACCGAACAGTGGAAGGCCTTCGACATGGTGGCCGAAGGGATCAGCCTGCTCTCTGCCAAGCAGAGCGAGCTGGGTGGCCTCATTCGCCAGAACGGCATCGATGCGGTGATCAAACAGCTCAATGAGCACAACGCCAAGCCGCTGGTGCTGAAAAAATGAAGCTGAGCGGCGATCTGCAGGGGGAACAGGTCCGGCGTCTCTGGGCCATCCGTGACCAGTGGTGGCAGGACGAGACCATGGATCTGCGCGAACTCATCGCCATCGACTCGGCCGGCGTGGCCATCATGGTCAAGTGGGCCAAGGCCGTGCGCGAGCGTGGCCAGACCCCTGCCCTTATCGGCATGCCCGACGACTTCGACAAGCTGGCCACCCTCTACGGTGTGGCCGGGCTCTTTTCTACCCAAGCCTAAGGACGACTATGCAAGTCTCTGAAATTGAAGCAATCCTGCGTGAGGCCCTGCCCCTGTCCGAGGTTCACGTAACCGGTGACGGCAGCCACTTCCAGGTGATTGCCGTGGCCGACCTGTTCGACGGCATGAGCCGTGTAAAGAAACAGCAGGCCATCTATGCCCCCCTGATGGACAAGATCGCCACCAACGAGATCCACGCGCTCTCGATCAAGGCCTACACCGAGGCCGAGTGGAAACGCGAGCGTAAATTCCAGCTACCCTCCTGATTTGGTAAAGAAGTAAACCATGGAAAAATTCAAGATCACCGGCCCCTGCACCCTCTCTGGTGAAGTGACCATCTCCGGCGCCAAGAACGCCGCCCTGCCGATCCTGTTCGCCACCCTGCTGTGCGACGAAGAGGTGCAGCTCTCCAACGTGCCACGCCTCAAGGATGTGGCCACCACGGTCAAGCTGCTGGAGATGCTGGGCGCCACCACCAAGGTGAACGGCAACGTCACCGTACTGGCCGGGGCCGTCAACAATCACGTGGCCCCGTATGAGCTGGTCAAGACCATGCGCGCCTCTATTCTGGCTCTGGGCCCGCTGGCCGCCCGCTACGGCGCGGCCGACGTCTCCCTGCCCGGTGGCTGCGCCATCGGTGCCCGCCCGGTCAACCTGCACGTGCATGGCCTGGAGCTGATGGGTGCCAAGATCACCATCGAAGACGGCTACATCAAGGCCCGTGTCGACGGCCGCCTCAAGGGTGCCCACATCCTGATGGACATGGTCTCGGTCACCGGTACCGAGAACCTGATGATGGCCGCCGCCCTGGCCGATGGTCGCACCGTGATCGAAAACGCGGCCCGTGAGCCGGAGGTGGTGGATCTCGCCAACTTCCTCAATACCCTGGGCGCCAGGATCCAGGGTGCCGGCACCGACACCCTGACCATCGACGGGGTCGAGCGTCTGCACGGCGGTAGCTACACAGTCCAGCCGGATCGTATCGAGACAGGTACCTTCCTGGTCGGCGCCGCCGTCACCGGTGGCAAGATCGTCTGCCGCAACACAGATCCGAGCCTGCTCGAGGCGGTGCTGGTCAAGCTGGAAGAGGCCGGAGCCCTGGTTGAGAAAGGTGAGGACTGGATCAGCCTGGACATGACCGGCCGCACCCTCAAGCCGGTCACCATCAAGACCGCCCCCTACCCGGCCTTCCCGACCGACATGCAGGCCCAGTTCACCGTGCTCAACGCCGTGGCCCAAGGCACCGGCATGATCACCGAGACCATCTTCGAGAACCGCTTCATGCACGTGCCCGAGCTGGTGCGGATGGGGGCCGATATCGAGCTGCAAGGAAACGTGGCCATCTGCCGCGACACCCAGCAGCTCAAGGGCGCCCAGGTGATGGCGACCGACCTGCGTGCCTCCGCCAGCCTGGTGCTGGCCGGCTTCGTGGCCGAAGGGGCCACTCTGGTCGATCGCATCTACCACATCGACCGTGGCTACGAGCAGATCGAGCAGAAGCTGCAAGGGCTGGGTGGTCGCATCGAGCGCATCAAGGAGTAATCCTTGCTACCAATAAAAACGGCACCCTCGGGTGCCGTTTTGGTTTTTACCGGCGCTTAATGCCCGGCCAACTTCATGTTTTCGATCAGCACAGAGCCGGTCTTGAGGCTGGAGCGCTCGTCGGCATCGCTGCCCACCGCCACTATCTGGCCAAACATATCGCTCAGGTTACCGGCTATGGTGATCTCTTCCACCGGATAGGCGATTTCACCGTTCTCGACCCAGAAGCCTGCCGCCCCCCGAGAGTAGTCGCCATTGACGATATTAACCCCCTGCCCCATCAGCTCGGTCACCAGCAATCCGGTGCCCATCTCCTTGAGCAACGTCTGGAAATCCTGACCGCTGTGGGAGACCTGCCAGTTGTGGATGCCGCCGGCGTGGCCCGTGGTGGTGAGCCCCAGCTTGCGCGCCGAGTAGGAGGTGAGCAGCCAGGTCATCAGACGGCCATCGCGGATGATATCGAGATCCCGGGTGCGCACCCCTTCCCCATCAAAGGGGGCGCTGGCGAGCCCCCCCTTGAGGTGCGGGTGCTCGGTGATGGTGAGCCACTCGGGCAAAATGATCTGACCCAGCTTCTCTTGCAAAAAACTCGACTTGCGATAGAGGTTGCCACCGCTGATGGCCATCACCAGGTGGCCCCACAGGCCCGAGGCGGTGTCAGGATGAAACAGTACGGGCGCATGACGAGTGCCTATCTTGCGCCCGCCGAGACGGGACAGGGTGCGCTCCACCGCCTCGTCGGCGATGCGCTGCGGGCTCCAGAGATCCCCCATCCGGCGGCTGCAGCTCCAGCCGTAGTCCCGCTGCATCTCGCCGTCCTGCTCGCCGATCAACACGCAGCTCAAGGAGTGGCGCGATGCCGCATAGCCCTTCACGAAGCCATGGCTGTTGCCGTAGACCTTGACCCCAAGATGGCTGGTGAAGCCGGCCCCGTCGGAGTGTTTGATGCGCGGATCGCGCCCCATGGCGAGTCGCTCGCACTCCAGGGCCAGGGCAGTCCCTTCGGCCGGATCCAGGGCCACCGGATGGCAGAGCTCGAGATCGGGAGCATCCCAGGCGAGCAGCTCGGATTCGGCCAGTCCTGCCGCCTCATCGCGAGAGGTGTGGCGGGCAATCTCGATGGCGGCCTCGACACAGGCGCGGATCGCATCGCGGCCGAGATCCGTGGTGGATGACGATCCCTTGCAGCCATCCCGATAGACGGCGATGCCCAGCGCCCCGTCTTTGTTGAATTCGATGCTTTCGAGCTCACCGCCACGGGTATTGACCGACAATCCGGTCTGCTTGCTGATGGAGACCTCGGCCAGTGAGGCCCCCAACGCCTTTGCAATGTCGAGAGCCTCGGCCACGGCACTCTCGAGCTGGGCTTGCTCCTGGCGGATTTGCGCTTGCTGATCCATACATCCAGTCTGATAGGTGGGGAAAGGGCCTAAGCATAACAGAGCCCAGCAAAGGGCGGGAGAAGCTGGTACCATATCGGCCAAACCGATGCGAACAACATCACAGGATCCGAAATTAATGAGTCATTTCAACGACGACCAGCATGACGAGTGGGACGGCCCCAGCAAGAGCCAGCTCAAGCGCGACGCCGAGGCCCTCCAGAACATGGGTGAGGAGATCGTCGACCTCAAACCCAGCGAGCTGGCCAAGGTGCCCCTCGATGAGGAGCTGGCTGACGCCGTGGCCATGGCCCACAAGCTCAAGCCCAAGAAGAACGAAGCCTATCGCCGCCATCTGCAGTTTATCGGTCGCCTGATGCGCAGCCGTGATGTGGAGCCCATCGCCGAGGCGCTGGCCATCATCAAGAACCGTCATGCCACCGCCAACGCGCGCCAGCACCGCCTGGAGCAGTGGCGCGAGCGCCTGATCAGCGAAGGGGATGGCGCCATCAACGAGCTGCTGGCCCAGTTCCACGAGCTGGATCGCCAGAAGCTGCGCCAACTGCTGCGCTCGGTGCAAAAGGAGCGCGAGCAGAACAAGCCGCCCGCCGCCTACCGCGAGCTGTTCCAGTACCTGCGCAGCGAGATCGAAGAGCTGCTGTAAACGACACGGGGATGCCAAGGCATCCCCGTTTTGTTATCTCTCCCCTGGTGACCCCTGTCCCGGCAACAGATCGGTGTAGAGGAACCCCTCCCGCTCGATCGTCTCGCCAGTGTGGCACACCACCGGATGGCGGAACATGGGACCGTCCCAGGCGAAGGTGTGAAACTCCCCGTGCTCGCCACAGGGATCGACCCCGGCCGGCAGCAGTGCGAGCAGGGCACCGTCGAAGGGGTGGCCCGATACCTGACGCGGCACCCGGGCCGGATCGCAGGTGCTGACCGTCGCCTTGAGGCCGGCGGCCAGCATCTCTTGCGCCAGCTGGTCGGTCGGCGTCCCCCAGAGCGGAAACAGGGGAGTAATGCCGGTGCCCGCCAGCGCCTCCTCCCGATAACGACGCACCTCCTCCAGGAAGAGATCACCGAAGGCGAAGTGATCAATCCCCATCTCGCGACAGTGGGCCACAAAAGCGCCCATGCGCGCCTCGTAGTCGGCGTTGCTGCAGGGCCAGGGCAGCGGGATCACCTGCAGGGGCAGCCCCGCCGCCTCGGCCTGGGCGTGCAACAGCTCGTCGCGCACCCCGTGGATGGCCACCCGCT
This sequence comes from Aeromonas schubertii, assembly GCF_000820105.1. Lineage (GTDB taxonomy): Bacteria > Pseudomonadota > Gammaproteobacteria > Enterobacterales > Aeromonadaceae > Aeromonas > Aeromonas schubertii. The sequence goes on along the minus strand of NZ_CDDB01000052.1, from coordinate 50,450 downwards.
CGAACACCTCGTTGGTGGTGGTGAAGAGGCCGACGACCTCGATCCCCGGCTGCTGACGCAGACGGTGCAGCGCCCAGGCGCTGTCTTTGCCGCTGCTCCATGAGAGCAGAACCTTGGCCATGTGAACTCCTTCATGCTCGCCCATACTGTGTGCCGAAGGAAGCTGCTCCATTCGGTAAACGCAAGGCTGTGTTGCAGATTGCGCGATTTACTTGGAACGCCGGGGCATCTTACCCTCCATAGACTCGGCATCCCAGCACGGGAGCACGGACCGCACTGCGATAATCACAAGGAGAACCCATGACGACCCGCCCCCTCAATCGACAGGACTACAAGACCCTGGGCCTCGCCGCCCTGGGCGGCGCACTGGAGTTTTACGACTTTATCATCTTCGTCTTCTTCGCCGTGGTGATCGGTGAACTCTTCTTCCCGGCCGACATCCCCGAGTGGTTACGCCAGTTCCAGACCTTCGGCATCTTCGCCGCCGGCTACCTGGCCCGCCCGCTGGGGGGTATCATCATGGCCCACTTCGGCGATCTGGTCGGTCGCAAGCGGATGTTCACCTTAAGCATCATCATGATGGCCCTGCCCACCCTGCTCATCGGCCTGCTGCCCACCTATGCGGTGCTGGGTATCGCCGCTCCGATCCTGCTGCTGGCCCTGCGCATCCTGCAGGGCGCCGCCATCGGTGGCGAAGTGCCGGGGGCCTGGGTATTCGTGGCCGAGCATGTGCCGGCCCGGCGCATCGGCTTCGCCTGCGGCGTGCTGACCGGTGGCCTGACTGCCGGCATATTGCTGGGCTCCCTGGTGGCCACCGCCATCAACAAGGGTATGAGCCCGGCCGATGTGAGCCAGTGGGGCTGGCGTCTGGCTTTCGTGCTCGGCGGCGTCTTCGGCATCGTGGCCATGTACCTGCGCCGCTGGCTGCACGAGACCCCGGTCTTTGCCGAGATGCAGGCCAACAAGGCACTGGCCGACGAGTTGCCCCTGCGCACCGTGCTGCGCGAACACAAGGGGGGCGTCATCGTCTCCATGCTGCTCACCTGGCTGCTCTCCGCCGGCATCGTGGTGGTGATCCTGATGACCCCCACCTACCTGCAGAAGATCCACGCCATCGCCCCGGCCGACGCCCTGCAGGCCAACTCTCTGGCCATACTGGCCCTGACCGCCGGCTGCATCTTCTACGGCCGCCTGTGCGATGCCATTGGCAGCGGTCGCACCTTCCTGCTCGGCAGCGCGCTGCTGGCCATCAGCGTCACCCTCTTCTATCACGGTCTGGCGGCAGGGCGGGGCGACATGGTGACCCACTACATGCTGGCCGGCTTCGCGGTTGGCATCGTCGGAGCCGTGCCCCATGTGATGGTGAACGCCTTCCCGCCCGTGGTGCGCTTTAGCGGCCTGTCGTTCTCCTACAACGTCGCCTACGCCATCTTCGGTGGCCTCACCCCCATGCTGGTGACCCTGTGGATGAAAGAGGATGTGCTGGCCCCCTCCCACTATGTGACGGCCCTGTGCGGCGTCGGCTTCCTCGTCGGGCTCTGGCTGTGGCGCCAGGAGCGTCGCGACCGTCAACCGGCCGCCTCCTTGGCGTAAGGCGGGGCCCTTCGGGGCCCCGGTGTCCGGAGGAGTGTGGCAGTTTCACCTAATACTGTTTAGGAGTAAGCTGGGGCGTTCTGTCAGCAACCCACGGAAAGCCCCATGATCCGCAAGAACCCCTCCGGCCACCTGCCGGTCATCCACGAATCGGCCTATATCGACAAGACCGCCATCATCTGCGGCAAGGTGATCATTCACGAGAATGTCTTCGTCGGCCCCTACGCCGTGATCCGCGCCGACGAGGTCGACGAGCGCGGCGACATGGAGCCCATCGTCATCGGCGCCAACTCCAACATTCAGGACGGGGTGGTGATCCACTCCAAGTCGGGAGCCGCCGTCACCATCGGCGAGTACAGCTCCATCGCTCACCGCAGCATAGTGCACGGGCCGTGCGAAGTGGGGAACCGGGTCTTCATCGGCTTCAACAGCGTGCTGTTCAACTGCCACATCGGTGATGGCTGCGTGGTACGCCACAACTCGGTGGTGGATGGCTGCGATCTGCCCCCCGAGTTCTACGTCCCCTCCACCACCCGCATCAATCAGCAGAGCGATCTGGCCACCATCCCCAGGGTGACGGTGGACGCCGCCGAGTTCTCGGAAGATGTGGCCCACACCAACATCGATCTGGTGAAGGGCTACAAGGCGCTCTCCAACGAGTTCTGATGAGGCGTACAACGAGACAGGGGGCCATCGGCCCCCTGTCTGCTTACCAGTAGTTCTCGGCGCTGATCTGGCCGGGTTTTCGCCTCAGGTTCTTGGTCAGCCCCCGCTCCATGAGCACCCGCTGGGTATCGCGCACCATCTCGGGATTGCCGCAGATCATCACCTGACTCGTCTCCGGGGCTATGGTCAGCCCGACCCTCTGCTCCAGGGCGCCTCCCTCGATGGCCGCCGGAATCCGCCCCGAGAGAGCTCCGGCCCAGACTTCCCGGCTCACCATGGGCACATAGCACAATCGCCCCCCATAGCGCTCCTTCAACTGCTCGATAAGGGGCTGATAGGCGAGCTCTTCCCCATGACGCACCCCGTGCACCAGCACCAGGTTGTCAAAACGCATCGCCACCTCGCCATCGACCAGGATCGAGAGGAAGGGACCGATGGCGGTACCGGTGGAGAGCATCCAGAGATCGCGGCCGGGGGGGATCTCGTCGAGGGTAAGAAAACCGCTGGGGTTGGCGGCAATCAGCAGGCTGTCGCCCGCCTGCAGGGAGCCGAGTCGGGGGGTCAGCTGACCATCCGGGATCTCGACCACATAGAACTCGTGCCAGGAGGCACTGGGGGGATTGACGAAGGAGTAGGCGCGCTGCACCTTCTGCTCGCCGTCACAGAGGGCCAGCTTGGTGAACTGACCCGCCTTGTAGGGGGGAAGCTCGGCCTGTACCCGCAGGGAGAAGTGTGTATCGGTCCAGTCGATGCGCTCGAGCACCCGACCCTCGACCCAGTCGGCCATGGGAAGCCTCCTCTGTCAGTGATAACGACTCCACTCTACCCCTGTCACAGGCAATAAAAAACCCGCGCAATGCGCGGGTTTTTCAACCAGGACCTGTTGCTTAGGCAGCAACAACCTGGATTTGTACGGTAGCCTTCACGTCAGCGTGCAGCTGAACGGAAACTTCGTACTCGCCGGTGGAACGCAGAACGTTGCCCATGCGAACTTCGCTCTTGGACACGGCTACGCCAGCAGCGGTGATGGCGTCAGCCACATCGCGGGTACCGATGGAACCGAACAGCTTGCCTTCGTCACCGGCCTTGGAGGCGATAACAACGGCAGCCAGTTCGCCCAGCTTGGCAGCGCGCTCTTGAGCGGCAACCAGGGTGGCTTCCAGCTTGGCTTCCAGCTCGGCACGACGGGCGTCGAAAGAAGCGATGTTAGCCTTGGTGGCCATCACGGCTTTGCCTTGCGGGATCAGGAAGTTACGGGCGAAGCCAGGCTTAACGTTGACTTGATCACCCAGACCGCCCAGTTTGGCGATCTTATCGAGCAGGATAACTTGCATTACCTTTCCTCTTTAAATTCGTTGAGTTAGGCGTAAGCGCCGGACTGATTACTTGTTGTGCAGATCAGTGTACGGCAGCAGAGCCAGGTAACGGGCGCGCTTGATGGCGCGAGCCAGCTGACGCTGATACTTGGCGCGGGTACCGGTGATACGGCTCGGTACGATCTTGCCAGATTCAGTGATGTAGTTCTTCAGGGTAACGATATCTTTGTAGTCGATCTCGGTTACGTTCTCGGCGGTGAAGCGGCAGAACTTGCGACGACGGAAATAACGTGCCATTGCCTTTATCCTCTATTCAGTGATCCGGAATTACTCTTCTGCGGAAGCTTCGGTAGCAGCTTCGGCAGACTCTTCGCTGCGAACGTCGTCACGGCGGAAAGAACGCTCTTCCTTGGCCTTGGCCATCGGAGAAACTTCAGTCACGGCGTGCTTGGTACGCATGATCATGTTGCGGATAACGGCATCGTTGAAGCGGAAGTTGGTTTCCAGCTCGTCGATGACAGCCTGCTCGGCTTCCACGTTCAGCAGAACGTAGTGAGCCTTGTGCAGCTTCTCGATCGGGTAAGCCAGTTGACGGCGGCCCCAATCTTCCAGGCGATGAATCTTACCACCGGCAGTGGTGATGGCGCCGGTGTAGCGCTCGATCATGCCAGGAACCTGCTCGCTCTGGTCCGGGTGAACCATGAAGACGATTTCGTAATGACGCATTATCAGCTCCTTACGGGTTAATCAGCCTCCGCCCGGGTGCAGCCAAACCTCGGAGGCAAGGAACGTGTATGTGTAGACGCTGCTTTCTAGGGCGGCGTATTGTACGAAATGCAGGCCCCGACTGCAACAGGCAAGGTGATGCCGATGGATCCGATACCCACAACCAATTGATAATAATTCTCACTTGCATGTATCCTCTCTTCATCAGACTTGGGAGGTCACATCATGCAACCCACCGCACTGGCCCTGCCGCAGCAGAGAAAACTCAGGCTCAGCCTGCTTGGTCCCGCCTTTATCGCCGCCATCGGCTATATCGATCCGGGTAACTTCGCCACCAACATCCAGGCCGGCTCCCAGTTCGGCTACCAACTGCTGTGGGTGGTGGTGTGGGCCAACCTGATGGCCATGCTGGTACAGACCCTGTCGGCCAAACTCGGCATCGTCACCGGCAAGAACCTGGCCGAACACATCCGTGACCGGCTGCCACGCCCCGCCGTCTGGGCCTACTGGGTACAGGCCGAGATCATCGCCATGGCGACCGATCTGGCCGAATTCATCGGGGCCGCCGTCGGCTTCCAGCTGCTGCTGGGGGTCACCCTGCTCGAGGGCGCCTGCCTCACCGCCGTCATCACCTGGGGAATACTGATGCTGCAGAGCCGCGGCCAGAAGCCGCTGGAGTTCGTGGTCGGGGGCCTGCTGCTGTTTGTGGCCGCCGCCTACCTGGTCGAACTGCTCTTCTCCCGCCCGCACCTGCCGAGCCTGCTCGAGGGGGCCCTGCTGCCCTCCCTGCCCAATGATCAGGCTATCTATCTGGCCGCCGGGGTGCTCGGCGCCACCGTGATGCCCCACGTCATCTACCTGCACTCGGCCCTGACCCAGGGCCAGCAGGCCGATTCCAGCGTGGAGCAGCGGCTGCACTCGACCAGGGTGGATGTGGCCATCGCCATGACCATCGCCGGCTTCGTCAACCTGGCCATGATGGCGATGGCGGCCGCCGCCTTCCACGCCAGCGGCCACCAGCAGGTAGCCGAGCTCGAGACCGCCTACGCGACCCTGACGCCCCTGCTCGGTCAGGCCGCCGCCACCCTGTTCGGCCTGTCGCTGATCGCCTCGGGAGTCAGCTCCACCGTGGTCGGCACCCTGGCCGGCCAGGTGGTGATGCAGGGGTTCGTGCGCTTCACCATCCCGCTCTGGCTGCGCCGTGCCATCACCATGGCCCCCGCCTTCGTGGTGATCGCCATGGGGCTCAACACCACCGAGATTCTGGTGATGAGCCAGGTGGTGCTGAGCTTTGGCATCGCGCTGGCGCTGATCCCGCTGCTGATGCTGACCGGGGAGCGCGCCCTGATGGGCGTGCACCGCAACCACCCCCTGACCCAGGCCCTGGGGCGCGTCATCGTCACCCTGGTGGTGGGCCTCAACGCTTATCTCCTGGTCTCCCTGTTGTAGCGTCCTCATCACCCGGATATCGCGGGCGCCCATTAACATCGGTTAATGAGGCGCCCGCCGCTTTTACGGTATCCTCCCCCCATCATCGACGGAGGATCCCATGGAACATACCCGCGCCAGCTTCGTGCTGGGCCATCTGGAGGAGCAGGCTCATGTACTGCTCACCCAGATCGCCGACAACCAGACCCTGATGGTTACCGATCTCACGCCTTTCCATCCCGAGAGCCACCTCTGGCCCGATCAACCGGGGGATCTGGGGAGTGTGCACTGGGAGGGGGGCGAAGCGCCCATCGCCTCCTGCCGCATGGGGGCAGTGAGTCCGGAGGGAGCGCTCTTCGTCGACCGGGCCATTCCGGTCAAGCGCGGTGAGCCGGGCTGGGCCTTCGTGGTGGTGCACCCTCTTCAGGGCGTGCACGCCCTGAGCGCCGGCACGCCGGTGACCCTGCGGGTCGACGGGGCCCACCGCCTCCCCCTCTCCCTTGGCCACAGCGGCTGTCATCTGGCGGCCCTGGCCCTCAATCAGGCGCTCATCCCCTTCTGGAAGAAAGAGCCAACCGAGCGCGATGCCCTCGACCAACCCGATTTCGACCGTCTCGCCATTACCCGCTCCCGGGTCGAACCTCACGGCTCGAGCGAGCACTACCGCATTGGCAAGAGTCTACGCAAGAAGGGGGTGATGGGGCCCGAGCTGCTGGCGGCCCTGCCGGCCATCGAGCAGGCGGTCAACGCCCGGCTCGCCGACTGGATGACCACGGGGGGAGCGATCCGCCGCAGCCGCGACGGGGAGGCCATCATCGATTCACGCTGGTGGCACTGCACCCTGGACGGGCGCGAGGTGACGATTCCCTGCGGCGGCACCCATGCCACCGCCCTGGCCGAGTTGGGCCGGGTACAGGTCAACCTCTCCCCGACCGACGAGGGGTTGGTGATGGAGACCCGGGTCTACCCCTGAGCGGGGCGACCAAACTCGGCCACCAGGGCGTCGATGAGAGCCCGCACCCGGCGTGGCTGGTGACGCCCCGAGGGGTAGACAATCTGCAAGCGCGATGCCGGCGCCGCAAACTCGGGCAGGATCTCCACCAGGCGTCCACTGGCCAGATCCTGCCCCACATCCCAACGGGACTTGAGGCAGACGCCCTCCCCCCGCAGGCACCACTGGCGCACCAGATGGCCGTTGTTGCTGATGCGCCGTCCCTGGACCATCACCCGCTTCAGCGCCCCCCCTATCTGAAACGACCACCAGCGCTCCGGATGCTCCCCGAAGCGCATCAGCAGGCAGTCGTGAGCGGACAGCTCCTCCGGATGGGTCGGCACACCCCGACGCGCCAGATAGTCGGGTGAGGCACAGACGGCCCGACGATTCTCTCCCAGCGACAGGGTTCTCAGGGTGCTATCGGCCAGATCCCCGTAACGCAGGGCCAGATCGACCCCCTGTCCCACCAGATCCAGATAACCGTCGGTCAGATTGAGATCGAGGGCGATCCCCGGATGCTGCGCCATAAAGCGATCGAGCAGGGGAACCAAACGGCTGGTGCCGAAGTCCAGCGGGGCGCTGATGCGCAGCAGGCCACTCATCTCGTCTCCCCCGTCACGCAGCCGGCGCCGCAGACCATCGGCCTGGGCCAACAGGTGGCGCCCCTCCTCGAGCAGCAGGCGCCCCTCCTCGGTGAGGCTGATGGAGCGGGTCGTCCTGCTGAGCAGGGTGGCACCGTAGTAGCGCTCCAGCGCGGCCAGTCGCTCCGAGACGGTGGCCGGGGAGAGGCCCAGCTCGCGCCCGGCGGCGGCCAGCCCCCCCTTCTCCACGATGACCAGAAACAGGTTGAGGTTGTCGAGCATGATTGTATTGATATTCCGAATTATGTTTTAGATTTTACGGCAATTATCAAAATACACCGTCCAATCTATCTTCTCCAGCAGACAAAGGCGCGGATTGCCCGCCGTCTCAGAGAGGATCATGCCCATGCCATTTCATCAGCACACTCTGTCCGTCATCATCGGTGGCCACACAGGTATTGGTCGCGCCGTGGCCGAGGCCCTGGGTCAGCGCCCCGGCCGTGTCATCACCGCCAGCCGCAGAAGCGGCCTGGATATCACCAACATCGCCTCCATCGAGGCGCTCCTCGCCCCCCTCGGCCAGGTGAATAACCTGGTGATCACCGCCGGATCCCAGGCGCCGAGCGGAGATCTGCTCGGTCTGGATCTGGCGGCGGCCAAGGCGGCCTTCGACATCAAGTTCTGGGGCACCCTGGCCGTCATTCGCTGTGCCGCCTCCCATATGGCCCCCGGCGGCACCATCACCCTGACCAGCGGCTTCCTGGCCCGCAAGACGGTCCCGGGCACCCTGGTCAAGACCACCATGAATGCCGCCCTCGAGGCGGCCGCCAAGATACTGGCCCGCGAGCTGGCCCCTATCCGGGTCAACGTGGTCAGCCCCGGCCTCACCGACACCGAGGCCTACGGTGCCATGAGCGGGGAAGCCAAAGAGGCGATGCTGAGCCGGGCTGCGGCCACCCTGCCGGTTGGCCGCCACGGTCGGGCCGACGATCTGGCCGCCGGCTATCTGCTGGCTATCGACAACCCCTTCATGAGCGGCGCCATCATCGACATCGATGGCGGCGCCCTGATCAACTGAGGCGACCAGAATGAAACAGCGTCAAACCTTACCGGCCCGGATCTGGATCCTCACCTTAAGCGCCTTTGCCATCGGCACCGCCGAGTTTCTGATCGCCGGCATCCTGCCCCAGGTGGCCGACACCCTGGGGGTCACCGCAGGTCAGGCGGGCAACCTCATCACCGCCTATGCCCTGGCCATCGTCTTCGGCGGCCCCATCCTCACCCTCTGGCTGGCCCGCTTCGAGAAGCGCAATGTGCTGCTGGCCCTGATGGTGCTCTTTGTGATCGCCAATCTGATCGCCGCCTACAGCACCGACTACACCACCCTGATCGTGAGCCGCATCCTGGCCGGCCTGACCCAGGGCCCCTTCTACGGCATCGGTGCCGTAGTGGCGACCCGCATGGTGAGCGAGAAGATGGCAGGCCGTGCCGTCGGCCAGATGTTTGCAGGGCTGACCCTGGCCAACGTGCTGGGGGTGCCGGCGGGCGCCTGGATTGGCAACGCCATGGAGTGGCACACCAGCTTCCTGGCCGTGGCCCTGCTCGGCGTCATCGCCCTGCTGGCCATCGCCCTGGCCATTCCCCGCCAACCCGCGGAGCAGGGGGGCTCACTCGGTCATCAACTGGGGGCGTTTCGCAACTGGGATCTGATCGCCAGCCTGCTCTTCACCGTCCTCGGCTGGTCCGGCTTCATGGCCCTCTATGGTTACATAGCCCCCCTCGCGGAGCAGGTGGCCGGCTTCGAGCGCGAGAGCATCACCGGAGTACTGGTCGTGGTGGGTCTCGGCCTGGTCATCGGCAACAGCATTGGGGGGCACAGTGCCGACCACAGCCTGCAGCGCGCCCTGCGGATCTGGCCGCTGATGACCCTGGCCTCCATGTTGCTGGTCGGGCTGGTCGCCGGCAGCCAGTGGCTCTTCCTGGGGGCGGCCTTCCTGTTTGGCGTCGCTACCTTCGCCAACCTGCCCGCCATGCAGATGCGTGTCATGCGCCACGGCACCCGCGCCCCCGAGCTGGCGGCGACCGCCAACATCTCGGCCTTCAATGTCGCCAACGCCCTGGGAGGGGTGATCGGGGGCGCCGTGGTCGACAGCCACTTCGGGCCGGCGAGTCTCCCCTTCTTCGGCGCCCTGCTCCCGCTGTTGGGTCTGCTCTTTATCCTCACCCAGGAGCGCACGGGCCGGGCCCCGCAACCCGGTAGCGCCCTCTGATCCACCCTCGCCGCCCTGCGGGGCGGCCCACAGGAGAGAATGCCGTGATTCATGCCATCGATCACTTCACCCTGCGCACCCGGGATCTCGACCAAACCCTGGCCTTCTACCGGGATCGTCTGGGGCTGGAGGAGGGAGCACGCCCCCCCTTCCCCTTTCCCGGCCACTGGCTCTATAGCCAGGGGCGCCCCCTGCTGCACCTGCTACCGGTCACAGAGGAGGAGGGGCTCACCGACTACCTCGGCTATCGCCCTGGCCTGAGCGGGAGCGGCGCCATCGACCACATCTCGTTGCGGGCCGAGGGCCTTGCCGCCATGACGGCCCGGCTCGAGGCTCACCACACCCCCTACACCCGTCGTCTGGTCCCCGAACTCAAGGAGTGGCAACTCTTTCTGGAGGATAACAACGGGGTCACCATCGAACTCATCTTCACCGCCCGGGAGGCAACATGCTCATCAGACTCGGAGTCACCGATCTCTCCTTTCACCATATGACCGGCGCCCTGGTGCGTACCGTGCTGGAACAACAGGGTCACCAGGTGACCACCCACTACGCCCCCCACGAGGCCAACTTCGAGCGCCTGGCCGCCGGAGAGCTGGATCTGCTCACTTCAGCCTGGCTGCCTCACAGTCACGGCGGCTACCTGGAGCGGGTCAGGGAGCGCCGGGCCGTGCGAGAGCTGGGCCTGCACTATGAGTCCTATGCCCTCTGGGGCGTGCCCGACTATGTACCCGCCGATCGGGTGGGCTCGGTGCAGGACCTGCTCGCTCCCGACGTGGTCAGGCAGATGACACCGCTCATCCAGGGTATTGGCGAAGGGGCCGGCATCACCCGCTTCTCCCGGCGCATCATGGCCGAATACCAACTGGAGGAGGCCGGCTATGAGTTTCGCAGCGGCAGTGAGGCCGACTGCCTGGCCGCCTTCGAGCAGGCGGTGGCAGAGGGGCGCTGGGTGGTCGTCCCCCTGTGGCGGCCCCAGTTCCTGCACGCCATCCACACCATTCGCGAACTGCAAGAGCCCAAGGGCCTGCTGGGGGGCACAGACAGAGCCGTGCTGCTGGCGCCGGAGGAGCATATCGAGGCCCTGGGGGCAGAGTGCGTCGTGGCTCTCGACGCCCTGCGCTTCGGTAACGAGCTCATCGAGCGCCTCGACTATCGGGTCAGCCGCCTCGGTGAACCCCTGGAGCAGGTCGCCCTTGAGGCCATCACCGCCATGCAACCATTGATCGGGCAGAGCGCCTGATCCCCAACAGGATTGACCCTATGAAACTCAACCCCTCTCTCCTGGCGATCGCCCTGGCCCTGGCGACCCCCGCTCTGGCCCAGAGCACCGAGCTGACGGTCGCCGCCAGCAGCCACACCCATAACTGGAATGCGGTGGCCCCCAGGGCGGACAACACTCTGTTTGCCGCCGCCCCTCGCTGGACCCGCTCCCGAGGTCCCCAACTGGTCTGGATCGATCAGGCAGGCGACGAACACGCCTGGCCCGATCGCCAGTGGAACAGTTGGACCCTGGGCCAACCGGCCGCCCGGCACTTCATCAATATCAATGCCATCCGCCGCATCGGCGATCAGCTCTGGGTCGTCGACACCGGCGCCCCCGACTTCGGGGGCAAGCCCCTGCCGCAGGGCGCCAAGGTGGTGGTGTTCAACATCGCCACCGGCAACACCGACCGGATCTACTATCTCGGCCCCGAGATCGCCGGCGATCACAGCTATGTGGATGACGTGCGCATCAAGGGCAGGCACGCCTACCTCACCGATGCGGGCTGGCCCGGGCTCATCGTCCTGGACCTGGAGAGCGGTGCGGCGCGGCGCGTGCTGACCGACAGCCCCTCGACCCGGGCCAGCGACAAGGCCATCTGGGCCGGCAACAACGTGGTGCTCACGCCCGATGGCTCACTGCTCAAGGTCAATGCCGATCCGCTGGAGCTCAGCCCCGACCGGCAATGGCTCTACTATGGCCCGCTCAATGGCCCCATGTACCGCATCCCCACCCGGGCCCTGGACAACCCGGCCCTCGACGACGCGGCACTGGCCAAACAGGTTGAGGTCTGGTTCGACATGCCGCCCACCGGGGGAACGGCCATGGGGAAAGATGGCACCTTCTACTTCTCGGATCTGGAGCAGAGCGCACTCAAGCGCCGCCTGCCGGACGGGCGCATCGAGACCGTCATTCAGGATGAGCGCCTGCACTGGGTCGATGCGCCGGTGATCGACGATCAGAATGTCATCTGGATGCCGGTCCCCCAGATGGACAGGGTCTCACTGTTTCAGGGGGGCAAGAACCGCACCCGCTGGCCGGTGGAAATCCTGAAACTGGACTTGCAGACCAGGTAACCCGGCGCCGGGACGCTACCCTTGATGCAGGGCCCCAGGCCCTGTCACAAGGAGTGAGCGATGAAGCGTTGGATGACCCTGTTGGCCCTGCTGCTGGCGGCCCCGGCCCTGGCATTTCACTGCCCGGCCGACATGAAGAAGATCGACGAACTGCTGGCCCAAAAGCCACCCCTGAGCCAGGAGGCGCTGGCCAGGGTGAAGGCGCTGCGCGCCGAGGGTGAGACCCTGCACAAGCAGGGGGATCACCAGGGTTCGGTGGAAAAACTGGCCGAGGCACTCAGGCTGCTCGGTCAATAGTCGGCGGGGGCTCGCCCCCGCCTCTTTTTTGAACATCGCTTCTCTTTTAACCATCCGCTCACTAGAATGCCCCTCCCACAGGAGGAGTATCATGAGCACCCAACTGCGCAGCACGGGCGATCGCCTGCGTTATCTGTTTCTCTACGAGGCGATCGGTCTGGCCCTCGTCTCCCCCCTCATCAGCCGGGTATTCGACAAAGAGGTGGCCGCCGTCGGCAGCCTCGCCATCTTCTTCTCCGTGGTCGCCACCGGTTGGACCTATGGCTGGAACCTGCTGTTCGACAAGGCCCTGTTGCGCTGGTGCGGGCGCACCGACAAGCGGCCACGGGATCGGGTGCTGCACGCCCTTGGGTATGAGGCCAGCTTCATGGCCTTTTCCCTGCCCTGCGTCATGCTCTGGCTCGATATGGGATGGTGGCAGGCGCTGGCCCTGGATCTCGGCTTCGTCGGCTTCTATCTGGTCTATATCATCCTCTTCACCTGGGCCTACGATCGCATCTGGCCGATCCCCGCCGCCCTCTCCCCGGCCGGCGGCCTCCAAATGGGCGAACAAAATAACTAACATACTGATTAAAAACAGAATGATCTCGAACAGGGCCACATAACTTTTCATTTTATTTCACTGCCTGCCAGGGAGCGCAGGGGGTAGCTTGCCCACACGTTTGCACCCCTTTCTCTCCTCAGCAGGACACCATGAATCACAGCGTCAGGCTCCCCCCTCTGGTCATGCTCGCAGCCCTCACCATGGCACCGGGCATGGCCGCCATTCCGAATTTCGATGCCCTCTGCGCCCCCCATACCCGGGTATGGGCCCGCGATGGCCGGGTCTATATCAACGACAAGATGGCGATCGTGCACGCCTTCACGGCTTATGCCTACCGGGCACAGAGGGGAGACAAGGTGATCGACATCAGCCTCTCCCGGGCCATGACGCCCCCGGGGATCAGCTACAGCGAGCGCAACAAGCGGGATGCACTGGAGTGTGTCCTGCAGCCCTCCGACTCCCTGGCCAGCAGGGGGAAGGCAGAGTAGCCGGCCCGACGGCCGCGACTACACTCCTCTCATCAGGGCGGTACAGGATGGCAGAGGATGAACAGAGGCATGCTGGTGATCGCGCTCTTTTGGCTACCGCTGCTGGTCGGGGCCCGACCCCTGCAACTGCTGGTGATCGCCCACTACCAACCCCTGCTCACCCCCTTCTATCAGGAGTGGCTCGAGGCCGCAGGGCTGGAATATGCGCTCACCCCCTGCACGCCGGCCCGTTGCGAGCGCCTGATCGAGGGCAGCGATGAGATCGATGGCGAGCTGGTCAGAATAAGCGGTTATGAGAGTGCGCACCCCGCGCTGAAACCGGTCGGTGCCCCCATTGGCACCGTCAGGGTCTATGCCATCGGCAGCGGCAGCTGGCCGCCGGCCGAGGGCGATCAATATGGCTGCCTGCGCGGCTCCCTTTGGTGCCGCCGGCAACTCCCGGCGCAGCAGATCACCTGGCTCAACGATCAGGAGCAGGGGGAGTTGATGCTCAGGCGGGGGCGAATCCAGTGGCTGATCCAATTTTGGCCCGGGGCCGAGGAGAGAGGGGGGGAGCAGGGGCACCGGCTCGCTCGCCTCGACTACTTTCTCTATCTGAGACGGGATCTGGAGCCGGCAGCCCGGCAACTGGAAGAGGCCCAGCAGCGGCTGATGCTAAGCGGCCGTTGGCGACAGATGCAACAGAGGCTGCTCACCCTGTTTGCCAACCAAGGGACGAAGGGGGAGCCGGCCCACCCCTGACACTCACCCCCTGCGCATGCCCATATGAGGAATGTCATCCTCAAGATATTCGGCCCCTTCCGGCACGAAGCCGTGGCGGCCATAGAAGCCCTGGAGATGAGCCTGGGCGCCGAGCCAGATGGAGTGCGCGGGCCAGTGCGTCTCACACACCTGCACCGCCTCGGCGATCAGCCGATGACCCAGACCGCCACCCCGGCAGGCCGGCGCCGTGACCACCCGGCCGATAACGGCCCCCTGCTCATCGGCCACACCGGGCGCCATGATACGGGCATAGGCCGCCAGCGTCTCTCCCTGCCAGCCGAGCAGGTGATACACGCCATCCTGGCGATCCAGCCCGTCCAGATCCTGGAAGGGACAGGTCTGCTCGACGACGAACACTTGGGTCCGCAGGACCAGCAGGTCATACAGCTCATCGGTGGAGAGTTCACTCCAGGATTTCAGGTTCCAGTTCATCATCGACTCCTTATCAGATGGGATCTCAGGATAAGCGGGACAAACGGTGGACACATTAACCTTGGTTAAGGGATTTCAATCGTCTGCGGATCCGGCTCAGGCTGATGGGGGTGATGCCGAGGTAGGCGGCGATCTGGTGATCGGGCAGGCGGGCATCGAGGGGGGCATAGTGGGTGAGAAAGTGGCGATAACGGGCCTCTGGGCCGGCGGTCAGCAGCAGCAACTCCTTCTCCTCCTTGATGCGCAGTTGCACCTCGAGCAGATGCTGGTACCAGGTGCCCCAAAGGGGCAGCCGGCGCAACTCGCTGATCCGAAACAGCTGTAACCGGCAGGGCTCCAGCGCCTCCACGCTGTAGCGGGCGGGTTCACCGCTGAGCAGGTGGTGAAAATCGACAAACTCATCCCCCTCCCAGTAGAACTCCTTGATGTACTCGCGCCCGTCGGCCAGCTCGACCCGAGCCCGCAGCAAGCCCTGCTCCACCCGCACCAACAGATCCGGGCGCTCCCCGGCGTGCCAGAGGCAGGACTTGGCGGGGAGCACCTGGGGACGGGCAAACGAGAGGAGGCGCGCGGCCTCCTGTTGATCCGAGACCCGCAGCCAATCGAAGGGGGAGCGATCGATCATCGGGGATTAGCCGCGACGCTGACGCACCGCCTCGAACAGGCAGACGCCGGTGGCCACCGAGACGTTAAGGCTGGAGACGGCCCCCGCCATGGGAATGCTGACCAGCTCGTCGCAGTGCTCCCGGGTCAGGCGGCGCATTCCCTTGCCCTCGGCGCCCATCACCAGGGCCATGGGGCCGGTGAGCTTGGCCTGATAGAGATCGTGGTCCGCCTCGCCGGCGGTGCCGACGATCCAGACGCCGCGCTCTTGCAGCTCGCGCAGGGTGCGCGCCAGGTTGGTCACCTGGATAAGCGGGATCACCTCGGCGGCGCCGCAGGCTACCTTGCGCACGATCGGGGTCAGCCCGGTCGCCTTGTCTTTGGGCACCACCACGGCGTGCACCCCGGCGGCGTCGGCACTGCGCAGGCAGGCGCCCAGGTTGTGGGGATCGGTCACCCCGTCCAGCACCAGCAGGAAGGGGGCCTCGGCCGTGGCAGAGAGCTCGTCGAGCAGGGTGGCGAGATCGTGCTCGGACAGACGCGGCGCCTCCTTGACCCGGGCCATGATCCCCTGGTGGTTATTGCCTTCGCTCTTCTCATCGAGGGCCTTGCGACCCACCGGCTGGACCCGGATGCCGAGCCCTTCCAGCTCGGTCAGCAGGGGCAGCAGGCGCTCGTCTTCACGCCCCTTGAGGGCCCACACCTCGATAAAACGCTCCGGCTCGCGCTCGAGAAGGGCGGCCACCGCGTGGATGCCGTAAATCAGTTCACTGCTCATGTTCAAAATCCGTGGTGTCGGGTCGCATGAATGCGCCCCGGGGGAAAATGGCCCTACCGGCAACCTGACCGCCATTAAAGTGGCGGCGTCACCGGTCGCGAAATAATGATGGGGCATCATACCAGAGACACCCGTCGCGAGGGAGTTCAGCCAAACTCCTTCGCCTATGCCAAGCATCCCAATCCCTGCGGGATTGCCGCTATGCGGGGTTTCGCCCGCCCATCCGGAGGAGCTCGGTCAAGCTCCTGGCCTATGGCTCGGCTCTTGATGCGGCTGCGCCGCATCAGGGTAGGGTGCAATAAGCGCGACGCATTGCACCGGATGAATGGGATGCGACTACGCCGCATAGGGGTTTCGCCCGCCCTGCGGGCTGTGGCGAGTGACTTTTCTTTGCGTGGCCAAAGAAAAGTCACCAAAAGAAAGGCCAACCCCGCCAATCCGGCCGCTACGCGGTTGCCCTCGGGTCGGTCACCAGGTCGGACGGACCGCCGCAGATGGGGCATCCCTGCCCCGCTGCGGCTGCGCCATCATCCCTGATGGCGCTCCTGACCTTGCTTCCTCCCCTCGGCGGATTGAAGGGGGAGCCAATACCGTGCCCGACAGCAGCCAAGTGGGCTCGCCACGCGGCGCTCAAAACGGTGGGTGTCCCAGAATTTTCCCAGAATTTTCCGGTCAAGCTCCTGACCTATGACGGGCACCCTGCACGCGAGGGCGCTGCCCTAGAAGGGGTTTCGCCCGCCCTGNNCCGCTACGCGGTTGCCCTCGGGTCAGGCACCAGGTCGGGCGGACCGCCGCAGATGGGGCATCCCTGCCCCGCTGCGGCTGCGCCATCATCCCTGATGGCGCTCCTGACCTTGCGCCCTCCCCTCGGCGGATTGCAGGGGGGACCAATACCGTGCCCGACAGTAGCCAAGTGAGCTCGCCACGCGGCGCTCAAAACGGTGGGTGTCCCAGAATCTTTCTGCGCTCAGAATGATCGGTGTCCCAATGTAGGGGCCTAAAAGTAGATTGTTGATTTATATACGAATACCATATTCGAGTCATGCTTCGAGCACATCAGAGGGCACTGTGGCCATTTTTGATATTGAAAAAGACAACTTACTCCGGCTCTCTGATACCCAACTTGAAGAGTTAATAGCGCGCCTTGCCGAGGCGGAAATTGCAGCCCATGGTCATAGCCCTGCCTATGTACACTGGTCAGGCTCTATAAATGCTCCCGATGGCGGTATCGATGTGCACGTTAAAGTACCGGTCGAGCAAATGAGCACGGGCTTTATTGAAAGACCTGATACGATTTTTCAAGCCAAAAAGCATACAATGCCGAGGGCTGCGATAACCTCAGAAATGACTACTGATGGGGCATTATCACCGACGATCTCTGAGCAAGTGGCAAAGGGAGGGAGCTATATCATCGTCAGCTTAGATGATGATTGTTCTCCTCTTATGAAAGTTGATCGCCTGCAAGCAATGCAGTATGCGGTAGCGGGTGAACCTAACCACTCCAATATTCACTTGGATTTTTACGACCGCTCGAAACTGGCGCAATGGTTGCGGCAGCACCCGTCAGTCATGCTCTGGGCCAAAAAAATACTCGGTCAGGGATATTCTGGGTGGAAGCCATATGGGGCTTGGAGCAATCCGCCTCAGGGGTCAGAAGATACCTTGATTTCAGCACCAGGGGTGATAATTTCTCTGCCATCAGGAAAAGGACAACAGCTAGCCATTCAGGACGCTATCGGGCCAATGCGTGATCTGGTTCGTTCAACCAATAAAGCTGTCCGCATTACGGGATTATCCGGTGTTGGAAAGACCCGAATTGTACAGGCTCTTTTCGATGAAACGGTCGGAGCAGATGCGCTCGATCGGACTATCGCAGTTTATGTTGATACAGGTGAAAACCCAGATCCCTCTGCAACAGCAATGCTGGAACGACTGATTGCTGAGGGGCGACGGGCCATTATGATCCTTGATAATTGCCCTTCTGAATTGCACACACTTCTAGCCAGTAAAGTAGCAGCCAATAGTACGGTCAGCCTTATTACTGTTGAGTATGACATTAAAGATGACAAGCCTCAGACCACAGAGGTCATCCAGATTGAAGCGGTGGGGCCAGAGGTTGCCGAGCAGCTTATTCTCTGTCGTTTTCCCAATATCGGTCGGAACAACGCCCGCCGAATAGCAGAGTTTTCTGATGGTAATGCACGCGTTTCCTTGGCTATTGCTGAGAGAGTGGAGGAAGGTGAAAGTCTGGCCCAGCTTTCAGATGCACAGTTATTTAACCGTTTGTTCGAACAGCGAAACAATCCGGATGATGGTTTACGGGAGCAAGCTGAAATATTGTCTCTGGTCTATTCTTTTTCAGTTTCATCGGTTGAGGAAGGGCAAAACGAACTGGAGGTGTTGGGATCTATCTCGGGGCATTCCGTAAGCCAGTTATTCCGAGCAACAAGCAGGTTGTCAGAACGCCATATCGTACAGAAGAGGGCTCATTGGCGGGCCATTTTGCCTCATGCAATTGCCAACAGGCTGGCGTCATCGGCACTGAATTGTATCCCGGTTAATCAACTAAGAGCGATTTTTGAAATTCATGGCAACCAACGCTTACTCATGTCATTTGCACACAGGTTAGGGCTGTTGCACGATCATTCTGTGGCGAAAGAGATTGTGGAGAATTGGCTTGAGCCTGATGGATTATTAGGGCGAATAACTACATTGGACGATATATCGGCACGAATGCTGGATTATATTGCACCTGTTTCTCCAGAAATTCTTCTCGATAGGATTGAGACTGTACTTGTTTCCTCTGGTTTTATGGGTATGAAGCCAGGTTACAATTCAAGAAGAACGTCAATTATTAATCTATTATGTTTATTGGCTTATGAAGCAAACGCCTTCGAACGGTGTATCAGACTTCTCATTAATTTAGCCGATTATGAGAAGGAGAACGATGGTAACAACTCGCTAACAAGGCAGATAACGAATTTTTTTCAAACATATCTATCCGGAACGCACGCTACTTTAGAACAACGCATTGCCATTATGAATGAATGTTTTTCATCGGATGTTCCTAGACGTAAATCATTGGGTTTCAAGATGCTTTCCACAGCCCTTGAGGATCGCTGGACTGGCTTTGGAGTTAATCCATTTGGTGCTCGACCGAGAGACTATGGACTTCACCCTAGTCATGATGAACTTGTAGAATGGCGCACTACTTTTATCGATGTGGCCGTACAGTTGGGCACCTCTGGCGATCCCGCTATTGAAGTCCCCACGCGGCAGATCATGGCGAATACATTTCGAGGGATGTGGGGCCAGTCAGCGATAAGGGAAAAGCTTATCGATGCTGCTCGAAAATTACATGAACATCATCCTTGGGGCGAAGGTTGGAAAGCCATTCGTACGATGATCTATTTCCATCATCATACCAAGAGCAAAAAAACGAATAATGTTGAGCTCATAGCAGATTCCCTTATTGTACTGGAGAAAGAGCTGGAACCTCATGATTTGCTTCCGACAATCATGATGTATGTGCTCAGCAGAGCACATGGTCCTTGGACGCTGGATGCTGATTTTGATCACGACGATCATAACAAATATCAGGAAGCTGAAAGGCGGCTTAAAACCAAGGCATTTCAATTGGGTGAGGGGTTTGCTGTCTCAAGTCATGAGCTCGATGAGCTGGGACCTAACCTATTTTCTAATGACTACATGCCTTACCGTGCAGCATTCGGGGGAGGTTTGGCCAAGGGGGGGCTGGATTTATATTCCGCTTGGCTAAAACTTGTTGAGTATCTTGATCTACAGCCTGCAGGACATAAAAATTTGTCAGTGTTTGAGGGCTTTATCGAAGAAGTTGACCGTATCGAGCCAGCTCTTGCAAAGGCATTACTTGATCAGTGTGCACAACATCCTCAACTTCGACACGGTTTGGTTGAGCTGCATCCTCGAAGGAGCTTCACAGAAGCCGACCTGGATCGTTGTATGGCGATTATGGATGACCCTGATATTCACCCGAGTATGTATGAATCAATCCTATGGTGGGATGAATATGGGGATTTATCCAGAGGCCGACTACTCGATCTTGCGATGCGGCTCCTGAGTAAACCGGGAGGTAGTGATGTGGTGCTGCGTGCGCTAAGTATGCGGTTACACGGTGAAGAAGGGACCGCGGACAAGCTTGGCCCTGATTTTCGACAAATAGGTCTTAAAGCTGCGAGGCTGAGTCTGCCAAAGGATCATTGTGATTCCTATGGGGGGGATGGTTACAACATGGAGTGCGTCATCAATGCTGCATTACGTTTCGATGGCAATGAGCCAGAAAAACAGGAGTGGTTGGACGCGATTTTTGCTGTTGTTGATCTGCACTATGGTTACGTTCATTCATATGAAAGTGCCATTGAGACAACAGCTGCGCTGATGCCAGAAGCATTTTTAAATAGAGTCTTTGAATGCACTGAAGAGCAACAAGAACGACGGCGTTTTTTTATTTGTAATAGAGACTTACGATTCTCACCTCTTGCCCATATTAATATGGATTTTCTGATTCCGTGGTGTTGTGCCAAAAATAAGCCCCACGTATGGGTAGTTATTGCAGCAAGCATTAACTTGTGGGAAAAGAATGACGAGATTGAAGGACTCAGGATGTCAGAGTTAGCCCTCAGGCTGCTTGAGTCATCTCCTAACACTGCTGTTGTTTTGGAAATATTCGCCGAGCGTGTCACCCCTTCATCTTGGTCTGGTAGCCGAGCAAAAGTAATGCAGTCCAGAGCGGAGGCAATTCATAAGTTGGTTGAACATGAAAGAGCAGATATTTCGACTGCGGCTCAAACAGTCTCTGCAAACTTGGTTCAGCTAATTGAGCGCCAGAAAGAACGAGAGCAACGGGATGATATGGAGCAAGAACAGCGATTTGAATAAAAATCACGATAGCTATTCTGAGACCAACATGGTTATCAAAGCGCGAAAATGTGAAGCGCGAAAATGTGACACCCACCATTTTGAGCGCCGCGTAGCGGCCCACAGACCCGTAACCTGCCAACCCAGTCACAGTCAGGCACGATATTGGCTCCCCCTGTAAGTCGCCGAGGCGAGTTGAGCGGGTCAGTAGTGCCGTCAGGGATGACGGGTGTGTGAAAATGTGAAAATGGGACACCCACCATTTTGAGTGCCGCGTAGCGGCCAACAGACCAGCAACCTGCCAACCCAGTCACAGTCGGGCACGGTATTGGTTCCCCCTCTGATGCGCCGAGACGAAGGCACGCTGCCAGGCCGCGAGACAGGGATGTCGAGCGAGCTGCGGCGGGCCAAGGGCCAATTCGGATCAGGGCGAGCACTGCTCGACCCCGATTTGGCGCGAGAACAAGGATGTTCGAAGCGGGCTTGGGTCGAAGCCATGGATGGCGTAGACCAAAGGCCCGTCGGCATCGTGGCGGTGGCGAGGGGACTCGACGCAGGAGAGCGAATCAGCGGGGTTGGCCGCTCGATTGGTGACTTTTCTTTGGCCACGCAAAGAAAAGTCACTCGCCATAGCCCGAAGGGCTGGCGAAACGCCTTCGCGCCCCATGCGGCGCAGTCGCATCAAGATGCTCGCCATAGGCACGGAGCTTGGCCGAGCTCCGCCGAGGGCTGAGCCCCCCTTTTCGCTGACCATAAAAAATCCGAACCCCGGTAACAGGGTTCGGATTTTTTTGCTCTCAAGGGGCGGTCTGGCTTTGAGGGAGATAACCCGGGGCCATCAGCCCCTCACGGCCAAGGCAGGGGTCACCAGACCCACGCCATGGGTTACCCCTTGGCCTTGTCGCGGGCGCGCTTGCCGGGGCGGCGGTTGCTCGGCTTGGCGCTGCCACCGCTCTTCTTCTCCTTGCCCTCGGCCTTGCGCTTGTCGCGGCGACGCTCGGTCTTGGCCTTCTCTTTCTTGATGTCGGCCATCTTGCGCACCGCCTGCTTGGCGCCCTTGCCGGTCATCTTGAGGGGCTCCTCGACCATCACGAAGTCGATCTTGCGATCGTCCAGGCTCACCCCCATCACCTTGACCCGCACCTTGTCACCGAGGCGGTAGCGGCGGCGGAAGTTCTCGCCGATCAGCTGCTGGTGAATGGGGTCGAACTGGTAGTAGTCGTTGGTCAGGGTGCTGACGTGGACCAGGCCGTCGATGTGGATCTCGGCCAGACGCACGAAGAAGCCAAAGCCGGTGACGCTGGCGATGACGCCGTCGAACTCGTCACCCACGTGGTCCTGCATGTACTCGCACTTGAGCCAGTCGGCCACGTCGCGGGTGGCGTCGTCGGCACGGCGCTCGGTCAGGGAGCAGTGCTCCCCCATGGGGTCCATCTCGTCCTGGCTGTAGTGATAGCCACCGCTCGGGGTCCACTTGTGGCGGGGATTGCCCTGGGCCTTGGCCAGCTGGTACTTGATGGCCCGGTGCAGGATCAGATCCGGATAGCGGCGGATCGGCGAGGTGAAGTGGGCGTAGGACTTCAGGGCCAGGCCGAAGTGACCTATGTTGTCGGCCTGATAGATGGCCTGGCGCATGGAGCGCAGCAGCATGGTGGAGAGCAGCTCCGCATCCGGGCGCCCCTCGAACTTGTCGGCCAGCTCGGCAAAGTCGCGCGGCTCGGGCTCGAGCCCCCCCTTGAGCTCCAGTCCCAGCTCGGCGAGGAACTGGCGGAAACCGGTCAGGCGCTCTTCGCCCGGACGGTCGTGCACCCGGAACAGGGCGGCGGCCTCGTGCTTCTCGATGAAGCGGGCGGCGGCCACGTTCGCCTGGATCATGCACTCTTCGATGATCTTGTGGGCGTCGTTGCGCACCAGGGGCACGATGCGGTCGATCTTGCGCTCGGCGTTGAAGATGAAGCGGGTCTCTTCGCTCTCGAACTCCACGGCACCGCGCAGGTGGCGGGCGTGCTTGAGCGCCTTGTAGAGGTGGCTCAGCTCCTCGAGGTGACCCACCAGCGGCTCGTACTGCTGACGCAGCTTGGGATCCCCGTCCAGAATGGCCGCCACCTTGGTGTAGGTCATCCGGGCGTGGGAGTTCATCACCGCCTCGTAGAAGGTGTAGCCGGACATGCGACCGCTGGCGGAGATGGTCATCTCGCACACCATGCAGAGGCGATCCACCTGCGGGTTGAGGGAGCAGAGGCCGTTGGAGAGCACCTCGGGCAGCATGGGCACCACGAACTCGGGGAAGTAGACCGAGTTGCCGCGCTGATAGGCCTCGGCATCCAGGGCGGTGCCCGGCTTCACATAGGCCGAGACGTCGGCGATGGCGACCCAGAGGCGCCAGCCGCCGGATTTTTTCTTCTCGCAGAAGACGGCGTCGTCAAAGTCGCGGGCATCTTCCCCGTCGATGGTGACAAGGGGCAGGGTACGCAGGTCGACCCGGCCCAGCTTGGCCTTCTCGGGCACCTCGTCGGTGAGGTTGACGATCTCCTGGGTGACCGCCTCCGGCCAGGTATGGGGGATGCCGTGGTTGCGCAGGGCGATCTCGATCTCCATGCCCGGCGCCATGTTCTCGCCAAGCACCTCGAGCACGGTGCCGAGGGCGTTGAGGCGGCCGGTCGGACGCTGGGTCAGACGCACCACCACCACCTGGCTCTGGCGCGCCCCCTTGTTCTCCCCTTCCGGGATCAGGATGTCCTGGCCGATGCGGCTGTCGTCCGGCACCACAAACCCTACCCCGTTCTCGACGAAGTAGCGCCCGACGATATCCATCTCGCGCGCCTTGAGCACGCGCACCAGACGCGCCTCCTGGCGACCCTTGCGGTCGATCTCGGTCGGCTGCACCAGGGCATAGTCCCCGTGCATCAGGCGCTGCATCTCGCGGTTGTTCAGATAGAGATCCTGCCCACCCCCATCCGGACGCAGGAAGCCGAAGCCATCCTTGTGGCCGAGCACGTACCCCTTCACCAGATTGAGGCGATCGGGCAGGGCATAGCACTGGTTACGGGTGAAGACCAGCTGGCCGTCACGCTCCATGGCACGCAGGCGCCGGCGCAGGGCCTCCAGATGCTCCTCGTCTTTGAGCTTGAGCTCGCGCGCGATCTCCTCGCGAGAGATGGGACGCACGTGGTCCTCGATGATCTTCAGCAGCAGTTCGCGGCTGGCGATGGGATTCTCGTATTTCTCGGCCTCGCGTTCGAGGAAGGGATCGTTATGAGACATAGGCAGGCCTTCTGGTAGGATTCGGGGCCATTATATCCCCAGTAAGGGGGGCAAGGCACCCTGCCGTTTCTGTTATGCCTCTGTCATACTAGAGGGCACTTTCCAGGAGTAGAGACCAGGTCTCCATGAACAAGGATCTTTTCAGCCAGTCGGCGGGCTATCTCAAACAGGCCATCCCCCTGATGACCAAGTATCAGATCCCGACGACCCCGGCCAACTATGCCGTCTGGTACAACTACGTGGCCTCCACCTATCCCGAGCTGACCCGGGCCCTCGACGAGGCCCTCAGGCAGCAGGGTACCTGCTCCCAGGTCACCTGCGAGCGCCTCTATCACCAGCATCTGGCCAGCGCCCAGGAGAAAGAGCTGGAGGCGGTCAAGTTCAACCTCGCCTCCATGACCACCCAGATAGCCCAGACCATGCAGGACGCCCTGACCGACACCGGCCTGTTTCAGGACATGCTCGACAAGAGCTTTGGCAAGCTGGGGCAGATCGACGAGGAGGGGCTGAGCCTGGAAGAGACCATGGGGGTACTGCGCGAGCTGGTGCGTGAGTCCCGTGATATCCGCATGGCGACCTTGCACTTTCGCGGCCAGATCAGCAATGCCGAGAAGGAGATCAAGGAGCTGAAAAAGGCCCTCGACGAGACCCGCAAACAGGCCAACGAGGATCCCCTCACTGGCCTCTCCAATCGCCGCGCCTTCAACCACGAACTCGATGCCCTGTGCCGCAGTGGCAAGGGCTTCTCCCTCATCCTGGCCGACATCGATCGTTTCAAGGGCTTCAACGACGAATATGGCCATCTGCTCGGGGATCAGGTGCTGCGTGCCTTTGCCCGCCGCCTCAAGGATGGCTGCAAGGAGGGGGCCCAGGTGTTTCGCTTCGGCGGCGAGGAGTTTGCCCTGCTGGTGCCGGGCAAGGGGGTACAGTTGGCCCGCCAGCTGGCCGAGAGCCTGCGCCGGGCCACCGAGAAGCTCTCGGTGCTCGATCGCAAGAGCGGCCGCCGGGTCGACAACATCACCTCCTCGTTCGGGGTGGCCGAATTTGACGGTCGTGAGCACGGGGACGATCTGGTGGAGCGGGCCGATCAGCTGCTCTACAAGGCCAAGGAGCTCGGCCGCAACCGGGTGATGCCGCTCGCCATGTAGCGCCGGCGTATCCGCCACTGAAAACAGCGAGGGCCGGTCAATGACCGGCCCTCGTCGTATGGCGCCCCTTACAGGGATTGCAGCTTCTCGTCCGGCAGCAGCAGTTCCTCGTTGTGGTTCACCCCGATGCCGCGCCCCAGCACGTGGCGGGCGATGGCCTGGGCCTCGTCGAGGGAGTGCATGGAGTAGGTCCCGCACTGGTATTCGTTGAGCTCGGGGATCTGCTTCTGATCCGCCACCTTGAGCACGTCCTCCATGGCGGCCTGCCAGGCGTCGGCCACGCTCTGCTCGCTCGGCGTGCCGATAAGGCTCATGTAGAAACCGGTACGGCAGCCCATGGGGGAGATGTCGATGATCTCGACATCGGAGCCGTTGAGGTGATCGCGCATAAAGCCGGCGAACAGGTGCTCCAGGGTGTGGATGCCGCGCTCGGAGAGGATCTCCTGGTTGGGCAGGCAGAAGCGCAGATCGAACACGGTAATGGTGTCCTTGTGCGGGGTCTGCATGGTCTTGGCGACCCGCACAGCAGGAGCCTCCATGCGGGTGTGGTCAACTTTGAAACTGTCCAGTAATGGCATCTGTGACTCCTGGTTTGGTTACCAGAACCAGCCCCCGGAGGAGAGCTGGTCCTTGCATTGTCGATATTGGGCGCCGTAGCGCTGGGCCCGGGCCTCTACCTTGCGCGAGGTGCGCATCAGCCACCCCTTGCTGCGGTATGAGCCGCGCCGGTAGCCGCCCCACCCCTCGTGGTAGTTGAGGTACTGGCCGTAGGCATCCCACTTGGAGGTGCCGTTGAGGCGCTGGGCCTTGTGGGTATACCAGCCCATGAAGTCGATGGCGTCGGCAAAGTCGTCGCGATCGCTCCAGCTGTTCCCCGTCTCCCTCTGATAGTCGGCCCAGGTCTCGTCTTTCACCTGAGCATAACCGTAGGCCGAGCTGGCCCGGCCGGTGGGGATGAACAGGAAATATTGCATGGGCGGCTTGGCGTCATGCACGAAGGAGGACTCCTGATACATCATGGCCATCACCACCTGCACCGGCGTGCCCCACTTCTCGTTCATCCTGAGCGCCGCCTTGTGCCACTCGGGTTTCTCCCGAAAGATCTGGCACAGGTTCTCCGGCTGGGCCGGTGGCGTGGCGCTGCAGGCGGTCAGGCCGAGCAGCAGGCCCGCCGCCGTGAGAAGGCGCATCCTCATCAGATGGCGTCTTCGTTCTCTTCACCGGTACGGATGCGGATCACCCGCTCCACGTCGCAGACGAAGATCTTGCCGTCACCAATCTTGCCGGTGCGCGCGGTGTTCTGGATGGCCTCGATGCAGGCGTCGAGATCCTCGTCCTGCACCACCAGCTCCACCTTCACCTTGGGCAGAAAGTCGACCATGTACTCGGCCCCGCGATAGAGCTCGGTGTGGCCCTTCTGGCGGCCGAACCCCTTCACCTCGGAGACGGTCATGCCGTTGATGCCGATCTCGGCGAGGGCTTCGCGCACGTCGTCGAGCTTGAAGGGTTTGATGATGGCTTCGATCTTCTTCATGACTTCTCCTTACCAGTTCTGTCTGCCAAACCCGGAGGTGATGGGGTAACGGCGATCCTTACCAAAGTTACGGGCCGAGATACGCGGCCCCACGGCTGCCTGACGGCGTTTGTATTCGTTGAGATCCACGAGGCGAATGACCTTGCGCACCACCGCCTCGTCGAAGCCCTCGGCCACCATGTCGGCCACCGAGGCGTCCTGCTCCACATAGCGCAGCAGGATGGCATCGAGGATGTCATAGGGGGGCAGGCTGTCCTGATCCACCTGGTCCGGCGCCAATTCTGCCGAAGGGGGACGGTCGATGACCCGTTGCGGGATCACATATTCGATGGAATTGCGGTATTCGCACAGCTTGAAGACGAGCGTCTTGGGCACATCCTTGAGCACGTCGAAGCCGCCGGCCATGTCCCCGTACAGGGTGGCATAGCCCACCGCCATCTCGCTCTTGTTGCCGGTGGTGAGCACGATGCGGCGACGCTTGTTGGAGAGCGCCATCAAGAGCACACCACGGCAGCGGGCCTGCAGGTTCTCTTCGGTGGTGTCGCGCGCCGTGCCTTCAAACATGGGGGTGAGCTGGCCCATAAAGGCCTCGTACATGGGCTCGATAGAGACGATGTCGAACTCGACCCCCATCCGCTCGGCCTGCTCGCGGGCATCCTCGACACTCATCTGGGCGGTGTAGCGAAACGGCATCATCACCGCCTGCACCCGCTCCTTGCCGAGGGCATCGGCGGCAATGGCCAGGGTCAGGGCCGAGTCGATGCCGCCGGAGAGGCCGAGCACGGCGCCCTGGAAACCGTTCTTGTTGACGTAGTCACGCACCGCCAGCACCAGGGCCTGATAGACCTCACCCAGGGGAGGCAGGGCATAGTCAACCTCTCCGCTTGGCACCGGCTGGCCATCGATAAAACTCACCAGCGCCTCTTGCTCGGCGAAGGCGGCCAGCCGCTGGGTCAGCTCGCCGGCACCGTTAAAGACCTTGGAGCAGCCGTCGAATACCAGCTCGTCCTGGCCACACACCTGGTTGAGGTAGACCAGGGGCAGGCCGGTGGCGGCGCAGCGCTCGCTGAACAGCTCCCGGCGCAGCCAGGGCTTGTGCATGTCATAGGGGGAAGCGTTGATGGTCACCAGGATCTCGGCGCCGGCCTCCCGGGTGGCCAGGGCCGGGCCCGGCTGCCAGATGTCCTCGCAGATGAGCAGCCCCAGCAGGTGGCCGCGAAACGGCACCACACAGGTCTCTTCCCCGGCACTGAAGTAACGCTTCTCGTCGAACACCCCGTAGTTGGGCAGCTCGCGCTTGTAGTAGCGGGCCAGCAGCTTGCCGTGCTCAAACAGGGAGGCGGCGTTATAGAGATGCTCTCCGTCGCGCCAGGGGTGTCCCACCAGAATGCCCGCCTTGCCCCCCCAGCCGGCCAGCCGGGCCAGGGCCGCCTTGACGCGCCCCATCAGGTCGGGACGCAGCAACAGATCCTCGGGCGGATAGCCGGTCAGGGCCAGCTCGGAGCAGACCAGCAGATCGGCACCCGCCTGATCTGCCCGCTGGGCCGCCGCCAGGATCTTGTCACAGTTTTCTTCGATGGAGCCTACCGTCAGATTCAACTGGGCAAGCTGGAGAGAGAGGGCTCTGGCCATGGTATTGGGTCTTCAAACCGAAATGATGGGGAATGATAAAGAAAAGGGGCGCCCTGTGCCAGCCAGGGCGCCACGGGATCAACGCTCGATCCGCGCCACCTTGGGCAGGGAGAGGCAAGCCGCCAGCCCGCCCAGCTCGGCCCGGCCCATGATGAGATTGCCACGGTAGGCCTCGGCCAGATCCGAAACGATGTTGAGACCAAGCCCGGAGCCGGGCACCTTCTCGTCCAGGCGCACTCCCCGTTCGATGGCACGGGCCATCTGATCCTCGGTCATGCCGGGGCCATCATCCTCGATACGCAGGGTGATCCAGCCCCCCAGCTCGGCGGTGGAGACCCGGATCCGCTGGCTCGACCACTTGTAGGCGTTCTCCAGCAGGTTGCCCACCATCTCGTCGAAGTCCTGCTCCTCGACTCCCACCGCCAGGGTCGCCGGCACATCGATGGCCAGCTCGCGCCCCGGATAGAGGCGGGAGAAGGCACGGCAGATGTACTCGATGCGGGCGCGCAGCGGGGTCGAGACCCCCAGCACCTTTGCCGCCCCCGTCACCCTGGCCTTGCCGAGGTGATAATCGATATGGCGCTGGATCTGGTCGAGCTGCTCCGTGATGGCCGGCTGCTCGGCCGGCGGCAGCTGCGGCACCTGGTTGCGCAGGATCGAGAGGGGCGTCTTGAGGGCGTGGGCCAGGTTGCCGGTGTGGCTGCGGGCCCGGGAGAGCAGCTCCCCATAGTGGTGGAGCAGGCGGTTGATGTCCTCCACCAGGGGCTGGATCTCGAGGGGATAGCGCTGCTCGAACTTCTCCTGATGTCCCTGGTGGATGCGGGCCAGCTCGCGCCGCAGCAGGTGCAGGGGGCGCAGGCCATAGAGCACCTGGAACAAAAAGCCCAGGATGAGGCCGGCCGCAGCAAACCCCAGGCCGAAGAAGAGGCTGAGGCGGGTCTTCTTCAGGGTCTGGTTCAGCACGCTGCTGTCTTTGGCCATCACCAGGCGCAGGGGAAGATCAGAGCCGGGCAACAGGAC
Source organism: Aeromonas schubertii (assembly GCF_000820105.1). Classification (GTDB taxonomy): domain Bacteria; phylum Pseudomonadota; class Gammaproteobacteria; order Enterobacterales; family Aeromonadaceae; genus Aeromonas; species Aeromonas schubertii. Next base: position 21,138 of record NZ_CDDB01000052.1, on the reverse strand, counting down.
GCTGCGAGTCATCAGCAGCAGCGGCTCTCCCCCCGGCCCCTTGCCGAGAAACAGCCCCTTGTCGCCGAAGGCAGGCCTGAGGCGCTCGCTCACCAGCTGGCTGTCCCACAGGGAACGGGACTTGGCCACCACCTGACCATGGGCCTCGAGCTGCCAGTAAAAGCCCGAGTAGGGCTGACGAAAGCGGGGATCGGCCAGGGGCTCGGTCAGCATGGGCAAGCCATCTTCGCCCAGCTCGAGACGGGAGAGCAGATCGAACAGCTGCAGGCGAAGACCATCGGCCTCCGCCTGCTGCCAGTAGTTGGTGAGCATCCGCTGCAGGCTGAAACCGGTGGCAAACAGGAACAGGCCGCACCAGATGAGGGCGATCACCAGCAGGCGACCGCGCAGGGTGCGCACTACCCTCATTCGTCGATCCGGTAGCCGAGGCCTCGCACCGTCTCAATCAGATCTGGGTGGGTCTTCTTGCGGATCCGGCCGATGAAGACCTCCACCGTGTTGGAGTCGCGGTCGAAATCCTGGGCATAGATGTGGTCGATGAGCTCGCTGCGCGACACCACCCGCCCCTTGTGCTGCATCAGATAGGCCAGCACCCGAAACTCGTGGGCGGTGAGCTTGATGGGGGTGCCCTCATACCACACCTGGGAGGCGGCCATGTCGAGGCGCACCCCGCGGATCTCCAGCACCGAACTGGCGTTGCCGGCGGCCCGGCGCACCAGGGCATGGACCCGGGCCACCAGCTCGGCCATCTGGAATGGCTTGGTGAGGTAGTCGTCGGCCCCGGCGTTGAGCCCCTCGATCTTCTCGTGCAACTGACCCCGGGCGGTGAGCACCAGCACCGGGTTGTCCATGCCCTGGCTGCGCCACTCCTTGAGCACGCTCAGGCCGTCGCGACCGGGCAGGCCGAGATCGAGCACGATGGCATCATAGGGCTCGGTGGCACCGAGGAAGGAGGCCTCGACCCCGTCGTGGCAGAGGTCGGCCACGAAGCCGGCCTGGTTAAGCTGTTCGGCCAGTTGGGCGGCCAGGGTCTTTTCGTCTTCGACAATCAGAATTCGCATCTGTGTTTACCTGATGGTTAGGGCGCGTCGGCGGGGGTGGCGGGAGGAAAGAAGAGATGTTCCAGATGATGTCCCTTTAGATAGACCATGCGCAAGCTGTCGGCCCGATAACCCACCTTGATCACATTCTGGGTACGGTCGAGCAGCTTGAGCTCATAGATCCAGCGTCCCGGCGCCTCTTCCCTGAGATCGACCCGCAGCAGTTCACCGGGCAGGGCGCGCGCCTGTTTCATCACCTCGCTGAAGGGGCGGATCTTGCCCTCGGTCAGGGCCCGCTGCAGCATCTGGTCACTGGGCGCCAGCGCCGTGGCCCAGCAGGGCAGCAAGAGGGCCAGCAGGGGGAGAACCCTGTTCATGGGTGATTAATCTCCTGGTTCATAACATAATGGCGTTTATATTTTGCCAGCCATGAATCCGTCATGAATATGATCCCCCGCACTCTTCTGCTGATTGTCGGTCTCCACCCCCTGCTGGTGAAGGCCGATAATCAGGTTTTGGAAATAGAGGCGGTGATCCGGCTCCTGCTCCAGCAGGGTTATCACGACATTCGCGAGATCGCCCTGGAAGAGGGCCACTATCAGGTCGAGGCCCTCGACGCCCGCGAACGCAAGGTTACTGTCTATCTGGACTCGGACAGCGGCGAATTGCTCGAGTCGGCAAGGCCCATCCCCGCAGCAGCTTCCGCTGGCGCAGCCCCAGCAACCCCAGCGCCAGCAGCAGGTAAATGAGTGGCTCGACCCAGCCGCTCTTGACCGACCACCAATAGTGCACCGGCGCCAGTAACAGGGCCAGATAGACCCAGTTGTGCAGTCGCTGCCAACGCGGTCCCATGGCACGCACCAGCCTGGGTAGCGAGGTGATGCCGAGCACCAGCAGTATGCCCCAGACCCCCATCCCCACGACGATGTAGCTGCGCTTGACCAGCTCGCCGGCGATGAGCGCCCAGTCGAGCTGCAGATCGAGCAGCAACCAGCTGGCCAGATGCAACGAGGCATAGGCCAGCGCCCACAGGCCGAGTGGCCGGCGCAGCCGCATCAGCCCCCCCGCCTTGAGCCCTTTGGCCAGGGGCGAGACGCACAGACAGAGCAGCAAGAGGTTGAGCGCCCCCTTGCCAAGCCAGTGGATGATGCCAGGCACAGGATCCCCCCCGAGCCAGCCACTCGGGATGGCCCAGCCCAGCCAGACCAGGGCTGAAATCGCCCCCAGATGCACCATGAGTTGCAGGCCGCGAGCCTGCCTTGCGCTGATTTTCAGTACCATTGGCCGAGATCCATCCCCTGGTAGAGGCTCGCCACTTCGTCGGCGTAGCCGTTAAACATCAATGTCGGCTGACGCTTGGCACCGAAGGCCCCCCCTTCTGCGATGAAGCGCTCGCTGGCCTGGCTCCAGCGCGGGTGATCCACCTGCGGATTGACGTTGGCGTAGAAGCCGTACTCCTGGGGCGCCAGCATGTTCCAGGTGGTGGGAGGCATCTGCTCTTGCAGGCGGATGGTGACGATGCTCTTGATGCTCTTGAAGCCGTACTTCCAGGGGAGCACCAGCCGGATGGGGGCGCCGTTTTGCGGTGGCAGTGTCTTGCCGTAGAGGCCGACCGCCAGCAAGGCCAGGGGGTGCATCGCCTCGTCGATGCGCAGCCCCTCCCGATAGGGGAGCTCGATCCCGCTGCGGCGGGCCAGGGGCATCTGTTCGGGGTCGTAGAGGGTCTCGAAGGCCACGTACTTGGCGCGGCTGGTGGGTGCCGCCTCCTTGAGCAGCTCCCCGAGCCCAATCCCGAGCCAGGGGATCACCATGGACCAGGCCTCGACGCAGCGGAAGCGATAGATGCGCTCCTCCAGCGGCCGCCGGTTGATGAGCTCCCACACATCCAGAGTCAGGGGTTTCTCCACCTCTCCCTCGATCCGCAAGGTCCAGGGCTCAGTGCGCAGCGAACCCGCATTGCGCGCCGGATCGGCCTTGTCGGTACCGAACTCGTAGTAGTTGTTGTAGCTGATCACCTTGCTCTCGGGGGTGAGCACCAGATCGCCGCGCGCGGCCGCCTTGGCCTGAAGGGGGCGCCCGGGGTTTTCCGCTTCGCGCGGTGCCAGCAGATCGAGCACGCCGGCCTCAGCCGGCAGCGCCAGGGCGGCAGCCCCCAGCCCCAACCCCTTGAGCAGGCGGCGGCGATCCAGGTAGACAGATTCCGGGGTGACGGCGTGCTCGGTGAGCGATGAGCGGCGTTTGATGATCATGACTTCTCTTCCTCGCAGGGACCTTGATACAGACTAGACCCGACGAGGAAGAGAAAAATTACACCGATACCATTTCAGGCCAGAACCCGGCTCAGGTGGGCAGAGAGAAACAGCAGTACCAGCACCATGAGGGGGGGCAAGATGAGACCCTTGAGCATGATGCTCACTCCTCCTTGTGACAGGGCCTCTAACTATGGACCAGCTCCCCCGCCCCTTCCATGAAACCTTTTTCGCGAGCGCAAGCGTATTCCTGATGATGGCGACGTGAGCGGGATCACACCCCACGGCCCACCAAATTGCACCCACTCCCGACCGGAGTAGGCTGGCCTCCTTTTCGCATCGGACGGAGTCAATCTCGTGTCACCGCTTATCGCGATCGCGCTCACCACTGGCGTTCTGTCTGCCGTCTGGGGCTGGCTGGCCACCCTGCTCGGCCTGCTCTCCTGGGTCGGTTTCCTCGGCTGCACCAGCTACTTTGCCTCGGAAGGGGGCTACAAGGCGCTGCTCAAGACCCAGCTGTGCAACACCAGTGGCATGCTCTGGGCCCTGCTGCTGATCCACGGCGGGGAGTGGTGGGGCAGTGGCGTCGCCGGCTACCTGATGACCGGTATCGTCGCCACCCTGATGTGTGTGCAGGGGCGCCAGCAGTGGCTCTCCTACATTCCCGGTACCTTCGCCGGCTGCTGCGCCACCTTCGGTGCCGCCGGCCAGTGGCAACTGGTGCTCCCCTCCCTGGTGATCGGCGCCCTGTTTGGTTGGGCCATGAAGGCCTCCGGCCTCTGGCTGCACCGCCGAACCCAGCCGCGCGAGGCGCTGCCGGACGCCGCCTGAGGCGCTGATGAAAGAGGGGTGACCACTGGTCACCCCTCTTCGTTTGTTACCCCTTCTGCTTGAAGTGGGCCGCCTCTATGTTGTGGCGACTGAGCAGCTTGTAGAAGTCGGTGCGGTTGCGTTCGGCCATGCTGGCGGCCAGGGTCACGTTCCCCTCTGTGATGCGCAGCAGGCGGATCAGATACTCCTTCTCGAACTCTGCCCGCGCCTCGTTAAACGAGGGTACCGCCACCTCGACCCCGGAGAGGGCCGACTCCACCATGACGGCACCGATCACCGGGCTCGGGCAGAGCGCCGCGAGCCGCTCAACCAGATTGAAGAGCTGGCGCACATTGCCCGGCCAGGAGGCCTTGGCCAACAGGGCCAGCGCCTCGGGGGCGAAGCCGGCGGCCACCCCCTCCTGACGCAGGCGCACCCGATCCAGTGCCTGACGCGCCAGCAGGGGGATATCCTCGCTGCGCTCCTCCAGGGCAGGGAGCGTCACATTGGCGACGTTGAGGCGATAGTAGAGATCCTCGCGAAAGAGTCCCTCCTCCATCCCCTTGACCAGATCCCTGTGGGTGGTGCCGATGACCCGCACCCTGGCCGCCGCCCCCGGATCCCCCATCACCCGCAGCAGCTTGGCCTGCAGGGTGGCGGAGAGATCGCCGATCTCGTCGAGACAGAGGGTGCCCCCCCGGGCCTGCTCGAAGAGGCCCGGTTTTCCCTTCTCTCCAAACAGGGCGAGCTCCAGCTCGGCAAAGGGGGTGGCGGCACAGTTGATGGCCAGGAAGGGGTGATCCCGCCGTGGGCTTCCCAGGTGGAGCGCCTCGGCGAGCCGGCTCTTGCCACAGCCAGAGGGACCGGTGACGAGGACGTTCACCTCCATGGCCGCCACGCTACGGGCCTGTTGCAGGCTCTGCTGCATGCGCGGGCTACGGGTCGGGAAGCGGCTCTCCAGCTCGTCCACCACCAGAGGGGCCGTGATGCTGAGCGCCTGCTCCAGGGTCTGCAGCAGCATCTGCTTGTCGATGGGCTTGGTGAGGAAACTGAACACACCGGAGCGGGTCGCCGTGATAGCATCGGGAATGGTGCCATGCGCGGTCATGATGATGACCGGCATCCCCAGCCACTCCCCCTGAATGCGCTCGAACAGACCCAGCCCATCCATCCCCCCCATGCGCAAGTCGGTAAGCACCAGATCCGGCCTCTGCTGGCGCAGGGCCATGATGGCTTGCTCACCGCTCTCGGCGGTGGTGACCTCATATCCCTCGCTGCGCAGACGCAGGGTGAGCAGCTTGAGCAGGCTCTGGTCGTCGTCGACCAGCAGAATGCGTCCCTTTGCCATGGGTCTTACCCCTTGCCCTGTTTACGGGAGTTGATCTGTTCATCGATGGCCGAGAGCTTGGCGATCTTCTCCTCCAGCTCCCGGATCTGTGACCTGAGCCTGGCCACCTCGGCCTCCTGGCCAGTGGCCTGGGGACGGCTGCGCGAGAGCAGCAGCCAGGTACGCAGGTAGGCCTGCTCGTCGAGCCCGGTCTCGGGCAACAGGCGCTCCATGGTGGCCAGCGCCTCCTTGCGGCGGGCGGCGGGCTCGTCGGGGTGGCTGTTGACCATGGCCAGATTGAGGCGATTGGCGAGGGAGCTCTCCCCCTTGAGCCGTCGCCGCTCCTGCTCCCGCTGTTGGGGATGGCTGCCCAGCAACCAGTTGCTGTACTGCATGCGCAGTTGCAGTTGATGAAGTGAATCGACCTGGCGCTGGGCCATCACGGCCGGCGTGGGCTCGGTGTTGACGGTGCCCAGCATGGCGCACCCTCCCAATCCCATGGTAAAGAAAACTATCGCGTATCTCATGGTCCTATCACGCATCAAGGGTCAAACGAAAACAGACATCGGCCATCTCATCCTCCACCAGGGTGAGCTCCCCCCCCAGGCTGCGGGCCGACTCCAGGGCGATGGAGAGGCCAATCCCCGACCCCTTGAGCAACCCCTGACGCAGGGAAGAGCCCTGCTCGAAGGGTTCGAAGATACGGCTCCTCTCCTGCTCCTCGATGGGAGAGCCCTGATTGGCCACCTCGACCACCATGCGCGTTCCTTCCTGGCGGGTGCGCAGCCAGATGGTTCCCCCATCGCGCCCATAGCTGACCGCATTGGAGAAGAGATTATCGAGGATAAGGCCGAGACGATAGGGCTCCCCCCGCACAGCGCTGGAAATAGCTGGCAACTCGACCCGCATCCCCTTGCTCTCGAGGGGCAGCCGATAGGTGTCGAGCAGGGAGGCAAAGAGGGGCGCCAATGGTAGCGAACTCATCTCAAAAGACTCCTGCTGGCTCAGTCGATTGAAGTCGAGCAGTCGCTCGATCAGGGTTTGCAAGCGACGACTGTTGTCGGTAAGCAGGTCACAGATATCTTTCTGATCCCCGTTGAGGGGGCCCACCACCCCCTCGCCGAGCAGATCGGCCCCCTCTCTGAGACAGGCCAGAGGGGTCTTGAGTTCATGGGAGACGTGGCGCAGGAAACGGTATTTCTGCTGCTCCAGCTCCTGCAACTTGTCGTGCAACCAGGCCAGCCGCTCCCCGAGCAGCACCAGCTCGGCCGGCCCCTCCACCGGGGTTCGCTCCGGCTCGATGCCGGCACCCAGGCTGAGGATACGGCTCTCCAGCTGGCGCATGGGATGAATGATGAGATAGGTAAACAGCAGCGCCGCCAGCAGGGTGAGAGTGCCCACCACACCGGAAACCCACCACAGCTCGTTCTGTAACCGGGTGATGCGATCCTGGGCCTCGTTCACCATGGTATCGACCCAGGCGTTGGTCGCCTCCTCCAGAGCCTCGTGGTGGCGATGCACATCGAGAAAACGGGGACTGTCGGCATTGGCTCTGGCCTGCTCGAGCCCCTCCAGCTCCTGCAACCAGGCGAGATCCGCATCCAGCTCGCGGTATTCCGCGGGGGCCGGCACGCCGGCCTTGTGCTCCTCGAGCAGGGTCTGATAGGTCTCAAGCTGTTCCCGATAACGGCCGAGCAGGCTCTCGTCTTCGAGCACGGCAAAACGGCGCAGGGTGCGCTCAAGCTCTTCGCTCAGGGCGGTGAGCTGGATGGCACGCCGGGTATCTTGCACCATGCGGACCGACCCCTCCTCCACCCGCTGACTGATCCGGGTCAGGGTGTTGTAGTCGTGCCAGATCATCAGGATCAGCGGCAACAGCACCAGCAGATAACCGGTCAGCACCAGGGTTAACAGGGAGCGGGGTTGAAACTTGTTACCCACCTTGAACATAGTCGAGCCAGCCTCCGCACTATCGAGGGGTCACAGGATAGCCCCTGCGACCACAAAAGCAACGATCCCACCCGAGCTGATCAAATAGTCGGCGCTCGGCACCACGCCCCCTTCTCTCGTCGCCCGACGCCACTATAATCGCCCCCTTTCTCCATCCCGATACCCTCCCATGACTACCGAACCCTTCATCCGCCATCCCAAGGGCTGGTTCGCCCTGGCCACCGTTTACAGCTTCACCGGTGCCGCCATCGCCGCCTCCATCGTCTTCTCCCTGCTGCTCTTTCTCTCGCTCCACGAGGAGCCGGTGATGCAGATGCTGTTCGGGGGGCTCGCCATCATCTTCGAACTGGGCAAGTTCTATGTCTGGTACGAGTACGGGGAGCGTCGTGCCCGCCGCGATGTGAGCGGCTCGGCCTGGGCCCTGCTCTTCTACGCCATCCTGGCCGCCATCTCGGTCGGGGGGAGCATAGGGGGCATCAACAGCGCCACCAACACCCTGATGAGTGAGGAGGCCCGCCACCAGCGGGAGGTCGCCCGCTTCGACCAGCAGATCGCCAGCATAGAGCGGCAGATCCGCCTCAACGAAGAGGCGGCCAAGAAGTACATCGATATGCAGCGTATCTCGAGCGGGGTCAGCCGGCTGCAACAGGAGAACACCCGGCTGCGGCTGCAGCAGGACACCCTGCGCCAGGAGCGTGACCAGCTCCCCAGCGGCCAGCAGTCGGCCATGATGGGGCTGATCCAGAGCCTGTCCGAGGGGATGGGGTTGGCGGTGGGGCAGGTGCAATTTCTGCTGGTCTGCTTTCTCTCGATACTGCTCGACGTCTTCGGCGCCTTCTTCGTGGGGCTGATCGGCGAGGAGCAGCGCTTTCGCCGCACCTTCATACCACGCCCCCCCGAATACGATAACGAGGTGGCGAGCAGACGCCCGCCCGAGCCGATCTCTCCCCATCTGGCGCCTCTGCGTTCGGCCCTGCAAGGGGGGGAGCTGCGTCCCAGCAAGCGGCAGGTTGCCGCCCATCTGAGCCTGCCCATGGAGGAGGTCGACCGCCTCTTTGCCCAGCTGCTCGGTGAAGGCGTACTGGCCCAGGCCCCCAATCGCCACTACTTCCTGAGAGCCGACGCGATGGCGCCAACGCCCAATTAATGACCCAAAGCGCAACAATTGATCGCGCAATGAACTACCTTCTCCTCGAGAGGCCGGGAGTCATCCCGGCCACCCGTTTCAAGGAGGAGGCATGTTCTACCTGTGCAGCATTGGCTCCAATATGGAGCCCCATCACCACGTCAGCAGTGCCATCGGTGAGCTGGTCACCCAGTTTGGGCAGCTTTCACTGAGCTCGGTGATCCAAACCAAGCCGGTCGGAATGACCAGCCCTCACGACTTTCTCAACTGTCTGTTCGTGGTGGAGAGCCCCCTCTCCAGCGGTGAGCTCAAGGGACACTTCGTCGCTCTGGAGCAGGCCCACGGGCGGGATCGCAGCGATCCCCTGTGCAAGGTCAAGGATCGTCCCCTCGATATCGACATCCTGGCCAGCCATCCTCTGGGGGATTTCAGTGCCGCCCGGGTCGACAGCTATCTGGAGGCCCTGCTCGCGGAGCTGTGCGGGGAGGCGGTCACCCTCACCGGCAAGACGGCCCTCTATCCCTGCGGCCAACGGGTCGGCACCGCTCCTCGCCGGCTCAGCCACTAAAGCCGAGCCAGGGCGCGCCCCCCATCCACCCTCAGGCTGGCCCCCGTCATATAGTCGTTGGCCATCACCATCTCGAGGGCCTGCCAGATGGGCTCCAGCCCCCCCTCCTTGGCCAGAGGGGTGCGCGAGAGCACCTCTTGCCGCCACGCCTCTCCATGTTCGTCGAGAAACAGGATTGGCCCCGGCTCTATGGTATTGACCCGCACCCCGGGGGCCAGCTCCCGGGCGGCGCTCATGGCCAGGGCATGGGCTCCGGCCTTGGTGGCCACATAGGCGGCCAGCTCGGGGGGCGGGGCGTGGATATAGATGTCGGTGATGTGAACGATGAGCCCGCGCCCACTCCTGGCCAGGGACTCGCCCAGCAGGCGGTTAAGCAGGTGGGGCGCCTGCATATGAACCCGGAAGAAGCGCTCGAACTGGCGCGCCTCCTCGGCCGGATCCGGCGACCCGTTCTCGAAGCCCGAGGCGTTGTGAACCAGCAGATCCAGCCCACCCGAAGCGACCGCCTGCGCCAGCTGCGCCACCTCCTCGAGACGGGTGAAGTCAGTCTGCCACAGCTCGGCCCCCGCCTCTCGCAGTCGTGCCAGTTCGGGTCGCTCGGTGCGATAGCAGCCCGCCACCTGCCAACCCGCCGCGAGCAGTCGCTCGCAAAGATAGAATCCCAATCGCCGGCCACAGCCGGTCACCAAGGCACGCATTGCTCTCTCCTCATCCATGGCATGAGCCCAGCATAGCCCGAACCCATCGCCCGACTCCCATTTTTCAACGCCCCTCTCCCGGCCCTTTGCAATTTGCGTGGCAATTGAGGGTGCCCCCCTTCCCGAGGGGCGCCACGACAGGGTTCTCGCTTCTGGCAGAGCACTTGCATTACCCGGATTGAAGAGCATCAGAGGGGGAAGAGATCATGAACCACGAAGAAGATCTGCTGCAGCGACTGGCACGCTTCGAGCGTCGGATAAAGCGGGTCGCCGGCCCCCGCCCCGAGCGGGCCCTTCCCCGATCCAGGGGTAAGACCCTCTCCCTGACGCAGTGGCTGCTACCGGCACTGGTGATGGTCATGTCGGGGGCGTTGATCCAGGAGATCATCTGGCAAATCCACCACTGAAGATGGATACAAGATCGAGGATTAGCGCCAGCTCACAGAGGCATAGGGGAAAATGCGCTAGATTAACAAGGCCCATATGACTCATTCCAACAAGGAGCCGTAGATGAGTACCGAGCTGAAGATGGCCGCCCTGACGACCGGCGGGGCCCTGGTGATGATCATCACCCTGTGCACCCTGATCTTTGCCTGAGCCCACAGAGCCCGCCGCCGGCGGGCTCTTGATGTTACTTCTCCAACCGCTCCAGCGTCTCCTCAAGACAGGTCTGCTCCAGCTCGCTGTCCCTGTGCCGGGTCTCGAGCCAGGCACGGTTGTCCTCGTCGGCAAAGCGGGCCTCCAGCTGCTCGCGTTCATCGGCGAGTCGCTGCGCATCCCCCTTCTCCCCAGCGGCCAGGGTATTGGGCAGGGCCTGCTGCTTGCAGATCTCCAGCAGGCGCGCCATGTCCGCCTCACGGTCCGTGGCCGGACTACAACCGGCCATCAGCAGGGCCGACACCACCAACAGGCTGATACGCATCCTCATCTCTCCTCTCATACTCCGATGACGCCAGAGCCTACCACGCCCTCTCCTCCCCCGGCAGCCCCCGTCACCATCGTTCGTAAGGAGACATTCGATACCCGATAGGGAGAGGCGATCATGCTATAGTCTGGCCGATCTCATCCTCATGGAGCCAGTTATGAAGAAGCTGCTCATCTTGCCCCTGACCCTGCTGCTTGCCCTGTTCGTTGGCGGCGCACTGCTCTCTACCATCGACACGGAGCAGTTCAAGCCGCTGCTGGTCGAGCAGGTTCGACACCAGACGGGGCGCGAGCTTCGGCTCGATGGCCCGATTGGCTGGCGCTTCTGGCCCAGTCTGGGCCTGACGGTCGACCGGGCCGCCTTGCGCAACCCGGCCGGCTTCTCCGAGCCTGACCTCATCCGTCTCGAGCGGGCCAGCGCCTCGGTCGCCCTGCTACCCCTGCTCTCCCACCGCCTCGAGATCGGTGAGATCCGTCTGCAGGGGGCCCACCTGCTGCTGGAAACCCGCAAGGACGGCCGCAACAATCTGGAGCAGATGGGCCCCGTGCCCGAGGCAGCCACAGGGAAGGAGGCGCCGCACAATGGCGAGGCCACTACGGCCCCGGGTGCGACCCCCTCTGACGCCCCCGCCTGGCAGATCCGGCTCGGCGGCATCGCCCTGGAGCAGGCCAGTGCCCTCATCCTCGATGGGCGCACAGGCCGCCGCCTCACTCTCGACAACCTCGACCTGACTCTGGGCGGTGCCGATGGGGAGGGGTGGATGCCGCTGACCCTGAGTCTACTGGCCAAGGAGCAAGCGGCAGAGTACCGATTGAGTGGACAGGGTGAGCTGCGCCTGGGTCAGCCCATGGCCACCACGGCACTGCGCCGCCTCTCGGTGGAGGGAAGCCTGCAGCGTGGCCCGCTCAAGATTGAGGCCTTCTCCCTCAAGGCCGAGCACCTCGCCCTGGCCACCCCCTCTCCATTGACCCTGACCCTCAAGGGGGGAGACGGGGTTCGCCAGGCTGACCTCAAGCTCACCACCACCCTCTCGGCAGACGGCGAGGGGAAAACGGTACGGCTTGGCGGCAGCCACCTGACCGCAACGCTGGAGGGCGCCGGCGTGCCCCGCACTCCCCTGGCGCTGGATCTCAACGGGGATATCGCCTACGACAGCGCGGCGCGCAGCCTCAGTCTCACCACCCTCAAGGCCCGGAGCGGTGACCTGACCCTGGGGGGAGAGGCCTTTGTCACTCTCCAGGAGACGCCGCTGGTGCGCTTTAATCTGCAAGGCGGCGCCTTCGGTCTGGATGAGTGGCTCGCCACCACGGCGCCTGCGGCTCAGGAGAGCACGACAGACAAGGCCCCGGCCACCGCCCCGCAGGGGGCGACACAGCCCCGGGGAGCACAGGCTCAGGATGAGCCGGATCTCTCGGCCCTCAAGGGGGTCAACCTCGACGGCCAGCTCAGACTCGCGGGGCTCACCTACGCCGGTCTCACCCTGACCCAGCCCGAGATCGCCCTGACGCTCGACAAGGGGCTGCTCACCCTCAAGCGCTTTAAGAGCGGCTTCGATCAGGGGCACCTGAACGCCAACGGCCAGCTTGATGCCCGCCAGCACCCGGCCAGCTACCGCCTCAACGCCCAGGGCAAGGATGTGCAGATCCGCCCCCTGCTGCAACAACTGGCCCAGAGCGATCTGCTGTCGGGGCGCACCAGCCTGAGCCTGGCGGTGCAGGGGCATGGCCTCTCCCAGGCGGCCCTGCGTCGTGGCATCGCGGGCCAGGCTCATCTCAAGGTGGAGGACGGTGCCCTGCATGGCGTCAACCTGCCCGAGATGATCCGCGAGGCCAAGGCAACCCTCAAGGGTCAGCGCGCCGAGTACGTGAAAGAGGAGCGCAAGACCGACTTCAGCGCCCTCACCGCCAGCTTCCAGCTCGGGGGCGGCAAGGCACGCAGCAACGACATCCAGCTCTTCGCCCCGGCGCTGCGGGTACACGGCAACGGCGAGACCGACCTGGTGAGCGAGGGGCTCGACTTCCTCTTCAATACCTCTGTGGTCGGCACCGGCAAGGGCCAGGGTGGCCGCGACGTGGGCGAGCTCGCGGAGGTGACCATACCGGTGCGTATCACGGGGAGCTGGAGCCAGCCCAGCTACGCCCTCGATCTCAAGGCGCTGCTGCAAAACAACAAGCTGCTCGAGGAGAAGGCGCGCAAGGAGGCCGAGCGCGGCATCAACAAGTTGCTCGGTGACAAGGGTGATCCGGCCCTCAAGGAGGCCGCCGACAAGCTGCTCAAGGGGCTGTTTAACTGACCCCCCGGGCCGGCCGCCAGGGCCGGCCCTTATTCCTCATTTGCGCCAAAAGCGGGAATAAAAACCGTGTCTTTTCCCCCTCCCCTTCATTAGCATCTTCATCACGCGAGGAGTTAATGGAGAGCCCCCATGCAGAGCACACCGGGACGGCCGAAGGGCGAGTCAGATGCACGCATTCGCCTCATTCAGGCGGCCCTGAACCTGTTTAGCCGTCAGGATTACCGCCAGGTATCGACCCGCGCCCTGGCCCGGGAGGCGGGGGTCGATGCCGCCCTTATTCGCTACTACTTCGGCAGCAAGGGGGGTCTGTTTGAGCAGATGGTGCGTGAGACCCTGTCGCCGGTATTGCAGCGCCTGCGTCAACTGCCCCGGGAGGAGAGTCCCTCCGATCTGGCCGGCTTCATGGCCCTCTACTACGACATCATGCTGCCCCACCCCGGCCTGCCACGCCTGGTGGTGCGCGTTCTGCAAGAGACCCCGGGCGGCGAGGCTCACAGGGCTATGCTGAGCGTCTTCGACGAGATCATCGAACACTCGCGCCTGGGTTTCGATCGCCTGCTAGGGAGTCGGCTCGAGAACGGGACGGACCCCGAGCTGGCACGCCTGAGCCTGGTCAGCCTGATGGTCTTTCCCCTCATCGTCCCTCCCGTGTTGATGGCCCGCTTTGGCCTCTCGCTCACCCCGGAGGGGATGCGCCCCCTCATCGAACACAACACCCGACTGCTGACCGAGGGGCTGTGCCCCCCCGCCGCCACAAGGAGCCACCCATGAGAGCCGTTTCCCTGCTGCTGCTCGCCCTGCTCGCCGGCTGCGACAGCCCCGCGCCGCATATCTATGGCACTGTGGAGCGGGATCGCCTCACCCTGACCGCCCCGGTCGGCGAGCAGATCGCCACCCAGCCGGTGCGGGAGGGGGACAGAGTCAAGGCGGGCCAGGTGCTGCTCACCCTGGACTCGCGCTCGGCCCGGGCCGAGGTCGATCGCCGTCAGGCCGAGCTGGCTCAGGCCGAGGCCAGGCAGGCCGAGCTGCTCAAGGGCGCCCGCAGCGAAGCGCTCGGGCGTGCCCGCGCCGCCCTGGCCGGCGCCGAGGCGGCCCTTCGCGAAGCCGAGCTGCGCTATGGCCGCACCGAGCGGCTGCTCAAGACCCAGGTGCTCACCGTCGCCGACTTCGATGCCGCCCGCGCCGCCCGCGACGGGGCAAGAGCCAGCCGGGAGCAGGCGGCCCAGAGCCTGAGCGAGCTCGAAAACGGCACCCGCAGCGAGCAGATCGATCAGGCCCGCGCCGCCGTGGCCGCCGCCAAGGCGGCCCTGACCCAGGCGCGCAAGGCCCTCGCCGATCTCACCCTGAGCGCGGCCCGGGACGCCCGGGTTGAGCTGCTGCCCTGGCGGGTGGGGGACAGGGTGGCCGCCGGCAGCCAACTCGTCGGTCTGCTGGCCGAGGATGCCCCCTATGTGCGGGTCTATCTGCCAGCCCCCTACCTGACCCGGCTCGCCCCCGGCAGCCGGGTACAGATCCGGGTGGATGGACGCGCCGATCCCATTCCTGGCCGGGTGCGCACCATCCGCAGCGAACCCGCCTTCACCCCCTACTACGCGCTCAACGAGCGCGATCGCGCCCGCCTGATGTACCTGACCGACATCGACATCGAAGGGGGGGAAGAGCTCCCCGCCGGCCTGGCCCTGGAGGTGATACTCGAGGAGCCGACCCCATGAGCGAGCTGGCCATCGAGACCCGGGGCATGAGCCGCAGCTTCGGGGATCTCAAGGCGGTGGACAGTTTGAGCCTCGCCATCCCCCGCGGCACCATCTATGGCTTTCTCGGCCCCAACGGCTGCGGCAAGTCCACCTCCATCCGCATGTTGACCGGCCTGCTGCGCCCCACCAGCGGCGAGATCCGGGTGCTGGGGGAGTCCCTGCCCGGCGCCGAGGAGCCCCTGCGCCGGCGCATCGGTTACATGACCCAGAAGTTCTCCCTCTACGAGAACCTGACGGTGGCCGAGAACCTGGGCTTCGTGGCCCGCATTCACGGCCTTGGCGGACGCGAGGCGAAAGCGCGGATCGCCGAGCTGATCGCCCTCTATGAGCTCGGCGGGCGAGAGCGCCAGATGGCGGGCTCCATGAGCGGTGGCCAGAAGCAGCGCCTGGCCCTGGCGGCCGCCACCCTGCACAGGCCCGAGCTGCTCTTTCTCGACGAGCCCACCTCGGCGGTCGATCCCGAGAATCGCCGGGAGTTCTGGGAGCG
The DNA here is from genome assembly GCF_000820105.1 of Aeromonas schubertii. GTDB lineage: Bacteria > Pseudomonadota > Gammaproteobacteria > Enterobacterales > Aeromonadaceae > Aeromonas > Aeromonas schubertii. The sequence continues at coordinate 5,911 of NZ_CDDB01000052.1, read as the reverse complement.
GCTGTTCGATCTCTGCGCCGCCGGCACCACCATACTGGTCTCGACCCACTACATGGACGAGGCGGAGCGCTGCCATGCCCTGGCCATACTGGAGCGCGGCGTCAAGCGGGCCGACGGCGCCCCCCAGGCGCTGATGGCGGCCATGGGGGCCCGGGTCATCGAGGTGGCAGGCGAGACCCTGCGCCCCCTGCGCCAACGCCTGACCCAGGCCCCCGAGGTGCTGAGCGCCGCCCAGATTGGAAGCAGGCTAAGGGTGCTGGTACGCAGCGATCTCCCCGACCCTCTGGGCTGGCTGGCCGCTCGGGTCGAGGGGCGGCCACTTGCCGAGGTGCGCCCCAGCCTGGAGGATGTGTTTGTCACCTGCACCGGGGAGAGAGGGGGTCACCATGGGGCTTAGGATGCTGGCGATCATCATCAAGGAGTTTCAGCAGCTCGCCCGGGATCGCATGACCTTCGCCATGATCGTCATGATCCCCCTGGTGCAGCTGATGCTGTTTGGTTACGCCATCAACACCGATGTGCGCCAGCTCCCGGCGGGGCTGGTGGATCTCAGCGGATCCTCCCAGGGGCGCGCCCTGGTACAGGCCATCGAGGCAAGCCAGGTGGTGCACTTCATCCGCACCTATGCCAGCGCCGCCGAGGCCGAGGTGGCCATCACCCGGGGCGAGGTCAAGGGGGTGCTCTACCTGCCGCCGGACTTTGCCTCCCGCCTGATGCGCCGCCCCGAGAGCGGTGGGCACGCCATGCCCGCCCCTCTCGGCCAGTGGCTGGTGGATGGGTCGGACACGGTCGTCGCCTCAACCATCCGCACCCTGCGCAAGATGCCCATCGACGAGGTGTTGGGCCGCCCTGTGGCCGAGGCAGAGCCGACACTGGAGGTAGTGCAGTACTTCAACCCGGAGCAGCGCACCGTGGTCAACATAGTGCCCGGCCTGCTCGGGGTGATCCTCACCATGACCATGGTGCTGTTCACCTCGGCTGCCATAGTGCGCGAGCGCGAGCACGGCAACATGGAGTTTCTCATCACCACGCCGGTACGCCCCCTGGAGCTGATGCTGGGCAAGATAGTCCCCTATGTGCTGGTGGGCTTTATCCAGGTGGCCATCATTCTCGGGGCCGGCCACCTGCTGTTTGCGGTGCCGGTGCGCGGCGGCCTCGACTCCCTGGCGCTGGCCTCGCTGCTCTTTATCTGCGCCAGCCTGACCCTGGGGCTGGTCATCTCCACCCTGGCCCAGACCCAGTTGCAGGCGATGCAGATGACGGTGTTTATCCTGCTCCCCTCCATCCTGCTCTCGGGCTTTATGTTCCCCTACGAGGCGATGCCGGTGGCGGCCCAGTGGATCGCCGAGGCCCTGCCTGCCACCCACTTCATGCGGATGGTGCGGGCCATAGTGCTGCGCGGCGCCGAGGTGAGCGAGCTCGGCCGCGACGCCCTGTGGCTGCTCGGCTTTACCGCCCTCGGCCTGCTGACCGCCTCGCGCCGCTTCACCAAACACCTGGACTGAATATCGATAAATACAGGTCTTCAACCCCTGTCATACAAGAAGGGCCTTCACAAGAAGGCCCACTCCATACAGAGGTGATTTACTCACGCGTCACCGTCAAGGTCACAAAGCCGCGGTTGTTTTCATAAAACCCCCAGGCATCGTTGGCAAAACAGTAGAGATAACCGCTCTGCTCAGGGGTGTGGGTACACTCCTTACCAATAACAAACGGGATCAGTGGCGCAGGTGTTCCATCCTCATTCGGGTTGTTCCCATTGGCCAGAGCGCCTATCAGGGTAAACCACTTCGCCCCTTCCACTCGCTTGGTTCCCATGAGGTTGACCTGCGGATTATCCGTCACCTTACCGTACACACTCTCAAGCTTGCCGAGCATATTGGCTATCTGGTGGGTAAAGGCCGTGCTGTACTCCCCATCCGGCCCGGCGGGAATATGAGAGTCATACCACTCACCCTGGGCACTAAAGCGGTACTGATGGTTGGCTTCCAGATAGATGCCGGTCCAATACCATGGATGGCGGGCATAAATATCGAGCGTAATTGAGCCTTGTGGCGACCAGTCGCGAGTGGGTAGATAGGGGAGCTGAGCGATGGGTGATGCCAGGCGCCGCGCCTGCACCGAGGGGTGGTACTGCGCCGAGTCCAGCCTGGGTAAACCACGTGGCCGGCTCAGTAACAGCTTCATCAAGCCGACGTGCGACTCATGCAGCCATCCCGAAGGGTCCGGCTGCAGCTGTTCTACGGGTACCGGCTTGAACGCGAGACCAGATTGCTGCGCCTCTTCCATCATCCACTTCAGCGTGATGTCCGCGAGGCCATGATCCTTGTACCCCCCTCCCACATCGCTGTGCACCCCGGCAAACCAATATTGCTTGATATCCCTGCCCGGCTCTTCTCTCCACAGGGTGGGTGTAAAACTGCTGCGCTTCTCATCGATAGAGACTGCGTGACGCGCACTCTGCACATGGGTGCCCAGTTTCACATCATGAAAGCGGTAGTTGTCGGGGTTATCGAACAAATTGAGCACCCCCTTGTCATCGGGAATGCCTAAAGCACCAACGGTATCCCACACCCCGATAAAGCGAATGGCGGTGGAGTTGGGGTGAAAATCAAGATCGCCGAGCGAGCGCCCCTCCCGATACCCTTGCCGATAGATACGCTCCACCACCTTGCCGCGCCCCTCATCGGCATGGAACCGAACAAGCCCGAAACGCCCGATCATCCCCCCAAGGCTACGGGCGGTGAAGGCACCGCGGCTGAATCCGAACAGGAAGATCTCATCCCCTTCGCGATAATGAGTCGCCAACCACTGATAGCAGTCACGAATATCTTCGCTGAGCCCATAACCGACAGCGCCTCCCAGCACCTTGTCCATCAGGCCACCACTACCCACTCCGCTCTGATAACGAGTCAACTGCGAATCATCGCAGCAGAGGGCATTGAACAGCTTGAACACATTGGTCGGCGCCGGTACGCCTTCATCTTTGTTATCCGCGCTGTTCCAGGTTCCATCACAGCAAACGATCAATTTTCTGGCCATCACTCGTCCCCCATCCTGGCTAACCCGGTTCGGTCCATCAAGGATACCGAACGCCCACAACCAGACTCATACTAGACCATGCGTTAATCCGCCCCGAGAAGGTGATCACAATCTGCCGGCTCCCCGATGAGTTCCGCCGACCTTCTGGTTGAAGCTCTGTCTGCTGCGCTTTACACCGCGCCTCTGATACCATTCCCCCCTGTCACCATTTTTCTATCCCGGCCTCTGGCCATGCAATCCAAAGGGACGCCTGTTATGTCCACGACCTTCACCGCACTCGGCCTATCCCAGCACCTGCAGCAGACCCTCTGCGAGCTTGGCTATCGCGTGCCGACCCCGATCCAGGAGCGCGCCATCCCCCTCATCCTGGCCGGACGCGATCTGTTGGCTGGCGCCCAGACCGGCACCGGCAAGACCGCCGCCTTCGTGCTGCCGCTGATTGAACGACTGCTGAAGGCGCCGGCCGGCGAGGCGCGGCCGGTGCGCACCCTGGTGCTGGTGCCGACCCGCGAGCTGGCGGTGCAGGTACAAGAGAGCGTCGTGCGTTACGCCAAGGGCACAGATCTCACCAGCACACTGGTCTACGGCGGGGTCAGCATCGCCGCCCAGGTGGAGGCCCTCAAAACGGGCGTGGATATCCTGATCGCCACCCCGGGCCGATTGCTCGATCACCTGCGCCACGGGGTGGTGAGCCTGTCGGCAGTGACCCATCTGGTGTTTGACGAAGCCGACCGCATGCTCGACATGGGGTTTATGGACGAGATCACCGCGCTGCTCAAACAGATCCCGGCGGATCGCCAGACCCTGCTCTTCTCGGCCACCTGTGATGACAACCTGTTTGCCTTGAGCAAGGTACTGCTGCAGGACCCCGAGCTGATTGAGGTGGCAGCCCGCAACACCACGGCGGCCGAGGTGGAGCAGCGGGTCTATGCGGTAGACAGCGAACGCAAGGTGGCGCTGGTGCAGCACCTTATCAAGGTCAAGGGGTGGGCGCCGGCACTGATCTTTTGCCGCACCCGCCAGGGGGCCGACAAGCTGGCCCAGCGGCTCACCCAGGGCGACATCAATGCGCTGGCCTTTCACGGGGACCTGACGCAAGGGGCACGGGAGAAGGTGCTGATCGAGTTTCGCGCCGGCACCCTGCAGGCCCTGGTGGCCACCGACGTGGCGGCGCGCGGGCTCGATATCAGCGATCTCAACTATGTGATCAACATGGAGTTCCCCTTCGTGGCCGAGGACTATGTGCACCGCATCGGCCGCACCGGCCGCGCCGGCAACAAGGGGCTAGCCATTACCCTGTTCAGCCCGGAAGACACACCGCTCATGGAAAAAGTCGAGGCGGTGCTCGACACCCGGCTGCCCCAGCAGTGGTTCCCGGGCTTTGAGCCGGATCTGACCCGCGAGGCACCGAGCAAGGGGCGCAGCAGCAAGGGGGCCCTGAAGCAGAAGGCCAGACGCCAGGCCCTGGGCAAGGGCAGTAAACGCTGAGCGCAAGAGGAGCACGTTATGATGTGGTCAAGACAGCTGGCGCTGATCGCCGCCCTGTGTGTCACCCCGCTCTTGCAGGCGGCTGAACCACGCCATTTTATCTACACGAGTTCAGGAGAACTGGCCGCAGCACAGCCCTTGCTCGCGCGCAGCGACATCGACGGTGCCCAGATTGTTTACAGCTGGCGAGCCCTCGAGCCCACCAAGGGGCATTACGATTTCTCCGCCATCGAGCGGGACTTAAAGACTCTGCAAGCGAGTGGCAAGCAGCTCTTCATCCAGATCCAGGATCGCTTCTTCGAACCCGACGCCCGCTATGTGCCCGACTACCTGATGCAGGATCCCGCCTATCACGGTGGCCTCGCCCCCCAGTTCGACAATCCGGGGGAAGGCAAGCCGGTCGGATCGGGCTGGGTAGCCCGCCAGTGGGATCCGGCGGTGCGAGCCCGCTATCAGGCGCTCCTCGCCGCGCTGGCCCGGCAATTTGATGGCCGCGTCTATGGCGTGAATCTGCCCGAGACGGCGATCGATCCGGACGAGAAGCGTCCGCCCGAGGGGTTTACCTGCGATCGCTACTTTGAGGGTGAGATGGATAACCTTGCCGCGGCGCGCCGCCTCTTTACCCGTTCGCACCTGGTGCAGTATGTCAATTTCTGGCCCTGCGAATGGGATAACGACCACGACTACATGGGGCGCCTGTTTGCCTTTGCCCACGCCAACCGGATCGGCCTCGGTGGACCGGATATAGTGCCGCACCGCAAGGCCCAGATGAAAAATGCCTACCCCCTCTTCCACCGCTACAAGGGCAAGCTCCCGCTGGTCGCCATGGCAGTGCAAGAGCCGACCCTCACCTATACCAACCCCGCCAGTGGCAAGCCCTTCACCAAGAAGGAATTTGTGGCCTTTGCCGATGACTATCTGGGGGCCGATATCATCTTTTGGAGCACCAGCTCTCCCTGGCTAAGCTCCCACTAAAACCCCCAAAATGCCCTGATGGGCGTTTTGGGCCGCCTCTTTTCCTCCCTTTTCGACATTTCCAACCCTCTCTTTTTTGGACACCCATCAATTCACCGATCTCTTCTTTCTATTGTGGGACTTTCTATTGTGGGACATCCATCATTTATCTATCGCGTAATGGTAAAGCGGTGCACATCGTTCATGGGTGGGATGTCAGCCCGATTCGCCCAGAATTGTCAGGATTTCAGGCTCACTGTGTGAGGATTTGAAAACAAGCACAATAACGACCAGCCAATGACGCTAACATCACTGGATAGAGGCTTACAAGATGGGTTTAATGCTGAGTCAATAAGCCGGCTGGTGACACCGTCGCTGGCCGCAGTGGTGGGCGTAACGCTCTCGTGCCACGCCGTGACCGATGGCC